>CAMYLA010000013.1 GCA_947259095.1 uncultured Acidimicrobiaceae bacterium | reverse complement strand
CGAGCGGCCCACGAACCGGGGTGGGTCGAATGCGGTGACCGGGGGTGGCGGTCCCTCGAACCGCTCCACCTCGACCAGGCAGGTGTGGGCCGAAGGTCCCTGGGCCAGCCTCGACGTGCCCTTGTCCCTGGTCAACACGTTGGGGTTGCCGTGTTTGCACATGCCGTTCTCGTCGGGGTCGTACCAGGCGCCGGTCGAGAGCTGGATCACCCCCGGCGACACCCGATCGCTGAGCACGGCACCGGCCAGGCAGGCCCCCCGGTCGTTGAACAGGCGGATCACGTCGCCGTCTGCGATGCCCCGTTCGGCGGCATCCCGGGGGTTGAGGCGGGCCGGTTCCCTGCCCCCCGCCACCTTGGTGGCCACACTGGCCTCACCGTGGTCGTA
The DNA here is from genome assembly GCA_947259095.1 of uncultured Acidimicrobiaceae bacterium. Classification (GTDB taxonomy): domain Bacteria; phylum Actinomycetota; class Acidimicrobiia; order Acidimicrobiales; family SZUA-35; genus JAHELU01. The sequence continues at coordinate 185,328 of CAMYLA010000013.1, read as the reverse complement.
CTGGCTGTGGAGCCGGTTGCGGGGTTGATTCGACACCAGGTGCAGCGGGTGTCGCTCGGCGGCCGCAGTGCCGAGTCGTTCGTAGGGTTCCAGCCAGGCCGGATGGGGTGGGCAGTCGTCGTAGCCGAAGGCGCCGATCACCTCGGAGTAGAGCTCGATCCGGCCCGAGGGGGTCCGCAGTGGGTTGGCGACCGGATCGGCCCGGAATCGGCTGAGAAAAACCTGGTCCGACCCGCCCATCGGCTCCATGTCGGCATGGACGATGTAGCCGTCGCTCCAGAACCGGTCGAACGGCGGTGCGTCCTCGTTGTCCTGCTGGAAACGATCGTAGAGCCGGCGGACCCACTGATCTGCGGTCAGCCCCTCGGTGTATCGGTCGCCGAAGCCGAGCCGCCCCGCCAGTTCGGCGAAGATCTCGTAGTCGTGTTTTGCGTCACCTTGGCGGTCGATGGCGGCCTGCATGGCCACCAGCACCGTCTCGGCACCGCCGAGATCGTTCCGCTCCAGCGGGGTGGTGGCCGGCAGGACGATGTCGGCCCGCTTCGACATCGGGTTCCAGAACGGCTCGTGAACCACGATCGTCTCCGGTCGTTGCCACGCCTCGACCAGGCGGTTCAGGTCCTGGTGGTGGTGGAACGGGTTGCCCCCGATCCAGTACACCAGCCGGATGTCGGGGTAGGCGCTGGTCACGCCGTTGAACTGGAAGGCCTGGCCGGGGCCGCTGAGCAGCTCGGTGATCCGGGACACCGGGATGACCGGCATCTCGGCCGGCTGCATCGGCACCGAGATGCCGGGGATGCGCTTGCGGACCTGGCCGGCTCCGGCATTCCCGTTGGCTCCGAAACCGACGGCCAGCCCACCCCCGGGCAGGCCGACCTGGCCCAGTGCCGAGGCCAGCGCCAGCGCCATCCAGTATGGCTGCTCGCCGTGGTCGCCCCGCTGGATCGAGAGGCTGACGCTCACCGTCGTCCGCTTGCCGGCCATCTCCCTGGCCAGGGCGGTGATCCGGCTCGGCTCGATGCCGGTGATGGCCGCCGCCCACTCGGCGTTCTTGGCCTGCCCGTCTTCCTCGCCGGTCAGGTAGGCCCGCAGCTCCGGCCAGCCGTGGGTGTAGTGGTCGAGGAACTGGTCGTCGGTGGTTCCGTCGGCGATCAGGGTGTGGATCAACGCCGCCATCAGGGCCACGTCGGTGCCGGGTCGGATCGGCTGCCACCGCCCGTTCACGAAATCGGCGTCGTCGTCGCCGAGCGGACCGATGGAAACGAACTGGACCGAGTCACACTTGCGAAGCCACTCGGCGGTGTGGTGGGGCCCTGAGCCGCCGAAGGTGACCTGGGCGTTGGACAGCCGGAGCCCGCCGAAGCTGACGAACAGTTCGGTGTGCCGGGCGATGACCGACCACGACGTCTGCTGGGCAACGGCCTGGTAGTAGCTGAGCCCCAGCAGGTGGGGCACGATGGCTTCGGCCGCGGCGGCCGAGTAGGTGCCCTTGGCGTCGGTGTAGCCGCCGTACTGGCGAAGGAACCGGTAGATCTGGTTCGACGGCTGGTGGAACCGACCGGCCGAACCCCAACCGTAGGACCCGCCGTAGATCGCCTGGTTGCCGAAATCCCGTTTGACCCGGCCCAACTCACCGGCCACCAGGTCGAGGGCCTCGTCCCACGACACCTCGACGAACGGCTCCCGACCACGACCGTCGGTGGCGGTGCCCGGTCCACCCTCCAGCCACGATCGCCGAATCGCCGGCTTCTCGATCCGCAGCTCGGTGGCCGCCTTGAGGTTCTGGCCGATGGGGGAGGGGTCGGGATCGGTGGGGTGTCGGTCCACCGAGGTGATGGTGTTGCCGTCCGACTGGATGAGGAACGGCCCCCAATGGGTCACCGTGCTGGTGGTCTCTGTCACCGGACAAGTATCGGCCATGGCGGACGAGGCGACCAAGCGCCGTCCCCCCACCCGGTCCGCCGGGGGCTCACCGCTCGACGGTCGGTCGCTGCTCGATGACAGCGGTTTCCGCCCACCGGGAATCGGGGCCCGTTCGGCGATCATGGGGTACGCTGCGCCGATGATCATGGGCGCATTGTCGCCGGGACCGGTAGTCGGGCAACGGGACAGTTCGTGGTGAGCGAGCCGAGCGGCGCTGCGCCCGGTCGCCGGGCACCGGGGCGACGGAGCGGCGGCCGGGCCGTCAGCTTGCGGCGGTCGAACGGGGAGCGGTCCGCTGCCGTCGAGCAGCCGCCGATCGCCCGCCACCGCCGGTGGTTCGAGCCGACCAGGGCGGTCACCGACGACGAGCTGGAGGCCATCCACCTCGCCTCCTTGACCGTGCTGGCCGAGACCGGGATCGATGTGTTGAACTCCCAGGCCCGGCGACTGCTCGCTGACCAGGGCGCGGTGGTCACCGGTGATCGGGTTCGCTTCGACCCGGAGATGGTGCTGGATTTTGTTGCCGCCGCCCCCGAGCAGTTCGTCCTCCACGCCAGGAACCCCGAACACGATGTGGTCGTGGGGGGCGATCATGTGGTGTTCAGCGCGGTTGCCAGCCCGCCGAACGTCTCAGACGTCGGCAACGGTCGCCGGGCCGGGAATCGCCACGACTTCCAGAACCTGGTCCGGCTGAGCCAGCACCTGAGTGCGATCCAGATCCACGGCGGCTATCCGGTGGAGCCGGCCGACCTCCATCCGTCGATCCGCCATCTGCTGGCCACCTACGACCTGCTGACGTTGAGCGACAAGGCGGTCAACGCCTACAGTCTCGGCTCGCAACGAAACCGGGACTGCCTCGAGATGACCCGTATCGCCCGTCGGGTCTCCGATGAACAGCTGGATCGAGAGACCTCGATCACCACCATCATCAACACCTCCTCGCCGCTCCGGCTCGACGATCCCATGGCTCAGGGCATCATCGAGTACGCCGGCCGCAACCAGGCCTGCATCATCACCCCGTTCACCCTGGCCGGGGCCATGGCCCCCATCACCATCGCCGGGGCGGTGACCCAGCAGAACGCCGAGGCCTTGGCCGCCATCGCCCTTGGTCAGGTTGTCCGGCGGGGGGCGCCGGTGGTCTACGGTGGGTTCACCTCCAACGTCGACATGCGGTCCGGGTCGCCGGCGTTCGGCACGCCGGAGTTCATCCGCTCGGCCATGCTGGGCGGTCAACTGGCCCGCCGCTACCGCTTGCCATACCGGTCGTCCAACGTCAACGCCGCCAATGCGATCGACGCCCAGGCCGGCTACGAGTCCGCCTTCTCGTTGTGGGGGGCGTTGATGGGCGGGGCCAATCTGGTGTTCCACGGGGCGGGCTGGATGGAGGGGGGCCTGCGGGCCTCGTTCGAGAAGATGGTGCTCGACGCCGACCTGTTGCAGATGATGGCGTCGTTCCTCCAGCCGCTGGTGGTCGACGATGCGACCCTGGCGGTCGAGACCATCGCCGAGGTCGGCCCCGGTGGCCACTTCTTCGGGGTGCAGCACACCCAGGATCGATACCGCAACGCCTTCTTCACCCCGATGGTTTCGGATTGGCGCAATTTCGAGAGCTGGCAGGAGGCCGGCTCACCGACCGCCGAGGCCAGAGCGGCCGACCTGGTTCCGGCGCTGCTGGCCGACTACCGCCGGCCGCCGATGGCTCCGGAGGTGCTGGCCGAGCTCGATGCGTTCGTGGCCCACCGGATCGAGGAGGGTGGCGTCCCAACCGACTACTGACCGCCGTCGATCGTCGCCGATCGATGACCGCGAGCGACGGAGCGCCGTCGAAGGATGAGAGAGCTGGATGAAGACCCAAGCACAGGTGGTGGTGGTCGGGGGTGGCGTCGTCGGCGCCAGTGTTGCCTATCACCTGACCAAGAACGGCTGGACCGATGTGGTGCTGCTGGAGCGGACCGAACTGACCGCAGGCTCGACCTGGCACTCGGCGGGAGGGATGCACACCCTCAACGGTGACCCGAACGTGGCCAAGCTCCAGCAGTACACGATCGAGCTGTACCGGGAGATCGAGCGTGAATCCGGCCGTGACTGCGGCATCCACCTCACCGGCGGGGTCATGCTGGCCGACACCGAGGAGCGTCTGGACTGGCTGCGGATGGCCCATGCCAGGGGCCGCTACCTGGGGATGGAGACCGAGCTGATCTCGGTCGCCGAGGCCAAGCGGCTCATGCCGCTGCTGGAGGAGCAGTACTTCGTCGGCGCCATGTACGACGCCCATGAGGGCCACGTCGACCCGTCCGGGGTCACCCACGCCTACGCCCAGTGCGCCAGGAACAACGGGGCCGAGATCCACCGCAACGCCTGGGTTCGAAACATCACCAGAACCGGCCGGGGCGCCGACACCCGCTACCTGCTCGAGGTCCACGATCCTCGGACCGGCGCCGGGGCCGGTGGGGGCGACGTGCTGGCCACCATCAGCGCCGAACACGTCGTCAACGCCGGCGGGCTGTGGGCCCGGGAGGTCGGGCGGATGGTGGGCCTGGAGCTGCCGCTGCTGGCCATGGAGCACATGTACCTGCTGACCGAGGACATCGCGGCCGTTGCCGAGTACAACGCCGAACACGGCGAGGTGCTGCACTGCATCGACTTCGGCGGCGAGATCTACATGCGACAGGAAGCGGGGGGTTTGCTGCTCGGCACCTACGAAAAAAGGGGCAAGCCGTGGTCGCCGGTCGAGACGCCCTGGGATTTCGGGATGAGGCTGCTGGAACCGGATCTGGAGCGGATCGCCGAATCGCTGGACGTCGGCTTCAAACACTTCCCGGTGTTCGCCGAGGCCGGCATCAAACAGGTCATCAACGGGCCGTTCACCTTCGCCCCCGACGGCAATCCGTTGCTCGGCCCGATCCGAGGGCTTCCCGGTTTCTGGAGCGCCTGCGCGGTCATGGCCGGTCTGTCCCAGGGTGGGGGTGTCGGCCTGGCCCTGGCCAACTGGATGACCGAGGGAGACCCCGGGTTCGACGTCTGGGGTATGGACGTTGCCCGGTTCGGCGACTACGCCTCGCTCGGCTACACAAACGACAAGGTTCGGGAGAACTACTCCCGCCGGTTCCGGATCCAGTTCCCGAACGAGGTGCTCCCGGCCGGTCGGCCGTTGCAGACCTCGCCGATCCACGACCGTCTGGTGGCGGAGAACGCGGTGTGGGACCACTCGTTCGGCCTGGAGAGCGCACTGTGGTTCCAGCGTCCCGGTCTGGAGCCGACCGAGGACGTGACCTTCGGCCGGTCCAACGCCTGGGGACCGGTTGGCGATGAGGTCCGGGCGGTGCGGTCGGGGGTGGCCATGATGGAGACCACCGGCTTCTCCAAGTTCTCGTTCTCCGGCCCGGGGGCTCGGAGCTTCCTCGACCGGCTGTTCACCAACACCGTGCCGAAGCCCGGGCGGATGGCCCTGGCTCCGATGGTCCATCACGGCGGCAAGCTCATCGGCGACCTCACCGTGGCCTGCCTCGGCCCGACCGACGGTCTGGCCGGTGGCCCCTGGGGGGCGGCCACCGGCGGGGCGACCCAGAACGTGTCCGATGGTGAACGGTTCGTGGTCTTCGGGTCCGGGGTCGCCCAGCGCTACTACGAGCGCTGGTTCGATCACCAGCTGCAGACCGGTTCGTTGGCCGGTCCCGGCGCTGGTCCTGGTTCGGTCCGGTACTCGACGTTGGGGTGGGAGACCTGCGGGCTCTCCATCGCCGGCCCCCGTTCGAGGGAGTTGCTGGAGCGGGTCACCGGCGTGGACGTGTCGGCCGAGGCGTTCCGGTTCATGGACTTCCGGCCGCTGGACCTTGGCAACGTGGCGGTGTGGTGCGGGCGGGTCACCTTCACCGGCGACCTGGGCTACGAGTTCTGGATGCCGGCCTCCTACCAGCGTGCGGTGTTCGATCTGCTCCGAGCCGAAGGTGCGGATCTGGGGCTCAGCCTGTTCGGACTCACCGCCCTCAACTCGTTACGGCTCGACAAGAGCTTCGGTTCGTGGGCCAGGGAGTACCGGCCGATCTACGACCCGTTCGAGGCCGGTCTCGGGCGGTTCGTCAAGCTCGACAAGGACTTCATCGGCCGCGACGCACTGGCCGCTGCGGCCGGATCGGCCGACGGTCCAGAACGCCGGCTGCTGACCTTCACCGTCGAGACCGGTGATCCCGGCCGGGGCCAGGCTGCGCTCGACGTGATCGGCGACGAACCGATCTGGCACGACGGCGACGTCGTCGGCTGGGTCACCTCCGGTGGCTACGCCCACCACAGCGAAGCGTCGGTGGCGTTGGGCTATGTACCGGCGGCATTGGAGCACGACCAAGGCCAGTTCGAGATCGAGATCGTCGGGGTCCGCCGGCGGGCGACCCTGGTCGACGGCTGCCTGTGGGACCGCCACGGCGAACGGATGAGGAGTTGACGGTGATGACGACAGGAAACGGGACCGACCACGGCGAGCCCGCCTATGACGCCATCATCATCGGGGCCGGGGTGATCGGTGCCGCGGTCGGCTACGAGCTGGCCCGGCGGGGTCGGCGAACGCTCAACATCGACAAGTTGCCGGCCGCCGGCTACGGCTCGACCAGCAACAGTTGCGCCATCATCCGCTTCAGCTACTCGACCTACGACGGGGTTGCGATGTCCTGGGAAGGGCAGCACTACTGGTCGAACTGGGCCCAATATCTGGGCGGCGAGGTCGACGAGCGAGGGCTGGCTCGGTTCATCCAGTGCGGCACCGCCCTGCTCAAGAAGCCAGACGGCGGCCACCATGAGAAGGTCATCCCGTTGCTGACCGAGCTCGGGATCCCGTTCGAGGACTGGTCGCTCGAGCAGTTGGCGGAGCGGTTCCCGGCGTTCGACGGATCGATGTTCGGCCCCCCGAAGCGACCGGACGACGACGGCTTCTGGGCCGAACCGACCGGAACACTGCTGGGGGCGGTGTGGACCGGGCAGTCGGGCTACATCAGCGACCCCCAACTGTCGGCTCACAACCTGCAGCGGGCGGCCGAAGCGGTCGGCGGTCGGTTCCGGTTCGCCACCGAGGTCACCGCCGTCACCACCGACCAGGGCCGGGTCACCGGCCTGTCGGTCCGGCCGTCCGGGACCGACGCCGATGGCGGCGAGCCCGTGGTCGAGACGCTGACCGCACCGGTGGTGGTCAACGTGGCCGGACCACACAGTTTTGTCGTGAACCGGATGGCCGGACTCGACGGCACGATGAAGATCAACACCAGGGCGCTGCGACACGAGGTGCACCATGTCGCATCCCCGCCGGGAGTGAACTACGAGGCCACCGGCTGCCACGTCCAGGACGGCGACACCGGCATCTACATCAGACCGGAGGCGGGAGACAACATCCTCATCGGCTCCGAGGATCCGGCCTGCGACCCCCGGGAGTGGGTCGAGGATCCAGATCACTTCGAACGGCAGATCACCCCGGCCCAATGGGAGGCCCAGGTGTTGCGGCTGGCCAGGCGGATGCCGGACCTCGGCGTGCCGAACCAGCGGCGGGGCGTCGTCGATCTCTACGACGTGGCCGACGACTGGATCCCGATCTACGACAAGACCGACCTCGGAGGCTTCTACGTGGCCATCGGGACCAGCGGCAACCAGTACAAGAACGCCGGGGTGGCGGCCCACTGCATGGCCGAGCTGATCGAGGCGGTGGAAGCCGGCCACGACCACGACGCCGAACCACTGGTGGTGCCCGGTCGCTACACCGGCCTGGAACTGCACCTCGGTTCGTTCAGCCGGAACCGCGAGATCAACCAAGAGTCCAGCTTCTCAGTCAACGGCTGAGAAGCCCTTCTCACGTCAACGGCTGAGAAGCCCTTCTCACGTCAACGGCTGAGAAGCTTCCCCTAACGGAGCGGAGCGCAGTTCCGATTCGCCGGGGCAGAGCCTCGGCGTTCGAGCGTCGAATTCGACACTCACCACAACAAGCGCGTCGATCGCCGATTCCATCACAACATCGGCAGGCCGTTCTCCTCGTCGCTTTGCCGTCGGCGCCCTGTGGCCACGCACTACAGTGCTGATCGCTGGGAATCAGGGCAACGCGCCGTGATCCGACCGAAAGGGCACGTAATGGCTGGAAGTGGCGAGTACTACAAGCGCAAGGACGGAAAGTGGGCGTTCCGGGTCAAGGCCTCGAACGGTCAGGTCGTGGCCACCGATGGCGGCCAGGGCTACAGCAGCAAGGCTGCGGCGATGTCGACGCTCACCAAGCTGCTGGCCGGCGAGTACAACGGATCGGCCACCCAGGCCGAGAGCTAGAAATCGACCCGGGGCCCGGGCGGTCGGTTTCGCATCGAACGGAAACCGCAATCGGCCGACGCCGCATGCTCCAATCGGGTGGCCGCGCCGGCGCGGTTCTCCCTTGAGCCGTAAGGCCGGGCCCCGGTTGGCCGATAGCCTGGATTGGTACAGCCGAGTCCAACCCGTCGTCTCGAGGGATCATGACCAACCAGTCGGGCTCAGCGCCTGAATCAACGTCGTCCGGCCATGCCGCGGACAACCTGCCGCTCGGGGTCCGCAACGACCTGCGAAACGTGGCGATCGTTGCCCACGTCGATCACGGCAAGACCACCCTCGTCGACGCCATGCTACGCCAGACCGGCGCCTTCGGGGCCCACCAGGAACTGACCGATCGGGTCATGGACTCCGGCGACCTGGAACGCGAAAAGGGCATCACCATCCTGGCCAAGAACACCTCGGTCACCTGGTCGGGAACCACGATCAACGTGGTCGACACGCCTGGTCACGCCGACTTCGGCGGTGAGGTGGAGCGGGCGCTGACCATGGTCGATGGTGTGGTGTTGCTGGTCGATGCGGCCGAGGGCCCGCTGCCCCAGACCCGGTTCGTCCTCCGCAAGGCCCTGGCCCGCGATCTGCCGGTCATCCTGGTCATCAACAAGGTCGACCGGCCGGACGCCCGGATCGATGCGGTGGTCGACGAGGTCTACGAGTTGTTCCTCGACATCGACGCCCGAGACGACCAGATCGACTTCCCGATCGTCTACTGCGCGGCCCGCGACGGCTGGGCCTCCCTCGATGCCAGCACACCGGGTACCGATCTCGAACCACTGTTCAAGCTGCTGGTCGAGCACATCCCGGCGCCGGCCTACCAGGAGGGTCACCCCCTCCAGGCGTGGGTCACCAACATCGACGCCGATCCCTATGTCGGCCGTCTGGCGCTGTGCCGGGTGGTCAACGGCACGCTTCGGCGGGGCCAGTCCGTGTCGCTGAGCCGGGTCGATGGCAAGGTCCAGCGGGTGAAGCTGGCAGAGCTGTTTCTCACCGAGCAGTTGGACCGGGTGCCCGCAGACGCCGCCGGACCGGGCGATCTGGTTGCGGTGGCCGGCATCGACGACATCATGATCGGTGAGACGCTGGTCGACCCCGAAGATCCCCGGCCGCTGCCGGTCATCGAGGTCGACGAACCGGCGCTGTCGATGACCATCGGCACCAACAGCTCCCCCCTGGCCGGGAACGAGGGAGACAAGCTGACCGCCAGGCTGGTCAAGTCCCGGCTCGACGCCGAACTGATCGGCAACGTCAGCCTTAGGATCGCCAACCTCGACCGACCGGACGCCGGCTACCCGGCCGGCACCGTGGAGGTCCAGGCCCGGGGCGAGCTGCAACTGGCGGTGCTGGTGGAACAGATGCGGCGGGAGGGGTTCGAGCTCACCGTCGGCAAGCCCCAGGTCGTGACCCGGCAGATCGACGGCACCCTCCACGAGCCGGTGGAGCGGGTCACCATCGACGTTCCCGAGGAACATCTCGGTGCCGTGACCCAACTCCTGGCCACCCGCAAGGGACGGCTGGAGAACATGGTCAACCACGGCACCGGCTGGGTCCGCCTCGACTACCTGGTCCCGGCCCGGGGCCTCATCGGCTTCCGGACCGAATTCCTCACGGAAACTCGGGGCTCGGGCGTGCTCAATCAGAGCTTCGACGGCTTCGAACCCTGGTTCGGCGAACTCAGGACCCGGCGCACCGGCTCGGTCGTGGCCGACAGGCGCGGCCCCGTCACCGCCTACGCCTTGATCGGTCTCCAGGAACGGGCCGAGATGCTGGTCAGGCCGACCACCGAGGTCTACTGCGGCATGATCGTTGGCGAGAACAGCCGCTCCGAGGACATGGACGTCAATGTCTGCAAGGAGAAACAGCTCACCAACCACCGGGCCGCCGCCGCCGACCAGACCGTGAGACTCACCCCGCCGAGGATCCTGTCGCTGGAGCAGGCACTGGAGTTCATCGCCGATGACGAGTGTGTCGAGGTGACCCCAGCCAGCATCCGGCTCCGGAAGGTCGAACTCGATCCCATCGTCCGGGCTCGCAGGGTCAAAGATCTCAAAGCGGCCAGGAGCTGAGCCTGCTGCCGTTGGCCGAACCGGTGATCGACAACGGGTGTGGTGGCGGTCCCATCGGGCGGCGGCGTTTCCAGCCCAGCCCCGCGGTTGGCTAACGTCGTTGGCAAGCCGGGCCACCGGGTCCGGTCGACGGCCTGCGGCGCCGATGTCGGCGGGCACGATCGACGCTCAGCCGATCGCTCACAGGAGGACACAGCCATGCACGACCTGGTCATTCGCGGAGGATCGATCGTCGACGGCACCGGGGCCCCACCGGTCAATGGCGATGTCGCTGTGACCGACGGCAAGATCTCGGCCGTCGGTGCCGATGTTGGCACCGGCTCCCGGGAGATCGAGGCCGATGGCCGGTTGGTGTTGCCGGGCTGGGTCGACATCCACACCCACTACGACGGCCAGGCCACCTGGGATCCCGAGCTCACCCCGTCATCCTGGCACGGTGTGACCACCACGGTGTTCGGCAACTGCGGTGTGGGATTCGCCCCCCTGCGACCGGGCAGCCAGGACTACCTGATCAATCTGATGGAAGGCGTGGAGGACATCCCCGGCACGGTCCTGGCCGAGGGAATCGACTTCACCTGGTCCAGTTTCGAGGAGTACCTCGACGAGCTCGACACGACCCCTCGGATCATGGACATCGGAACCCAGATCCCTCACGGCGCACTGCGTTTCTTCGTGATGGGGGAGCGGGGGGCCGACCACACCGAAAGCCCCACCGCCGCCGAGATCGAGCGCATGGCCGATGCGGTGGCCTCGGCCCTGGAGGCCGGGGCGCTCGGTTTCTCGACGTCGCGGACCACCAAGCACAAGGCGGCCGACGGCAGCGCAACACCGAGCCTGTCGGCGGCGGAACCGGAACTGGCGGGCATCGCCAACGCCATGGGTCGTGTCGGCAAAGGCATGATCCAGTGCAACAGCGACTTCGGCGAGGGCGAGGTCGAGGTCCTGGCCGAGATGGCAAGGCTGTCGGGACGCCCGGTGTCGGTGTTACTGCTCCAGATCGACCAGGACCCCGATCGGTGGCGCCGGACGCTGGCCGGCATCCACCGGGCCAACCGGGAGGGGCTGACCATGACCGGCCAGGTCGGCTGTCGGCCGATCGGCATCATGATGGGCCTCGACACCAGCGTGCACCCGTTCGCCAACAGCCCCTCCTACCAGTCGATCAGCCAGCTGCGGTTGGCCGAGCGTGCGGCCAGGATCCGGGGCGACGAAGCGCTGCGATCGGCCATCCTCACCGACCGGCCAGACGACGGCTTCACCAGGTGGATCGGCTACGCTCTCGGCCGAACCTTCGAGCTCGGCACCCCGCCGAACTACGAGCCGGACCCGGCCGACAGCATCGCGGCCAGGGCCGAACGGGCCGGAGGCTCACCATGGGAGCTGGCGCTCGACCTGCTCACCGCCGATGACGGCGAGACCGTGCTGCTGTACCCGTTCGAGAACTATGCCGAAGGCAACCTCGACGTGATCCGGGAGATGCTGGTCGACGAGCACACGATCTGTGGCCTCGGCGACGGCGGGGCCCACGTCGCCACCATCTGCGACGCCAGCTACCCAACGTACCTGCTGTCGCACTGGGCCCGGGATCGCAGCCGGGGTGAGCGGATCCCGCTGGAACGGCTGGTTCGCAAGCAGACCAGGGACACCGCAGTGGCCTATGGGCTGGCCGACCGGGGTGTCCTGGCTCCGGGGTACAGGGCCGACCTCAATATCGTGGACTTCGACAGGCTGTCGGTGGCCACGCCGAGGGTCGCCTACGATCTGCCCGCCGGCGGCAAGCGGCTGGTCCAGCGAAGTCGAGGCTACGACCACACCTTCGTGTCCGGGGTCGAGGTCTCCGCCGATGGTCGGCCGACCGGCCTCCGGCCCGGTCGGCTGCTCCGCGGTGCGCCGGCCGGCCCCCGATAGCGCCGGCCCGCCGCTCTGCGGAACGCGGGCTACGGTTCGTCGGCCTCGGCGTCTTTGTCGGGCTTGCGGGAGGGCTTCAACCTTCGGGTGAGCCCGCCGAGGGGGCCCTGGGGAGCCTCGCCTCGGGCCACGCCGTCGACGGTGTCCTCGACGGTGTCGGTCATCCGTTCCACGGTGGCCCGGTGGGATCTGCGGGCCACCACCGCACCGACCCCGGCCGAGACCGGGAGCCCGACCAGGGCCACGGGAGCGGTCGCCACCGCAACGGCCACCAACACAACGGCGGTACCGACCGCAGCAGCCGAGCCGCCGACGATCGCCTCCTTGCGTTGGGCCGAGACGTCGGCCGCCAGGCACAGCAGGCTGCTGGCCCCGTCGGACTCCTTCTCGGACACCACCGCTGCGGCCTGGACCCGGGTGACCGTGCTCAACTCACCAAGACCCTGCACCCGCCGCAGACTCGACCCCAGCTTGCCGGCCAGGTCTCGGCGTTTCCTGGCCACGATCACGCCGTCGTGGCGGACCCGGGGTCGGAGACCATGGGTCACCGACAACCACTCCACCAGACGCTGCCTGGTCTGCTCATCACCGGCGGCCACGGTTCGACTCGACCACACCCAGCGTGGCCCGACCAGCCGATCGATGAGGGTGCGCTCGGTCGGGACCCCGGCCTGCCCGCCGGCGATGGCCTCGGCCAACGCCCCCGGTGACACGCCGAGCTCATCTGCGATGTCGGACAGGGTGTGGCGATCCAACGCCAAGCGATGCGATTCGACAACCGGATCCTGGTCGAGCTCGATGGCCCTACGAAGCACCTCGCCAGGGTTCAGTGGGATGATCTCGTCATTGCTCATTGGCGGGCCGGTTCTGCTGCCGAAAAGGGGTACAGGGCCAGTCTACGTCGGGGCCGGCAGCGGGTCCCGACCCGGCCCGGCCCGAGAACGCACCGGCCCCCTGGGTCGACGGCACCCCGGCGGGACAGCCGGCGGAGGGCCAGATCCCAGGCTCCCAGCCGATGCCCGGCTCACCTCCCCAGGCTGCTGCCCAGCCCATGAACTGGGCCGGCCCCGCACCGGCCGTTGCCGGCGCCCCGGCTCCGCCGGGCACCATCACCGCTGACGACCGGTCGATGTCGATGCTGATCCACCTGCTCAGCCTCGTCTCGGGATTCGTCGGGCCCCTGATCGTCTGGCTGATAAAACGAGACCAGTCGGCGTTCGTCGATTATCACGGCAAAGAGGCCCTGAACTTCCAGATCAGCATGTTCATCTACTGGACCGGTGCCCTGCTGGCCATGATCATCCTGATCGGCTTCCTGCTGATTCCGGTGCTGCTGGTCCTGCAGATCCTGTTCCCCATCCTGGCCGCCGTGGCTGCCAACAAGGGCGAGTACTACCGGTACCCGCTGTCCATACGCCTCATCAGCTGACGCCGCCCGGTTCGGTGTTGAGATGGCCATCGTCGTCAACGATCAGCTGACCATCCCCGACGCCGAGTTGGAGTGGCGGTTCAGCCCCTCGGGAGGACCCGGAGGCCAGCACGCCAACCGGGCAAACACCCGGGTCGAGTTGGTGTGGGACATCACCGGTTCGCCGTCGCTGAGCGACCGCCGGCGACAGCGGCTTGGTGACAAGCTCGGGGCCACCGTTTCGGTGGTTGCCGACGATGAGCGATCCCAGTCGAGAAACCGGGAGATCGCCGAGCGCCGATTGGCGGCTCGGGTCCGGGAGGCGTTGGTGGTGGAGAAGCCGAGGCGGCCGACCAAGCCATCCCGGGGGGCCAGGGAGCGCCGCCTCAAACAGAAGCGGGGCCGGAGTCAGGACAAGCGGCTGCGGCGACGTCCCTCGACCGACGACTGATCGGGGATCGAGGGATCGGGGTGGTCAGCCGTCCTGGAAGCCCGCTTCCTTGTGGGAACCGTCGCACAGGGGCTTGTTGGCCGATGCCCCACAACGACACAGCGTGACCCGCTCCCGGGGCTCCAACTCGACGCCACCGGCCGTGGTCACCGTGGCGCCACCGGAGACCCACAGCGGCCCGTCCTCGATCACGCCGACCTGGGCCGGCAGATCGGGTTCGGTGTCGGCATCGTCGCCGTCCAACCGGTAGGTGAGCGCCCCGGACGGGCACTTCTCGATCTCGTTGATCACCGCCATCCGCACCGAGGTGTCGCCGGTTTCGGCGACCTGCTTCCAGACGTTGGTGACCCTGGTGCCGCAGAAGCCGGCGTGGACGCAGATCGACCGGTCATCGCTCACCGTGAGGCCGGTTCCGCCCAGGGCCTTGGCCCGTTGGCCGTAGGTCGAGGCATCGGCGGTGTCGGTGCCCTCGAACTCGGCCGCGCTGTGGGCCCCGTCGCAGAACGGCTTGTTGGCCGACTGGCCGCAGCGGCACAGGGCGTAGGTGTTCTTGTCGGTCAACGGCTCCGAGGTCTGCCAGGTCATCGGCTCGCCGTGTTCGGAGTGAACCGGCCGTTTTCGGACCACCGGAAGGCCGCCGGTGACCATCAGCGGTCCACCGGGTCGACTTGTGATCTTCGGTCCGTCCGGCATCGTTGGCCTCCTGGTAGTCCGATCTGGTCGGATCAGCCTACAGGGTCGGGCAATCGGCGTCGCCGGTCGTTGTCGCTACGGGGCGGGGATGAACCCCGAGACCGCAGGGTCGTCGAACAGGTGGTTGCAGGCGACAAGCGCTGCTTCGACCGGGGGGTCCGATGCGTCGAGACCGTAGAAGTGGCTGAAGGTGGCGTCCCGGCCGGCGTCGATGGGCAGGTCGGGGACCTTGGCCAGGATGTCCTCCAGGCTGACGGTGGGCGCCGAGACGCCGGCCTCGTTGAGGCAGACGCTGAAATCGGCCAGCAGGGCGTCGATGGCGGCGAAGCTCGGCAGGTCGCCGATGTCGATGTCGGTCCCCGGAGCCGGAGGTTCGCCTCCCTCGCTTGTGGCGTCCTGCTCGGACCGGTTGTTCGGCTCGGGCTGGTTGTCCGGCANNTCGGCGGGGACCGCCTCGCTTCCGATCGTGGCGGCCGCGTCGGGGGCGTCCTTGGCGCAACCGAACAACAACAGGGGAGCGACGATGGCCGTCGTCAGGGAGCGGCCGATCAGGGTGGCGGGACCGGCGGTGCCGTTCAGGACTGACATTGCTCCTTGATCGGCCCGAATCGGTTGGTGTTGAGCGGCCGGGCCGTCATTCGTCGCCGCCCGGCTCGACCTCGCCGCGGCGCTCGCTCGACCGCTCGTGGGTTACGTTCGGTAGGGTTGGCGGCCGTATGGTTTCGGTCCACAAACAGAAGTTCATCGAGCTGATGACCGAGGCCGGGGTGCTGACCTTCGGCGACTTCGTCACCAAGAGCGGCCGGGCCACGCCGTATTTCATCAACACCGGGCTCTACCGAACCGGCGATCACATCCGCCGGCTGGGCCGCCACTACGCCGAGGCCATCCTCGAGGAGATCGGCCCAGCCGTCGACGTGCTGTTCGGACCGGCCTACAAGGGCATCCCGCTGGCCGTTTCCACCTCCATCGCATTGTCGGAGATGGGTCACGACGTGGCCTACTGCTTCAACCGAAAAGAGGAGAAGGACCACGGCGAGGGTGGGATGATGGTCGGACATCGGCTGGCCGACGGCGATCGGGTGCTGATCGTGGAGGACATCACCACCGCCGGCACCGCAATCCGGGAATCGGTGCCGCTGCTGCGGGCAACCGCCGACATCACCCTGGCCGGGCTGGTGGTCTCGGTCGACCGTTGCGAGCGTGGCCTTGATCGGCGATCGGCGCTGCAGGCGGTGGGCGAGGAGTTCTCGATGCCGACCTTCGCCATCGTCGATGTCCACGAGATCATGGCATCGGTCGACCTCGCCCCCGACCTCGAAGCCTCGATGCGGGCCTACCTCGACACCTACGGCGCCGACACCACCGCCACCGAGTAATCGATTCCGAGTGTGATCGGCGACGCCAGGGCTTCAGCCGGCGGTGGCCTCGGCGGCCTCCCGACGATCGGTGTTGATCCACACCAGTTGAACCGAGACGGCAATGGCGATGACCACAACGCCCATCAGGGCCAACGTGATCCGCAGTCCAATGGCGTCGGCCAGGATGCCCAGTGGCAGGGAGGCCAGGCCGAAGGCGCTGAAGCCGAGGCCCAGCAATGACTGGACCCGGCCGTGGAGTGAGGGATCGGCCGCACTCAGGGCCATAGTGCCGTTCATCGACTGGAACCCGGCGGTGGACGCCCCCAGGAACGTCGCCGCCACGCCGGCGATGACGAAGGTCGGGGCCCAGCCGAGGAAGATCAGGCTCACCCCGATGCCCACCGCCGACATGAACTGGATCCGCCGGCCCTGGGCCAGCGACGACCTTGCGATCGAGAGACCGGCCACCAGGCCTCCGAGCGCCCCGACCAGCGACAACCGCGCGTAGCCGGCGGCCCCGGCATCGAAGAAGTCCTCCGACACGCTGGGGAGGAAGGCCACGTAGGGAAAGCCGACCATGGTGATGGCGATGGCGAGCACCATCACCAACCGGATCGTGGTGCTCGACCTGGCGTACTCCAGACCTTCGATCATCTCCGCCAGCGGGGCCCGCTTTTGACGGTTCGGGTCAGGGTTGCCAGGGGCCAGGAAGGAGAAGCAGACCATGGCCAGGACGGCCAGGACTGCGGCGCTGAGATAGATGGCCCGGTAGCTGAGGGTGCTCACGCCGAGCATTGCCCCGGCCACCGCCGGACCGAGGACCCGGTTGAAGTTCATCGAGACCTGCGACAGCGCCACCGCATTCGGGATCAGGCCGGGGCCGACCAGTTCCACGGTGTAGGCCATTCTCGATGGAACCAGCAGGGCAAAGGCCACCGCCTGGATGGCCGACACGACGATCAGCATCCAGAACTCGGTGATGTCGAGGAGCTCGGTGACGCCGAGCCAGGCCGAGGAAAACGCCAGCAGGCCGGTGGATGCCACCATGACCCGGCGCTTGGGGAAGCGGTCGGCGATCACCCCGCCCATCGGGGTGCACAGCAGCGATGTGGCCCCGAATGACAACGTCACGAGGCCCAATGCGGTGTTGGTGCCCCCCAGTTCCTTTGCCAGCGCGCCCCGGGCGATGATCCCGGTGAAGATCGACAGGTAATACAGGAACGTCCCGATCCAGATGATCCGGAAGGCGACGACCCCGAACGAGGCGAACATGGAGCTGCCATCGGCGTCGGCAGCATTGCGAGGCTCGGTCGAGGTCACCCGATCAACTATTGCATCGCAGGGTTGAGGGGGCCCAGTTCGTACCGATGCGGTCGGTAAGGGGCTTGGACCGTGCTCACCGGCGAGCCCACCGCCGACTCCGCGCTGCTCGGGGGCGGGGGTGGTCTGCTGACATGGAATGGGACGGGCCGACCAGCTACTCGAGGTCGACCCGTCGCAGGTCGCCAAGCCAGAGGCGGTCCTCCAGCAGGAACCGGGGGTCCCGGCCCTCGATGGTCCGCACCACCTGGCCGGTCGACCGGTCGATCTGCGTGATCTCGTCCGGCCCGGTCTGATCGAACACGAACTGCTCTGTCACCAGCGACCGCATCGGTGATTCGAAGTACGGCACCGGCTCACCGAGCTCGAAGGTCTCAGGGTCCAGCGGATGAGCGAGCCATCCCGTCCCGTCGGTCATCGTGCCCACCGATTGCGGGACCCAGATCGTGTCATCGTGGGCCTCCAACCGTGTTCGAATACGGAGCCTCACCGGCAGCACGGCATCGAGCTCTCGGCGATCGATCGAGACGCCGATGACCGAGGCTGGATGGGTACCGATTGCGTAGATCCGACCGCCATGTCTGATCGGGCCGTACACCAACGGCTCGAATTCCCCCGTGGTCAGTGCCGTGATCGATTCGTCGGGCCTCAGGTCCACTCGATCGACCACCTGGAGCTGGTCGGGGTCGATCACGAGGAACTCGATTCCGGTCAGATCGAGCAGCCAGATCTCGTCGTCGATCATCAGGGGGGTGTCGTAGATGTCCGCCCCTGCGGCAGTTGAACCGATGAGTTCGCCGGTCTGGGCGTCGAGCTTCAGGAGCAGGTCCGGCGAGTCGACGTCGGTCGTTGGCGACCCCTCCGGCTCGGCCTCGACGATCCAGACATAGCCGTCGTCGACGGCCAGTTGGCCGTAGGACCGCCCGATCGTGTGTTCCCAGGTCTGGTCGGCATCGGCATCAAGTCTCAAGATCCGGGTGGAGGTCTCCGAGTCGGCGACGGCAGCGAAGACGGCCGTCCCGTCGCTGGTCGAGCCGAGCACCCTCTCGGCTGACGGGTCCCGAGTGTCCGAGCAGCCCAGACCGGCGAGAACCAGCATGGCGAGCGTTGTCACCCGAAGCGCTCTAGCCTTCATCGCCATCGATCCTCGGGATCGAAATCCAGTCGGCGACCGACGACTCGTGTGGCGGTGGTTCGACCGACGGGCTGGCGGCCGCCGGATCGATGAGTCTTTGACCCTCGATGAAGTGTTCGTGGATCTGGCCGGCGGTGTCGTTGCGGGCGTCGCCGACCCTGCCGTCGGGGTGCCATCGAATGGCGGGACTGGCGTTACGCTCCCCGGTGGTCGGGTTGGTGGCAATGAGCACATCGTTGCCGTCTTCGTGTTCGATCGTGAGCACGTTGCCGGATGTGGTTCGCACGGGATGGCCGGCCGAGGCCGCAGCGGTCACTGCAGGGGCGATGACCGCCTCCTGCCAGACCCGACCGGCTTGTCGCTGGTCGGTCAGGCGGCGCCGGAGCTCGGTGTTGGTCAGGTCCGTGTCCCAGTAGTTGATCGGCCGCCGAGCGAGACCCAACGATGCGCCGGTACCGACGATGACGCCACCGGCTGCTCCGGCGGCGGTCATCGGCAGGGCGTAGGCAGAGCCGATGGCCAGACCAACGCTCAGGCCGGCGGCAGCGTAGCCGTTCTTGGTTGCGCCATCGGCGTCGAGTTGCTCACTGATCTCGAGCACCCGCTGGAACCACTGTTCGTCGAGGGCACCACTGTTGCCGGCCATCAGCGTGTAGAAGTCGAGATCGTCACTGAGATCACCGTCGGCGAGATCGTGGCCGATGGCTTGGAAGATCAGGGCGTTGTTGCCCGCCGCCAGCCCGCCGCCCATGCCGTGCTCGAGCACCCGGGAGCGAATGAGCTTCCACTGCTCGCCGTCGAAGCCGAGGTCGCGCCAGTTCTCCTGGGACAGCCTGTCGTCGAGGCTGACACCACGGTGGCGAAGATGGTCGGTCGAATACATCACGGTGGCGTGCCGGCCCATCACCGCGTCGACACCGCCGGCCACGCCCGGGTCGGAGAACACCACGCCGTCGGCTGCGGCGGCGGCGAGGATGATCGAGGCGGCGGTCGGGCTGCGTCCGGCCTCGGCCAGGAACCCGGTGATGGGGTGGGTGCCCGACTCGGTTGGGCTGAACGCCCGTGCCGGCGTGAGATAGATCGCAGTCCCGTCCGGCCCCAGCTCCTCGACAACCGCCTCGCCCACCCCTCTCGATTCGGCCGCTCGCTCCAGCAGAAGGTTGGTTGCGCTGCGGCCGACGTCCGTGCCGAGCAGCCGGTCGCCGTTGGGGTGCCGTTCCAGCTGGGTGATCGTGGCATCGACCAGGAACCGATGGTCGAAGTCGCCTGCGGTGAACAGCAGCGACACATGCGGCGCCCCGTAGCCTTCATCGTGCTGGTCGATGAGCTCTCGACCGCTGAAGGTCAGCTCGCCGGTTCTCGATGCTGCGGCCAGGGCGGTCGACAGGTGCTGCACCACGTTGCGATCGACGGTGCCGAGTCGCCCGTCGGCGGGGTTCAGGCTTGGCAGCTCGGCTGTTCCCCTGGCGCCGAGGGTGTTGAAGAACGCCGCAGCGGAGGCCGACGAGGCGGTGAGCTGGCGGGCCAGGAGCAGCCCGGTCTTTGCGTTGTAGCCGCCGGGGGTGACCGCGGTCGGGTCGACCAGCCGGTCTGCGGCGTACCAGCCGGCCAGGGTTCGACCCTGCCAGCCCCGGCCGAGATGGGCTCCGGTGGCTGCGATCGCAAGCAGGCGGCTGCGATCGGGGTCGACCGAGGTCGGTCCGGCCCCGGCCGGGGCCGGCCGGTCGACCTGGGGCCCGTCCACCGGTGACCCCCGGTGAGCAGCTGGGAAGTAGCGCGGATCGATCCCGGCCTCGGTCGGGGTCAGGCCGGCGCCGATGGCGGCCGCCACCGCATCCCGGAGCTCGTCGTCTGGCGGAACGAGGCGTCTGGTGAGAATCAGGTCGGCGATCGGACTGTCGGCCGGAACACCGGCCAGCAACAGGGCGACCAATCGGTCTCGCCGGGCCCGGGGGAGAGACCCGTCGCCGGGATCGAGCAGGCCCGCTTCCCATAGTGCACGGTCGAGCTGGACCGCGGACCGCAGCCGGACCGAGCCGCCACCGGGATCGGTGGCGGCGCTGACCCCGGCCAGCCCGATGGCATCGCCGGTACCGGTCAGCGCATCGTGGATGGTCGCCACGAACCAGTTGCAGCGCTCGGCCGCCTCGATGGCGGTCCCGAACGACAGTGAGGCCTCGAGGCCCTCGGTGATCGGCCCCTCGCCGACCGCTGCCACCACGCCGGATCGAGCCTCGTCGAGTTCCGCCCCCAGCAGGCGAAGGGACGCAAGGTACCGGTCGCCGTTGTCGACGAAGAACTTCAGGTGATCGGTGTCGGCCCCCACCTGCTCGGTCTGTTCGGCCACTGAACCAACTCCAATCCGCCGGACCGGTGCCGTTCACCGGTCGCCACGAGGCAGCGAGAAGGAACGTAGCCCTGGCCGGTCCGACCGCCCATGGGGACCGGTCCCCGCCGTCGGCCCACCCCGTTCGGGGCAGGCCCGTCAGCTGCGGTCGATGCCGGTGAACGCCAGGATCACCCGGCCACCGACCGGCCGGACCTGGAGCAGTCCGGCAAAGCCGGCGGTGCCGGTGGCGCAGACCGGGATGTCGGTATGGGCATGGGCCATGGCGTAGGCCTGCTCGACGAGCGACTCGGCGACCACGATCGGTTCGCCGCCGCTCTCCCTGGTTCGCTGCAACAACGGCAGCCAGTCATAGGTCACGTCGTCGAGAATGCCGGTGGCGAGGCTGGCCGGTTCCTGCTCCCATGGCCACATGTAGCTCTCGGGCGTACGGGCGGCCTGCTGGAAGTCGAAGTCCGGCGCCAGCAGATCCCAGGCTCGGCGCAGCGGTGCACAGCCCTCGGTCTGGACCGGGTACAGGCGGGCTCGGGGCACCGCGAGCGACAACGCAACCGCCAGGGCGCCGCCACCGACCTGTATGAACAGCGAATCGTCCTCGGTGACGCCACCGGGGAGCTGGTCGTCCAGCTCCCAACCAAGGGTCCGGCCGCCGTCGAAGGTGGTCGGGGTGTCGGTGGCCTGAACGCTGAACGGGCGGGCTCCCGCCGCCACTGCCTCGGCGAATCGCAGATAGGCCGGATCGCCGGCCTCACCCCGGCGGCGGGGGCAGCGATTGATACTGGCCCCCAACTCGACGAGCCGGTCGACGATCGCCTCGTCGGCCCAGGTCGGCACGTATACATCGAGCGGCCGCGCCATGGCGGCGGCAACCACGCCTGCTCCCATTGCCGCATTGCCGCAGCTGGCGATGGCCAGCCGCTCGGCCCGGGGTCGGCCCAGTTCCTCGTCGACCAACATCTGGATGGCCACGCCGAACAGGTGTCGGGCCTTGTGGGAACCGCCGACGTTTTGGGGCTCGGCCTTGATCCACAGCTCGACGTGTAGTCCGGCGGCGTCGGCCAACGGCCGGCCGTCGACGAGGGGGGTGACCTCGAAGCCATGGCCCTCGATGGTGGCCACCTCCCGGTCGAGCCCGGTCACGATGTCGACGAATCGGTCGTCGCTCAGCAGGCCCGACCGCACCGCCTCATAGGAGTCCAGCCGGTCGCGGTAGCGGATGAAGGGATTCGGCGCTTGGGGTGTCATGTGGCCACTCCTGCGACGTTCCGCCGACGGCGGAGCGCCACGTCAGGTCGGTCGGTCGAGGCGACACCCGGTGTCGGCGTTGAACTGGTTGATCATGGTGTCCCAGGTCTCGATCAGGGGACGCAGGCCCTCCCACCATGCCTGGTCTCGTCTGACGTCGAAGTCGGGGACAGACACCCCCTGCTGCTCCACCCACGTGAAGTAGCCGAGGTTGAAGACCCGATCCCGCTCGATGTCGCCCATTTCCATCGCATGGGTGGTGGAGACGTTCTCGAGATGCTCGGCGAACACCGCTGCTGCCTCGGCATCGTCGAAGCCCCCGGCGAAGTGGGTCGACATGACCTTCTCCCGCTCGGAGTTGTAGAGCTCGGACCCGTCGGTGGCCACGCTGACGATCACGTCGTCCGGACCGAGGTTCCATCGCTTGGCCGCGGTGATGGCGGCCAGCGTGTTGCAGATCGACGAGTACCCCATGTCGATCAACTGATCGGCGATGCTCCGGTCGACCCCTCGTTCGCCAAGCAGCCGCTTGCCGGCCGGGGTGTTGAACAGCACGTCGAGCTCATCGGTCGACCGGTCGCTGATGGCCACCACCAGGTCGGTGTTGGTCACGTTGTGGATCAGGGGGATGTGCTTGTCGCCGATGCCCTGGATGTTGTGCTCGCCGAAGCCGTTGTACAGCATGGTCGGCACCTGCAGCGCCTCGACGGCCACGATCTTGGCCCCCTGGCTGTTCTTCAGATAGTCACCGGCGCCGAGGGTGCCGGCCGATCCGGACGCCGAGACGAAGGCGGCCAGGCGGCCGGGCCGGTCGGCGGTGACGTGGCGGTAGACCGTCTCCAGGGACGGGCCGGTCACCGCATAGTGGCCGAGATGATTTGAGAACTCGCTGAACTGGTTGAGGATCACGTTCTCCGGGTTCTGGGCCAGCCGGTTGCACTCGTCGTAGATCTCCTTGACGTTGCTCTCGGTGCCATAGGTCCGGATCACGTCGTCTGGATGCTCGATCCAGCGGTCGAGCCATTCGAACCGCTCCCGACTCATGCCCTCGGGCAGGACCGCAACGCCCCGGCAGTTCATGATTCGGCTGATGGCGATGCCGCCCCGGGCGTAGTTGCCGGTGGAGGGCCAGATCGCCCGATTGGCCGTGGGGTCGAAGCGGCCGGTGACCAGCCTGGCCACCAGCGTCGAGTAGGCGGCCAGCACCTTGTGGGCCCGGATCATCGGGAACCGGTTGCCGAAGGCCAGCACGATCCTGGCCTCCACCCCGGTCAGCTCCGATGGCAGCTCGATGTGATCCGGCACGTCGACGAAGCCGGGTGTGTTGCCGCCGTTCGGATCGTCGGCGTGCTCGTTGAACCAGTGGACCCGGAACAGGTTGCGGGCGTCCGGGGCGTCCTTTTCCACGTCGGAGAGTGCGGCGACGATCGACTCCGGGATGGTCGAGGGGTCCCGAAGCTGGGCGAAGGTGGGGAGCACGATGTTCTTCTCCCGGAATCGGGCCACTGCGTTCTGGTACGCCTGGCGGCCGTCGGGATCGAACTCCCCGAACACCGCCAGGCCCGAGCCCGGAGCCTTGGTGTTCTCGTCTGCCGTTGTTGCTGTGGTCACGTGATGATCGATCCTTCGGGTTCCGGCGCTCGCCTCTAGAGTCTGGCGAACAGTCTGGTGGCGGCCTCGGCCGCTTTGGCTTTGATCTCGTCGCCGTCGACCCTGGTCGGGCGGCCGTCGGCCAGGACGACCTCGCCGTCGATGACGACCTCGGTGGGAGCGATCTGGGTGGTATAGGCCAGACGCCACGGGTCCATGACATCGTAGGTCCAGGTCACGATGTCGCCGGTGGTCTCGGGAAAGACCGATCGGGCGGTGGCCAGCCAGTCCCACATCACGTCGGGGGTGACGGTGACGTCGGCCTCCCGGGCCCGGACGAAGGCGACCCGGAACTCATCCAGCATGTCGGCGCCGATGCCGTCGGTGCCGAGGGCGACCGGGTTGGTGAACCGGCGGGGCTGGGCGTAGCCGACGGCGTTGTTCATGTTGGACCGGGGGTTGTGCACGATGGTGCCCCGCAGATCGTGATCGTCTGGGAGGTGCACGCCGTGGACCAGCCACCAGTCGTCTGCGGTGTGGCCCCGCAGCTGCTGCCAGGTGTCGGCCGGGCCCTCGGCGACGTGGACGTGGACCCCGACCCCGTGCCTGGCCGCCAGATCGGCGGCGGCGGCGATGGTGTCGTCCGAGCAGGTGAAGGCGGCATGGATGCCGACCATGCCCCGCCCGCCGGAGGACAGGAAGCGCTCGTTCTCGGCCAGCCCGGCTGCGGCCCCGGCCGGGCCGTGGCGATCGGTGACACCGTAGGCGCAGTTGACCCTGACGCCGACCTCGGCGCAGGCGTCGGCGATCACCGACAGCGAACCCTCGATGGCCTTCGGCGACTCGTGGTGGTCGACGATGGCGGTGCAGCCGCTCTCCAGCGCGTTGAGCGCGCCGAGCTTGGCCGACCACTCGATCAGATCGAGGTCGAGGGCGCAGTCCAGCCGCCACCACACCAGCTCCAGGATCTCCTGGAACCCGGTCGGTGTTCTTGGCGGGGCCGGCATGCCCCTGGCCAACGACGAATAGAGGTGATGGTGGCCGCAGACAAGGCCGAACGTCTGGTTGTCAGCCGCAGTCACCGCTCAGCCATCCCCGAACACATCTTCGAACAGCCGGCGCAGCGAGCCGGTGGACTGGACCAGCTCCCGGTTGGCCTCGTTGATCAGCGGCAGCTCGTTTCGCCACAGGCCGTCGACGGCCTGCATCGCCGCCGCCACCGCACCGGCGGTCGGGACAAGGCCGATCTCCCCGACCCCTTTGATGCCGTATGGCGCATCCGGCTCCGGCGACTCGACCAGGATCACCTCGACCTCGGGCATGTCCTTTGGGCGGATGATGTCGAGGCTGCGCAGCGTCTGGTTGCTGGGTTTGCCGTCGGCGTCGCAGGGGAACCCCTCCGACAGGGCGTAGCCGAGACCCATATGGACCGCCCCTTCGACCTGGCCCTCACACAGCAGCGGATTGACCGCCCTGCCGACGTCGTGGGCCGCCACCACCCGATCGACCGTCCCGGATTCGGGGTCCATGACCACCAACTGGGCCGCGTAGCCGAAGGTGGAGTGGATGATCGGGTTCTCGACCCCCTCGCTGAGCGAATTGGTCCAGTCGATCCGGTACTCGCCCTCGTAGTCCACCCCGATCCTGCAGCCGTCGGCCTTGGCCTTGCGGCAGGCATCGGCCACCGAACCGGCGCCCATCAGGGTGCCCCTGCTGCCGGTGGTCTGACCGGCCCCCAGTTCCCGGGTGGAGTCGACGATGACCTCGATCCGGTCTGGCGAGATGCCGAGTTCCTCGACCGCCACCTGGAGGGCCACCGTGTGCACGCCCTGGCCCATCTCGGTCCAGCAGTGTCGTACCTCGACTATGGGTTCAGCGTCGCCATTGCTGCGGAAATGAACCACCGCCTTGGCGATCTCCTTGAACCCGTTGCCCAGCCCGGAGTTCTTCAGGCCGAGGCCGATGCCGACCGCCTTGCCTGCGGCCGCGGCATCGTCGAACGCGGGCTTGACCGCATCGAGGCAGGCCCGGGCGCCGAGGCTGCCGTCGCTCATGATCTGGCCTGGCCCCCACACCGCCCCCGGCTCCACCACATTGCGGTTCCGCATCTCCCAGCCGGTGATCCCGACATCGGCCGCCAACCGGTCCATCATCCCTTCCATGGCGAACTGGGCCTGGTTGGCCCCGAAACCCCGGAACGCCCCGCACACCGAGTTGTTGGTCCGGGCGGCGACGGCCTCGACGTCGATGTTGGGTACCACATAGGGGCCCGAGGCGTGGCCTGCGGCCCGCTCCAGCACCTTCATGCCGACCGAGGCGTACGGCCCGGAGTCGCCAAGCATCCTGGCCCGCAGGGCGGTCAGGTGACCATCGGCGTCGCAGCCCGCTTCGTACTCCATCCGGATCGGGTGTCGTTTTGTGTGGACCAGCAGCGACTCCTCCCGGGAGAAGGTGGTCCGCACCGGCCGCTGCAAAAGCCAGGCCGCCAGGGCGGTCTGGCCCTGGTTCGACATGTCCTCCTTGCCGCCGAACGCGCCGCCGTTGGACACCAGCTCCGTCACGATCGTCTCGGTCGGGACGTCGAGGATCCTGGCGATGTCGTTCCTGTCGTCCCAGATGCCCTGGCCGCCGCTGTAGACCATCAGCCGGTCGACGTCGGCGGTGTCGGCCGGGTTGCCATCGCCACCACCGGCGGTGACCGGCAGCGGCTGGCCGGCCGGGACCGGCACCGCCAGGGTCGACTCCGGCTCGACGAAGGCGTGGTCGATCCGTTGGGTCTGGAAGGTCTCCCGGACCACGTGGGCCGAATCGGCCAGGGCGGTGTCGATGTCGCCCCGGCGGTAGACCGAGCGGGACAGCACGTTGCCGTCGAGCTCCCAGATGGCGTCGCCGTCCCCGGCCGGGTCTGCGGCGATGGCCTTGGCCGGGTCGGTGATCGACGCCAGCACGTTGTAGTCGACCTCGATCAGCTCGGCCGCCCGTCTGGCCGTCGGCCGATCCTCGGCCACCACCATGGCCAGGACGTCACCGAGATAGCTGGTCCGCCCGCCCACCGGGATGAAGATCGGCCAGTCCTTGTGGATCAGCCCCGACCGCAGCTCCCCTGGCACATCGGCCCCGGTCAGGACCCGGACCACACCGGGCACGGCCTCGGCCGCCGAGGTGTCGATGGCCACCACATCGGCCCGTGCATGGGTCGACAGGTGGAACGCGCCGTGGAGCAGCGCTTCGGCGCCCGCCGCGGGGATCATGTCGTCGATGAAGGGCCGGGTCCCGAGGCCGAGCTCGGTGGCCTCGTACTTCATGCCCCGGCTGCCGACCCCGCCGGGCATGACCGCCACCGGCACCTCGCCGGCCGCCAGGTCCTCGATGGCGTCGAGGATCTTGATGTAGCCGGTACAGCGGCACAGGTGGGCGCCGAGCAGCCTGGCCGCATCGTTGCGCTCGAGCTCTGAACCCTTCTTGTCGATCATGGCCTTGGCCCGCATCATGATGCCGGGGGTGCAGAACCCGCACTGCAGGGCACCGTGCGCGGCGAACGCAGCAGCCATGCCGGCGGCCTCGGCCTCGTCGACCCCTTCCAGTGTCAGCACCTCGGAACCGGCGGTCTTGTCCATCGAGGTCTGGCAGGCGACCCTGGCCTTGCCGTTGACGATCACCGTACAGCAGCCGCACTGACCGGACGGGGCGCAGCCGTCCTTCGGTGACATGACCCCCAGCTCGTCGCGCAGGGCCGCCAACAGGTGCTCATGGGAGCCGGCCACCGTGACCGGGGTGCCGTTGAGTTGAAACGTCGTGGTGTCGGCCGTGGCTTCGGTGGCCTCGGGTGGTGTTTTACTCAGCATGGTTCGATGACGCCTTTCTGAGCGGTGATCCGTCGATAGACCTCGGGCCGGCGATAGCGGGCGAAGTCGAACAGGGTTTCCTTGTAGTGCCGGCACCAGTCGAGATCGCAGTCGGCCACCACCAACTCGTCGCCGGTGGTCAGCGCCTGGGCCGCGATCTGGCCCGAGGGGGCGATGATCGCCGATTGGGCCAACGATTCGACACCCTCTTCGGTGCCGCCCTTGGCCACCCCGACCACCCAGGTGCCGTTCTGGTAGGCCCCGGCCTGCATGCAGAGGTGGTTGTGGAATCCCTGCAGCGGGTTCTGGCCGGGGTCGGGGGCGTAGTGGATCGGGGTGTTGTAGCCGATCAGGATCAACTCCACGCCCTGCAGGCCCATCTCCCGGTAGGTCTCCGGCCAGCGGCGGTCGTTGCAGGTGGCCATCCCGACGAGCCCGCCGAAGGCCCGCCAGACCCCGAACCCGTCGTTCGACTCCTCGAAGTAGCGCCGCTCCAGGTGCTGGAACGGCCGCCACGGTTCATCGCCGTCGTGACCGGGAATGTGGACCTTTCGGAACCTGGCAACCGTCGAGCCATCACGCTCGACCAGGATCGTGGTGTTGAAGCGGTGGCCGTCATCGGTCAGCTCGGCATAGCCGAGGGAGAACCCGATGCCTCGCTGCCGGGCCGCATCGAACAGCGGTTGGGTGTCGGGGCCGGGCATCGACCGCTCGTAGTAGTGGTCGTGGCCGGAGAGGTCGTCGGTGTACCACCGGGGGAAGAAGGTGGTGAGGGCCAGCTCCGGATAGGCGACCAGCTCGACGCCCCGGTCGGCCGCCTCGTCGAGCAGGGCGATCAGCCGCCGGACCACCGCCGGCCGCGACTCGTCCCGGGCGATCGGGCCCAACTGGGCCGCCCCGACCCGCAGGGTCCGGGTCCCGGTGGTCCCCCCGTCGCTCATCGGGGCCGCTCCCCGCCGTGGCCCAGCGGGTTGCCGGCCGTGGTGCCGAGCAGCCGTTCGACGGCGGCGGCGGCCTGCTCGTCGCCGGGGCGGGTGGTCAGCCCGTCGCCGTCGATCAGGAAACCCTGGCCGGTTCGGCCCTCGAACACCGAGCGGTCGGTGAACAGCCGGGGTTTGACCATGGCAGGGTCGCCGTCCTCGGGGCAGAACGTCATGCAGTTGCCGCACTCGTTGCAGAGCTCGGCGAACAGCAGGTACTGCTGACGGCCCGACATCTCCGGCAGTGCGGGATCCTGGGGGGTGGGGATGGAGAAGAAGGCATCGTTCGGACAGACCGTGATGCAGAAGTTGCAGGCAACGCAGCCGAACATCTCCAGTTTGTTGTCGACCTCCCGAGGCAGCTTGGTGTTGCCGTCGAGGTGGTAGCGGCCGATGTCGGCGCCGGTGATGGCGGCGACGTGCTGAGTGACGGTCGACCGGTGGCCGGCGGCGGTGGCGGCGGCCAGGCGATGGCGCCGCCAGTCGGCGAGGTTCGTGGCGCCCGCTTCCCGGACCTCGGTGGTCAGGGCTTTGAGCATCGGGGCCAGACGCCCGTAGCCGCCCGGCTTGAGCAGATCGGAACAGACGGTGGCCGGATTGACCCCGGTGGCGATGGTGTCGGCCAGGTTCTCCTTGCAGACCCCGGCCGAGAAGCTGACCATGATCTCGCCCCCGCCCGTTGCGCTGGGTGTGATCTCGCCCCCGCCGGTCTGCTCGGGTGTGCCATCGCCGGTCGGGTGGTTGTGGCCGGGGATGTCGAGCATGCCGGGCAGCGCCAGCGACAGTTTCTCCAGCAGGCTCATGGCCAGGACATGCAGTGGCGGCCCCGACAGGTACATCGTGTCCTCCGGCATCCACCGCTTGGTGTTGTCGACCACCAGGGTGTTGGTCAGCTTGATGCCGAAACGATGGCCACGGTCCTTGGCGTACTGGTTGAGCTCGCCGATCAGCTCGACGCCCCGATCGAACTGGAGGTCGTCGGCGAAGGCCTGTTCCTTGACCTGGACGTCGTGGTAGCCGAGCTGCCGGTTGACGATGTCGGCCACCGTCTCATAGCCGAGCAGCGTCGGGTTGAGCTTGACGATGACGTCCAGATCGTGCACGTCGATCAGGTGTTTTGTGATGGCTTCGATCTCATCCGGGGGGCAGCCGTGGAAGGTCGACAGGGTCAGGGAGTCGGACAGGGTGGTGGTGAAGTCGAGGTCTCGGAACTCGGCGAACGAGTCCGGGATGTCGGCTCGCAGCGCTGCGATCTCCGCCGAGGCGTTGCCCATGCCGGTGATGAAGGCCGCCACCCTCGGGTTGGAGATGCCCGCCAGGTCGTAGCCGACCGACATGTCGAACACGTGGGGTCCGGGGTCCGGGCCGACATGGTCGACCAGGGGGCTCCATCGGCGGAGCATGTCGAGCAGCATCGAAGCCTTGACGTACTCGGTGAGGCTCTGGCCGAGGGTCAGCTCCTGGCTCCACTCGATGTTGTATCCGATGGTCTGCATGTCTATGCAGGGCCGTGCGATCTCCAGCTGGTCGAGAATCTGGACCGTCTTCAACTCGAAGAGCCGGGAGCCTCCGAGCCACGACAAGACGATGTTCTGGGCCAACTGGCTGTGGGGGCCGGCCGCCGGGCCGATCGGACTGGCCGCCGGCCGCCCGAGGAACTGGAACCCGAGGTCGATCTCGGGGTCGGGGGACCAGTACCGGCCGGTCGGGAGATCGAAGATCCGGCGGCGGGTCTCGAACTCGTGTGCCACCCGATCGAGCAACACGTCGAGACCCATGGGGGTGAGCGGTGGGGTCTGGCCGATCGAATCGGCGGCCGCCTCGCCAGTGGGATCGTCCGGGGAGGCGGTGTCCGATTGCCGGCCTGGGTGGGCGCGCTGTGTCACTCGACTACCGTACCAAACTTGTACAAATTGTAAAGCCCATGGGTGGTCTCGACCTCCGGTCGGTGGGCCGTCGGCCACGACGCCCATCGTTGGTCGTGATCGGTCCTCCGGTCTACGGTATCGCCCATGGCTTCTGGAAGCGGAAAGACCGAACTCGCGGCGGAGTTCCTTGTCGAGCCCTTCACCGAGGGTGCTCCCGGCGAACACGTGCAGGCCGCGGTCGATGCTTTCGGGGAGCACGGGCTCGAGGTCGAACTGGGCCCGTTCGCCTCGGTCAGCGCCGGTGCCCCGGAGGAGATCGCTGCCGCGGTGGCCGACATGATCCGCAAGTCGATGGCGGCCGGAGCCACGTCGATCCGCATCCACATCGGGTCCGACCCGGACAAGCTCAACGTCGGCCCGCTGCACGACGCCCTGGCCAGCATGATCCGGGCCGCCGAACGAGACATCGGCTCCAGCTCCGTCGAATGGACCAGGGCCGAGAAGCAACGGGTCGTTCGCATGCTCGACGAGCAGGGGGCGTTCCTGCTCCGCGGTGCGGTCGACGACATGGCGAGAATCATGGGCGTCAGCAGAATTACCATTTACAACTATCTGAATGCCATCGATCGGAGCTGAAAAACCGACGATCGCCGCAATTGATTACCATTTGTTACCGCTCTCTTATGTCCTGGTGCGCCTTGACCGGCTCTGGACTACATTGACCTGCCGGAGGCGGCGGAGGTGCGAGTGGCGTGAGCGTGGCGCCTGACGGACCGCCGGAATCATGAACAGTGATCGTCCATAAGTGATCAGGAAGTCCCTCGGCGGAGTGATTCCGCTCGGCGCAGCCCTGGTCGCCTTTCTGTTTGGTGCGATCATGATCCTGGCCCTCGGGGCCAACCCGATCGACGGGCTCGGCGCCATCCTCGACGGGGCGTTCGGCACCAGGGAGCGGTTGGCAACCACCGCGGTGCGGGCTACGCCCCTGCTGCTGGTCGGCACCGGCATCTGCGTGGCCTTCCGGGCCCGGGTGATCAACATCGGTGGCGAGGGCCAGATCGTGATCGGAGCCCTGCTGGCCACCTGGGTGGCCCTTGCCATTCCCGACACACCGAAGCCGATCCTGCTGCCGCTGGTGATGATCGCCGGCATGATCGGGGGCGGCTTCTGGGGGGCGATTCCCGGTGCGCTCAAGGCGTACGCCTCGGTCAACGAGATCCTGAGCACGATCATGTTGAACCTGGTGGCGGTCCAGATCATGAACTATCTGCTCCGGGGGCCGATGATCGATCCCCTCGAGGTCGAGGGCAGCCGGATTCCCCAGACCGAACGGTTGACCGACAATGCCGCGCTGCCGACGCTGGTGTCGGGCACCCGGCTCCATCTCGGTGTGCTCATCGGCATCCTGGCTGCGGTCGCGGCCTACATCCTGCTGTGGCGGATGCCCCTCGGCTTCAAGCTCCGGGCGGTCGGCCACAACCCCGATGCGGCTCGAGCATCGGGGATTTCGGTGGAGCGGAGCATCGTCACCGCCATGGCCATCAGCGGTTCGTTGTCGGGGTTGGCCGGTGTGGTGCTGGTCTTCGGAAGTGAGAGCCTGCGGATGGTGACCGATGGGTCCACCGCCGGGTTCACCGGCGCGGCCGGCTTCAACGGCATCGTGGCCGCTCTGTTCGGCGGCCTCCATCCGCTGTGGACGATTCCCTCGGCCTTCCTGTTCGGCGCCCTGTTGACCGGGGCCAACAACCTCCAGAGGGTGCTCCAGATCCCCTCTCCGCTGGCGGTGGCCCTCAACGGCATCGTCGTCATGTTCGTGGTCAGCTCCAGCCACGTCAGAACCTGGATCGAGAAACGGATAGCGGGGCGGGTCGATTCGCCCCCGGAGCGGCAGGACACGGCCCCGTCGGTCGCCGACGAGCTGACCGAGGTCGACTCATGAGGGACTTCTTCACCCTGTCGGTCCTGGTGGCAACGCTGGCCTCTGGCATCCGGCTCGCCACCCCCTACCTGCTGGCCGCATTGGGCGAGACGATCGGCCAGCGCAGTGGTGTGCTCAATCTCGGCGTCGACGGGGTGATGCTGCTGTCGGCCTTCGGGGCCTACTGGACGGTACTGGAAACCGACAACCTGTGGCTCGGGGTGCTCGTCGGCCTGGCCGTCGGCCTGGCCATGGGGGTGGTGTACGGCGTGATGACGATCATCTTCAAAGCCGAGCAGGGCATCAGCGGTATCGGCATCTACCTCTTCGGTCTGGGGTTCAGCGACCTGCTTTTTGAGCAGATCGTGGGAACGCCGACGCCGATCAGGAGTCTCCCCAAGATCGAGATCCCCGGCCTGTCCCGCATCCCCTACGTCGGCGAAGCGCTGTTCGAGCACACCGCCATGACCTACCTGGCCTTCCTGCTGGTGCCGATTGCGGCCTGGCTGCTGCTGAAAACCACGTTCGGCATGAACGTGCGGGCCGTCGGGGAGAACCCCCAGGCCGCAGACAGCCTGGGGGTCTCGGTCGGCTGGACCCGTTTCGCGGCCATCATGATCGGCAACGGCGGGGCCGGCCTGGCCGGCGCCGCCCTGACGCTGGGGCTCGGCATCTTCCAGCCCAATCTCACGCAGGGTCTTGGCTTCATCGCAGTGGCGCTGGTCTACTTCGGAGCATGGCGGCCTCGGGGCGTCATGGTGGGCGCCTTGCTGTACGGCATCGTGGCCGCCACGGTGCTCCAGCTCAAGGCCCGCCAGCTGATTCCCCTCGAGGCGTCCGACCTGGCGGCAATGGCTCCGGCGGTGCTGACCATCGTGGCCCTCGTGGCACTGGCCGGACGGGTCCGAGCCCCCTCGGCGCTGACCCAACCCTTCTCCAGAGACTGACATCCGCAGCGGTGACAGCGGCAACAACCATCAACAGGAAACCAATTTGAGGAGAAAACAAACCATGACATCAACGAAGAGCAGGACGCCGCGTCGGCGGTTCTTCCAGCTGTTGGCGCCCTTGCTGGCCTTCATGTTCCTGGCCGCAGCCTGCGGCGACGACGGGGACGACGACTCGACAAGCGACACCACCGACGAGACCACCGAGACCACCGAAGCGGCCGACGATGCCGCCGAGACGACCGAGACGACCGAAGCGGCCGATGATTCCGCCGAGACGACCGAGACCACCGCAGCCGCCGCCGGCGGTGGTGGCGAGAACGTGGTCACCGTGGCCTGTGGGGAGGACTCGTCGTTCGCCACACCGTCGGAGGCGGTCACCGAGCTGACCGTGGCCGTCGTCGCCCCCTCGGCCAGCCAGGACCTGGCCTTCACCCAGAGCATGATCGACTCGCTGGCGGCGCTGGGCATCGAGCCCCAGATCACCGACGGCAGCTTCGTCGTCGAAGAGGCTGCGGCGGCGATCAGGGGATATGCCGAGAGCGGGGTCGACGTGGTCATCGCCCACGGCACCCAGTACGGCGGCTCCCTGGTGGAGATCGCCCCGGACTTCCCCGAAACCAGTTTCCTCTGGGGCACCTCCAGTGACACCCAGGGCCTGGAGAACGTCTTCGCATACACCCCGGCGGCCGACGAGGGCGGCTATGTGCTCGGCACCGTGGCCGCCGCCATCTCCGAGAGTGGAACCATCGGCATGGTCGGCCCGGTCGAGGCCGGCGATGCGAAGCTCTACGTCGACGGTTTCGTTGCCGGAGCCGAGTCGGCAGGCGGCAGCGTGAACGTCACCTATACCGGCTCGTTCGGCGACGTGCAGTTGGCCACCGAGGCGGCGACGGCCCAGGTCGGCGTCGGAGCCGACGTGTTGACCGGCACCGCTCAGCACGTCGTCGGTGCCATCAACATCGCCGCCACCAACGAGATCCCCTGGTTCGGCACCCAGTCCAATCAGGTCTCGCTGGCGCCGGAGCTTGTCGTGGCCTCGCAGGTCTACCACTGGGAGGTGATCCTGGCCGAGATCTTCGCCGAGATCGAAGGGGGAACCCTCGGTGGTGAGGTCTTCGAGCTCACCCTGGCCAACAACGGCCTGGTCCTGGAGTTCAACGACTGCTACGACCTGCCGCAGGAGCTCAAGGACGGTGCGGTCGAAGTCGTGGCCGGCATCGCCGACGGTTCCGTCTCCACGGGAGCCTGATCGGCGGTGAGCGGCCCGGAGACGATCGATCGACCCGACCCGGACCGTTCCGGTGAGGAGGGGGGCGTGTCGGCCCCCCTCCTCGAAATGCGTCACATCACGAAACACTTCCCCGGCGTCCTGGCAAACGACGACGTCAGCTTCGACCTCCGTGCCGGTGAGGTGCACACCCTGCTTGGCGAGAACGGCGCCGGCAAGAGCACGCTGATGAAGATCCTGTTCGGTCTCTACCGGCCAGATGGGGGCGAGATCAGGCTCCGGGGTGAGCCGGTCGAGATCACATCCCCGAACGACGCCATCGAGCGCCACATCGGCATGGTCCATCAGCACTTCATGCTGGTACCGACGCTGACCGTCGCCGAAAATGTGGCCCTCGGGCTCAAATCGTCGAAGGGGCCGCTCACCGATCTCGACGTGGTGTCGGCCAGGATGACCGAGATTTCCGAGCAGTACGGGCTGTCGGTCGATCCCTCGATCGAGGTGTGGAAGCTCTCGGTGGGGGAGCGTCAGCGGGTCGAGATCATCAAGGCCATGTACCGCGACGCCGAACTGCTGGTGCTCGACGAACCGACCGCGGTGCTGACGCCTCAGGAGGTCGACGATCTGTTCGTCATCCTTCGCCAGATGACCGCCTCCGGGCAGGCCATCATCTTCATCTCCCACAAACTCCGTGAGGTCATGGACCTCAGCGACCGGATCACGGTGCTTCGCAACGGGGCGGTGACCGGCCAGACCGTCCCGGCCGAAACCAGCAGGCAGGAGTTGGCCCGGATGATGGTGGGTCGCGAGGTCTCGCTCGCCCCGGAAAAGCCACCGATGTCTCCTGGAAGGCCTCGACTGACGATCCAGAACCTCACCGTCACCGGCGATCGGGGAACCGTGGCGGTCAATGGGGTCGATCTGGAGGTT
Source organism: uncultured Acidimicrobiaceae bacterium (assembly GCA_947259095.1). Lineage (GTDB taxonomy): Bacteria > Actinomycetota > Acidimicrobiia > Acidimicrobiales > SZUA-35 > JAHELU01. The sequence continues at coordinate 149,838 of CAMYLA010000013.1, read as the reverse complement.
CGGGCCGGTGAGATCGTCGGCATCGCCGGGGTCTCCGGCAACGGTCAACGGGAACTGGCCGAGACCGTTGCCGGGCTCCGTCCCGCCGAACCCGGCTCGGTGGTGGCGATCGACGACGTCGACCTCACCACCGCCGACCCGGCAAGCTCCAGAGCCGCAGGCCTGGCCTACGTGCCGGAGGAACGTATGCGCGACGGCGCCATCGGTGAGTTCGAGGTCAGCGAGAACCTGTTGCTGATCAACCACAGCGACCCGGCCTTCCTACGGGGCGGGTTGTTCAACTTCGACCGCATCCGTACCCACTGCCAGCGCCTGGTCGACGCCTTCTCGGTCAAGACGCCGACACTGCAGACGCCGACCAGGAGTCTGTCGGGGGGCAACATCCAGAAGCTGATCATGGCCAGGGAGCTCGACAGCGACCCGACGGTGATCCTGGCCGCCCAGCCCACTCGGGGCGTCGACATCGGCGCCGCCGAGTACATCCACGGTCAGCTGATCGAGCAGCGAAGCGATGGTGTCGCCATCCTGGTCATCTCCGAGGATCTCGATGAGATCCTCGGCCTGGCCGACCGGATCGCCGTGATGTACGAAGGCCGGGTGGTCCAGATGGTCGACCGGGCCGACGCCACCAGGGAGGGCCTCGGCCTTGCCATGGCCGGGGTGGTCGATTGAGCCCGACCACGGCCGGTGAGGTCGACCGGCGGCCGCCGGCCGACCTGCTGATCAACGACTGCTGGCTGCTGGCGACGGTGGACGACCAGCGGCGGGAGTTGCGCGGTGGCTGGCTCGCCATCACCGATGGTGTGATCTCAGGCATCGGCTCGGCTGGTCTGCCCCAACCGGAGGCGGCCCGGGTGATCCCGGCCGGGGACTGCCTGGTCACCCCCGGCCTGATCAACACCCATCACCACCTCTATCAGAACCTGACCCGGGCCTATCGGCCAATGACCTCGGCGCCGCTGTTCGGCTGGCTGGAACAGCTGTACCCGATCTGGACCGACAACCTCGACGAGGAGGCGGTCAACGTCGCGGCCTGGGTCGGGCTGGCTGAGCTGGCGCTGTCCGGTTGCACCACCTCCACCGACCATCACTACCTCCATCCGGCCGGCGCCGGTGATCTCCTGGCGGCGACCATCCAGGCCGCGGCCGATCTCGGCATGCGCTTCCACCCGACCTACGGGTCGATGAGCCTGTCCCACAAGGACGGTGGCCTGCCACCCGACAATGCGGTCCGGGACGAGGACGACATCCTGGCCGAGTCGAAGCGGGCGGTCGAGCGGTGGCACAACCCGCACCCGGGGTCGATGCTGCGCATAGCCCTGGCCCCGTGCTCACCGTTCAGCGTGACCCCCGATCTGATGCGCCGGACCGCCGAGCTGGCCGAATCCCTCGACGTCCGGCTCCACACCCATCTGGCGGAAAACGCCGAGGACGACGAGTTCGCACTGGCCACGTTCGGCATGCGCCCGGTCGAGCTGTACGAGGATGTCGGGTGGCTCAGCGGCCGAAGCTGGGGGGCCCACGTGGTTCGGCCCGATCCCGGGGAGGTGGCTGCGCTCGGCCGGGCCGGGGTCGGTGTCGCCCACTGCCCGAGCTCGAACATGATCCTCAGCTCCGGTATTGCCCCCGCCGTCGATCTGCGGGCCGCCGGGTGCCCGGTCGGTATCGGCTGTGACGGCTCGTCGTCGGCCGACAGCGGTTCGTTGTGGCAGGAGACCAGGCTGGCCATGCTCCAGGGCAAGTTCCGCTCCGGCCCCGGGGCGATGTCGGCCCGTGACGGCCTGGAGATGGCGACCGTCGGCGGGGCCGGTTGTCTCGGTCGCGACCACGAACTGGGCGCACTGGTCGTCGGGTCGCCGGCCGACATTGTGATCTGGAGGCTCGACGGCCCGGCATTCGCCGGGGTTGTCGACGATCCGATCGAGGGCTGGCTGCGCAGCGGTCCGACCTCGGCCTGGTACACGATCGTCAACGGCGAGCCGGTGGTGGAGCGTGGCCGGCTGGTGTCGACCAGGCTCGACGAGATGCTGGCCTCCCACCGAAGGATCGCCGGTCGCTTCCAGCTCCCGAGGTGAGTTCCGGCTCCGATCCGGGCCAAATTCGCTGCCGGCCGAGCCGACCGGCTGACCCGGCCCGACTGATCTCCCGGCCGGGCCCGAATCGATCCCGCCCGGCGGGCCACCGGATCGCCCACCCCCGGCTGTCACCAAATCGCCGTTGTGGCCGCGCCTAAGGTCGGTGGGTCAAGTAACCGACTTGTACTACAATGCGAGTTCGCCTTTTTACCCTGCTGGTCGTTCCAGCTGCGGCTGCTCTCGTCTTGGCGTCCCTGATCGTGGTCCAGCGGAGCGCCGACCACGATGCGGCGAAAACCTCGTTTTCGGTTGCGGTTCTGGCCGACGAGGTGGCGGCATTGGACAAGGCACTGGGCGACGAGGCGTTGGCGTCGTCGCAGCTGGTGCAGTCGACCGAGGCCTCCGAGCGACCCGCTGGGTTCGTACACTTCTTCTCGACCAGCGAGACGACCGACAGCGAGCTGGCCAGGGTGGAGGCGAGGCTGGCCAACGGCCACTATCACCCGGAGTTGGCGAAGGCGGTGGCGGTGGTCAAGGCCACGCTGGCCTTTCGCGAGGACGTGGCCTCTGGCACCGTCTCACCGCTGCAGATCCTGGACCGGTACTCCTATGTCCGAGGCCTGGTCATCGATGCGCTGACCACCCAGGCGCTCGTGCTGACCACCGCCATCGGCCAGCAGCACCTGCTGGCCCTGGTCGACCTGATCGAGGCCAGGAGCGCCCACCTCGACGAGAGGGTTGCGGTGGAGCTGGCCCGCCGGTACCGGCAGTGGGCGCCCGGCCTCCACTCCGCCGTTGTCACCTCGGTGGCCAACCAGAACGATCACCTCCGCAATGCCAACCGGTTCCTGTTCGGCGAGGAGGTGGAGCCGCCACCGGTGCTTCGGGCCTGGCGCAAGGAGATCTCGATCTCCGACGAGGCCCCCCGCATCAACGCCAGGGCCTGGTCGGAGCTGAGCGATGACTGGATCGCCGAACTCGACGGTGAGATCCAGCGGCAGCGGACCACCACGATGAGTTTCCTCGCCGCCGAGGAGTCGGCGGCGAACGCCACCCAGTGGGCAGCCATCGTCGGTGTCGGCATCGCCATCGTGGTGGCGATCCTGATCGCCTCGGTGGTCTCGGTCCGGCTGGTGAGACGGGTGTCGATCATCACCCAGCAGGCCCGTCGGATGGCGGCCGGATCCTCGATCGAGAAGACCTCGCCCCGCGTCATGGGAACCGATGAGCTCGGTCAGCTGGCCAACGCCTTCGATGAGATGACGACCGGGATCGAAACCCGAACCAAGAACCAGTGGATCGAATCGACGGTGTTGGAAGCCATCGTGCAGGGTGCCTCCATCGACGAGGTGATGGAGCGGACCGCACCACTGCTTGGCACCGGCTCCCGGGGTGAGCCGCTGTATCGGTTTGTCGGCGGGGCCGAGGATCTGGAGATAGAGGCCAGAGCCGAGTCGGCCGGCCAGGCCGAGCGCAGACCGACGCCGGCCTCGATGGTGGTGCTGTACATCGATCTCGATCACTTCAAGGCCATCAACGACCAGTTCGGACACAGCGCCGGCGACCGGGTGTTGATCGCCCAGGCCGCCCGGCTGACCGACATGGTCTCTGAATACGACGGCACCGCCGGCAGGCTCGGCGGCGACGAGTTCCTGGTGCTGCTGCCTCGGGTCGAGGACGAGGCGACGCTCCGGAAGATCACCAATCGCCTCGTTGCCGAGCTGGCAGAGCCGGTGCCGGCCTCGAAGGGCTCCTATCAGGTCGGTGTCAGCATCGGCGGTGTGCTGACCAGGCCCGACGTGCCGGCCCTCAAGCTGCTGAACGACGCCGACGCGGCACTGTACGAGGCCAAGAAGCAGGGCCGGGGTCATGCGTTGATCTCCGATCAGCGCCTGCGGGATCAGATCCTGGACGCCGAGCAGCTCCACCGGGACGTGCTGGAGGGCCTCGAGGACCATCAGTTCACGCCGTGGTTCCAACCCATCTGGGGCGACGGCGGTGCCACCCTGGCCGGCATGGAGGCATTGGCCCGGTGGCATCACCCCGAACGGGGACTTGTCTCGCCGGGGATCTTCCTCCCGGTGGCCGAGGAGGCCAACGTGTTGTCGCAGCTCGATCGTCTCATGTTCGAGCAGGTGTGTCGCCAGGTGGTGGTCTGGCGTGAGGCCGGCCTCGAACTCGACATGGTCCACTACAACATGTCGACCGCCTGGCTCGAGGAACCGGACTTCGTCAGCGAGACGGCACGGATCCTGGCCGAGACCGGGTGCCCGCCTGAATCCATCGTTGCCGAGGTCACCGAGTCCGGTCTCATGACCGACATCAGCTCAAACTCCCACCGCCTCCAGGAACTGCGGGAGCGGGGGATCAGGATCGCCGTCGACGACTTCGGGCAGGGCTACTCGTCGCTGGCCTACCTCAGCGATCTGCCGGTCGACCTGCTCAAGATCGACCGGCGATTCGTGGACCGGATCGACCAGGAGGAATCGAACCAGGCCATCGTCTCGGCGGTGGTCAACCTGGGGTCCTCACTCGGGCTGCGGATCGTGGCCGAGGGGGTGGAGCGATCCGAGGAACTCGACTACCTGGTCACGGCCGGCACCGATCTGTTCCAGGGGTTCCTGCTGGCCAAGCCACTGCCGGTGGAGGAGGCGACCGCAATGCTGGGCCGGACCCGGCCGCCGGAGGCCGACGATTCGGCCGGTCGTTTCCCTGCCGCCGACGCCGGGTCATCGTCGGCCGGTACGGTCGACGCCGGGTCATCGTCGGCCGGTACGGTCGACGCCGGGTCATCGTCGGTCGGTACGGCAGAAACCGTCCGGAGTTCACAATGAAGCTCAACCGGATCCAGGCCCGCCGATCCCGGCCGTCGCTGCTCCTGGCGGCGATGCTGTCGTTGGCGGCAGCCTGCACGTCACCGCCGGACGTCCCACTCGAAGCCGGTGACGAGATCAACCTCAGCACCGCTCTGGCCTACCGGGAGGGCGATCCGGAGATCGAGGTCGTCAGTCCGAAGGACGGGGCGACGGTCACCTCACCGGTCGAGCTCGTGGTCGAGACGAGGAATCTCACCCTCAGCCCTCCGGGGGAGACCCAGGACGGGGAAGGACACCTCCACGTCCTGATCGATCAGCCCTGCGAACAACCGGGGCTGGTGATCCCCACCGACGCCGAGACCGTGCACGGCAGCGAGGGCATGGGGACCATCGCCGTCGAGCTGCCTCCGGGCCGCCACGAGCTCTGCGTCCAGGTCGGCGACGGATTCCACATTGCGGTGGCGATCCACCACCGAATCGCGGTGAACGTGGTCGAGGATCGACGAAGCGGGGCGGCCGACCTGTCGGGATGAGCCGGTCGGGTCGCTGAGCCCATACGCTCGCACCGATGACCCGTCTTCCTGCAGCAGCCGCCCCGCCGGCCGGCGGCCCCCCGATCCGGTGGGTCCTGGCCGCGCCGAAGGCCCGGCAACCGGAGCGGCGCCGTCGATGACGGCGGCGGTCGATCAACCGGAGCAATGGGATCGCGACGCTTCCCGGTCGCTGGCGGCGGTGGCGGCCCAGTTCTGGGTCAACGGCATGGTCTATGCCGCGGTGGTGCCCCGGCTGCCCGACATCCGCGACCGGCTGGCCATCGATGTTGCCGAGCTGGGCCTGATCCTCACCATCGCCGGTTTCGGTGGCCTGCTCGGCAGCGCCCTGTCATCCAGGGCGATCAAGAGATTCGGCACCCGCACCTGCATCATCTTCGCAACCGTGGTGACGCTGGCCGTTCTGTCGGTGCTCGGTCTGGCCCGATCTGCGGTTGTGTTCACCGCGGCATTGGTGGGGCTGGCGGTGCTCGATGTGGTGATGGACATCGCCATGAACATCCAGGGGGCGCGGCTGAGTGCTCGCCGGTCGAAACCGGTCATGAATCGGCTCCACGGGTTGTGGAGCCTCGGCACGGTGCTCGGCGGGTTGATCGCCGTCAGGGCGACATCGGCCGGGGTGCCGCTGTGGCTCCACATGGCGGGAATCGCCGGGCTGCTGGCGGTCACTCTGGCCGTGTCCGGTCGGTACCTGCTGGCCGTCGACGAGGCGGCCGCCCAACCGGCGGCCACACCGCCGGCCCCGGAGTCGCCGCTTCCAACCGGTCCCGCATCGCCGAAGCGGCCCCGCCTCGGTTACGGGCTGGCGCTCGGCCTCCTGGGCGCCGGCGCCGTGACCATGGAGTTGACCGCCACCGACTGGGCCGCGTTTCGGCTCGCCGATGATCTCAACGTCGACGATGGACTGGTCGGGCTGGGGTTCGTCGCCTTCACTGCGGGAATGGTGACCGGACGCTTCGCCGGCGACAGCATCCAGAGCCGGATCGGACCGGAGAAGCTGGTGCGGTACGCCGCGGTGGTGGCGGCGTTCGGGTTGACGCTGGCCACCGTCGTCCCGTCCGATGCCCTCGACCGCCTGGGCTCCGACGGTGTCGGTCCGGCGGCATTGGCCGTCGCCGGGTTCTACATCGCGGCGTTGGGGGTGTCTGTGATCTTTCCCCAGCTCTACGACCGGGCCGCCAAGGCGCCGGGTCCGGCGGGCCGAGGCCTTGCGGCGATGACCGCCGGGACCAGGATCGCCGGGCTGGCCGCCCCCGTGGTCGTCGGTCTGCTGGCCGGCTCCACGCTGTCGGTCGGAGCGGCGCTGGCCCTGGTCACCCTGCCGAGCTGCGTTGTCACCATGATGGGGCCCACGCTGCTGGCTCGGGCCGGCGCAGTACCATCCAGTGATGGCCGTTGACCCCCGGATCGATCCAGTCTCGGCCTCCGTGCCCGGTGGTCGGACCGATCACGGTCGCGGCTCGTCCCACCGGACCCCCGATCGGATCGAGGTCACCGCCTCCGATGCCGACTTCGAAGCGCTGTTCGCCGCCTCCGCCGGTGAGCGGTCGCCCGAGCTTCGCCGGTGGTCGGTGCTGGGGGTGGTCCTGTGGGGACTGAGCCTGGTCCCGGTGGCCGCCCTGGGGCTGCTGTTGTCGATGGCGGTTCGGGTCCGGCTGGCCGACGGCCGGTGGCCGACCCGTAATCAACCTGACCCCAAGGACCTCGGGCTCCACAACACGATCACGGTGTTGGCCATGCTGGCCTCGTTCGTCGTTGTGCTGGCGGTGCCGATCCTCGCCCTGGTCGCATCTCTGGCCGGTCGTCCCCGGATCCCGGTGCAGCCACCGATCGTGGCCGTTGCCGGATTGGCGGCGCTGGTGATCGTGCTGGTCGGTGACCTGGGCGGCCTCGGGACCTGGATCGGCGACTGACACCTCACGGCGGTGGTCGGGTTCGCCGGAACCCACCGGCCCACAGGATGGCCACGAACTCCAGCGCCCCGTAGATCAGGTACGCCGCCGACAGCGGCGTGACCGAGTCGTCGATGAATCGATCGGTGATCCCGGCCAGCAATGCCCCGCCGCCCATGCTGATCGTGCCCATCACCGCCGCCGCGGTGCCCGCCAGCTCGCCCATCGACTGCATCGCCTCCGATCCAGCCAGCGGGTTGACCACCGCTCGCAACGAGTTGCCGATGGTCAAAAGGCCGAACCACAACCAGAAGTTCGGGCCGCCGTCGGCGGCGATCGACACCACGAACAGCACCGCGGCGCTGACCAGATTGACCTTGAACAGGGACCGGATCAGGTTCCTGGCCCCGAACCGGCCCACCGCCCGGGACCCGGCGAAGGCGGTGGCCCCCATCACTGCGCTCATCAAGCCGAACAGCAGTGGGAACTGGCTCGATCGTCCGTAGACCCGATCGAAGAGCAGCTCCGACGACGCCAGGAAGGAAGCGAAGGATGCAAAATCGAACAGCAGCGCCAGCGAGTAGCCGAGGGCCACCCGGTCGGTGGCCACCGCCTTGAACCCGGCACCGGTTCTGGCCAGGGTCAGCGGCCTTCGAGCGGCCGGCTCGAGCGTCTCGTCCAGCCGGCGGACCGTCCACACCATCAGGGCCAGCGCCGGCACCAGCGGTGCGGCGAAGACCAGCCGCCAGCTCCCTGCGGTGAGAATGGCCTGGCCCACCAGGGGGGCGATGGCCGGCACGATCATGAACATGGCCGCCGCCAGTGACAGCACCCGGGCCAGGGTGTCGCCACGGTAGACGTCTCGAGCGATGGCCAGGAGCAGGACCCGGGGGCCGGCTGCGCCGATGCCCCACAACAGGCGGGCGACCAACAGCAAAGCCAGGCCGGGGGCCAGTGCCGCCGCCACCGCCGCCGCCCCGTACAGGCCCAGGCTCGCCAACAGCACTGGCTTTCGGCCGAACCGATCGGCCAGCGGCCCGTAGAGCAATTGGGCCAGCGACAGTCCCAGGAAGTACACGGTGACCGTCAACGCAACCTGGGTCGAGTCGGCGGGAAGGCCGTAGGCCTGACGAACCTGGCCGAATGCGGGGATGATCAGATCGATCCCGAGGGCGGTGGTGGCCGAGATGGTGGCCAGGAACGCCACCATCTCCCGTTCCGACATCGACCGTCGCCGGCCAACCGAGCCGTCAGCGGAAGTGTTCATCCTGGACATGGTCCGCCATCGCCCGGGCAGGGCCCGCAGTGAGCCGCTCAACAATCGGACCACCGGGCCGACCACCGGGCCGACCACCGGGCCGACCACCGGGCCGACCACCGCGCCGGACGCCACCGCCACCGGTGTCTCCACCCACTAGGATCACCCGATGCTCGGCCGCCGATCGCCATCGCCGTCGATGGTATCGACCTCGGGTGCGACCCCGAGCCGCGCCGTCGGTGTGCTCGTGGCGACTGCGGCCACCGCAGCCATCGTCGCCACCTCGACCCTGGCGGGCTGTTCGCTGCCAGCGCCACCGGAGGCCGGAGGTGACCGGGGAGCCGGCGACGAACCGGTGACGACGGTGACCACGGCGTCGCTGGTGCGGGTCGTCGACGGCGACTCGATCGAGGTCGACATCGACGGCGAGATCGTAGACGTCCGACTGCTCGCCATCAACGCCCCGGAATTGTTCGGGCCGTCAGCCGAGGGTGGCCCTGACACCAGAACCTGCAACGGCGAGGCGGCGAAGGACACCCTGGACGGGTTGCTCGGCGACGGTCCGCTGACACTGGTCGGCGATCGGACCGATCGATTCGGCCGGCGGCTGGCCTCGGTGATTGTCGATGGCATGCCGGTCGGCCCGGAGATGATCAACCGGGGTTGGGCGCTGGCCACCGGTGACGATGGGGATCGGGCCGCCGGGTTCGAGGATCGCAGCGGCCGGGATCGCATGAAGCAGGCCGCAGCCGAGGGCCGCGGCATGTGGGGTCCGCAGTGTGGACAGGCGGCCAAACCCGGACCGGTGCTGGGGGAGTGGCAGATCGATCCACCGGGGCCCGATGGCGAGCGTCTCACCGACGAGTGGGTCAGCATCGTCAACCGGTCGGAGTCGACCATCGACCTCGCCGGTTGGGTCATCCGTGACCACACCACCAGCAACCGGTTCCCGTTGACCGGTGCCCTCCGACCCGGACGCACCTTGACCATCCGGACCGGGTCCGGCCTGTCGTCGGACACCGACCTCCACCTCGGTGAGAGGTTCCCGGTGTGGTCGAACAACGGTGAGACCGTCCTGCTGGTCGACCCGGCGGGGGTGATCGCCGACCGGGCCTTCATCGACTGAACGCCGACCGCCAACCGGCAGCACACCGGCCGGGCTTTCCCCATGGTGCGGCTGCGTCTAGGTTGGCCGCGTGTCGCAGGAAACGCTGGTGAACGACTCCCGGCCGGCCTACATCGATTCGGCGGCCGGGTGGGTGGTCGTTGCCGCAACCTTCGTCGCCACCTTCACCGTCTTCGGCATCGCCTACAGCTTCGGTTCGTTCTTCGGCTCCATGGCCGACGAGTTCGGCAGCGCCCGCAGCGCCATCGCCCTGTTCTTCTCCATCACCACCTTCCTGTACTTCGCCCTGGGCGTGGTCACCGGTCGGGTGGCCGACCGGATCGGGCCCCGGCCGGTCCTGCTGTTCGGTACGGCCTGCCTGGTGATCGGCCTGCTGATCACGTCCCGCGTCCAGAGCCTGTGGCTCGGCTATCTCACCTACGGCCTCGGCGTCGGGATCGGGGTGGCCTGCGCCTATGTGCCGATGGTGGCGACGGTCGGGCTGTGGTTCGAACGCCGCCGCAGCGCCGCGTTGGGGGCATCGGTGGCCGGGATCGGCGTCGGCACACTGGTGGCGGCGCCGCTGACCGAGGAGCTGATCGAGCGTCACGGATGGCGGCAGACCTATGTTTTCATGGCCGTGGCGGCGGCCATCCTGCTGAGCCTCGCCTCGATCGGGGCCAGACGACCGGCCGGTCCCGGCGGCCCGGTGGCGGTGGTCCCGCTCCGGCAGGTCATCGGCGGGTCCCGGACCTTCGGGCTGCTCTACACCTCCACCGCGCTGGTGGCGTTCTCGCTGTTCATCCCGTTTGTGTTCCTCGACGACTACATCGGCGAGAAGGGCATCACCGGATCGGCGGGCCTGCTGGTCGGCACGATCGGCTTCACCTCGGTCATCGGCCGCCTCGGCCTCGGGGCGGTGGCCGCAGTGCTCACACCGCTGCGGCTCTATCAGGGTTCGTTCCTGGTGATCGCCCTCAGCTTCCTGCTGTGGCTGGCGGCGGGGACCAACTACGCCATGCTGGTGGTGTTCGCCGTCGTGCTCGGCGTGGCCTACGGCGGTTTCATCGCCCTGGCGCCGGCGGTGGCGGCCGACTTCTTTGGCCCGGTCGGCCTCGGTGGCGTGCTCGGTGCCCTCTACACCGCAGCGGGGGTCGGCGGCCTGATCGGTCCGCCGGCGGCCGGGGCGTTGATCGACCGCTTCGGCTACTCGTCGACCATCCTGGTGGCCATGGGGTTCGGTCTGGTCAGCTTCGCTGCCCTGCTGCCGCTGCGACCGACGGCCACCTGACCGCAGCGGTCAGCCCGGCCGGACCGAGACCTCGGTGGCCTTCACCACCGCCCAGATCGCATCGCCCGGTCGGAGCTCGAGCGACGCCGCAGCCGATGGTGTGATGTCGGCCATGACCGGCAGCGGGCCGCCGAGGCGGACCCGGGTCGTCTCGCCCAGCGGCTCGATCCAGTCGATCGTCGTCGGCCAGGTGTTGCGGGGGCTGCCGTCGGGCCGGTGCCGGTACAGCGAGATGGCCCGGGGATCGATGACCACCTGGACCGGCCCACCCTGGGTTCCCGAGGTCCGGAGCTCGAAGTTGGAACCGTCGACCAGGATCGCCCCCCGATCGTTGATGCCGGTCAGGAAATTGGTGCCGGCCAGGGCCGCCACATAGGGGGTTGCGGGATGACGCCGGATCTCCGGGACCGTGCCTCGCTGGGACACTCGACCGTGCTCCAACACCAGGATGAAGTCGGCCATCACGAAGGCCTCGACCGGTTCGTGGGTGATCAGCAGCCGGGGTCCGGTGAACTCCCGCAGGTGCCGGCGAAGCACCCGCCGCAGGGTGGTTCGGGTGGCGACGTCCAGCGCCGCCAGCGGTTCGTCCAGCAACAGCAACGCCGGTTCCGAGGCCAGGGCTCTGGCCACGGCCACCCGTTGGGCCTGCCCGCCCGACAATGCAGGGGGTCGGCGATTCTCGAGCCCGCCGAGATCGAGACGGTCCAACCAACCGGCCGCCCCCTGCCTGGCCTGCTGCCGCTTGACACCCCTGGACATCGGCCCGAAGGCAACGTTGTCGAGCACCGACAGGTGATCGAACAGGAGGTACTGCTGGAACACCACCCCGATCCTCCGTTGCTCGGGCGGGACAAAACGGCCGGTCGCCGGTTCGTCGAGGACCCGGTCGCCGAGGGTGATGCGGCCCTGTTCGATGGCCATCGTCCCGGCCAGCGTCTCCACGGTCGTCGATTTACCGGCGCCGTTCGGTCCCAGCAGCGCGAGGGTGGTCCCGGGCTCCACCTCCAGCTCCAGGTCGAGCTCGAAGCCACCATCCCGCGTGACCTGGATCCGGGCCTGGAGGCTGGCTTCGGCCGCACCGGGCCCGACCGGCGGACCGGCGGCGGGCCCTCGATCGACGGTCACGGTGCTGACCACCAACGGTCCCGCAGGGTGACCAGCACCGTCAACGACACCACGACGAGCACCAGGCTGATGGCGATGGCGGTGTCCCGGTCGGACTCGAGGGCCACGAACACCGCCAGGGGCAGGGTTTGGGTCCGGCCCTGGAGGTTGCCGGCGAAGGTGATGGTCGCACCGAATTCGCCAAGAGCCCTGGCCCAGGCCAGCACCATCCCGGCTCGCAGCGACGGGGCGATCATCGGCAGGGTCACCCGGCGGAACACGGTGAGCGGTCCGGCCCCCAGCGTGGCGGCCGCCGCCTCGTAGCGGCGGTCGATCCCGGCGAACGCCCCTTCGACCGTGACCACCAGGAATGGCATGGCAACGAAGGTGTTGGCCAGGATCACCCCGGCGATGGAGAACGGCAACACCAGCCCGGTGGCGTCGTACAGGGGCCGGCCCAGGAGTCCTCGCCTGCCGACGGCGAACAGCAGCGCCGCACCGCCGACCACCGGCGGCAGCACCATGGGCAGGGTCACCAGCGCTCGGAGCAGTTGTTTGCCCCGGAAGTCCGTGCGGCTCAGCATCCAGGCCAGCGGGACACCGAGGACCGTGGCCGCAACGGTGGCGGCGATCGACGTGATCAGTGACAGCTGGAGGGCATCGACCACCACCTCGTCGGTAACGAGCGCCGGGAGGTCGGCGATCGGGGCCCGCCCGATCAGGCCGACCAGCGGCAGCACGAACAGTGTGGCCCCGATCACCGCCGGGATCACCAGCAGCGCCGGTGGCCGTTGTCGCGGTCGGCGGCTCATGGTGGCCCGAAGCCATGGTCGGCCATGATCCGGCGGCCCTCCGCCGACAGCACGAACGACACGAATCCCCCGCCGCCGCCGGGATTGTCGGCTCCGGCCAGCACCACGATCGGATAGCCGGTCGATCCCGGCCCACCCGGAACCGTGTCCGATGGGTCGACGCCGTCGACCGTGTTGGATGGGTCGGCGCCGTCGACCGTGTTGGATAGGTCGACGCCGTCGACCGTGTCCTCCAGGGCCAGGACGTCGGTTCGATAGACGAGGCCGGCATCCAGTTCACCGGCGGCGATCTTGGTGGCGAGGGCCCGGACGTCGGGCTCCCGACTGTCGATCGACGGCTCGATCCCGGCTGCGGCGAGGAGCTGATCGGCCAGCGCCCCGCAGGGTACCTCGGAGGCGCAGAGCCCGACGAACAGGTCGGGGTCGGCCAGGTCGGCCAGGTCGGCCACACCGGCCGGGTTCCCCTTCGGCACTGCGAGCTGCAGCCGGTTCGTGGCGAAGGTCTGCGGTCGACCCTCGGCCTCGCCTGCTTCGATCACCTCGGCCATGATCGCGACGCTGGCCGATGCAAAGACGTCGGCCGGCGCTCCCGACAGGATCTGTGCCCGCAGCGACGAACTGCCCCCGAGGTTGAGCTTCACGTCGACCCCGGGATTGGCCGCCTCATATGCTGCTTCCGCCGCCGCGAACGCATCGGTCAGCGAGGCGGCGGCGAACACGCTGACCACCTCCGTTTGCCTGTCATCGGACGAGCCGGCACAGGCTGCGACCGCAATCGGTGCCAGCACCGCCACCAGCATCAGCCGGGCCAGAGCGGGCGGCCCCGATCGGGGTGGGGCCGACCGGGCCGCCGCGGCGGCGACCGTGAACCGCCGATCCGCGGTCATGGGCTGGTTGTGGCGCTGGTCATGGCCGTCCTGGTCTCCTGGCTGCGGCGCCGAGCCCGGGCCGAGCGGCGCTGAGGATCTCGCCGCTCGACGGGATCGGACCCCGTCCACCTGAGTAGTCACGATGAGACTACTGCGGTCACCGAGGGTACACTCCCCACGATGGGCCGACAATCGAGGCCGCCACGGCACAACGCCACTTCGGATCCGGCCCAGGAGCGGCCGGTCGTTCGATCCCTCACCGAATGGGTGGTGCTCGCCCTGCTGATCGAAGCGCCGGCCCACGGCTTCGCCCTGTCCAAGGACCTCACCGCCGACAGCGACCTCGGTCGGATCGTGACGGTCCGTCGGCCGCTGGTCTACCGGGCCCTCGATCGGCTGGTCGAGGCCGGCCTGGCGACACCGCTGCACACCGAGCCCGGTGATTCGGGGCCGGCCAGAACCGTCTACCGGCCGACAAACGCCGGCTCGGCCGCAGCCGAAGGATGGTTGTCGACCCCGGTCGACCACGTCCGGGACCTGCGGGTGGAGTTCCTGGTCAAGCTGCGCCTCCTGCAACGTCGTGATCGCAGCGATCGACAACTGGTGGACGCCCAGCGGGCGTCGTTGGACGAGACCATCGCCCGGTTGATCGAGCGCCCGGGGACCGGGGCCACGGTCGGTGCCGGTGCCGGTGTCGTGCCGTCATCGGCCGAGGAGCGGGGCCCACAATCCGGCGAGCCGGTCGTGTCCGACGTCGTCGACCTGTGGCGGGCCCACAACGCACTGGCGGTCAGCCGCTTCCTCGACGAGCTCCAGGCCGAGCGCTGAGCTCTGCGTTCGCACCGCCGGGCCGGCATCGTCGTGTCAGATCGGGAGCGTGGGAGCTCGGGAGGTCAGATCGGGAGGTCGCCGGTGGCGGTTCTGGTCGAGCCGTTGTCCTTGTAGGCGGCGATCGTCCGCTGGGCGATCCGCATCTGGTGGACCTCATCGGCCCCGTCGGCGAAGCGGGCCCATCGGGCGTGCTGGTACATGTGGGCCAGCGGTGTATCGGTGGAGTAGCCGAGCGCCCCATGGACCTGGATGCTGCGATCGATGATGCGGTTGAGCGCGTTGGCCACGAAGTGCTTCGCCATCGACACCTCCGACTTGAAGTCCACGCGATCATCGGTTCGGGCGGCGTCGATCTTCGATGCCGCATGGAGCACCATCAGCTTCGACTGGTACAGCTCCATGGTCGAGTCTGCGATCAACCACTGGATACCCTGCTTCTCGGCCAGGACCGAACCGTGGCTGTAGCGGTCGAGTGAGCGGTCGACCATCATGTCCAGCGCCATCTCGGCCTGGGCGATCCACCGCATGCAGTGGGCCAGCCTCGCCGGGCCCAGCCGGTACTGGCCCAGCAGGTGGCCCTGACCTCGCCCGCCCAGCATCTGCGACCGATGGACCCGGAGATCCTCGATCACGATCTCGGAGTGGCCGGTGCCACCGTGCATCGTCTCTATCTGGCGGACCTCGTTCCAGCCCTGGGCCGGGAGATCGACGATGAACGCGGTGTTCGCCGCCTGCGGGAGGTCGGGGTCGTCCTCGGTTCTGGCGATCAGGATGGCGAAATTGGCCCGGTGGGCGTTGGAGATGAACCACTTGTGACCGTTGATCACCCACTCCTCGCCGTCGGCGTAGGCGTTGGTCCTGATCAGGGTCGGGTCGGAACCGGCCACCTCCGGCTCGGTCATGGCAAAGCAGGACCAGGCGGTGCCGTCGCACAGTGGCTTCAGGTACTTGTCGGCCTGCTCCTCGGTGGCCCAGTGGAGCAGTGTGTGCATATTGCCCTCGTCCGGCGCCTGGCAGTTGAGGACCCAGGGGCCGATGCGCGACTTCGCGGCCTCGGCCTGGACCATCGCCAACTCCACGTGGCCGAGCCCCATCCCGCCCCACTCGGCCGGCATGTGGGGCAACCACAATCCCTCGGCGAAGGCCTGCTTGCGGAGTCCGACCAGGGCCGCCCCGTACGCCTTGCGGTCGGTCTCGGCCAGTCCGGCATCGTCGACCCTCGTCTCCTCGGGGATGACCACCTCGGTGATGAACCGCCGGACCCGGTCGCGGATCAGTTCCAGTTCCGGTGTGAGAGTGAAGTCGATTGCCATCGCACTGCCATCCGTTTCTTCGACGTCGCCTGTTGCGAACCTAGTCGCCGTGCCCGCTCGGGGTGTAGGTCGAACTGCGGCGTCGGGCCACCCAGCCAGGCGATGGGGGGTGAACGGGCGGCCGGTGCTGGTAAGTTTTTGGCCTGACCGAACGACCGAGCATCTGTGTGTTTGGGCTGGGAGAGGCCGGCTCGCTGATCGCTGCCGACCTGGTGGCGGCCGGTGCGGTGGTCACCGCGTTCGACCCGGCCGAGGTGGCGACCCCCGAAGGGGTGTTGCGATTCGTTCATCCGGCCCTGGCCGCAGCCGACGCCGACCTGGTCCTGGCGGTCACGGCCGCAGCCGACGCCACCCTGGCGCTGCTGCAGGCCTTGGAGGTCATCGACGGCGACGCACTCTATGTCGACGCCTCGACCGGCTCACCCCGGATGAAGGTCGAACTGGCAGACCATGCGGCTCAGCGGGATCTGGATTTTGCCGACGCGGCGCTGATGGCAACGGTTCCCGGCACCGGGCTGTCGACCCCCACACTGGCCTCCGGTGGCGGCGCCGAGCGGTACTGCGCCATGATCAACCCCCTCGGCGGCCGGGCCGAACCGCTCGACGGGCCCCCCGGGGCGGCCGCGACCAGGAAGCTGCTTCGCAGCGTCATGATGAAAGGCACCGCCGCGGTCTTGATCGAGGCGGTCAGGGCCGGCGCCGCAGCCGATGATCTGGCCTGGCTCTGGGGCAACCTGGCAGACGAGATCGGGGCGGCAGACGAGCAGTGGCTTCGCCGGCTGGTGACCGGATCGAAGACCCACGCAACACGGCGAAAGGCCGAGATGGAGGCGGCGGCCGCCATGCTCGCTGACCTGGGCCCATCGGCGGTGATGACGGCAGCCACGATCGAGAGCCTGGCCGAGCTGGTCGAGGGTGAGCTTCCGGACCTCACCGGCCTCCCGGCCCTGGGCAACGGTGAGACGGTACCGGCCGGCGGTGAGAGGGCGACCACGATTACCACCACCACCGACGACTGACGCCCTCGCTGGGCGGTCCGCCGCCTGACGCTGTCGCTGTCAGTCGGTCACCGCCGTCGGTCGCCGCTGACAGCCACTTTGTGGTCAAGCGTCGATGGCCCACCGCACGGTCACGGTGGCCGAGCGATCCAGCTGGCCGGGCTCCACCGGGATGTCGGCGGTGGAGGCGGCCGCCGATCGCATCATCGCCATGGGCTGGCCATGGTTCGTTTCGCCCTCTGCGATGGCCAGCACCGGCCCCAAGGACACCCCGGCCAGTCCGGCCAAGTGCACCGCCTTGTGCCTGGCGTCCTCGAACGCCAGCTCGAGGGCCTCGTCCCGGCCCGCCGTCGGGTCCTCGACACCGAACGTCAGGCCCCGCATGTCCAGTCCGTCGCCGATGGCCGAGAACAACTCGTTCGTGATCGACTCGGCCGAGCCGAGATCCCGGATGGTGGCATCGAGGCCGGTCGAGAGGTGATAGGTCTGGCGCCTTGTCGAGCGGTCGAACGAGGTGTGGACGTTCAACCTGGAGGTTCTGATGTCGTGCCGCTCCACCCCGGCCTGCAGGAGATGGTCTCTCGCCGCGGTGATCTTCGACGCCGCAGCCGCCCGGGCCGCCTCCAGGCTTCGATCGTTCAGTGACACCCCGGCCTGGAGGGTGGCGATCTTCGGCTCGATCACGGCCCGGCCGCTGCCGGTCACGGTGATGCCGATCTGTTCGCCAAACGGTTCCATCGTTCGAAGCTACCGGTCCTGGTGGGCCACCGGTCGTCGGGAGCCACCGGGCCGGGAGGCTTCCGGTCCGAGCACCGCTTCGTCGGTGCTCCGACTCGGGCCGGGTCCGTCGACTGGCGGTCGGGTGACCGCCGGTGACTACAGTCGAAACCGAATGGGAGCACCATCGAACACAACCGGTGTCGGGTCCGAGCCGGAGTGAACCGGTCGACCGTCACCGTGGCCCGGGGTCTCCTGGCACCGATTTTCGGGCCCTGGATGGGTATGTCGCTCTGCCTTGGCATGATCAGTGTGGCCCTGCCGCTGTATCTGACCGAGGTCGGGCTGAGCTACCTCGCGCTGTCTGCGGTCCTGGCCGCCATCGGGGTCGGCTCGGCGGTCGGCGGTGTTCCCACCGGAGACCTGATCGCCCGCCACGGCCCCCGGCGGGCGCTGCTGCTCGGCGCCGCCGCCATCTCGGCAACGGTGATGCTGCTCGCCGCCACCGGGGACTTCCTGATGCTGTTCGCACTGCAGTTCGTGGCCGGGGTGGGGGCCATCGCGCTGCGGATCTCCGGTCAGACCTGGATCGCGCTGTCGGTTGAGCCGAACCTGCGGGGCCGGTTCCTGTCCACCATGGGCGGCACCAGGCGGTTCGGCATGTTCGTTGGGCCGTTCATGGCCGGGCTGCTCATCGAGGGCCTCGGCTTCGCTGCGGTCTTCATCATCGCCGGTTGCCTGGCCGGCATCGGCATCATCCCGCTGGTGACCACCGACTCGGTGCCACCGGCATCGCCGGTCGACCGACTCCCGCTGCGGGAGGTGTTTCGTCGCCACTGGCGGCTGCTCCTGGTGGCGACCGCAGGACCGATCCTCATCATGGCCGCCCGAAGGGGCCGCAACGTGGTGCTGCCGCTGATCGGCGACGACCTGGGCATGAGTCCGACTGCGGTCGGGCTGATGGTGTCGATCGGCACCGGGGCCGACCTGATCCTGTTCCCGGTGGCCGGGTACCTGATGGACAACTTCGGTCGGCTCACCGCCATCGTGCCCGCCTTCTCGCTGATGGGGCTCGGACTGTTCTTCCTGGCGGTTGCCGACACCGGGACCCAGGTGGCCATCGCCGGCGGCGTCATCGGTATCGGCAACGGATTGAGCGCGGGCACGATGATGACGCTGGGGGCCGATCTGGCCCCCGCCGACTCGACCAGCCAGTTCCTGGCCGGCTTCGCCTCGCTCCAGGATTGGGGATCGATCCTCGGTCCGCTCCTCGTCGGCTGGGTGGCGGCCGGAGTCGGCTTGGGGGCCTCGGCAGCGGTGCTCGGTGCGGTGATCTTCGTTGGTGTGGCGCTGATCGTCCGCAATACCGGGGAGACCGGCGCCGGTCGCCGGATCGGCCCCGAGCGGGCCTGAGGCCGTGATCGGGTCGGTTTCGTCGCCGCTGACCGGTGGTGCGTCAGAGGCCGATCCAGCGCAGTGTCCACAGCGCAGCCATGCCGACGATCAGAACCCAGGTGATGTTCCTGGTCCGGTAGGCGACCAGGCCGGCCAGGACCGCAGCGATGATCTTGGCCCCCGGTCTGGCCATGGCGCTGAGCCCGTCGTCTCCGAGAACCGGCGGCACGACGATGGCGGCGAACACGGCCGGCGCCACGTACTTCAGCGCCCGGCGACACCAGTTCGGCAGCTCCACCGAGGAACCGAGAGCGAAGAAGGAGGCTCGAATCACATAGGTGCCGATGCCACCGATGATGAACACCAACCACACCTTCATGGGTGCGCCCCACCGCCGGTTCCGGCGGTCCGCCGCTGCCGCCGTTCGAGTCGAACATCGAGCAGGGCGGCAACGGTCATGCCGCAGATCGCCCCTCCCAGCAGCCCCAGCCCGGCCGGCTGCACGTCGCGAGCCACCACCGCGATGACCCCGGACACAACTGCGGCCACCAGGCCCGGCCGATCCCGCAATGCGTTGATCAGCAGACCGAGGAACAGCAACGGCACGGCGAAGTCGAGACCCCACGAATCGGGGATGACGTTGCCGACCACCAGGTCAGCAGTCCGAGGACCAGCCCGAAGATCGGGGCCGGTGGCACCATGGGCAACAGGGCCTTCAGCCCGTCGGTCACCCCTCGGCGATGCCGGCTCCAATGCGAACCGGTCGACCGGCCGGGTCGGCGATCCGAGCGGTCCGGTCCCCGGCCGTCGACCCGATCCCCATCGCCGTCAGGATCCGGGCTCACCTCAGGCCTGGCGCGGCGGTCTGACGAAGAACCGGACCCGCCAGTCGGGCTGGGTGTGGTCGTCGATCGCCAAACCGAACGTGTAGCTCGACCCCGACGGCAACGGCAGCGGGGTGAGGCTGATGGCCAGCGAGACCCCGAGGGGCGAGCCGGGGCGAAGCCCGGCCGGGCGACCGGCCTCGAAGCTGCCCTGGATGAGCACCGGCTTGTCCTTGACGGTCACCACGTGACCATCCTCGTCGAACAGCTCGATCCTCCACCGGTGGCGACGATTGGCCCGGTCCCACGGCACGGTGATCTGCAGCGCCAGGGCCAGCGGCTGCGGTTTCGGCCCGACAACGGCCACACCGCCTCCGAGGATGTACAGCTTGCCGCCGGCCACCTGGGCCGAGTCGCACAACAGCATGTCCACCGTGAGGCCGGAGCCGGCCAGGAAGTCCTCCACTACGCTGTCCCGTTCGGCCGTCGACCCATGGTTGAACCCTACTGGCGCCGACTCAGACCTCGCCGGGCGATATCGGGGAGCCCGGATCGGGTCCCGGAGAGGGATCGACGATCCACCATCGACATGCCCGCTCGGCCAACCCGTGCAAGGCTGAGGGGGTGATCACGGTAACCCAGCTCTCCGACACCCATTTCTCCACCCCGGGCAATCGCAGCCATGGCGGATTCGGCTACGACACCAACCAGGCCTTCGAGGCGGTCCTCGACCACGCCTTCGGCTCGCGATCAGGCACCGATTTGGCGGTGGTGACCGGCGACGTCGCCGACAACGGTCGGTCGGACGAGTACGCCGTCGCCGTCGAGGCCCTGAGCCGGATCCCGGTCCCCACCAACATGGTTCCCGGCAACCACGATTTCGACGTGCCGCTCCGGGCCGCCGTCCCCCGGCCCGGCCTCGGGATGGATCGCACCCAGCGGGTTGGCCCATGGCTGTTCGTCTACGCCGACTCGAATCACCTCGGGCGGGAGCTCGACGGCGCCGGTCGCCTGGTCGATCGCAACGATCGAATCGGGGCCGAGGCCGCCCTCGGGTCGCACGAGTCGTCGTGGATCGAGGACATGATCGAAGCCTCGGACGCCGAGCACACCTTCGTCTGGATGCATCACCCGCCGGGCATGCCGGGGTCCTACGGGTCAGCCACGCTTGACCGGGAGGTCTCGGCCCTGGTCGAACGTCACCGGTCGATCCGGGGCGTTGCCGCCGGTCACATCCACAGCGATTCGGTGCTGGAGATCGCCGATCGCCCCGTCTACGTGTGCCCGGCGCTGACCATCAGCTTCGATTTCGAGGCCTGGACGACGCTGCCACCGGGCTATCGGACCTACCGGTTCGGTGATGACGGCTCGATCGACAGCACCTGCCACCTGCTCGACGACGACCGCTGGCCCCGGTACGATCTCCCACCGGCGGTGGTCAGGCACTTCAAGGGCGAACTCGCTTGGGACGACCTGATGACCGAGCTGACCGGGGGCCGCGGTTGACGTGACCGTACGAAGACTGACCGACGACGAGATCACCGCCTACCGCCAGGACGGGGTGGCGAAGCTGCCCCGCTTCGTCGACGGCCAGCAGGTGTCCGAGCTGCTGGCCGCCCTCGACCGCCGCATGGCCGATCTCGGACCCTACGGCTACGACAACCTCTTCGTCCAGGACCGCTGCTTCGCCCTCGAAGATCCGGTGTTGCGCAATTACGTGCTCGACCCGGTGATGGGCGAGAACGCAGCCAGGGCGATGGACTCGTCCTCGGCCCGGTTCTACTTCGACCATCTGTTCGCCTTCGGGCCCGACACCGTTGTCGACGACCACTACTGGCACCAGGATCAACCGTACTGGCCGGTGACGGGCGAGCACCTCGTCTCGTTCTGGTTGGCGCTCACCCCGTGCACCCCGGAGACGGCGGCGCTGAAGTTCGTGGCCGGCAGTCACCGGGCCGAGCGCTTCTATCGGCCGACGAGCTTCGATGGCGGTCCGATGCAAAGCGACCTCGGGCCTCTGGCCGAGCTGGCGGTCGACGCACGCCATCAGTTCGTCGATGAGCCGCCGCCGCCATTCCACCTCGACCCCGAGGCCGGGCGGCTCATCGAGTTCGGCTACGAGGCGGGCGATGCTGCGATGTTCCACAGCAAGCTGGTCCATTCATCAGGGGGCAACCGGTCTCCCGATGACCGCCGGGTGGCGTATTCGATCCGCTATGTCGGCGACGATGCCAGGATGATGCTCAGGCAAGGGGTTTTCCAGGACCCGGCACTGCTGCCGGAGCCCGATGAAGGCTTCGAGATCGGCCGTCCGATGGTCAGCCGCCGCTGGCCGGTGGTGCATCCCTGACCGATCCGACCGATCCGACCGATCCGACCGGTCCGATCGACCGGTCGTCCTGGGCCCGACCGACCGGTACTTCTCGGCCCGATGCGGCAAGCGGCCCAGCCGACGCAATACTGTTCCGTCTTCGATTGCCCCTTTCCACCCGGTTGTCCCAGGAGCCCGCCTTGCTACGGCGCATCGTCCAGTTTTTTGCTGCCAACACCTACATCACCCTGCCGCTTTGGATCGTGCTGATCGTGTTCGGCAGCGTGGCCTATCTCGGCCTCATGCCAAGGGAGGGTTTCCCGTCGGTCGAGATCCCGCTCGGTGTCGCAAACGGCACCTACTTCGTCGACGATCGGGAGCAGGTCGACGCCGACATCACCCAACCGATCACCGAGGCGCTCGCCGATCGTTCCGAGGTCGTCAGCCTGACCACCAACGCCCGGGACAACTCCTTCGTGGTCCTGGCCGAGCTCGATTCGCAGTACAGCTCCCAGTTCGGCGCCGATCTGCTGGCCGAGGAGCTGTCGCAGATCGGTCTGCCGCCCGAGGCCGAGTTCGAGGTCCAGGTCGTCAATGCCGCCAAGTTCCTCAACCAGTACGACCTGCTGGTCGGGGTGTACGGCCCGCCCGGCGCATCGGCCCAGGAGCTGGAGGATGCGGCGGCACGGCTCCTCCCGGCGTTCGACGGTCAGGCCGACATCCAGAGTGCCGAGGTCGTCGAGCTGATCAGTTCCGGCGTCAACCCCGAGACCGGGGAGACGGTCGAGAACGAGACCAGTTTCAATCAGGCAACGGTCGACGAGGGGTCCGAGATCGACTTCCGCCCGTCGGTTGCGGTCGGTGTGCTGGCATCGCCAGACGTCGACGCACTGGCCATCCGCGATGCCACCGACGCGTCGCTGGCCGTGGCCGACCAGCGCCAGCTGCTTCCCTCGGGCTTCGAAGCGTTCGTTGCCGCCGACTTCGCCTCCCAGATCCGTCAGCAGATCGGCTCGCTGCAGGGCAACGTGTTGACCGGCCTGATCGCAGTGGCCCTGATCGCCCTGGTGCTGATCTCGTGGCGGGCCTCGATCATCACCGCCCTGTTCATCGTCACCGTGCTGGCCACCTCGGTTGGCGTGCTGTACCTGGTCGGGATCTCGCTCAACACCATCTCGTTGTTCGGGTTGATCCTGGCCCTCGGTTTGTTCGTGGACGATGCCATCGTCATCACCGAGGCCATCGACGCCTTCCGCGAGGGCACCAACGACAAGATCGAGATCATCGGCAACGCCATCAAACGGGTCGGGGCGGCCAGTATCTCCGGCACGGTGACCACGGTGCTGGTGTTCGCCCCCATGCTGGCCATCAGCGGCATCCTCGGTGACTTCATCCGGATCCTGCCGATCTCGGTGATCGTGGCCCTTGTCACCTCGTTGGTGCTGTCGTTGCTGTTCATCCCCTTCGCCGCCCGATTCCTCATCCTGTCGGCCCCCCCGAGCGACGGCCCGCTGTCCCGGCTGGAGGATCGCCTTGCATCGGCGGTGGCCTCGCTCCCGGGCACCACCGGTACCAGAGGCATCCTGATCGGCATCGGCGGTTTTTCGGTCAGCGTGATCATGATCGGTGTCGGGCTGTTCGTCTTTGCCCCCCGGGTCGGGTTCAACATCTTCCCCCCTCAGAAGGACTCGACCGAGATCGCGGCCGAGTTCACCTTCGAACCGGGGACGACGGTCGAGCAGGCCAAGGCGCTGTCGCTCGATGTCAACCAGCAGGCGGCCGAACTCCTGGGCGCCGACCTCGTTCGCGGCTACACCTACGTCGGCAACCAGCGGGAGGCCTACACCCAATTCACGCTGACCGAGATCGGCGGCCGGACCGTCGCCCCGGATCTGGTCGACGAGAAGCTGACACCGCTCGGTGAATCGGTGGAGGGGGCAAGGGTCGTGTTCAACCAGCTCTCGGCGGGGCCGCCCGAGGCGCTGTTCCCGTTCCAGATGCAGATCCAGGACGAGGACCCTCAGGTGCTGGAGGCAGCCGGCGTCGAGCTTGCCATCTCGCTGCTGGGAGCGGAGATCGAGCGACCGAACGGCACCACGTTCACCGTGGTGGAGACCGATGTGGCACTGACCGATGTGGTGTCCCGTCAGGATGGCAGCCGGCTGATCGAGGTCAGAGCCAGATTCGACGCCGACGACGTCACCACCACCACCGCCGAGACGCAGGCCTTCGTCGAGGACAACTACGGCCCGACCGAGCTGGCCGCCCTCGGCCTCGAACCCGACGCCCTCCAGTTCGACTTCGGGCTCGAGACCGACAACCAGGAGTCGTTCGCGTCGATCCCGTTCGCCTTCGCCATCGCCCTCGGCGGGATGTTCCTGCTGCTGCTGATCCAGTTCCGCTCGCTGGTGCAGTGGGTGCTGGTCTTCCTGGCCATCCCGTTCAGCTTCTTCGGTGTGTTCGGCGGCCTGCTGCTGACCGACAACGTGCTGAGCTTCTTCGTGATGCTGGGGTTGCTGGGCCTGATCGGTATCGCGGTCAACAACACCATCCTGCTCACCGACTTCGCCAACCAGGAGCGTCGGGCCGGCGCCAACCGCAAACAGGCCATCGAGATCGCCCTTCGGCGGCGGTTCCGTCCGCTGGTGGCAACGTCGCTGACCACGGTGGCCGGCGTGCTGCCCCTCGCTCTCTCCGATCCGTTCTGGGAGGCGCTCGGCTACACCATCATCTTCGGCCTGCTTTCGAGCACGTTCCTCGTCCTGGTGGCCTTTCCCTACTACTACCTGGCCATCGAGACGGTTCGGGACAAGATCGTCACCCCGTGGCGGCCCAAGTCGATGCGCCCCGGCGGCACCGGGGCCGACGAGTCAGCTCCCGGTCCGCTCGAGGTGGTTGAGGAGTCCGGTGAGGGCGATCCGGTAACCGTCTGACCCGAAGCCGGCCACCACCCCGAGGCATACCGGGGCCAGCAGGGATCGGTGGCGGAACTCCTCCCTGGCGTGCACGTTCGAGAGGTGGGTCTCCACCACCGGCAGCCGGCAGGCGCTGATGGCGTCGCGCAGGGCCACACTTGTGTGGGTGTAGCCGCCGGCGTTGAACACCACGCCGTCGGCCCACGACATGGCGTCGTGGATGGCGTCGATCAACGCCCCTTCGGCGTTGGACTGCAGGTGCCGGATCTCGCACCCGAGCTCACGGCCGGCGACGGTCAGCCGGTCGATGATCTCGGCCAGCGATTCCGAGCCGTAGATCTCCGGCTCCCTCGTGCCGAGCAGGTTGAGGTTCGGCCCGTTGAGAACCAGAACCCGACGATCGCTCATCGGTCAAAGGCCCGGACGGTTTCGTCGATCGCCGACGATCGGGTGGCCCAGGGTCTTTCGGCGCATGTTTCGGGTGACACGACCACTCCCATCGACAGCTCGGTCCGGTCGAGACGGGTTCGTAACGCAATCGTCAGAACCAACGTCCCGGTTGGTGCGTCTCAATGGTATGGCTGCAATCCGAAAAGTGTGTGTGCAGTATCGCCCGACCGGTCACGGTCTGGCGTTGACGATCTCCGAGCCCGACAGCGAGCCGATGGGGAACGAGCCGGTCGAGACCGGCGGCGGTGGCGACGCAGTACTGCGGGTGTCCGATTGCGGGGTGACCCTCGAATTGCCCCCGGTCGATGGCCGCAGACCGGTGCTGGCCTGGGATCCGGCCGAGGTCGGCTGGGAGGTGCTCGGCTGCCGGCCTTGATGTTCGGTGCGATCGCCGCCGGGGCTCAGGGATCGATCGGTTGCAGTCCGAACTCGGTGGAGATGATGGTCTCGATGAGCTCCGGCTCCCTCGTGACCGCGAACTCCACCAGGAATCGCCGCTGGTCGGTGTCGACCAACACCAGCGGCGCCGCATTCTCTCCGCTGCCGTCGGACGCCGGAGTTTCGAACTCGGCGGGGCGAACCAGCCGGCTGATGTTCTCCCGGACTGCGGCCGCCGTTTCGCCGGGGATCTCGTAGACCACTTCGAGCTTGCCGAGATCGTCGGCGGTGCTGATCCTCGTTTCGACGAAGTCGGCCGACTGGGGCAGCCGGATGGCCTCCTGCCAGGCCAGCAACGACGCCAGGGTGTCCACGCTGTCTGCTGCGTCGTCATCTGCGCCGTCTTCGGCGTCGGGCTCGATCTCGACCCGGTAGTCCACCTCGTAGACCGTGAACGGTCCGTCGGTGATGGTGACCGTCAGTTCGGTCTCGTCACCTGAGCGGCCAGGCTTTCGATAGACCTGGGTGATCCTGGCCGCCCGGTCAACGATTTCGTCGACCTCGCTGACCATGAACCAGGCCTCGGACCGGCGATCGATGTCGAAGTGCTCTGCCAGCTCGGCCGGCGGCAACGGGCTTCGCAGCGCAACCCGAGCCGAGATCCGGACTTGCTCCTCATCGGCGGTGGCCACCGAGAGGGAGAGGTCGGTGATCTGCGAATTCGTCGGTGTCTCGAAATCGACGAACGGAGCCAGCCGGGCCAGCTGTTCGGAGATGTCGTCGGTCGGGCCCCGCATGTCGTCGACCACCGCCGCCACCTCGGTTGCGGTTGCGTCCTCCGGCAGTGGGGTGCTGCTCTGGTTTGGCAGCCGGTCGAAGTCGATGGTGGGGCCGGTGTCGACGGGGATGGTCGTGGGGGTGGGGCGGGTGGTCGCGGGCAGGGGCTCGTTGCCAAGACCCGAGGACGCCTCCCCGCCGCAGCCGACCAGCAGCGCCAGCGCGGCGGCGCCGAGCAGCCAAATGATGGCGCGCCGACGGTGTGGTTGCCGCTGCTGTGGGTTCGACCCTTCGTCCGCCGTCATGATTCCCGTTGACCCCATTGGCACCTTAGTGCAGAAGCGGCCGGGCGTTTACATCGGGGAATTCTTACGATTCCGGTTCTGATGTCTTTGCTGGAACGCTTACGGTTCCAGTGGGGCCGCCTCCCCGGGTCCGAGCAATGCGGCCATGGAGCCGAACAGCCCCTCGACGTTTGAGGTGTTCCGGCCCCAGTCGACGAAGCCGAAGACCAGCTTCGATTCGGCGACGACCTGGGTGCCGCCACCGGGGAAGGTGGCCAGCAGCACCTTGACCTGCTCCCCCCAGGACAGGGTGCTCATCGAGTGGACCCCGCGAACCTCGTACTCGGTGGAGTCCGGCTTGATCTCCAGACCCAACTCGTACATTGCCCGCTCGACGGCCTGACGTACCTCGGCCTGCGGCTGGTCGTAGATCCGGCGCTGCCGGTGGGTCCGTGCCATCGGCGGACAACGATAGCACCGGGGGAGCGGGCCCGGCCCGATCCCCCGGGGCCCGCTCCGAGCGGGCGCTCTGAGCCGGTGTGGATCGACGAAGCCCGGCGTTTGCGTGACAATGGGCCGGTGAGTGAGCCGAACCACGACCGGAGCGCACCTCCGCCGGGAACACCACCGGGCTGCGAGCGGGTCGCCTATGTGGTCGTCCATCGTGAGGATGCGGCGTTCAGCGACACCTACGGTGGTGGCGGTGATGTGATCGGCCTCGACTGCCACCTGGTCCGGCCTGCCGGTTCGGTGGCCGAGGATCGAACCGCGCTCATCTTCATGCACCCCACCGGTGGCGGGATGTACCTGCCGATCGTGTCCGGTCTGGCCAGGGCCGGTCATCACGTGATCTGGGCCAACTCCCGCTACCGGGGGAGCGATTCGGCGCTGATCATGGAGAAGGTCGTGTCCGACCGCGACCCCGAACTCAACCTCTACGATCCGGCCAATCCGAACCAGCCGCCGTACCGGGCCGACTATGTGACCCGGTTCCGTGAGGCCCAGGTCGCCCGCAACCGCCGCATCACCGATTGGGTGCTGGCTCAACTTGGGGCGCTGCGGGCCGAGGGCCGCCACAACGAGGAGCGGGCCTTCATCGTCAACGGGACCATGGCCGATCCACGATGGCTCGATCCGGCCATCGATCCCAGCGACCGCCGACCGGGCTGGTGCTACCTCGGCGATCCACGCATCGTCAACGACGGGCCGGTCGGCCTGGCCCGGTTCTCGACCCTGCGCAGCTGGCTCAGCCAATGGAGCTTCGATCACGCCCGGGGCGATGCCCTTGGCGCCGCAGCGGGTGTGAGCGTGCCGGTGCTGGTGGTGGGCAACACCGCCGACGATGCCTGCACCCCGAGCCACACCAACCGGTTGTTCGAGGTGATACCCCACGATCGGAAACGAATCCACCAGATCGTGGGTGCAACCCACTACTACACCGGCCCCGACGGCCGGGCCCACCTGCAGGAAGCGATCCGAACCGTCGATGAGTTCCTCGCCGACGAGCTCGGGCATTGAGGACCCGGGAGGCGGGCCGCTGAAACCGAAGAAACGACCCAGGAGATCCGCTGGTCATGCTCGACCCACTCGATGACTTCCCGATCCACCAGACGCCGGTGTCGATCACCGAGAACAGCCTCGGGACCAACGCCTACGACCGCTACTTCTTCAACGGCTACAGCGCCGATGGTTCGGTGTTCTTCGCCCTGGCTCTCGGGGTGTATCCCAACCGGCGGATCATCGACGGCGCCCTGTGCGTCATGGTCGACGGGGTCCAGCACTCCGTCTACGCCAGCGGGCGGCTGGGGGCCGATCGCCGCCGCACCACCGTGGGCCCGATCACGATCGACATCGATCGGCCGATGTCGGCCATCACGATCGCCGTCGATCATCCCGAGGTCGGCATCGAGGCCCGGTTCGCAGCCAGGACCCCGCCGATCGAGGAGCCCCGCTTCTCAAACCACCACCTCTCGCTCGGCGTCTTCGACTACACCCGATACACCCAGTTCGGTGACTGGACCGGCAGCGCCCGGGTCGACGGCTCGACCATCGACGTGACCGGCACGAGGGGCTGTCGGGACCGGTCGTGGGGTCAGCGGGGTGGACGGGGGACCGACAGCCCGCCGGTTGCCCCGCAGTTCTTCTGGCTGTGGACCCCGGTCAACTTCGACGATGGCGCAATTCACCTCGATGTCAACGAGCGTGCCGACGGCTCCCGATGGCACGACGGTGGCTTCGCCGCCGACCTGTTACGGCCGGGGACCGAGCCATGGTTGCAGCCGGTCGAGCAGATGGCCTCGGTCGACTACGACCTGGAACTGGAACCGGGGACGCGGTGGATGCGAACCGCCGGCCTCCGGCTGCAGCCGTGGCGGGCCGAGGAGATCGTCGTCGAACTGACGCCGCTGGCTCGATTCCAGATGTCCGGCGTCGGCTACGGCCATCCCAGATTCCGCCATGGCTCGTGGGTCGGCGACGACGTGGTGGAGGTCGAGCGGGTCGTGCTCGACGAGCTCGATCCCGCTCATCCCGGGAACTTCCACGTCCAGCACATCGTCGAGGCCCGCAGCGGTGATCGCCGGGGGACCGGGGTGCTCGAGCTGTTGATCGTCGGGCCTCACGAACCGCTCGGTCTACGGGAGACCGCCGATGTGGTCCGGGCGCGATAGCGGTCGGGCCGTTCTCCGTGGTTGAAGGTTTTGTGACACCTCGGTTGTGGTCGATGGTCGATTATTGCGCTGGGGCCCGATGTGTGGTGCCATAAGCATCTTGCTACATCAGAGACATCGACGATCGGCGCCGTTGGCCCGAGGGTGACCTGCTGGTCGTCGACGATCTCCGAACCCATTTCGAGACCCAGGCCGGCGTGGTCAAGGCGGTCGATGGGGTGTCGTTCTCGTTGCCTCGTGGCTCCACCCTCGGCATCGTCGGCGAATCGGGCTCCGGTAAAACCGTTCTCAGCCGGTCGGTCATGCGGCTGAACATCGCAGACAACGCCATCTCCACCGGCTCGGTGATCTACGACGGAACCGAGCTGCTCGATCTCTCGGCAAAGGAGATGAAGAAGCTCTGGGGCATCGAGATGGCCATGGTGTTCCAGGACCCGATGACGTCGCTCAACCCGGTGGTCAAGATCGGCCGGCAGCTCACCGAGCACCTCCGCTACCACCTCGACTTCTCGAAGTCCGAGGCCGAGGAGAACGCGGTCCAGCTCCTGCGGAGCGTTCGAATTCCCGAACCCGAGGCCCGGATATCCAACTACCCACACGAGCTGTCCGGGGGGATGCGGCAACGGGTCTGTATCGCCATTGCCCTGGCCTGCGGGCCCAAGATGCTGTTCGCAGACGAGCCGACCACCGCCCTCGATGTCACGGTCCAGCATCAGATCCTCAATCTCCTGGCCAGCCAGCAGCGGGACCGTTTCATGACGATGATCCTGGTCACCCACGATCTCGGGGTCGTGGCCGGCCGGACCGATCAGATCGCCGTGATGTATGCCGGCAAGGTCGTCGAGAAGGCACCGACCGGCCAGTTGTTCGCCGACATGCGCCACCCCTACACCGAGGCGCTGCTCAAGGCCATCCCCAAGGTGGACCAGCCGAAACACACCAAGCTGGCGGCGATCGCCGGCCGCCCGCCGGATCTGATGAGCCCGCCGACGGGCTGCAGCTTCGCCCCCCGCTGCCCATACGCCCAAGCCCGTTGCCGTGAGGAGGAGCCGCCGCTGGCCCCCGCGGCCGGCCCCGATCACACCTTCGCCTGCTGGTTTCCGGTGGGGAGCGAGGAGAACCGTCGGGCCTACGAGCACAACCTCGAGGCGGGTCTGCCTCAGGCCCTGGCGGTGGCGGGGGAGATCCAGGCCACCGAGGAGCTCATCGACCAGGGAGTGACAGGCTGATGGCCGGCTCGGGGAAGGCCCACCTTCGGCCAGAGGACGAGACGCTGCTGAGGGTGGAAGGTCTCACCGTGGAGTTTGACGCCGGGCGTGGCAGGAAGGTCCATGCGGTCAGCGGCATCAGCTTCGACATCGCCCGGGGGGAGACCCTCGGCCTCGTCGGTGAGTCCGGGTGTGGCAAATCCACCACCGGTCGGGCGCTGCTGCAACTCCCGAAGCCGACGTCGGGCGCGGTGGTCCTCGACGGCGAGGACCTCACCCAGCTCGGGCCGGAGCAGATGCGGGAGCACCGTACCGATCTCCAGATGATCTTCCAGGATCCGATCTCTTCGTTGAATCCTCGGCGGCGGATCGGTGATGTGGTGGCCGAGCCCCTCCGGGTCTGGGGCCCGTCAGACAACGACGAGCAGTGGGCGCTGGTGAGCGAGTTGCTCCACGCCGTCGGCATCGATCCCGATGCGGCCCGCTACAAGCGGCCCCATGAGTTCTCCGGCGGGCAGTGCCAGCGGATCTCGATCGCCAGGGCGCTGGTCATGGAGCCGGAGCTGATCATCTGCGACGAGCCGGTGTCGGCCCTCGACGTCTCGGTCCAGGCCCAGATCCTGAACATGCTGGAGGATCTGAAGCAGAAGTACGGCCTGACGCTGGTGTTCATCGCCCACGACCTCGCAGTGGTGAAGAACATCAGCGACCGGGTGGCGGTGATGTACCTGGGCAAGATGTGCGAGATGTCCGAATCGGACGAGCTCTACGCCCATCCGGCCCACCCCTATACCCAACTCCTGCTCGGCTCCAGTCCCATTCCCGATCCGCTGGTGAAGCTCGACGAGTCGGTCGAAGCGGAGGGAGATCTGCCATCACCGATCGATCCTCCCTCCGGGTGCCGGTTCCGGACCCGCTGTCCCCTGGCCGACGAGATCTGTGAGCGGGCGGAGCCACAGATGCGGAGAGTGTCAGAGGATCATTTCGTTGCCTGCCATCATCCCTTGGTGGAGCTGGATACCGCCGAGGCGGAGGTCGTGTAGCGTTTCGAAGCAGTCTCCGAGCAGAGGGCCGAGCCGGCGGACGTTCCGATGTCGACCTGGCGACGATTGTCGTTGCTGACCATGTGGTCGACAGCGAATCATGTATTCATTCAGACAGGCGTCAGGGCCAGGAAGCTCCGACGCAATGCAAGTATCAAACGGGAGAGGAAATCCATGACAAAGCGAAGCTTGTACAGGCTCTTCGCGTTGCTTCTTGCGTTCACTCTCGTCGCGGCCGCATGTGGCAGCGACGACGGGGACGACGCAGAGGCAAGCGGCGAGTCGAGCGAAACCGAAACCGACGGCGACGGGGAAACCGAAACCTCCGCCGGCGAAGAAGCCGAAGGTGATGTCGATACCGAGGTCGCGGCCTCCGATGCGGTCGCCACCCAAGGCGGCGAGATCGCCATCGGTCTCGAAGCCGAGATCGTCGGCATGCGGCCCTGGGAGGACACCTGCGGGTCACCCTGCATGAACGTGTTGCCGACCATCTACGACAAGCTGATGGAGACCACGTCCGACGGTACCTACGAAGGCTGGTTGCTGGAGGACATCTCCTCAAACGAGGACTTCACCATCTGGACCGGCAACCTGCGGTCCGGGATCTCGTTCCACGACGGCACGCCGTTGACCGCCCAGACCATCGCCGACATGTTCCCGGTTCAGCAGACCGGTACCACCTCGGCCGGCCAGGTGACGGCATCGAACCTCATCGGGGTCGAGGCGACCGGCGAGCTCGAGGTCACCTACACCCTGAGCGCATCCAACTCGGCCTTCCCGGCCTACCTGTCCCGGGCTCCACTGGGCATGGTCTTCGAACCGTCGCTGGCGGCGTCGGATCCCGACGGCTACAACGACAACCCAATCGGTACCGGTCCATTCCTGTTCGTCAGCCGCGACCTCGACAACGAAACCATCGTCGAGCGTAACCCCGACTACTGGGGTGTCGATGCCAACGGCACGCAGCTGCCGTACCTCGACAGGATCAGCTTCCGTCCCATCCCCGATGAGGGGACCCGGCTCGATTCCCTGCTTTCGGGCACCACCCAGGTCATGCACACCCTGCGTCAGGGCACCATCCGTGACGCCAGGGTCGCCATCGAGGAGGGTTCCGAGATCTTCCTGTTCGAGTTCCAGGGCAACAACGTCGGCGGTGGCATGTTCAATGTGCTCGTCCCGCCGTTCGACGACATCCGGGTTCGGCGAGGCCTGACCCAGATGAACAGCCAGGAGAACGTGATCGAAGCCCTCGGCGGCACCGGCATCTCGTTGCCCGGTACCCAGTGGTTCAGCCCCGACTCCCCGTGGTACTCCGAGGCGGCCGCAGCGGCATGGCCGCAGTTCGACTTCGAAGCCGGCGTTGCGTCGCTGCAGGAGTACATCGACGACCCGGAGCGCTCCGACGGCAAGGCCGTCGGCGAGCCGATCGACACCGAGCTGTCCTGCCCGCCCGATCCGACCCTGATCGCCGCCATGCAGGTGCTGGAGCAGACCTGGAGCGGGAGCGAGCTGGTGAACGTCGAGCTGACGAACTACGATCAGCAGACCCACATCGACTATGCACTCGGTTCCGACAACGGCTTCGTCGGTCAGCACACCACCCACTGCTGGCGTGTGGCCAGCGATGAGGATCCGTCGACCTTCCTGAACCCGGCCCTGGCGCCGCCGACGGCGGAGATCGCCGAGGCCGCCGGAGTGCCCGCCCCGTCGCCCCTCAACTGGTCGAACTACTTCAACGCCGATGTGTTCGCCAACCTGGTCGCCGCCGTCCAGACCGATGACTTCGATGCGCGCTATGCGCTCTACGAAGAAGTCATGTTGCAGCTGGCGGAAGATCTGCCGATCTGGTTCTCCGGTCACACCGCAACCGCCCTCGGCGTGCGGGACGACATCATGGGCCTGAACAGCTGGGAGCTGCCGAACGGCACGCTCGGCGCTGGGCATCCCAACGCCGAGGGCCGCTGGAGCATGGCCTGGATCGCCCAGTAGGGCCGGGCCGGTTACTCTGAAGGTTCGTCGGTAAAGGGGGAGCGAGCGCTCATGGGAAGAATCGTTGCAACAAGGCTGTTGCGGCTGGTGGCAACACTGTTCGCAGTGACGCTGCTGTCATTTCTCATGACCTCGCTCCTCCCCGGCGATCCGGCCGCCGCAGTGCTGGGCCAGGAGGGCATCCAGAACGAGGCGCTGCTCGAAGAGGTCCGGGCCGATCTGGGGCTCGACGAACCGCTCCCGGTCCGCTACGTGAAATGGCTCGGCAGCGCCCTTCAGGGTGATCTCGGCGAGTCCTACATCAACAGCGGCCAGTCGGTTTCCCAGACCATCAAAGATCGCCTGCCGGTCACCGCCCAGCTGGCGTTCATGGCGATCCTCATCGCGGTGATACTGGCCATCCCCATCGGGGTGATCGGTGCCTACCGCCAGGGTAAGTGGCAGGATCAGACCACCTCGGCGGGGGTGCAGGTTGCGCTCTCGGTGCCGAACTTCATCACCGGGATCATGTTGATCTGGTTGTTCGCGGTCCAACTGAAATGGTTACCGGCATCGAACTGGAACCGGATCAGCGACAAGGGCCTGGTGGAGAACCTCAAGACCGCAATCCTGCCCGCCACCGCCCTGGCCCTGACCCAGATGGCGATCTTCTCCCGGCTCATCCGATCCGACATGATCGCCACGCTGCAGGAGAACTTCATTCTCTCGGCCAGAGCCAAGGGCCTGTCCGACCGCTACATCCTGCTCCGCCATGCACTGCGTCCCAGCTCGCTGAGCCTGGCAACCATCGTCGGCATCAACTTCGGCGCACTGCTGGGCGGCACCG
The DNA here is from genome assembly GCA_947259095.1 of uncultured Acidimicrobiaceae bacterium. Classification (GTDB taxonomy): domain Bacteria; phylum Actinomycetota; class Acidimicrobiia; order Acidimicrobiales; family SZUA-35; genus JAHELU01. The sequence goes on along the minus strand of CAMYLA010000013.1, from coordinate 115,137 downwards.
TCGTCATCGAGACACTCTTCGCCATCCCCGGCCTCGGCTTCCGGCTGATCAATGCCATCAACCAGCGTGACATCCTGGTCATCCAGGGCATCACGGTGTTCGTGGCGGTGGCATACGTGATCATCAACACCGTGGTCGATCTGTTCTACACGGTGCTCGATCCACGGATTCGAAGGAGCTGAACCCATGGCGGATGCGATGACGCCGGTGACCCCGACGGAGGAGATCTTCGCCGGCAACATCGTTCCGGGCTCGCCCGGCGGTGGGAAGCCGAAGCGGGCCTCGCCTCGCGAGGTCTTCCGGGACATGCCGATCCTGGTCAAGCTGTCCAGTATCTGGTTGATCCTCGTTTTCGGTGGCGCCATCTACGCCAAGATCGACGTCGTGGTGTTCGACGGTGCACTGCCATTGCAGGACCCGAACTTCCAGACCAACAACTTCAATCCCGACACCGGCGAGTTCGGAACCGGCGAACCGATCGAGGGTCCATCGGCCCAGCACTGGCTCGGCACCGATGCCATCGCCCGCGACACCTTCGCCCGTATCGTCCACGGCGGCTGGGTCAGCCTCATCGTCGCCACCGTGGCCGCCGGTTTCGGTGTGATCGTCGGCGGCTTCCTCGGTTCCCTGGTCGGCTATGTCCGGGGTCGGACCGAGACGGTGATCATGTCGATCATCGACGTCATCCTCGCCTTCCCCGCCCTCATCCTGCTGCTGGCCATGGTCTCGATCTTCAAGGTCCGGGATCTGTTCGTCATCAGCATGGTGATCGGCTTCCTGTCGATCCCGGCCTACACCAGGGTGTCCCGAGCGATCAGCCTGGCCATCAGCAACCGGGAGTTCGTGTTGGCGGCTCGCGCCATCGGCACCAAGCCGGCCACCATTCTCCGGCGGGAGATCGTCCCCAATGTGGCGCCGACGGTGCTGTCATACGCCATGGTGGCGGCGGCGTTCGTGATCGTGGTCGAGGGCTCGCTGAGCTTCCTCGGCCTCAGCGTGCAATTGCCAACCTCGACATGGGGCAACATGATCAACCAGGCCCGGCGCGACATCGACATCAACCTGTTGCAGGTGGTGGCGCCGGCGCTGGCGCTGGTGTTCACCGTGCTGTCGCTGAACCAGGTCGGCGATTGGTTCCAGAAGCGGGCGGCGTACCGCAGCTCGGCCCTGTAGATTCCTGGCGCTCGGCCCGTCACCAACAACCCGGTGTAACTTGCGTCACACGGGGTTGTTTGTAACGATGGCTCGTCAACGCACCAACAGGGGGAGAGGCATGTCGTCTCGCATTGCAAGGTTGCTGGCCATTGCGCTGGCATTGTCGCTGATCGCCGCCGCTTGCGGGAGCGATGGCGACGACGAGAGCAGTGACGTCACCACCGGTTCCGAGGACGGGGATCAGCAGGTCGAAACCCAGGACCGCGACGAAGGCGACGCCGAAGGCGGTGACGGGCGGGACACCGCCGAAGGGCCGGTTCGAGGCGGTCGGCTGATCTACGGCATCGAGGCCGACTCCGCCAACCCCTGGACCCACTACGCAACCTCCTGCGCCATCTCCTGCCGGATGATCCTGCGGACCATCACCGACGGTCTGTTCATCACAGACGAGAACGGCGAGATCCAGCCCTACCTGGTGGAGACCGTCGAACCGAACGAGGACTTCACCGAGTGGACGATGACCATCCGGGAGGGCATCACCTTCCACGACGGCACCCCGTTCGACGGTGCGGCCGTCAAGTACAACATCGACGCCTGCCGGTTCAGCCCACTGACCGGGCCGGCGTTCCTCGGACTCGACGAGGTCACCGCCGACGGTCAGACGGTCACCCTGAGCTACAGCGCTCCTGAGGCGCTCGGGCCGAAGGCGTTGCGGACCGAGGTCTGCGGCATGATGCTCTCGCCGACCTGGATGCAAACACTGTCCAACAACCCTCTCCTCACCGAGGAGGAGGCAGCGGCGGCCACGGGCAACCCGTCCGAGCCGGTGGGGCTCGGCCCGTTCAAGTTCGTGTCCTACACCCCCGGCAACGGCAACAGCTTCATGGCCGAACGCAACGAGGACTACTGGCGGGGCGACGGACCGAATGCCACCGGTGAGGGGCTGCCATACCTCGACGAGGTCGAGTTGGTGGTGGCGGTCGACATCCAGGGACGGTCCAACGGCCTCAAGTCGGGGCAGTTCGACATCATCCACACCGCCAACGCCGATGAGATCGCCAAGTACGAGAGCGACGGCGAGTTCGTGTTGCTCCAGGCCAACGACTTCGGCGAGACGAACTACATCCTGTTGAACGTCGGCGCCGGCGAGAACCCGACGCTGGCCTTCGTCCGTGGGCTCGACGGCCTGGCCATGGACCCCGGCGATGCGAACTCGTCCAGTCCGCTGCTGCAGTTGAGCTGTCGCCGTGCCCTGGCCCACGCCATCGACCAGCAACGGGTGGCCGACGAGCGATATGCCGGCATCGTCAGCCCGGCCAATGGCCCGTTCCCGCCGGGCTCGATCGGCCACCTCGAGGACACCGGCTACCCCGGCTTCGACCTCGAGGCGGCGGCCACCGAGTGGGAGACCTGCAAGACCGATCACGGCACGGTGCCGATCGCCTTCAGCTTCAACACCACCAATGACGCCTTCAACGTCGAGACCAACGAGCTGATCGCCTCGATGTGGCGGGACGCCTTCGCCGACGAGATCGAGGTCAGCATCACCCCGATCGAACAGGGTCAGTACATCGGCCTTGCCCTGGCCGGGACGTTCCAGGCGCAGGGTTGGCGCAACCACGCCGGGGTCGATCCCACCGAGCAGTGGTACTGGTGGAACTCGGCCACGGCCAGCCCAATCGATCCCAGCGTTCCGGAGCTGGCTCTCAACTTCGGCCGGTTCCAGGATGCCGACATGGACGCCGCCTACACCACGATCCGCCAGAACCCCGACCCCGCAGCCCGCCAGGAGGCCACCGAAGCGGTCAACCGGCTGTTCGGCGAGAACGTCTGGAATTTCTGGACCGTCTGGACGCTGTGGGGCGTTGTAGCCAACCAGAGGGTCCAGAACATCACCGACCTCGAGATTCCGGGCTACGGCTTGACCAAGCCGGTGATCGCAGGCAAACACCACCTGACCCAGATCTGGTGCACCGACGGCAACTGCCAGGGGTAGCCCCACCGCCACAGGACCCAGGCCCAGGACACGACGCAGTGGTCAACGAGGACCCGGAACCAACGTAGGCAGAAGAACCGGCGTCACTGCGCAGAGGGTGCAGCCGACCCTCGATCTCCCCAAGGGGAGATGGTGGGGTCGCCGGCCAATCCCCTGACTCGAACCCGAGCGGAAGGAGCGAAACCGACAGTGCGCACAGCGATGGGCAAACCGGCTCTGTTGGTCATGTCCGCCGGCGCGGTCCTGGCCATCGGGTTGTCAGCCGCCTCGTCGCAGCGTTCGGCGTGGTCGTTCGCCATCATGGTGCTCACGGTCATCGCCTCCTCCCTGGTGGCCATTGCAGCCAGGCAGGGAGCCGGTGCGCTGGCCGTTGTCGGCACCGGTGCGACCATCGTCTGGGCCTTCGTCGAACGACCGCCGATCAGTTGGACCTTCGCCCTGGTGGTCCTGGTCGGGACCACCGCCGCGTTCCTCACCAACGGGCCCTATGCGGTGCGTCGGGTGTTGGGGGTGATCCCCATCATGTTGGCGGTTTCGTTCGTCGTGTTCTCACTGATGGCGTCACTTCCCGGCGACCCGGCCATCAACATCCTCGGCCCTTCCGCCACCCCAGACGCGGTGGCCAGGGTCAATGCCGAGATGGGTCTCGACGAACCGTTCTTCGCCCGGTACGGCAACTGGCTCGGCGACGCCATGGTCGGCGATCTCGGCACGTCGGTCCTGCTCCGGGAGGATGTCGCAGACGGGATCTCCCGTTCGATCACGCCGTCGCTGCAGTTGATGCTCTACGCCCTCATCCTGGCGACCGTGATCTCGTTCCCACTGGGCGTCTACGCCGCCTACCGCAACGGCCAGCGCGCCGATCGCACCATCAACACGGTGATGCTCGGGTTCTTCGCCGTCCCGCCGTTCGTCCTGGCCATCACCCTGATCCTGTTCCTGGCCATCGGTGGTGTGACCGTGTTCGGCGTCGACATCGGATTGAAGATCCTGCCCGGCTCCCGCTATGTACCGTTCGGGGAGAGCAAGGTGGACCACTTCAAGCACATGCTCCTGCCTGCGGTGTCGCTCGCCCTCGGCCAGGCCGCGGTGTTCATGCGGCTGTTGCGGGCCGACATGATCGGGACTCTTCGTCAGCCCTTCATCGACCTGGCCAGATCGAAGGGGCTGCGAACCCGGCGCATCCTGTGGCGCCACGCCCTCCGCCCGTCGATGTTCACCCTGCTCACGGTCATGGGCTTCACGGTGGGGGCACTGATCGGTGGGGCGCTGATCACCGAGATCATCTTCGTGCTCCCCGGCATCGGCGGGTACATGTTCAACGCCATCACCCAGCGAGACTTCATCGCGGTCCAGGGGGGGACGATGGTCATCGCCACCCTGTACGTCCTGATCCTGGTGATGGTCGACTTCTCGTACCTTGCTCTCGATCCCCGGCTGAGAACCGGCGGGAGCGGCTTAGGAGGCGATGGTGGCTGATCAGGAAACAGGGTTGCCGACCGTTGCGCCGGCCGCCGTCGTTGCACCGGCGGCGGCCCCGGCGGCCGGGGCCGGGGTCCGCAGGGCGAAGGCCGTCGGTTTTGTGTTCTGGCTGGCGGTCGGCTTTCTGGTCGCCCTCACCCTGGCCGCCATCTTCGCCGAGGCCCTGCCGCTGAAGGACCCTGCCCAGACCTTCGCAGGCCAGAATCGGGTGGGGCCGAACTCGGAGTTCTGGTTCGGCACCGACGGGGCCGGCCGCGACATCTTCTCCCGGGTCATCTACGGTGCCCAGGTCAGCCTGATCGTGGCCTCGATCGGAGCGATGCTGGCCCTGATGATCGGTGGCACGATCGGCATGGCCGCCGGCTACTATCGCAGTCGGGTCGACACGATGATCACCGGTTTCACCGACGCCACCCTGGTCATCCCGCCGTTGATCCTGGCCCTGTCGCTGATCCTGTTCCTCGACAGCGACGCCACCCGGCGGGTCTTCATCCTGATCCTGGTGTTCGTGCTGCTGTCGATCGCACCGATCGCCAGGGTGGTCCGGGCCTCGACCCTGGTGTGGTCGGAGCGGGAGTTCGTCCTTGCGGCCAAGACGATGGGGGCCCGCAACGGCAGGGTGATGTTCCGGGAGGTGCTGCCGAACGTCGCACCGGCGCTTGTCAGCTACTCGCTGATCGTCATGGCCAACCTGATCGTGGTCGAGGGGGCGGTCGCCTTTCTCGGGCTCTCGGTCCGGCCCCCAACGCCGACCTGGGGAGACATGATCAACAAGGGCCGCACCGATCTCGACACCTCGGCCCACATCAGCCTCGTTCCCGCCGCCGCCATGTTCCTGACGGTGCTGGCGTTGAACTTCGTCGGCGACAAACTCCAGGAACGATACGAGCCGAGGGAGTCGGTGTTGTAGTGGCCGGCAGCGGCAAGGCACACCTCAGAGACTCCGGCGACACCCTGCTGCGTGCCGAGGACCTGGTGGTCGAGTTCCCGGTCGGCACCTCGGGCGATGTGGTCCATGCGGTCAGCGGCATCTCCATCGACCTGATCCAGGGGGAGACCCTGGGGCTGGTCGGCGAGTCCGGTTGCGGCAAGTCGACCACCGGCAAGGCGATCATGCAGGTCCCCCAGCCGACGTCCGGATCGGTGGTGCTCGATCAGGTCGAGCTGACCGGCCTCGACGACGAGACCCTGCGGCGGACCCGGCCGGTGCTGCAGATGATCTTCCAGGATCCCATCTCGGCCCTCAACCCCCGTCGGACCGTTCGCGACATCATCGGCGAACCGCTGATGATCTGGTGGGAGGAGGATGCCGGTCGGCCCCCGACATCGATCTGGTTCGAGAAGTTCGGCAAGTTCTTCCAGCGGGTGGCAGGGCTCGCCATCAAACCGCTGCGCTATGTGCTGCCGGTGGCCCTGCTGGCGCTGGTGCTGTGGATCGTCAGTGAGGCGGCCGAGGGACGCCGGTTCGAAGACCAGCTCGGGTGGCTCCAGGTACCGGCCCAGATCATCGGCTTCCCGGTCCTGGCGGTACTGGTCGCCGTCGGCGGCGCGCTGTTCATCCTCGGGCTGGTGTGGTGTGCCCTGGCCATCATCGTGCCGTTCGGCGTGGTGTCGAGGGTGATGGGGACGGTGTCGAACGCGGTGGGACTGGCGGGGGCGGGGTTCGCCGTGGCGGTGTCGGTGTTCATGGTCTACCGGACCTGGGACAGCTTCGCCGGTTTCCCGGCCTGGGTCCTTCGGGCGGTGATGATGGCCATCGCCGTCGGCTTGGCGGCGTGGTTCCTGGCCGCCATGGTCAAGCCGGCCAGAGCCGGGGCATCGGGGATCGCCGCGGCGTTGGTGGCGGTGGTGGGGCTCCAGATCTTCTTCATCACCGGTCTGGACGGGATCCCCAAGTTGGCGGTTCTGGTGGCAACGGTTGCCATCAACTACGGGCTGTACCGGGTGGTGCGCCGTCAGCTCCAGATCCGCCGCAACGAGCTCCGGGAGCGGGCCGAGCCGAAGGTCCGTGAGATGTTGGAGACGGTCGGCATGAACCCGGACCAGGCTCTCGACCGCAAGCCGTTCGAGTTCTCCGGTGGGCAGGCCCAGCGATTGTCGATCGCCAGGGCCCTGATCATGGACCCCAAGGTCATCATCTGCGACGAACCGGTCTCGGCGCTCGACGTGTCGGTCCAGGCTCAGATCCTCAACCTGCTGGAGGACATGAAGCAGCGCTACGGGCTGACCCTGGTGTTCATCGCCCACGATCTGGCGGTGGTCAAGAACGTCAGCGACCGGGTGGCGGTCATGTATCTCGGCAAGATCTGCGAGGTGGCAAAACCCGACTCGTTGTATGCCGCGCCGACGCACCACTACTCCAAGCTGTTGCTCTCGGCCATTCCCCATCCCGATCCGCTGATCGAGGCCAGGGTGACCCAGATCGCCGCCGACCTGCCGTCGCCGATCAACCCGCCGAGCGGGTGCCGGTTCCGGACCCGCTGTCCGGCCGCCAGGGAGAAGTGTGCCCAGGAGGAACCGGAGATACGAAAGGTCGACGACGACCACTATGTGGCCTGCCACTTCCCGGATCTGAGCAACCTCGACGGGCAAGGGGCCACCGTCGGCGGCGAGGCCAACGGTCAGGGGGCCACGGAATGAGCGCAGCATCGACCGCTGCGATGGGCACCGACGAGGAGCGCCCGGTCCTGGAGGTGCGCAACCTCACAACCGAGTTCGCAACCCCGTCGGGCCCGCTGACCGCAACCGACAACGTCTCGTTCAGCCTGAACCGGGGCAAGGCCCTTGGCATCGTCGGCGAATCCGGCTCGGGAAAGAGTGTGACCGCCCGGTCGATCATGCGGCTCCTGCCGAAGACCAACGTGATGACCAGCGGTGAGGTGACGATCAACGGGATCGACATCATGGCGCTCAACGACGCTGGCTTGCGGGACATCTGGGGCCCGGAAGTGGCCATGGTCTTCCAGGACCCGCTCGGCTCGCTCAACCCCGTCATGCGGATCGGCCAGCAGGTGGCCGAGGGCCTGCGGGTCCACCACGGGGTGTCGAAGAAGGAGGCCAGGATTGCCGCCCTGGCGTTGTTGCGCAGCGTCGGCATCCCCTCTCCGGAGACCAGGATCGACGACTATCCCCACCAGATGTCGGGCGGCATGCGGCAGCGGGTGGTCATCGCCATCGCCCTGGCCTGCGGCCCCAAGCTGCTGATCGCCGATGAGCCGACCACCGCCCTCGACGTGACGGTCCAGGCCCAGATCCTCGACCTGCTCCAGGATCAGCAGCGGGAACGTTTCATGCCGCTGGTGCTGATCACCCACGATCTCGGCGTCGTGGCCGGCCGGACCGACGAGGTGATCGTGATGTACGCCGGGCGGATCATGGAGCGGGCCCCGACCTCGGTGCTGTTTCGGGACATGCGGATGCCGTACACCGAAGCCCTGTTCCGGTCGATCCCCAAGATCGAATACCCCAGCCACACCAGGCTGGCCACCATCCCCGGCCGCCCGCCGAACATGGTTCATCCGCCGGCCGGCTGCAAGTTCGCCGCTCGATGCCGCTACGCCCAACCCCGGTGTGTCGAGGAGGAGCCGGAGCTGACGCCGGCCACCCGGGCCGACCACGTCTATCGGTGCTTCTATCCGGTCGGCACACCCGAAGGGGCCGACGCATTGGGCCGCAACATCGCCGACGGCAAACTCACCCCCGAGGGCGACCGCATCCAAGACGACTGACCGGCCCGCGCTGCGGCGGGAAGCCGTTGCCAGCCCCGGGCCCGGGTCAACCAGGGCGGGGGCGGTTCTCGATCACAGGCGATAGAACGTCACCTTGGCGATCGTCCTCTCCTTGGTCACGGCTGTGGTCTTCGGCGTCGGTGACTTCTGTGGCGGTCTGGCCGCAAAGCGGGCCCGGGTGCTGCAGGTCGTCGCCGGGTCCCATCTGGTCGGGGCGGTCGGGGCCACGATCGCCGCCCTGGTCCTGGCCGAGCGGTTCGATGTCGGTGATGTGCTGCTCGGCGTGATCGGCGGCGGGTTCGGGGTCATCGGTGTTGCGTTGCTGTATCGACGGCTGGCGGTCGGGCCGATGAGCGTGGTGGCCCCGCTCACCGCCATCACCTCGGCCGTGGTGCCGACCGCCTGGGGTGCGATGGACGGCGATCGGCTGTCGGCCATCGGCTGGCTCGGGGTCGGGCTCGGTCTCCTGGCGGTGTTGTTGGTCTCGATCAACCCCGGCGATGGTCCGGCCTCGGTCACCGAGCATGCCGGCGATGGTTCGGCAACGGTCACCATGGCGGTTGGGGACGGTTCGGCCCCGGTCACCATGGCGGTGGTGATCGAATCGTTGTTGGCCGGGGTCGGGTTCGGGATGATGTTCATCTTCCTGGATGCCACCGACGGTGCCAGCGCTCCCTGGCCGGTTGCCGGGGCCAGGATTTTCACCGGCTCCGTGGTGGCCACGATCCTGTTCGTCGCATCTCGCAGGCAGGGCCGCCCGGTGGTGCCAACCGATCGCCGGTCGTTGTGGCTGATCGCACTGGTCGGTGTCTTCGACACCGGCTCCAATGCCACCTTCCTCTATGCCTCCAACATCGGTCAGCTGGCGGTCGTGTCGGTGCTGTCGGCGCTGTATCCGATCTCGACGGTCATCCTGGCCCGGCTGATCCTGGGCGAGCGCATGACCAGGACCCATGGCCTCGGTTTCGTGGCCGCCATGGCCGCCACCGAACTGTTGGTGATCGGCTGAGCGCCTCGTTCGGTGTCGGCCGCCTCCGGACCACGGGCTGGGTATGGCCCGCCCCGTCGGCCCGTCCGGCCCGGAACCCTCAGGAGAACTTGGTGGCCGGCCTGGCCATCGACTCGCCGTCGATCTCGCCGGGCTGACGGCAGCACGTCGACCCGGGTGTAGGGGGAGCGAGGGTGGACGAAGACCTCGACCTCCTCCTCGAACCACCGGTCCATCGCCGACCAGGAGAACCTGACCCGGCCCCGGAGCTCGTCGATCGGTCCGTCGGGATGGCCGACGGCCGCCCCGGCGGCTGTCGACGATGGTCCGGTCGCCGATCCTGGCCCGAATCCACTTCGGGTTCGGTTCGACCCGGGCGTGGACAACGGCGGCGTTGGTGGTCTCGCTCATGTTGGCTGCAACGGTGGCCGGGGAACGGAAATTCCGCTGCGACCGTTGCGACGCCAAGTCGGATTACGCTCGGTCTCGTGCTGGCGCAAACGGTTCTCCTGGCGGTGGGGCTCACGGTGCTCGTCGGCTGCGGCGGCAACGACCCGAGCGCGGCGCCGGCCGCCGCCGATCAGGGCCCCGGTGTGGGAGCGCCGGGCGACGAGGCCGGGGCCGACGGCACCACCACGGGCGCCGCGACCGAGGCTACCGACACCTCCGGAGGGAACGGGCAGGCCGATCGATCGGCACCGGTGGCGGAGGAGGAGCCGACCGTGGCGGTCGACGGGATCGTGTTTGCCGCAACCAGCGGTTCGCCCCTGGCCGGTGCGGTGGTGACGGCCGGCGACGCCGAAGCGGTGACCGATCCCGACGGGACGTTCTCGCTGGTCGGCGTCGATGGCTCCGATCTCACCATCACCGTTGCCAGATCGGGTTGGCAGACCGAGGTGGTCGAGCTCGACGTCGACCGGCCGACGGTCACGGTCGAGCTCCGACCGTTCGTGGCCCGGGGGCTACGGGTCGCCCGGCCGGTGGCGGCCGACCCCGACAGGTTCGGGGCCCTCCTGGCCCTGGCCGAGGGGTCCACCGTCAACACCCTGGTGTTCGACACCAAGGACGAGAGCGGCTTCGTCCAATACGAGACCGAGGTCGACTTCGCCCGGTCGATCGCCGCTGTGGACGCTGGCTATGACCCGGCCGAGCTGTTGGCGTTGGCCCGGGAACGGGGTCTCTACACCGTCACCCGGGTGGTGACGTTCGAGGACCGGATCTGGGCCGCCGCCGATCCGGAGGCCAAGCTGGCCGGCCGATGGGTCGATGCCACCGACGAGGCCAATTGGCGCTATCCGATCGACCTGGCCATCGAGGCCTGCCGGCTCGGATTCCAGGAAATCCAGTTCGACTACGTCCGCTATCCGGCGGGCCGGACCGCCGACGCGGCCACCGGGCGGCTGCCTCCCACCGGCGAGGCCCGGGCCGAGGTGATCGCCGGCTTCCTGGAGCAGGCCACGGCCGAGCTGCGGCCCCTCGGCTGCGGCACGTCGGCCGCCATCTTCGGCATCGTCATGTCCAGCCCCACCGACGAGGGCATCGGTCAGACGGTGGAGGCGGTCTCCGGGGCGGTCGACGTCGTCAGCCCGATGATCTACCCCAGCCACTACAACAAGGGCTGGTTGGGATTCGCCGATCCCAACGCTCAACCTGGCCCGGTCGTGGCCGATGCCATGGAGCAGGGCGGAGATCGCCTCGCACCGACGGCGGTGCTGCGGCCGTGGCTCCAGGCCTTCTACTACAACGGTGCACAGGTTCGGGCCCAGATCGATGAAGCCGAAAAACGAGGGGCAGGATGGCTGCTGTGGAACGCCAACGGGAACTACCGCGAGGACTGGCTGCCGCCATCGTGAGCGTGGTCGGGGCGGTCGTGCTGGCCGGCTGCATCGCCGGCGACGAGACAACCGCCACCTTCGATGCGGCGACCACGCTCGGCCCGCCGTCATCGGCCGACGACGGCTCAGGACAGCCGGCGGCCGAGCTGGCTGCCACCGACGACGGTCCGGAGGCTGGGGCCGGCAATGGGGAGCCCGACGGTGGCGACTCGACGGCGGAGGTGACCGCCACCAGCCAACCCCTCGACCCGTTGCTCGCGCTGAAGGCCGAGCCGGTGGCCAGCGGATTCGACCAGCCGGTGCTGGTCACCGGGGCTCCCGGTACCGACGCCCTCTACATCGTCGAACGCCAGGGCGTCGTCAAGGTGGTGATGGACGGGGTCGTCGCCGAGCAGCCGTTTCTCGATCTGACCGATGACCTGCAGTCGTCGAGCATCGAACAGGGCCTGCTCGGCCTGGCCTTCGATCCCGACTTCGGGACCAACCGGACGTTCTACGCCTACTGGACCGATCCCGAAGGTGACAGCAGGCTCGGTCGGTTCCTGGCCCGGTCGCCGCTGGTGGCCGACCGGGCCAGTGAGCAGGTGGTGCTCCAGGTCGATCAGCCGGCCGAGCGCCACAACGCCGGCATGATGCAGTTTGGCCCAGACGGCCTGCTGTACCTGGCGCTGGGAGACGGCGGCGACGGCGGCGGGTCGGCCCAGGACACCAGCAACCCGCTCGGCGCCATTCTCCGGCTCGACGTGTCGGGCGACGGTCCGGCGGCGGTCCCGGCCGGCAACCCGTTCGGCAACGAGATCTGGGTCTATGGCCTGCGGAACCCGTGGCGATTCTCCATCGACCCGGTCGACGGTCTGGTCTACATCGGCGACGTCGGCCAGGATCGGTTCGAGGAGATCAACGTCGTGTCGCTCGATGGAGGGGCGGGGACCAACTTCGGTTGGTTGGAGATGGAGGGCGACCGTTGCTTCCGATCGGGCTGCGATGCATCGGACAAAACCATCCCGGTCCTCCAGTACAGCCATGACGACGGCTGCTCGGTCACCGGGGGCCACGTCTATCGGGGCGCGGCCATCCCCGAGTTCGACGGTCACTACTTCTACGGCGACTGGTGCGAGGGTTTGGTCAGGAGCTTCCGCTTCGCCGAGGGTCGGGTCGTCGACCAGGCAGACTGGACCACGGAGCTGTCCGAGGTCGGGCAGGTGACCAGCTTCGGGGTCGACAATGACGGCGAGCTCTACACCGTGAACTGGAACGGCGAGCTGAACAAGATCGTCGCCGTGCGCTGAGACGCCGGCGGCAGCTTTCGTCGGTCCCTTGGCTGCATTCGATTTCTCTGCAAGACTTCTTGATCCCAGGAACCAGCGGCGCCGTCAGGTGTTGCGACCCAGGAACCAGCGGCGCCGTCAGGCGCCGCGACCAAGAGGAACCAGCGGCGACGTCTCGGCTCGACCGGGGCGCAACAGCGGCCAAGCGAGCGCTTGCACCGGCCCGCCGAAGCAACAAGGAGGAGTCAGCCCATGGCGAACACGGTGAAAGCCGCACTGCTGCAGGCGGAGTGGACCGGAGACAAGGACTCGATGATCGACGTCCACGAGAAGTACATGCGTGAGGCGGCCGAGGCCGGCGCCCGGGTGATGTGTTTCCAGGAGCTCTTCTACGGCCCGTACTTCTGCCAGGTCCAGGACGCCGAGTACTACTCCTACGCCGAGGCCATCCCCGACGGGCCAACCACCAAGCGGTTCCAGGAGCTCTGCGCCGAGCTGGGCATGGTCCTGGTGCTGCCGATGTACGAGCAGGAGCAGCCGGGCATCCTCTACAACACCGCAGCGGTGATCGACGCCGACGGCAGCTACCTCGGCAAGTACCGCAAGACCCACATCCCCCAGGTGAAGGGTTTCTGGGAGAAGTTCTACTTCCGTCCCGGCAACCTCGGCTACCCGGTGTTCGAGACCTCGGTCGGCCGGGTCGGGGTCTACATCTGCTACGACCGGCACTTCCCCGAGGGATGGCGGGCCCTGGGGCTCAACGGAGCCCAGATGGTCTTCAATCCGTCGGCAACCAGCCGTGGGCTGTCGGCCTACCTGTGGCAACTGGAGCAGACCGCATCGGCGGCGGCCAACATGTACTACGTGGGGGCCATCAACCGGATCGGCATCGAACCGCTTGGCGACAACGACTTCTACGGCACCACCTACTTCGCCAACCCGCGGGGCCAGTTCGTCGAGGGCACGGCCTCCGATTCCGAAGAGGAACTGCTGATCCGCGACCTCGACCTCGACCTGATCGACGAGACCCGGGCCCAGTGGGCCTTCTACCGCGACCGCCGGCCCGACATGTACGGCCCGCTGACCGAGTCATAGATGTTCGCTCGACCGCGACCGATCGGATAGCACGATGACCACAGATTCCGAGCTCTACCAGCGGTACCAGGCCGTCCTCCCGTCATTCGTCCACCCCTTCTTCGAGGAGCCGATCTCCATCGACCGGGGTGAGGGCAGCTACATCCACACCCTGGATGGCGACCGCTACCTCGATTTCTTCGGTGGGGTGTTGACAACCATGATCGGCCACTCCCACCCCGAGGTGGTGGCGGCGGTGCAGGCTCAGGCGGCCAAGACCATGCACACCTCGACGCTGTACCTGTCGGAGCCGATGATCGAGCTGGCCGAGCTCATCGCCGAGCTCTCCGGTATCCCGGACGCCCAGGTGTTCTTCACCACCTCGGGAACCGAGGCCAACGACACGGCCCTGCTGCTGGCCACCTGCTACCGCAAGTCGAACCAGATCCTGGCCATGCGCAACAGCTACCACGGCCGGTCGTTCACCGCCCAGGCCATCACCTCCCACCGGTCGTGGTCCTCGACCAGCATCTCGGGGCTCGACGTCAACTTCGTGCAGGGTGGCTACCGGCTCCGCAGCCCCTTCCGGGAGCTGGATGACGACGCCTACACCAGAGCCGCCACCGACGACCTCATCCAGATCCTCGACATGATGAGCGCCGGCGATGTGGCGGCCCTGATCGCCGAGCCGATCCAGGGGGTCGGCGGATTCGCCGTGCCGCCCAAGGGTTTCTTCGGTTCGATGCACAAGGTGCTGTCGGAGAGCAACATCCTCTTCATCAGCGACGAGGTCCAGACCGGTTGGGGTCGAACCGGCGAGCACTTCTGGGGCTATCAGGCCCACGACATCGTGCCGGACATGTTGACCTTCGCCAAGGGGGTCGGCAACGGCATCACGCTCGCCGGCTGTGTCGCTCGTCCCGAGATCATGGACGCCATCGGCGCCACCTCGTTCTCCACCTTCGGCGGCAACCCGCTCTCGGCCGCCGCCGGCCTGGCCACCATCCGGGCCGTGATCGACGAGGGCATGCAGGCCAACGCCAAGGCCATGGGTGATCGTCTCGTCGACAAGCTGACGCCGACGGTCGACGCCACCGATTGGATCGTCGAGCTCCGGGGTGCCGGCCTCATGCAGGCCATCGAGACGGTGCAGCCCGGCTCCATTCAACCCGATGCGGCAAGGTCGGCAGCTCTGCTGGAGGCATGCCGCAGGCGCAAGCTGTTGATCGGCAAGGGCGGCCTCTACGGCAACGTGCTGCGGATCGCCCCGATGCTGAACGTGAGCGAGGCCGAGATCGACGAGGGTGCTGCCGCCCTGGTCGACGCCATCGCCGAATTGAGCTGACCAGGATAGGTCGAGACGCAAGAAACGCACACCGGGCGTTCGAAAAGGAGAGCAAGCATGACCACACTCATCAAAGGCGGGACCGTCGTAAGTGCAACCGGGGCCGACCCGGCCGAGGTCCTCATAGACGGTGAGCAGATCGTCGCCGTGCTGCAGCCCGGTTCGACGTTGGCAGACAGCGCCGAAACCGGAGCCGAGCGGGTGATCGACGCAACGGGCAAGTACGTCATCCCCGGCGGCGTCGACTGTCACACCCACATGGAGCTGCCGTTCGGTGGCACGTTCGCCTCCGACGACTTCGAGAACGGGACCAAGGCCGCGGCCTGGGGTGGCACCACGACCATCGTCGACTTCGCGGTCCAGAGCTTCGGCCAGCAGGTCCAGGAGAGCCTCGACACCTGGTTCGCCAAGGCCGAGGGCAACTGCGCCATCGACTACGGCTTCCACATGATCGTCGGCGACGTAAACGAGGCCTCACTGAAGGCCATGGATGTGCTGGTCAACGAAGGCATCACCAGCTTCAAGCTGTTCATGGCCTACCCCGGGGTGTTCCTGTCAGACGATCGGCAGATCCTGCTGGCGATGCAGCAGGCGGCATCCAACGGCGGCATGATCATGATGCATGCCGAGAACGGCATAGCCATCGACCTGCTGGCCGAGCAGGCCGTGGAACGGGGTGAAACCGCCCCGATCAACCACGGCTACGTGCGGCGGGCCGAGCTCGAGAGCGAAGCGACCCATCGGGCCATCCAGCTGGCCAAGGTGGGAGCGTCGCCGCTCTATATCGTGCACCTGTCGGCCTCGGAGGCCCTGGAGCAGGTGGCGATCGCAAGGGGGAAGGGGGCCAACGTGTTCGCCGAGACCTGCCCCCAGTATCTCTACCTGAATCTGGAGGATCATCTCGGCGCTCCCGGGTTCGCCGGCGCAGGCTACGTGTGCTCGACACCGCTGCGGTCCAAGCACGAGCACCACCACGAGGACCTCTGGACCGGGCTGCGAACCAACGATCTCAGCGTGGTCGCCACCGACCACTGCCCGTTCTGCATGAAGGACCAGAAGGACCTCGGGGTCGACGACTTCCGGGCCATCCCCAACGGCATCGGCGGGGTCGAGCACCGCATGGACCTGATCTACCAGGGTGTGGTCCAGGGTGAGATCAGCCTGCCCCGCTGGGTCGAGCTGTGCGCCACCACACCGGCCAGGATGTTCGGTCTCTACCCCCAGAAGGGCACGATCCAGCCCGGGGCCGACGCCGACATCGTGCTGTACGACCCCGAGGCGACCTGGAGTATCAGCGTCGACAATCACCACATGAACATGGACTACTCGGCCTATGAGGGCTTCGAGGTCCAGGGCCGGGTCGACACGGTGCTGTCGAGAGGCAAGGTCATCATCGAGAACCAGAGCTACCTGGGGGCGAAAGGCGACGGCAGGTACCTCCGCCGGGGCCTGAGCCAGTACCTGCTCTGAGCGGGGGTCGAGGTCGGGGAGCGGAGACGTCATGGTTCGAGGTCTGCAGATCACCTTCGATGCCGCCGATCCCCATCGGCTGGCGGCCTGGTGGTCCGATCTGCTCGGCTACGAGATCGAGGACGGGCACGACATGATTGCCGGCCTGCTGGCCGACGGCGTCATCGCCGATGCTGATGTGGTGGAGATCGACGGTCGGCTCTTCTTCAGGGAGGCGGTGGCCACCGCCCCGGCCGGTGCCGGGCCTCGGTTGCTGTTCCAGCTGGTCCCGGAGCCGAAAACGGCAAAGAATCGGGTCCACCTCGACGTGCCGGTCGACCCGGACCAGCTCGATGTCGAAGTTGCCCGGCTGCAGGCCACCGGTGCCGAGCTCGTGAACTTCGGTCAGCACCCTGGCCACCGCTGGGCGGTCATGCGGGACCCGGAGGGCAACGAGTTCTGCCTCCACTAGTGATCGGCGCTGTTGCGGCGATCTCGGAGCCTCTATGTTGTAGCTCATCGAGACGCGGTACGGACGGGAGGTCAGGCGCCAATGGACAAGATTCATCACCTGGTAGGGGGCGAGGTCGTCGAGGGGGCCTCCGGCCGGACGGCCGCAGTCTACAACCCCGCCACCGGCCAACAGAGCGCGGAGCTCTCGCTGGCCTCGGTGGCCGAGGTCGATTCGGCGGTCGCCGTCGCCGCTGCGGCGTTCGAGGAGTGGCGTCACTCCAGCCTGGCACAGCGGACGAAGCTGATGTTCGCCTACCGGGCGCTGGTCGAACGAAACGCCGATGAGATAGCCCGCAGGCTCACCGCCGAGCACGGCAAGGTGAAGTCCGACGCCCTGGGTGAGGTGGCCCGAGGGTTGGAGAACATCGAGTTCGCCTGCGGCATCGCCGAGCTGCTCAAGGGGGGCTACAACGAGCAGGCATCGAGCGGGGTCGACGTCTACACCGTTCGTCAACCCCTCGGTGTCGTCGCCGGCATCACCCCGTTCAACTTCCCGGCCATGGTGCCGCTGTGGATGATCCCCAACGCCCTCGCCACCGGGAACACCTTCGTGTTGAAGCCCTCGGAGCGGGATCCCTCGGCGCCGATGTTCATCGCCGAACTGGCCCATGAGGCCGGTTTTCCTCCCGGGGTGCTCAACGTGGTCAACGGTGACAAGGAGGCCGTCGATCGCCTGCTGGACCATCCCGACATCGCCGCGGTGAGCTTCGTCGGCTCCACCCCCATCGCCAGGTACGTGTTCAACACCGCAAACGAGAACGCCAAGCGCGTCCAGGCCCTGGCCGGGGCCAAGAACCACATGATCGTGCTCCCAGACGCCGACCTCGATCTGGCCGCCGATGCCGCGGTCTCGGCCGCCTACGGATCGGCCGGTGAGCGATGCATGGCCATCTCGGTTGCGGTGGCCGTGGGCGACATCGCCGACGACCTGGTGGCTGCGGTCCAACAGCGCATCGACAAGCTGGTGATCGGGCCCGGCGATCAGCCCTCGTCGGAGATGGGGCCGCTGATCACCTCCGACGCCAGGGAACGTGTCGCAGGCTACATCCAGCAGGGTGCGGATGCGGGTGCCACGGTGGTGGTCGACGGTCGGGACAAGAACTTCGACGGCGGCGGCTATTTCCTGGGGGCCAGCCTGATCGATCGTGTCACCACCGACATGAGTGTGTATCGGGACGAGATCTTCGGGCCGGTGCTGTCGGTCGTCAGGGTCGACACCTACCAGGAGGCGGTCGACCTCATCAAGACCAACCCCTGGGGCAACGGGGCCGCCATCTTCACCCGCGACGGCGGCGCCGCTCGTCGGTTCCAGGACGACGCCGACGCAGGGATGATCGGCATCAACGTGCCGATCCCGGTCCCGGTTGCCTACCACAGCTTCGGCGGCTGGAAGGACTCCCTGTTCGGTGACACCACGATGTACGGCCCGGAGGGTGTTCGGTTCTACACCAAGGCCAAGGTGATCACCGAACGTTGGCCCGACCCGTCGACCAGCGCCGTCAACCTGGGATTCCCCACCAACCAGTAACTCGACGGCCCCGCTGGCGGCCTTGCGCCAACACCACCTCATGGAGGTCGAGCTCATGGAGGTCGAGCTCATGGTGGTCGAGGACCGTCAGTTTGCTGCGGCCCCGGGTTGACCGGCGAGGACGCCGAGCAGGCGAAGCATGGCCCGCCGATTCTGCCGCCGCCCGGCCTCGGTGTCGTTGCCGGCCACCGGATCGACCTCACCGAAGGCCAGCGGCTGCAGCTGTGATGCATCGACGTCGACGGATCGGTAGAAGTCGAAGATCGCCTGCGCCCGTTGCCGGGAGAGCTCCAGGTTGAATTCGGCCGGGCCGCTCGAGTCGGTGAAGGCGGCGATCGACATCGTGATCTGGGGGTTGAGCCGCAGCACGTCGCCGCAGGCCTCCAGAAACGGCAGGTAGGAGGGTTCGATAGTGGCGGTACCCGACTCGAACAGGACCGGCTTGTCGAGCGCAACGTCGGAGGCCCGGGGGAGCGGTGCCGCCGGGTTGATGTCATAGCTCTCGACGATGTTGGTCCTGCCGAACACGTCGGCCATTCCCTCGATGTGTCGCTGCGCCACCGCCTCGCTGGGGAACGCACCCTCGAGGTGCAACAGGCCGTCGGCCCGGAT
The DNA here is from genome assembly GCA_947259095.1 of uncultured Acidimicrobiaceae bacterium. Classification (GTDB taxonomy): domain Bacteria; phylum Actinomycetota; class Acidimicrobiia; order Acidimicrobiales; family SZUA-35; genus JAHELU01. The sequence continues at coordinate 96,164 of CAMYLA010000013.1, read as the reverse complement.
GGTCGCCGATGCGGCCCGAATGGTTTCACCGGTCTCGGGATCGATCAGCTCCGGTGCCTCGGGCTCGACCCGGATGGTCATCGTGTCTTCGTCGTCCGCGGTCTCGGTTCCGGGCTGTTCGGATCCCCCGGCCTGCCCGCTCGCCGACCCGTCGGTCCCTTCCGTCCGGTCGGGGCCGGCGGTGGTGGCCGTGAGGCCGGCGGTGGAGGTTGCCGTGGTGGGCTCGCTGGCCAGGGCATTGGACTGTGTTGTGCTCGACGGTCGGGAGTCGTCGACCAGCAACGCCGCGGCGGCAACGCCGCCGACGACGGTGAGCAGGGCCACCATCGATGCGGCGACCAATCGTCGTCGTTTCCGCTCCGGTGCCGAGTGGCCCGGGTCGGGCTCGTGCCGACTCAGCTCGTGATCGGTCACCTCCACCGTCATGGCACGGCCGGCGGCGGTGCCGGGGTCGGTGTCTTGGGAGGCCGACGGTTCGGCCCGTCGCTGGCCAAGCGGGGAGAGCGACGTGGTCGGTGGCCCGGCCGGGCGTCCGGTGTCCACCGCAATCGGATCGGGTCCGGTGGGCCACAGCTCCGGCGGCGACGGGTCGGCCTCGGCCGAGGGTTCCGGTGCGCTGGGCGACGGTTGTGGTGGTTTTTCGTCGGGCCGAACATCGTCTGCCGTTTGACCCTGCTCACTCCTGACGGTGTTGACGACGCCCAGAACCTTGGCAACCAGCGCGGGGTTCCACGAGCCGCCGCCCGGCGGATCGTGGTGCGAAGCCCCCATTCGATCGGCGATCTGGTCGAACTCGAGGCCGGCGTCGCGAAGCCGCTCCATCGTGGTCAGCATCTCGACGACCTCGTGGAGGTTGTCGTGCTCCCGGGTCGAGAACCGGTTCAATGCCGACTGAGGGTCGGGTTGCATCGACATGCCGCCTCCGCTGTCGGTCCGTCACCATGGAGGGTACTGGGGGTCAGCCGGCTCCGGTCACCGCAGAAATACACAGGGAGGTGGATTGCCCACGGCCTCTAGTTCTTTCGGACCGGCAATCGGAACGGGGCCGGTCACCGCGGTCTAGACTCGGCCAACCAGGGAGGATGCGCATGGATTTCGGTGTGGTACTGCAAACCGACCCCCCGGCGTGGCGGGTGGTGGAACTGGCCAGGCAGGCCGAGACCCTCGGTTTCAGCTACGGGTGGACGTTCGACAGTCATGTCCTGTGGCAGGAGCCGTATGTGATCTACAGCCAGATGCTGGCCGCCACCAGGAAGATGACCGTTGGTCCGATGGTCACGAACCCCGGCACCAGGAACTGGACCGTCACCGCCTCGCTGTTCGCCACCCTCAACGACATGTTCGGCAACCGAACCATCTGCGGTATCGGCCGTGGCGATTCGGCGATGCGGGTGCTCGGCCACACCCCGTCCAAGCTCAGCACCCTCTCCGAGGCGATGAAGGTGATCAAGGGGCTGGCCGAGGGCGAAGCGGTCACCTACAACGGCACCGAGCAGCAGCTCCCGTGGTCGACCAACTCCGAGCTGCCGATCCTGATGGCGGCCTACGGGCCGAAAGCCCTCCACCTGGCCGGCAGCGAGACCGACGGATTCATCCTCCAGCTCGCCGACCCCCAGCTCGCCGAGTGGACCATCGGTGCAGTGCGCTCAGCGGCAGCAGAGGCCGGCCGCGATCCCGACGACCTGCACATCTGTGTCGCCGCCCCAGCCTACGTCGGCGACAACATCGAACATCAGCGGGATCAGGTGCGCTGGTTCGGGGGCATGGTCGGCAACCATGTGGCCGACCTGGTCGAGAGGTACGGCTCGGATTCCGACGTGGTTCCCCAGGCGCTCACCGACTACATCAAGGAACGCCAGGGGTACGACTACGCCGAACATGGCAAGGCCGGCAACACCCACACCGACTTCGTGCCCGATGAGATCATCGACCGCTTCTGCCTGCTCGGCCCGCCTGAGGACCACATCGCCAGGTTGGAACAGCTCCGGGATCTCGGGGTCGATCAGTTCGCCATCTACCTGATGCACGATGACAAGGACGCCACCCTGAACGCCTACGGGCAGAAGATCATCCCCGCCTTCCGGTAGCGCAGTGACGCCATGGAGACGGGCAGCAGTGGCGAGGGCGGGCGTTGGAGCGGATTCGACGGTGAGGCGGGGACGTGGTGGCTCGGCGAAGGTTTGAAACGGTGACGTTGTGAGGGGCGGGACGCCATGGCGCCGCCTCGTGCCGGTGCTGCGAAAGGTGGTGGCGGTCATTGCCGGCCTGGTCGTGCTGATCGGGTTGTGGGAGGGATACAAGTGGCTCGGTCGAACGACCGGCGACGTGTGGCCGGGAACCGACTGGGCCCTCCCGGTCAAGACCGACGACCTCACCATGCCCCATGTGGCCGACATCTGGTCGACGTTGTGGGATCCGGTCCAGCGGGGTCGTGACGAGATCCTGGCCGTGTTCCTCTTCAAAGCGGCGTTGCGGACCTTCTGGAAGGCGGCACTGGGGTTCGCCGCCGGCGTCGTCATCGGCCTTGGCCTGGCGGTGCTCATGCTCCGATCCCGGTTCGCCGAGCGGGGCCTGCTGCCGTGGATCAACATCTCCCAGACCGTGCCGCTGATCGCCTTGGCCCCGATCGTGGTCACCTGGGGTCGGACCACGTTTCTCTCAGACGGGCTGTCTGTTGCCCTCATCGCCACCTACCTCACCTTCTTCCCGGTGGCGGTCAATGCCCTGAAGGGGCTGCAATCGCCGGCCGCGGCCGACCTCGAACTGCTCCGCTCCTACGCCGCCAGCGACCGGGACGTGCTGTTCAAGCTGCGGTTCCCGGCCGCCAGACCGTACCTGTTCCCGGCATTCAAGCTGGCGGCGACGCTCAGCGTGGTCGGGGCCATCGTCGGCGAGATCTCGGCCGGTGTCCGGGGTGGGCTGGGGAGGGTGATCCTCGAGTTCGCATCCCGCTACAGCACCGGACCGAGCAAACTCTACGCCAGCGTGGTCGGCGCGGCGCTGCTCGGGCTGGCGGTGTTCGCCATCGTCTCGGCCGCGGAGCGGCTCCTGCTTCGGGGCCGACCGATCGAGGAGGGTTCATGACCGAGGGTGCGCAGGCCGACGGCGACAGCGGGATGGCGGTGTCGGTGTCGGCGCTCGACATGGAGTTCAACCCGGGAACCGACAACCGGATCAGGGCGCTGGACGGGATCACCCTCGACGTGGCCGACGGCGAGTTCGTGTCGCTGATCGGCCCGTCGGGTTGCGGCAAGTCGACCTTGCTCCGGGTCATCGCCGACCTACTGTCACCGACCGCCGGGACGGTGTCGGTGTTCGGCCGATCGGCGGCGGAGGCCCGCCGGGATCGGTTGTACGGCATGGCCTTCCAGAGCGCCGGCCTGTTCGACTGGCGCAAGATTGCGGCCAACATCGAAGTGCCGCTGGAGATCGCCGGCTGGCCGAAACGGGATCGGGCCCGCCGCTCGGCGGAAATGCTCGACCTGGTGCGGCTGGGTGAGTTCGCAGATCACTATCCATGGCAGCTGTCGGGAGGCATGCAGCAACGGGTGGCCATCGCCCGGGCTCTCTCGTTCGAGCCGGCGCTGCTGCTGATGGACGAGCCGTTCGGTGCCCTCGACGAGATGACCCGGGAGTACATGCAGACCGAGCTGCTGCGCATCTACCGGGAGCTCGGCACCTCGGTGGTGTTCGTCACCCACTCGATCTCCGAGGCGGTCTACCTGTCGGACCGGGTGGTGGTGCTCTCGCCCCGTCCGGGTCGGATCCACAGCATCGTCGATGTCGACCTGGGGACCCGCGATGAAGACACCCGGGAGTCGGCCACCTTCTTCGAACGAAACACCGAGGTCCGCGAAGCCCTTCGGGCCGTCGAGTCGGTTGCCGCCGCCGATGGGACTGCGGCGGCGGGCGACGAGCGGCGGCGATGACCGTCGCCCCATCCCGATCGGCGGGACCGGCGCGGCGTTGGGACGCCGTATTGCCGCCGCTGCTTGTCGGCGTCGGGTTCCTCGGTCTGTGGGAGGTGGCGGTGCGGGCGTTCGGGATCGACGAGTTCCTGCTGCCAAAGCCGTCGTCGATCGCCGCCGCCCTCGGGTCGGAGTGGTCGATCCTGTGGGAAGCGGTGGTCCAGACCGGCATCATCGCGGTCAGCGGCCTGGTGATCGGGGTGTTCGTCGGCGCAGTCCTGGCGTTGTTCGTCTCCCGGTTCCTGTGGCTTCGCGACGCCGCCACCCCGCTTGCGGTTGCGGTCAACGCCACCCCGATCATCGCCCTGGCCCCCATCTTCAACGCTTGGTTCGGGATCACCGGCTACCGAAGCAACCAAGCGGTCGTGGTGGCCGTTGTCTTCTTCCCGGTGTTCCTCAACACCGCCAAGGGATTGTCTTCGGTCGACCCGGCACAGCTGGAGCTGATGCGGTCCTATGCCGCATCGGGCTGGACGGTGCTGGCCCGGGTGAGAATCCCCAATGCGTTGCCGTTCTTCCTCACCTCGCTGCGATTGGCCGCCCCGTTGAGCGTGATCGCCGCCATCGTTGCCGAGTACTTCGGCGGCCCCCAGAATCGACTCGGCCCGGTCATCACCCAGAACGCCAGCTTTGCCCGCTACGACACGGCCTGGGCCGCGATCGTGATGGCCAGCGTGCTCGGTCTGGCCCTGTTCATGCTGGCGGTTGCGGCGGAGCGGCTGGTGCCGTGGCGGGGCGCGCCGGCGCCGGAAACCGACTAGAAAGTAGTTCTCGGACCCACCATCAGGAGGATCGACCAACCTCTGGCGGTGGGTCATGACCAATGGGAGAGATCAGATGAACAACAAACGTTTGGGGTTGCTGGCCGCGCTACTGGCACTGGCGATGGTGGCCGCCTCGTGCGGCGACGATTCCGACGACGCCTCGACCGACACCGAAACCACCGACACCACCGAAGCCACAGATGGTTCGGACACCACCGAAGCCGCAGACGGTTCGGATGGCTCGGAGGAAGGCTCCGACGATGGCGGATCGGCATCGGCGGCCGAGTGCGAGTCGCTCGATGAGGTCAGTCTGCAGATGCAATGGGTGGCACAGTCCCAGTTCGCCGGCTACTACGCCGCCGTCGACCAGGGTTTCTATGAGGACTTCTGCCTCGACGTGACGATCGTCGAGGGCGGCGTCGACATCGTGCCCCAGCAGCAGCTTGGCTCCGGCGCCGTCGACTATGCGATCGCCTGGGTTCCCAAGGCCCTGGTCTCGCGGGCCGAAGGGATCGACATCGTGAACGTGGCCCAGGTGTATCAGCGATCGGGCACCCTCCAGGTTTCGTTCGCCGACGCCGGCATCACCAGCCCGGGAGACTTCGCCGGGCGCAAGGTCGGCAACTGGGGCTTCGGCAACGAGTTCGAACTGCTGGCCGGAAGCCGGGCCAATGGCGTCGAGCCCGGGGTCGACTACGAGCTGATCCAGCAGAACTTCGACATGACTGCCCTGATCAGCGGTGAGATCGACGCCGCCCAGGCCATGATCTACAACGAGTACGCCCAGGTGCTGGAGACGGTCAACGAGGAGACCGGCGAGCTCTATCAGCCGGAGGACCTCACGGTCATCGATTGGAACGATGTCGGCACCGCGATGCTCCAGGACGCCGTCTGGGCCAGCGGCGAGCGGCTGGCCGATGCCGACTACCAGGATCGGACCACCCGGTTCATCGCCGGATCGATCCAGGGTTGGGCCTGGTGCCGGGACAACGCCGAGGCCTGCGTGGACGTGGTTCTCGACAACGGCACCACCCTCGGGGTCTCCCACCAGGCTTGGCAGCTCAACGAGGTCAACGGGCTGATCTGGCCGTCGCCCGGCGGCGCCGGGGTGATGGACCAGGCCCTGTGGGATCAGACCATCGAGATCTCGGTCAGTGAAGACGTACTGACCGAGGCACCCGATGACAGCGCATTCACGACCGAGTACGCCGAAGCGGCGGTTGTGCTTCTGGAGGAGAAGGGCGTCGACGTCATCGGGGCCGACTGGGTGCGTAGCGAGGTCGAACTACTGCCGGGCGGCGAGTAGTCGCACCCGGTCACGAAGTCATCGTGCGGTTCCCTCGGCGCCTGCGCCGGCCTTCCTGGCCGACGTGGCGCCGGGGCGACGGCCGCCTGTAGGTTCGGGATCGCAGTCCCGTTTCCACAACCGACGTGCGAGGTTCCCATGAAGCGTCCCCCGATCCGAGTGCTCGACGTGGCCGGAACGCCGGAGGCCATGGGGGTGACCCACGGCCGGGCCTTCGCCGAAGAGATCCGCCGGTACTGCGACGAGCGGGTGTCGTTGGTGGGGTCCGGGTTGTGGAGCGGCGGGCCGCTGGCGCCGGGCGAGGTGCTTGAGCTGGCGGCATCGATGCTGCCGGCCCATGAGCGACACTCGCCGGCGCTGCACGCCGAGCTGGTCGGCATCGCCGAGGGCGCCGGGATCAGCCAGGCCGAGGCGGTGGTGGTCGGCGGTTTCACCGACTTCGTGGACACGGTGCGGGCGCTGCGGGGTGGCCCTCACCCGGAACAGGTCATGGAGGACGACTGCACCGCGGTTGTCGTGCCAGACCACCGGGCCGACGGTGCCGGGTTCTACGCCCAGACCTGGGACATGCACAACGCTGCCACCGACCATGTTCTGCTGTTGCGAACCCGACCCCAGGACGGACCGGCGGCCTTGATCTTCACCACCACCGGCTGCCTCGGCCAGCTGGGCATGAACGAGGAGGGGCTGTGCGTCGGCATCAACAACCTCACCGCGGACGACGGCCGGGTCGGGGTCACCTGGCCGTCGGTCGTGCGCGACGTGCTGTCGAAATCGAACGCCAAGGACGGCCTGGTGGCCATCGAGCAGGCCGATCTTGCCGGCGGTCACAACTTCATGGTCTTCGACCGTCAGGGTGAGGGCTACAACATCGAGGCCATGCCGACCACCCGCCCGGTGACCGAGCTGGCGGCCGAGCCACTGGCCCACACCAACCACACCCTCGACGAGGCGGCCGGAGCGGTGGAGGGGGAGCGGGCCGAGCAGTTGACGACCGGTTCCATCAGGCGGTTGGCCACCGCCGAGCGGCTGCTGGACAGAACCGGTGTGACCGCCGAGGATCTCATGGCGCTGACCAGGGAGCCGGACGCCATCTGCCAGGTGCCGGTCGCCCCGTACTTCGTCGAGACCAGTGGGGCGGCCGTGATGCGGCCAAAGACCCTCGACTTCTGGGCCGCCTGGGGGCCACCGAGCCACAACGACTTCCAGTACGTCGCCTTCGCCGACTGAGCGCAGCCGCTACCGGTTCGGTTCGGGATCGATGCCGAGGTCCCGGGCCGTGGGCGACAGCGGCACCGCGGCGCGCGAAGACGGGTAGGTTCCGAGCAGCCGGTCGGCGGCATTGGAGGTGATGCCGAGCCAGTATCGCTCGTTGCGCCAGTGGTGGAGCCGGTGGTTCGACTTCAGCCTGCGGTAGTAGCGGGTCCGTGGCCGGTAGGCGGTGTGGAACAGCAGGTGTGACCACTCGTAGTGCACCAGCGCAGCCAGCGCCGCCACCACGCCGGTCAGGATCGGCCCGATCGGCTCCGCCCCCAGCAACCACAAGGGTCCACCGACCACCACGACCACCAACCCGGCATTGATGACCTGGAACAGCGCTGCGTCCGGCCCCCGCAGCAGCACCCGGTTCACCGAGGACGGTTCGAGGTGATGCTGGCGATGACCGGCCCCGGGATCGATCAGCAACCGGCCGACCCGACGGGGCCGGGCGTGGAGCACGACCAGGTGGATCAGCCACTCCACGAACGGGACCAGCACCGCCACGATCGACAGCGCCACCAGATCCCACCAGGTCACCGCCACGCCGACGGCGACCCTGGCCACGGCCGCCACGGTCAGGCCGCCAACCAGCAGTCGCGGTGACCAGCACCGGGCGAACAGGTCGCCGGCCGCGGCCAGCGAGTCGATACCGGTCGCACGGGCGACCCCGGGATCCGACTGATACACGGCCATCATCCAACGGTACCCCACCATGACCTGGCCCCGGGGGCCGCGCCGGTTGGCGGCGGGAGCGGCGGCCAGGTGTGACAGTTGTCCTGGCGTGGCTGCGGCTCGGGCCTCAACCTAGGCTTTCGATATGACAACGCGGCCGCTCAAGCTGGGCGGGGTTCCCGAGCACTTCAACCTCCCGTGGCATCTGGCCATCGAATCACCGGCCTGCCACGATCTCGACCTGCGGTGGGAGGATCAGCACGGGGGAACGGGGGAGATGCTGGCCAAGTTGGCCGCAGCCGACCTCGACATGGTGAGCATCCTCACCGAAGGCACGGTGTCGGCCATCGCCAAGGGGGCGGCGTTGACGATCCTCCAGGTCTATGTTGTCAGTCCGCTGCGGTGGGGAGTCTTCGTGCCGCCGGATTCACGGTTCGAGAAGGTGGCGGAGCTCGACCAGGCCAGGATCGCCATCTCCCGTCCGAATTCGGGCAGCCACCTCATGGCCTTCATACTGGCCAGGGCCAATGGCTGGACCCTGACCGACGATCGTTTCGTGATGGTGGGGGATCTGCAGGGAGCGATCGACTCGTTCGCCGCCGGGGAGTCCGAGCTGTTCCTGTGGGACCAGTACATGACGACCCCCCACGTCGAAGCCGGCCGTTTCCGCCAGATCGACGCCTTGGAGACCCCGTGGCCGTCGTTCGTGGTGGCGGTGCGCAATGACATCCTGACCGGTCGGACCACCGAGGTCGGTCGGGTGGTCGACGCGGTGACCGCCCAGGCCGCAGCACTGCACGATCGGCCGGGCATCGACCGGGAGTTGGCCCGGCGATACGGGCTCCGGTCCGAAACGGCGCGATCCTGGCTCGAATCGACCATCTTCGCCCCCCGAGAGGCGATGGACCCGTCGATTGCCGAGAAAGTGCTCGACACGCTGGCAGGGGCCGGGTTCAACTGATCAAATGGCAACCCGGGAGGATCCATCGTGTCGCAGCAGACAGACAGCAACCAACCAGCTAGCCGGCCGGCGGCGAAGAACGCCGCCGAGCATGAGGTGACGGGCCAAGCGGCCGAACCGGCCGAGACGGCGACGCTGACGCCGCCGTTCAGCCTGATGAAATGGATCGAGGATCATGCCGACGAGCTGAAGCCGCCGGTGGCCAACCAGCAGGTCTGGGAATACGGCGACATGATCGTGATGATCGTCGGCGGCGGCAACCAGCGCACCGACTATCACGATGATCCCCTGGACGAGTTCTTCTACCAGCTCAAGGGGGACATGATCCTCAAGACCAGGACCGAGGGGAGCCCGGCCGAGGACGTGGTGATCGGTGAGGGCGAGGTGTTCCTGCTGCCGTCGCACGTCCGCCACTCGCCGCAGCGACCGGACCCCGACAGCATCGGGCTGGTGGTGGAGTACTCCAGGCCGGAGGGAGCCCTCGACGGCTTCGAGTGGTATTGCGACACCTGCAACTCGTTGGTCCATCGGGTCGAGGTGCAGCTGTCATCGATCGTCGACGACCTGCCGCCGCTGTTCGAGGCCTTCTACGCCAGCGAGGCGGCCAGGACCTGCGATACCTGTGGCACCCTGCACCCCTCACCCCATGACTAGCTTGATCTCCTGACCACGCTCCGACCGAACCGAGGCTTTCACATGGGCAGCCACCACCGTCAACGATCGGCCTCAGAGGCGGCAGCCGCGGCCGCACTCGACGCCGAGGACCCGCTGGCGGCAATGCGGCGGGAGTTCCTCATACCCCGCCACGATGACGGAACCGAGCAGGTGTACCTGGTCGGCAACTCGCTTGGCCTCCCGACGGTGGCCACGAAGCGGTACGTCGACGACGAGCTCGATCGCTGGGCCACCCTTGGCGTGGCCGGCCATTTCACCGGCGAGACCGCCTGGGCCCCCTATCACGAACTGTTGACCGATCAGATGTCGGCCGTCGTCGGCGCTCGTCCGGAGGAGGTGGTGGTGATGAACGGCCTGACGGTCAACCTCCACCTCCTGCTGGTGAGCTTCTACCGACCGACCCCGCAGCGGCACAAGATCCTCATCGAGGACCACGCCTTCCCTTCCGACCACTTCGCAGTCGAATCCCAGATCCGCCAGCGTGGGCTCGACCCGGCGACGTCGTTGATCACCGTTGGCCCCCGGCCGGGCCACGACACCATCGACCCGGCCGACATCATCGATGCCATCGGTCGCCACGGCGAGGAGCTGGCGGTGATCATGTTGCCGGGGGTGCAGTACTACACCGGCCAGGTCATGGCGATGGCCGACATCGTCAGAGCCGGGCACGAGGTCGGTGCGACGGTTGGCTTCGATCTGGCCCATGCCGCAGGCAACATCCCGCTGGAGATGCACGACTGGGGTGCCGACTTCGCCGTCTGGTGCAACTACAAGTACCTCAACGCCGGACCGGGGGCGATTGCCGGATGCTTCGTCCACAACCGCCATATCGCCGACCGGACCCTGCCGAAGTTCCTCGGCTGGTGGGGGACAAACAAGGCCGAACGATTCGAGATGAAGACCGTCTTCGATCCGATCCCCACCGTCGAGTCCTGGCAGCTCTCCAACCCACCGATCCTGATGATGGCGGCGCTCCGGGCCTCGCTCGACGTGATCGACGCCGCCGGCGGTATGACGGCGCTGCGGGCGAAATCGGAGCGCCAGATCGCCTACCTCGACCAGCTGCTCGACGAGGTGATCGGCGATCGGATCGAGGCCATCAATCCCCGCCCTCTCGAGCAGCGAGGCTGCCAGTTCGCCCTTCGGGTCACCGACGAGAGCCGCGACGGCAAGCTGGTCCACGCCGCACTGGAGGATGCCGGCGTCGCCTGCGACTGGCGCCATCCCCGGGTCATCAGGGTCGCCCCGGTGCCGCTGTACACCTCGTTCGCCGACATTCACCGATTCGTCGAGATCCTGGATGGGCTGCTGTGAACCACCCCGTGAACCACTCTGGGAACCAGCCGCTCGAACCGACACCGCAGGCCGACCGGAAATCGCTGGCCGCGGGCGGCCCGATCGTGATCGCCGGCGGCGGTCAGGCCGGGGCCCTGATGGCGTTGTACCTGGCTCGTCAGGGCCACCGGGTCCGGGTGTTGGAAAGCAGGCCCGACCTCCGCCGGGTGGACATCGATGCCGGCAAGTCGATCAACCTGGCGCTGGCCACACGGGGGATCGTGCCCCTCAAGGAGCTCGGAGTGTACCCCTCGTTGGAACCGATCCTGGTGCCGATGGCCGGGCGCATGGTCCACGAGATCGACGGCGACGCCGGGCTCCAGCCCTACGGCCTGCATCCCGAAGACGTGATCCACGCCGTGTCCCGCAGCGACCTCAACGCCATCCTGCTCGACGCCGCCGAGGCCACCGGCAACGTCGAGGTCACCTTCGATGTCCGGTGTCGGCAGGTCGACTTCGATCGCAAGGTGCTCACCGTCACCGACCGGAACGACGAGACGGCCGTCTCGGTCGTGCCCTTCGGCACCCTGTTCGGCTGCGACGGCTCCAGTTCCGAGGTCCGCAACGCCATGCTGGCGGTCAACGGGGGCACCTCGACCGAGGCTGAGCTCGACCACGGCTACAAGGAGTTGAACATCCCGCCAGGCCCGGGCGGTTCGTTCCAGATCGAGCCGAACGCACTGCACATCTGGCCCCGGGGCGAGTTCATGCTGATCGCCCTTGCCAACCCGGAGGGCGATTTCACCGTCACCCTGTTCATGCCGAACGATGACGGGCCGGGCGCCACCGCCAGCTTCGCCGACCTGAAGACCGAGGCCGACGTCGAGGGTTTCTTCAAACGGGAGTTTCCCGACTTCGTGCCGCTGGTGCCGGACCTCACCAGCCAGTTCTTCGCCAACCCCACCGGCCGGCTCTCCACCATCCGCAACACCGGTTGGAGCCTCGGCGGCGATGCGGTCCTGCTCGGCGACGCGGCCCACGCCATCGTGCCGTTCCATGGCCAGGGGATGAACCTGGCCATGGAGTCGTGCCGGTTGCTGGACCGGACCATACGGGAGTACCCGGACGACCTGGCGCTGGCGTTCCGGAAGTTCGAAGCCGACCGCAAGCCCGACGCCGACGCCATCGCCGACATGGCACTGGACAACTATGTCGAGATGCGGGCCGGTGTCGTCGACCCCGACTATCTGATCAAGCGGGAGCTGGCCCTGGAGCTGGAGCGACGCTTCCCGGACAAGATCGCCGCCCGCTACGGCATGGTGATGTTCAGCACCCGCCGCTATGCCGAGGTCAAGAAACGAGCGGAGCGTCAACAGGAGATCTTCGCCGAGCTGATCGCCGGGGCACCGAGCCTCGATCAGGTGGATTTTGATCGGGCCGCCGAGCTGGTTCGCACCCTCAGCCCGCTGCCGGCACCAATTTGAGCCAGGAGGACGGCAATGAACGATGATCCCGAGCCAACCGATTCGGCGATCGGCACCCGGATGCCACCGGAGGTCGGGTCGGTACCGGAGATGAGCTACGGCAACTACCTGAAGATCGACGAGCTGTTGAGCCTGCAGCAGCCGAGGTCCCGCCCGGTCGAGCACGACGAGATGTTGTTCATCGTCATCCATCAGGTCTACGAGCTGTGGTTCAAACAGGTGCTCCATGAGCTCGACGAGCTGGCCGACCACCTCAACGACGATCGTCCGGCGCTGAGCGGCCACCAGTTGAAGCGGGTGCTGAAGATCTTCAAGACCCTGATCATCCAGCTCGACGTGCTGGAGACCATGACCCCGCTGGAGTTCACGTCGTTCCGCAGCTTCCTGGCCAATTCGAGCGGCTTCCAGTCGGCCCAGTTCCGGGAGCTGGAGTTCCTGCTCGGCCAGAAGAACAGCGACCACTTCGAACGGTTCGTCGGCAACGAGCGGGAGTACGCCAACCTGACCCGCCGGTACGAGCAGCCCTGCCTGTGGGATGGCTTCATCCACTACGTGCACCGCCAGGGCTATGAGATCCCGGATGAGTTCCTCTACCGCGACGTCCGCCAGGCGGTCGGGTACTCGGCAGGCGTCCAGCGGGCGTTGATCGACATCTACCGCAACGATGCGGCGATGTCGCGCCTGTGCGAGTCGCTGACCGACCTGGACGAGGGCCTGCAGGAGTGGCGCTATCGCCATGTGATGATGGTGCAACGGACCATCGGGTCCAAGATGGGCACCGGTGGCTCCTCGGGGGTGGAGTACCTGCGCTCGACGTTGTTCCGGCCGGCGTTCCCCGATCTGTGGGCCATCCGCGCCGCACTCTGACCGGACAACCGGGCAGGGTCGACCCGAGCCCGTCGGCCGGTCAGTTGGCAACGATCGAGACGCCGAGCCCGACCGGCACCGCCACCCAGGCCAGCGCCATCAGGATCAATGCCACCAGCGCAAAGAGCCTGGCCTGGTCCTGCGGGGGGCGGCCGCAACGCCCGACGGTCTGGTACAGGGCGTCCAGCGGTTGATCGGTGGTGAGCTTGATACGGCGCCGGGCGATGGCGGCCCCCTTGAGCAGGGGGTCGTCCTTCAACGCCGCCGCCTCCCGTCGGCCGTACAGGTGCGAGAGGTTGTTGACCACGTTCCGCAGGTGGGATTTGACCAGGAAATGCACAACCTGTTGCACCGCGTACTGGGCGAGCGGCGCCAACGGCCCCACGCCGGACACCCGGACCCCGCCGGAGGCGTTGCGATCCAACACCTCCAGCGCCCGCATCGCTCCGGCGTGGGCCTCGGGGAACCGTTCGGGGTGACCCAACGGCCGCTTCGAGGCCAGCTCCAGGATGATCTGGCGGTCGACACTGTCGGTGGCGCCGACCTGGTCGAGGATCCGGTCTGCGGCCGCCACGTCGCTCTTGCGCAGCGCATTGAACGCATCCAGCTTCTCGTCGAACTCGTCGAGTACGAGCCCGGGCCGCTCGTCGAGTGCGTTGTCGACCTCGACGTGGACCACCGGCTGCGGCCCGGCGGTGGTGGCCGGGATCTCGCCCTCCGCCCCCGATCGCTCGGTCGCCCCGTTGCCGCTCATGGCAGCCGATGGTAGCTGTCACGGCGGCCCACTTCGACCAGGCCGGGGTCGGCCCGAGGAGATCGGCGGCCGGCCGGCGCCTCCAATGCGGTACGGCTGGGAACGGATCCATACACTGGTCGTTGGGTCATCCGGTGACGAGCCCGGATCGATGGAGCGAATCTCGATGGAATGGATGCTGCAATGAGCGAAACCGAGGACAGCCGTCGTCACACCCCGGACGAGGATGATCCCCGATACCAGGCGTTCCGTGAGGCCTACCAGGGGTCGAAGCTCCGGGATGTCCCGTTCGAGACCATGTCGGGTGTTCCGGTGGAGCCGGTCTACGGCGAGGGCCCCTATCCCGGCCAGTATCCGTACACCCGCGGGGTCTACCCCAGCATGTACCGGTCACGGCTGTGGACCATGCGGATGTTCGCCGGTTTCGGTACCGCCGAGGACACCAATGCCCGCTTCCACGACATCCTCCGCAACGGTGGCACCGGGCTGTCCACCGCATTCGACATGCCGACGCTGATGGGCCGGGATTCCAACAGCCCGTGGTCGGTGGGTGAGGTCGGCCGGGCCGGGGTGGCGGTCGACACCCTGGCCGACATGGAGGACCTGTATGCCGGGATCGACCTCGGCTCGGTCTCCACGTCGATGACCATCAACGGGCCGGCCGCCATCGTGTTGGCCATGTACGTGGCCGTGGGGGAGAAGAACGGGGTGGCCCGCAAGGATCTTGCCGGGACCATCCAGAACGACATCTTCAAGGAGTACCAGGCCCAGAAGGAGTACATCTACCCGCCGCGGCCGTCGGTTCGTATCGTCACCGACATGATCAAGTTCACCTCGACCGAGATGCCGAAATGGCATCCGGTCTCGATCTCGGGTTACCACATCCGCGAGGCCGGCAGCACGGCGGCCCAGGAGCTGGCGTTCACCCTGGCCAACGGCTTCGCCTATGTCGAAGCGGCGGTGGCGGCCGGTGTCGACGTCGACGAGTTCGCCGGGCGGTTGAGCTTCTTCTTCAACAGCCACATCGACTTCTTCGAGGAGATCGGCAAGTTCCGGGCGGCCAGAAGGATCTGGGCCCGGTGGATGAAGGAGCGGTACGGGGCGAAGAGCGAGCGTTCGATGCTGTGCCGGTTCCACACCCAGACCGCAGGCGTGTCGTTGACCGCCCAGCAGCCGGAGAACAACATCGCCCGGGTTGCCATCCAGGCGTTGGCCGGTGCCCTCGGCGGCACCCAGAGCCTCCACACCGACTCCTACGACGAGGCGCTGGCCCTGCCGACCGAGAAGGCGGCCCGAATCGCGCTGCGGACCCAGCAGATCGTGGCCCACGAGACCGGGGTGACCAACGTGGCCGATCCGCTCGGCGGCTCGCCGTACGTGGAGTGGATGACCGACGAGATGGAACGGCAGGCCGAGGCCATCTTCTCCCACCTCGACGACCTTGGGAACGGCTCGATCCTGGAAGGGGTCTACGCCGGCATCGAGAACGGCTACTTCGTCGGTGAGATCGCCGACGCCTCCTACCGGTTCGAGCGGGACGTCAACGCCGACCGACGGATCATCGTGGGGGTCAACCAGTTCACCGACGGCGATGAGGGCCAGCGGGACCTGCTGAGGATCGGTGGCGAGGTCGAGGACTATCAGCTCAAGCGGCTGGAGGACGTCAAGCACAAACGAGACGGTGAGGCCGTCGCCGCCGCTTTGGCTGCGGTCACCACGACCGCCGAGGACCCGACGGCGAACCTCATGCCCCCGATTCTCGATGCGGTTCGGGCCTACGCCACGCTGGAAGAAGTGGTGGCGTCGATGGAAACCGTGTTCGGGACCTACGTCGAAAAGGCCATCATCTGATGGCCCCGGGTGACGGCCATCGTCTGATGGCCCCGGGTGACGGCCATCGTCTGATGGCCCCGGGTGACGGCCATCGTCTGATGGCCCCGAGCGGAGGCGATGCGAGATGAGTGATGGGACCGACGGTACCGATGGGCCGCTGCGGGTCGTCCTGGCCAAGCTGGGCCTCGACGGTCACGACCGGGGCCTGAAGGTGGTGGCTCGGATCCTGCGCGATGCCGGCATGGAGGTCATCTATCTCGGGCTGCGCCAGACCACCGACAGCATCGTGTCGGCCGCCGAGCAGGAGGACGCCGACGCCATCGGCCTCTCGATGCACAACGCCGGCCACATGACGTTGGCCCCCAATATGGTCAAGGCGCTCAAGGACGCCCACCTCGACATCCCGGTGGTGGTGGGCGGGATCGTGCCGGACGAGGACGTCGGCCCGTTGCTCGAGGCCGGCGTCGCCGCGGTCATCGGCCCCGGCGCATCGGCCGGGGAGGTCGCAAAGACCGTACGGGACGCGGTGTCGGCCGCCGCCCTCTGACCGGCCGGACCACGCCGATGCCACGAAAGCGCTCCTCGGTCGACGAGCTGTACACCGAAGCGAAACAGGGCCGACGGCTGGCCCTCGGGCGGCTGCTGACCATGGTCGAACGGGGCGGTCATGACGCCGAGCTGATCAGTGAGTTGGCAACCCCCGATGCCGGCAGGGCCCACATCGTCGGGATCACCGGCGCCCCGGGAGCCGGAAAGTCGACGTTGACCGGCCGGTTGGTTGGCCTGTTGGCCACAGCCGGACGCCGGCCTGCGGTGCTGGCGGTCGATCCCTCATCGCCCCTGACCGGGGGCGCCATCCTCGGCGACCGCATCAGGATGGACGACTGGAACGCTTCGGGGTTCAACACCCCGGTGGCCGATGACGTGGCCAGTGAGAAGGTCTTCATACGTTCGATGGCCACCCGGGGCCACTCCGGCGGGCTGGCACTGGCGGTGCCGCTGGCGGTTCGCCTCTTCGACGCCATGGGCTATGACCCGGTCATCATCGAGACGGTCGGCGTCGGCCAGGTCGAGGTCGACGTTGTCGGCGCGGCCGACACTGCCGTGGTGGTCATGACACCCGGCATGGGTGATGCGGTGCAGGCCAACAAGGCCGGGCTGCTCGAAGTGGCAGACGTGTTCGTGGTCAACAAGGCCGACCGGCCCGGTGCCGATGACGTCCGCCGGGACCTCAACCTGATGCTGGACCTCAGCCACATGACCGGCCAGGAGGACGAGGACGGCTACCGGCCACCGATCGTGATGAGTTCGGCCCTCGACGGCGAGGGGGCCGACATGGTCTGGGTCGCGGTCGAGGATCATCTCCGTCTGCTTGACGAGACCGGCCGCCGGGCGGTTCGGCGTCGCCACCGCATCAGAACCGAGATCCGGGCCAGGATGGAGCAGACGTTGGCAAGCCGGATCGCCGACGCTATGAACTCCGATATGGGAAACGACCTCGTGGCCATGGTTGAGCAGGCGAGCCTCTCACCATCCTCGGCCAGCGCCAAGCTGCTCGATCGACTTCTCGGCCCCCGGTAGTGTCCAACCGAATCGCCGACGCTCCGGCGTCGACACGGCGGATCAACGCTGCGGCCAAGCTGCTGATCGAGCCCGACGAGGTCGGGCGGGTGGTCGCCAAGCTCGACGACGCCCAGCTGGCCAACCTCGGTGACGCCGTTTCCCAGGAGCAGAGCAGCCGTGCGGTGGCCCGGGGGGACCTCGACGAGATCATCGCTCAGGCCTTCGAAACCGGTTTCGGCAACGACGGGTTGGCCACCCTGCCATGGATCGAGGCCACGGTGGTGGTGTGTCCAGGAGGGCTGATCTGGTCGAGCCGGGCCAGCCATGTCTGCCGATTCGTCAATGTCAACGACATCTGGGTCTGGGACAGCCACGAACTCATCCGTGAGGACAAGCGCTCAATCCCCGGCGAGCGCAACGGGTTCCGGGCGGTGGCCCTGGTCCCGGCCCTGGAGGGGATGGAGCTCGACGTGGTTTCCGGCAAGGCCAGGGGCGGCCGGCACTCGGTGGACCGGGTGGTGTCCTATGTGATCCGCCGGGGTGAGCTTGATGAGGTGAGCCAGCGAAACGTCAGCCGTCAGGGCATGATGTAGCAGCCACCGCCCCCGCAGGCCAGGTTGCGTCGAGCCGGTCCGGTTTCCGGAAGATGAGACCGGTCGGCCGGGCCAGGGCCGGGTCGTCGGCGGTGATGCCGGGGAGGAGGTCGAGTACCGCCTGCAAACCGGCTGCGGTCTCCAGCTTGGCCATGTGGATCCCGATGCAGGCATGGGGGCCCTGGACGAAGGCCAGGTGGCCGGCGGCGTTTGGGCGGCGTATATCGAACCGGTGTGGGTCGACGTAGGTCGAGGGGTCGTGGTTCGCCGCGGTCAACGAGAGCCGGACCAGATCGCCCCTCCTGATCGACTGCTCGGCCCCGGGCCGGCCAAAGCGAACATCGGCGGTGGCGTACCGGTCGACCACCGCCGCAGCCGGTTCCAGCCGGAGCGACTCGTCGATGGCATTGCCGAGCAGCGACCGGTCCCGCCGGAGTGCGGCCAGCTGGTCGGGATGGGACAGCAGGTGGAACAGGGCGTTTGCCGTCATCGCCTCCGACGTTTCCACCGCCCCGAACATCAGCACCGCGACGTTGGAACAGAGCTCGTCATGGGTCAGGTCGGCCGAGTCGGCGATGGCGCCGAGGAGCGGCCGGGGTCCGGAGGATCCAGCCGTTGAGGGTCGGACGGTTCGTTCGATCCGCCGGCCCAGCGGCCCCGCCAGCTCGGTGCGAAGCTCGGCCCGGCCTGCGGGTCGTAGCCCCTCGACCAGGCGGCGGGCATGACCGCGGATCTCGTCGCCCTGGGCCGCCTGTACCGCAGCGGGCCGAAACGGTGGGACGAAGGGGCGGCGGTGGCGTCGCTGCCGGCTTCCCTCCAGTGACAGCATGCTCGGTCCGACCACCAGCCCGGTGGAGAACCGAGGGTCGTCCACGGTGAAGGTTGCCGGGTCGCGCATGGCGGCGATCACGAGGTCTCGGTCGGTGATCAGCCAGCCGTCGATTGCCGGGATCCACGACACCGGCTCGGCCCGCCTGAGGGCGTCGAGCGCCGGATGGGGATCGCCCTCCAGGTCCGCCCGATCGATGGCGCCGCCCACCGGAGAGTGCCTGGCCGGGTTGCCGCCGCCGGAAGCCGCCATCGTCTGCCCGCGGTCAGTCGACCAGGGAGGCGGTGTCGAGGTCGATCGACATCGCGGCCGAGCCACCGGCCATGACCATGAACATGTCGTCACCTCGATCGGTCTGGCCGACGATCTGGGAGGCGATCACCGCCATGACGTAGCCGGCCGGCGCCGCCAGCCGGTATGCCGACCAGGCCTGGTCGGCGGTTACGACCACGCCGTAGCCGGCCAGCCGCCGCCGGTAGGTGGCCAGCAGCTCCGTCTCGGAGCTTCGCAGAGCGGCCCGGTCCAGGCTCCCGCTGAGCAGGTAGGCCACGTCGCTGAGGGCCCCACCACGGCTGACCGTCTGCCAGTCGACGGTGGTGAGCGGGGGCGCAGGGTCACCGAGGCCGAACAGCAGATTGTCGAGCCGGAAGTCGCCGTGGACCAGGCACTGCGGCTCGGGTCGGGCCGCGATCCACCGCTCGAACCGATCGGCCAGCCACTGGCCGAAGGCCAGGGTCTCCGGATCGAGTCGGTGGCGGTACCGGTCGACAAAGCCGGGATAGACCAGGTGGAACAGTTGCACCCGCTCGCCGATCTTCTCCTCGGAGATCTCATCGATCCAGTCGAAGTCGGCCAGGTCGGTCCGGTGCCAGGTCGAGCCGTGCAGGTCGGCCGCCGCCTCCACCGCCAGCTCGGCCTGCGCCGGGCTGGCGCCGGTGAGTTGATCGCCGGCCTCGGCCGGGCTGATGTCTTCCATGACCAACACGAACCGGTTGGCCGCCCGATCCTCCGAAACGTGGTGCACGGTGGGAACCCTGATCGCCACCGAATCGGCCAGATCACGGTAGAAGCCGACCTCGCGGATGTAGGTTCTCGTTGCCTCGGCTGCAGCCCGGCTGGCGGCGTTCGACGATGCCAGCTTGATGATGACCGAATCGGGGCGGTCGCCACCGGCGCCGGCGGTGGGTCCGGGTTCGTCGCCGTCCCAGGTGAGACCGCAGCGGACGTTCTCGCCAACCTGGCCGGTGCCGACCAGCGTTGCCCCCACCGCCGACAACCGGCCGTCGAACCCGGCGCGGTTGAGGGTCTCGGTGAGCCACGAGCGATCAATGCCGTTGTGTTCCAACAGCGATCGGGCGGGATCGCCGGCCCCTCCGACCGGTTCGGTGGATTCGTCCATTCACCGACACCGTACCGGCGGGCCGGGTTGGGAGCCAGAGCGGCCGGGCGTCACCGGAGGGCGTCGATGATCTCGTCGATCTGGGCGACGGTGGTCTTGGGGTTGACGAAACAGAATCGGAACACCGGTTGATCGTCGTGTCGGCTGGGGACCACGAAGGCCGAGCCGTCGTCCATCATCGACTCGGTCCAGGTCTGGTACCGGGCTGCGTCCCAGCCGATTCGTTCGAACACCACCACGCTGAGCTGTGGTTCCCACACCAGCCGGAGATGCTCGGCGGCGTCGATCCGGCGACCGGCTTCGACCGCCAGGTCGAGGGTGACCTGCACCGCCTCGGCGTAGGCCTCGGTGCCATAGGTGGCCAGGGAGAACCAGAACGGCAGCCCGCGGGAACGCCTTGTCAGGTGAATGGCGAAGTCGCTGGGATTCCAGTCGCCGTAGGCATCGAGGAACTCCAGGTACCCGGCGTGTTGGGCGTGGACGGCCCTGGCCTGGTCTGGGTCACGCCAGAGCAGGGCGCAACAGTCGAACGGGGCGAACAGCCACTTGTGGGGATCGATGATCACCGAGTCGGCCAGTTCGATGCCGTCGAACATCGGGCGGGCCGACGGTGCCGCCAGGGCGCCGCCACCGTAGGCCGCATCGACATGGAAGAACACGTCTCGATCGTGACAGACCTGGCCAACCGCCCGGAGGTCGTCGATCACCCCCAGGTTGGTCGTCCCGGCGGTGGCGACGACGCCGGCGATCCGATCGCCGTGCTCGTCGAGGGCGGCCTCGACCGCCGGGCCGGTGAGGCGGCGGTCCTCGTCGGTGTCGACCGCAATGGCATCGGCGTCCATGACCGCGGTGGCCGACGGGATGGAGGAGTGGGCGGTCTTCGACACCAGGAACGCCCAGCGATCGGGCCGGGGTCTGCCGGCCGCATCGAGCCTGGCCTTGGCCGCCCCCCGGGCTCCGACCAGGGCCGACAGGTTGCCGATGGTGCCCCCGGAGACGAACACCCCACCGGCCCGCCGATCGAGGCCGCACAGGTCGGACAGCCAGCGCAAGGCCTCGTTCTCGGCGAAGGCGGCGCCGGAGCCCTCGATCCACGAGCCGCCGTAGATCGAGAACGCACCGACCACCAGGTCGAAGAGCACCGCCGCCTCGGTGGGAGCGGCGGGAACGAACGACAGGTACTTGGTGTAATCGACCGACAGGCACGACGGCGCCAGTACGTCACGGAACAGCTCGAGGGCCCGATGGCCGCCGACCCCGTCTGTGGTGACCGTCGCACCGACCAGCTGCTGCAGTTCCTCTTCGGTTCTGGCTTGACCGAGGGGAATCGGGTCGAGCCTCGTCCGCCAGCGGGCGAACTCCACGATCCGGTCCGCCAGCTCGTCGGTGTCGTCGGTGTAGTCGTGCATCATGGCGAACGCAGTCCTCCCCGGGCCTTCGGCCCCTCAGCCCACAAGGGCGGCGTAGCGGGCGTCGAGGTCGTCCTCGTCGGCCTGATCGAGGCCGCCCCAGGTGAACAACCTCGCTCTGGTGGCGGCATCTGGGAACAACACCTGGCTCCGGGCCAGCTCGGCGGCCGCACCGCCCAGCCGGGCCAGCTCGTCCTGAACCCCGATGACCGGGGAGATGTACTGGACCCACTCGGTGATCCTGGCCGCATTGGCCGGGTCGTAGACGAAGTTCATGAACGCCCCCGCGGCGGCGACGTTTGCCGAACCGGTGGGGATGACCATCGTGTCGAACCACTGGATGGCCCCCTCCTCGGGGACCACGAACTCGATATCCGGCCGTTGGGCCTGGAGGATGGCAACGTCGCCGGACCACGCCATCGCCGCCGCCAGTTCACCGCTGGCCAGCTTCGGGGCGAAGTCCTCGAAGGTGAAGGCACCGACCTGACCGGCGGCCTCGGCATCGGCGATCCTGTCGAAGCCGGCCTCGGCGGTGGCCTTTGTCGGCCGGCTGGGGTCGTCGCCGTTTGCCAGCATCGCCAGGCCGACCCCTTCCCGCATCTCGCCGATGAATCCCACCCGCCCGGCCAGCGACCGGTCGAACAGATCGTTGACCGAGGTCAACGGGCGGTCGGTGGCGGCCGGATCGTAGGCGATGCCGGTGATCCCGGCCTGCCACGGCATCTGGTATCGACAGCCTCGATCCCAGGCGTTGGTCAGGAATGCCGGGTCGATATTGACGTGGTTGTCGATGATCTCGATCGGCAACGGCTCGGCCCACCCGTTGGCGATCATCTGGGCCGCCCGCCAGTTGGTGGGGACGACGATGTCGTACTGCGGCGGTTGTGTCTGCACCGAGGAGGCGACGATGAGGTCGAAACCGGAGCTGTTGTCGGTGTAGGAGGGCTCGTAGTCCACCGTGACGGCCTCGATCGCCGCCACGTCGGCCAGGGTGCCGCCGGTGTAGAACGGGTTGCCTTCGTCATCGACATCGATGTAGTCGGGCCAGTTGAGCATCCGCAGCCGGCCGCGGCCGCCGAGGTCGAAGTCCGGTGCCTGACCGCCGGTGGCGCAGGCGGCCAGGCCGACTGCGCCGAGCCCGAGGAGGAACTGTCGCCGGCCGATGGCCGTCGGGGCCGGCCCGCTGATCCGACGGGGGCTCATCGGTATTCCCCCAGTCGCCGCTGGATGGCCAACATGATGGCCAGGGCGGCCAGAACCGGGAGGACGATCGTGAGGTATGGGGTGGTGCCAACCGCATCGGCGGCGTCGTTCACGCCGGTCAGGAATTGTGTGCGGTTGTCGGAGAGCGCACTCTCGATGGCGGTGTTGAGGCCGTTGAACGATGAGAGCCCTTCGCCCTGGAACAGTGCGACCGCGGCCTCGGTGTCGCCGCCGTTCTTCAACGACTCGATGAGCCGGGCCGCCTCCTGGTACCGGTCCCAGCGGATCGCCAGGGTGGTGGCGGCGGCCTCCTCCCGGGGCGAGTCGGCTCCGGCCGCCAGCCGATCGATCGTGACATCGACCTCGGCGTACAGCGGCTCGAGATCGCCCCCGGTGCCCTCCAGCAGGTGCAGGCTCAACTGCGACTGGAGGTTGAACGCCGCGGTCTGGATCTGCGAGGTGGTGGCGATGGCGTCGTAGCCGCCGGTCGAGGCGTTGTCCAGGGTCTGGCCCCGAACGACGGGTCCGACGACGAGGTAGCCGACCACGGCGGCGATGAGCAGGGTGGCCAGCGCCAGGAGCGGATTGAGAATGCGGTTCGTCCGCTGCAACAGCCCGACCTGGACCTTCAACAGCGCCAGCAGCGTGACGACGCCCAGGGCCACCGCCACCCAGGTCGGGATTCGGCCCTCGGTTCTTTCGCTCGCCAGTTGGGACTGGCCCCGCTGATTGACGGTGTCGACCGCGGTGCCGACGTCGTCCTGGACCACCCGAAGGGCTTCCCGGAGGATGCCGTCGGCTTCGGGCAGCTGGTTCTCGTTGGCGATCCGGGCCGCCTCGATCCGCCCGCTGTACTCGTTCAGTGCGATGCCGATCGCCTTCAACGCATCGTGGGCCTGTCGGTCCGAGCCGATCGTGGCCGACACCTCTTCGGTCTGGGCGCTGGCCCGGCGGATCGCGTCCTGGTAGAGGTTGCGGTTGACCCGGTCCTCGGTGCCGGTGGTCCTGGTCGACAGGTAGGCGGCGGTGGCCGCGGTGTTGGCCTCGGCCACGCTGGCGAACAGATCCTGGATGCCGATCAGCGCCGGCGCGGTGTTGTCGGCCGTTGTCTGCGAGGCCGATCTCATCACCAGGCTGGCGATCGAGCCGACGACGGCGAACGCCGCAACCAACACCAGCAGGATCACGTTCCACCGACGGAGAAACCCCGGGGTGCCGCGGGTCGGCGTCGGCGAAACCGGTCGCCGGAAGCCCCTGGCCTTCAGCTCGGTGACCGCCGCCCCGGGGGCGACGATCTCCGGAGGAGGTAACGGGGGTTGTCGGACCGCACTCATGACGGATCCACACTAGTGCCGCCTCGGTGGGGTTGCGGGCGGGCTGTGACCGGCCGACCCGGCCAGTAGGCTCAAACGACAGTGACGTCCTATTCATCACAAGGCCCGGCGTCCCCCGATCGATCGACCGGTCGCGCCATCGGAACCGATGTCGTCGGGGCGCTCGAGCACTTCGAAGTCTCGTTGGACGGCTTGCGCAACGGGATCGCCGAGATCGAGGGCTCACCGTCGTTCCTGTTGCTGAACGACGCAGCACCAACCGGCGAGACCGCCCGCAAGTACGCCGCGGCGGCCCGTGACGCACGGGACCTGTGGGTGTTCATCGACGCCGCATCGGCCCAGCTGGGGGTGGCCCGGTCCCATTTCGAGGCCAACGGCGCCAACGGCTCGAACGGGGTTGAGCTCCGTCGGCTGCTGGAGGAGCCGAGGCTGGCCGTCACCACCGCCGACGGCTCGACCCGGAACTACTCGGTGTCGCAGATCCTGGCTGAGATCCGTCGCCGCTACGGAGCGGTCCGGGTCGGGGTGACCGAGATCGACCGGTTGTGGGTGTCGGTGCTGCCAAGGGTCGAGGCGGCCAGAGCCACCCTGGACCGGCTGGACGCCGAGGCCGCCGAGCTGGCGGTGATCGAGCCGCTGATCGGGCGGGCCAAGGCCCTGGCCGACGACCTGGCCGAGCGGTTGGTCTCCGACCCCGGCAGCGTTTCGATCCAGGACGGATCGAACCTCGATCTCCAGGTGGCGAACGCAGCCAAGCAGATGTCGGCGCTGCGCACCGGCCATGACCACCTCGACGACGATTTCAACGCCACCGAGGAGCTCCTGGCCTCGTTGCGGGTCCTGTTGGCCAGGGCCGAGGCGGCCAGGGTCGAGGCCATGACCAAGATCGTCGAACCCGATGGCCTGGTACGCCTCCCCGATTCCAGCCTGCTCGATGGCCCCGACGGTCTGGCCCAGCGGCTCGACGATCTGCTCGACAAGGCGGCGACCAGCGCCTGGACCCAGAAACGCAGCCTGCTCGATGCCTGGTTGAACTCGGCCCGCAAGCTCGAGACCCAGCTCCTGCGGGCGGCCGACGCCAACCGAGCCCCGCTGGAGGCCCGCAATGAGCTCCGTGGCCGGCTTCGGGCCTACTCGGCCAAGATCGCCGCGCTGGGTCGGGCCGAGGACCTCGAGCTGGCCGAGTTGCTGGACCGGGCCCGAGCCGAGCTCTACACCGCCCCAACCGACCTGCCGGCCGCCGAGGCGATGATCACCGAGCTGGCAACGAGGCTTCGGACATGACCGCCTGTACCGAGATCGACTGCGGCGGCACCATCGCCCCCGACGGCTACTGCGACACCTGCGGGGTGAAACCATCGGCCGCCCCCGACCGGGGCACGGGCGGCGCAGCCCCGCCCACCGACGACGGTTCGCCTGCGGGCAACGGTGCCTCGGACAACACCGCCCGGCCGGCCGGATCGTTGTGCGGCCGCGACGGCTGCACCGGGGCCATCGCCGCCGACGGCTACTGCGACACCTGCGGCCTGGCCGCCGACAGCGCCGGGGGTCGGGTTCGGGCCGCGCCGGTCCTGGCCAACCTCGACCCGGACTCCGACGCCATCCCGTCGATTGCGGTCCCGACCGCCCCCGACACCTCGGCCAGGATTCCCGGCGCCGGTACCGCCACCGCCCGCAGCCGGACCACCACCAGTGCCTCACGGCGAACCGGCTCGGCCCGCAGTGGGATCGGGCTCGGCCTGGTGTCGGTGCTGCCCACCACCGTCGGCGACCCGGCCGCGGCGGTGATGACCGATGCCGAGATCCAGGCCGAGATGGGGATCGTGCCGGAGAAGGACCGGAACTGCGCAACCTGCGGCAACCCGGTCGGCCGAGGCAACGGTGATCGAGCGGGCCGGGTCAAGGGATTCTGCGGCAGCTGCCGGACCGCCTTCGACTTCGTCACAAACGAGCCGTCGCTCGATCGGGGCGAGATTGTTGCCGGCCAGTACGAGATCATCGGAACCCTGGCCCATGGCGGCATGGGCTGGGTCTATCTCGGCCGGGATCGGGCGGTGTCGAACCGGTGGGTGGTGTTGAAGGGGCTGCTCAACGAGGACGACCCGGATGCGGTTGCCGCGGCGGTGGCCGAGCGGCAATTCCTGGCCCAGATCGAGCACGCCAACATCGTCAACATCTACAACTTCGTGACCCACCGTGGCGCCGGGTACATCGTGATGGAGATGGTGGGCGGTGAATCGCTCAACGCCAAGCTCAAGACAAGGCGCAAGGCCAATGGGGGCATCCATGATCCGCTCCCGGTGACCGACGCCATCGCCTACGTCCTCGGCATCCTGCCCGCCCTCGGGTACCTCCACGGCAGGGGCCTGGTCTACAACGATCTCAAGCCGGCCAACATCATGGCCGTTGGCGACGAGGTCAAGCTGATCGATGTCGGTGCGGTGATGCGCATCGACGACCGTCAGGCCGCCATCTTCGGAACCCAGGGTTTCCAGGCTCCGGAGGTGGCAAGCAGCGGGCCGTCGGTGGCCTCCGACCTCTACACCGTTGGTCGAACGTTGTCGGTGCTGATCATCCGGTTCGTCTTCCACGACGGCACCTACCTGTACTCGCTGCCGAGCCCGGCCGAAGCGCCGCTGTTCGCCCGCTGGGAGTCGCTGTACCGGTTCCTGCTCAGGTCGACCGCCTACCACCCCGACGACCGGTTCCAGAGCGCCGAGGAGATGGCCGAACAACTGACCGGCGTGCTCCGGGAGATCGTGGCGCTGACCGAAGGACGGCCACGACCAACCGCCTCCACCCTGTTCGAAGGCGACCAGCTGGCCGACATGCTGGTGGCCAGCGCCGAGAGCTACGACGTGACCGCGGCCGACTGGCGGGTCCTGCCGGGGGCCAGGATCAACGAGGTCGACCCGGCGGCGCCGCTGCTGATGGGGCTGCCGGAGGCAAATCCGGCAAGGGCGGCCCGAGCGATCAAGAACGCCATCGACGCCGGCCAGGTCACACCGTCGGACGAGGTCTACCTGCGATTCGCCTGGGAGCTGATCCAACTCCGGGCCAGGGCCGATCTCGCTCGGGCCG
The DNA here is from genome assembly GCA_947259095.1 of uncultured Acidimicrobiaceae bacterium. Lineage (GTDB taxonomy): Bacteria > Actinomycetota > Acidimicrobiia > Acidimicrobiales > SZUA-35 > JAHELU01. Next base: position 68,934 of record CAMYLA010000013.1, on the reverse strand, counting down.
ATCTGCGGCCGGCCGGAGCCGGGCCCGGCAACGGTGCTGCGGCGGCCAACCGGGCCGTTGCCGTCAGCGGGTTGCTGAGGATCGGTGGCGAGATTCCCCAGGACAACCCCGAGCAGGTTCTCCGCCAGGTCGAGCTGTCGAACCCCTGGGAATGGCGGGTGCACTGGTACCGATCGATCATGCACCTGCAGGGCGGCCTGGCCGCGGCCGCAGCCGAGGGTTTCAGCCGGGTGTGGACCGAACTGCCGGGGGAGACCGCCCCCAAGATGGCGGTGGCGCTCTCCGCCGAGTTGGCCGGGGAATACGAGCGCGCCCTCGAACTCTACGACCTGGTGATCAGCTCCGATTCGTCTTTCGTGTCGGCCGCGTTCGGGATGGCCCGCTGCAACTGGCAGCTGAGCGATCACAATGGGGTGGTGGCGGCATTCAACCGGGTGCCGACCAGTTCGGCGGCCCACTACGACGCCCAGGTGGCAGCAGCACGGGCCCTGGTGGCCGGGGGGCCGACCGGCCAGCCGGCGCTGGAGGATCTGACCGCGGCATCGGCCACCATCGAGCGGCTCCAGCTCGATGCCGCCGAGCGGGCCGCCCTGTCGGCCGACATCTTCGAGCGGGCCCTGGCCGGTGTCGAGGACGGCCGGATCCAGGCCGATGCCGGGGAGATGCTTGGTCGCGAGCTCAACGAACGGTCACTGCGGGAGGGCCTGGAGCAGACCTACCGGGTGCTGGCCAGGCTGGCCACCTCGGATGAGGAACGCATCCGCCTGGTCGACAGGGCCAACTCGGTACGGCCCCGGAGCCTGTTCTAGTGGGCTGCCCGAGCTGCGGCGAAGAGGCCCCACCGGACACAAAATGGTGCGAGGCCTGCGGCCAGGACCTGCACACCGAGCCGCTCCCGGCCTGCGTGTCCTGTGGTGAGCGGGAGGTGGCCGAGGAGGGCTACTGCCTGTCCTGTGGCCACAAACAGCCCGCCGAACGTGATCACATGGAGTTCGAGGACGGTCCCGCGGTGGCGGTGACCGACCGCGGCCGCAGGCACCGTCACAACGAGGATGCGGTGGCCATCGCCGCCACCCCCGACGGCGGCTCGGTCCTGGTGGTGTGTGACGGTGTGTCGACCACCGCCGGTTCGGCCGAGGCCTCGCTCAGGGCGGCGGTGGTGGCCCGGGACCTGCTGGTCGCCGGCCTGACCGAGCACCCTTTTCCAGACAACCCCGGCTCGCCGCCGGCGGTGGCAACCCCGGAAGCGGACGGCTCGGCCGGTTCCGCCGCCGAAGCCGCCCCCGAGACACCGACCGCAGTGACGCCGGCCGCCGAGACACCGCCCGACGGGACACCAACCGCCGACAATCCCGGTCCGGCGGTGGGGGCCGATCCGGATCCGGCATCGGCCGGTGATCCGGCTCTCGACAAGAACAGCCTGCTGCGGCGAGCGGTGGCTGCGGCCCAGCAGGAGGCGTCGTCGACCGGGGTCCACGAGCCCGATGACGGCGACGACGGTGGCCCGCCATCGTCCACCTTCGTTGCGGTGATCGTACGCCCCTTCGCCGACGGAGCCGAGCTCTCCACCGCCTGGGTGGGCGACAGTCGGGCCTACTGGGTCGGCGACGAGCCCCTCCGCCTCAGCGAGGCCGACCACGAGATCGAAGGGAGCCTGGTGCGGTGGCTCGGTGCCGACAGCGTCGACCCGACCCCGGACATTGCGGTCACCACCGTCAGCGGGTCGGGCCATGTGGTGGTCTGCAGCGACGGGCTGTGGCGCTACGCCGAGGAACCGGGGGAACTCGACGAGCTCGTTCGGCGTTTGATATCAGACGGCCACCGTGGGCTCGACCTGGCTTCGGCCATGGTCGACTTTGCGAACGAGGGTGGCGGCCACGACAACATCTCGGTCGCGCTGTGGGAACACGTCGACAGCCCGACCCCTACCCCGACACCAACCCCCACCCCGACACCGACCCCAACCCCGGGTTCAGGACCCATCTAGGAGACATGCACGATGACCAGCTTCACCGCCGAGGTGTTCCAGAACGAGTTCCTGCCGACGGCAGCCGACACCATCGACGCCGTGGTGACGGTCCGGTCGGCCGGTGACGGCGCAGTGGGGACCGTTCGCAAGGATGCGGTGGAGATGATCGTGATCGACACCTCGGGGTCGATGCAGGAGGAGGGTGGCCGCAAGATGCGGGCCGCCAAGTCTGCCACCCAGGCCGCCATCGACACCATCGACGACGGCGTGTACTTCGCCATCGTCGGTGGCAACGCCGGCGCCTACATGATCTACCCCCACGAAGGTCTGGCCATCTCCGATCCCCGCACCAGGGAGGAGGCAAAGCAGATGGTGAACCGGACCCAGGCCAACGGGGGGACCGCCATCGGGACGTGGCTCAAGGCCGCGGCCTATCTGGCCGGGCTGCGGCCGGGGGCCATCGCCCACTGCCTGCTGCTCACCGACGGCAAGAACCAGCACGAAGAGGATTGGGTGCTCGACAGCGCCATCGCCAGCTGCGTCGGACTGTTCCAATGCGATGCCAGGGGTCTCGGCTCCGACTGGAACATCGAGGAGATGCGCAAGGTCTCGAGTGCACTGCTGGGCACGGTCGACATCATCCCCCGACCCGAGGACATGGAAGCCGAATTCACCAGGCTGACCGAGGCGGCGATGGGCAAGCAGGTGGGCAGCGTGTCGCTGCGGTTGTGGACCCCGAAGGGTTCGGCCAGTGAGTTCGTGAAGCAGGTTGCCCCGACCCTCGAAGATCTGACCCATACCGCCCAGTCGGTCAACCCTCTGACCAGCGACTTCCCGCTCGGCTCGTGGGCCGGAGAGGAGGAGCGGGACTACCACGTCCGCATCCGGATCCCGATCGGCAATGTGGGCGACGAGCGGTTGGCGGCCAGGGTGATGCTGGTGATCGATGGTGTGGACCAGCCGGCCGCCCTGGTCCGGGCGATCTGGACCGATGACGAGCGGCTCTCGACCAGGATCAACCGGGAGGTCGCCCACTACACCGGCCAGGCCGAATTGGCAGACGTGATCGCCGAGGGGCTGGCGGCCCGCGACGCCGGCGATCAGAAGGCGGCAACGGTGAAACTGGGTCGGGCGGTCCAGATCGCCCACCAGGCCGGCAATGGCGATACCGTCCGGTTGTTGCAGAAGGTGGTCGATGTCGACGATCCGGCCACCGGAACCGTCCGGTTGAAGCGGCAGGTCGACAAGGCCGACGAGATGGCCCTCGATGTACGATCGACTCGGACCGTCCGGGTCAACCGGGGATAGTGGCGTGGTTGGAACAAAGGACGATCGATGAGCACCAGGAACTGCCAGAACTGTGACGTGCCATACGGCCCCGACGACATGTTCTGTGAGAATTGTGGCTACGACTTCATCACCGGATCGCTGCCGGTCGAGGGTGGTGGTCCGGTGCCGCCCGCCCCATCGAATCCGAAGCCCGGCTCATCGGCTGCCGCACCGGGCGGTGACCCCGCCGGCCAAGGCGCCGTCGGCGATGCCGGTCGGGACGTCACCGGCGAGCTGGCGGCCGGCGCCGCCGGCGGGCCGGGTGTTGGCGGGCCACCGTCGATTCTCGATGGCCCGGGCGAGCTGTCAGGGGCCGGGCCGGCCGCAGCCGACCCCGACGCCGATCCCGACGGGGCCGCCCCCGGTCGGGCTGTTGCCGGTGCCGCCATCGAGGGGGGTGGCCCCGGTGCCGGCCCGGTGCCGGAGGTCCATAGGCTGCGGATGTCGGTGGCCGTGGACCGTGGCTTCTTCGATGAGGTGGTGAACGACGGCGAGATCGACTTCCCCGATCCGGCGCCCGCCGATCAGGAGTTGGACCTCCCCGGCACCGAACTGCACATCGGACGGACCAGCGAGAGCAGGGCCATCCACCCCGATATCGACGTGGCGGCGCTGACCGAGGACCAGGCGGTCTCCAGCCGCCATGCGATCCTGCGGGTCGCCAACGATGGCAGCCTCACCATCGTCGACGTCGGCTCCACAAACGGGACCTTTCTCGACGCCGTGGATTCCGAGGCGATCACCCATGGCGTGCCGATGGAGGTCAAGCCAGGGGTGCCTATCTTCGTCGGAGCCTGGACCCGTCTGACCGTGCTCGACTGAGGCTTGCCGTTGCCGGCTACTTTGGCGGCATCCGGATGCCGCCGTCGACCCGGATGACCTCGGCGTTCATGTAGGGGTTCGTGATCAGATCGATCACCATGAACGCCAGCTCCTCGGCCGTACCCAGTCGCTTCGGGAACAGCACGGACTGCCCGAGATGGGCCTTGAACTTCTCGGAGTCCTCGCCCTCGCCGTAGATCGGGGTGTCGATGAGGCCGGGGGCGATGGTGTTGACCCTGATCCCCACCGCCGAGAGATCCCGGGCGATGGGCAGCGTCATACCGACAACCCCGCCCTTGGAGGCCGAATAGGAGGCCTGGCCGATCTGGCCGTCGAAGGCGGCAACCGAGGCCATGTTGACGATGGCACCGCGAGACCCGTCATCGTCGACCGGATCGGTCTTTGCCATGGCCGCGGCCGACTGTCGCAACATGTTGAACGAGCCGAGCAGGTTGATGCGGACAACAAAATCGAAGTCCTTCTGTGGCATCGGGTCGTTGTTGCGATCGACGGTTCGCCCCGCTCGGCCAAGGCCGGCGGAGTTCACCAGCGCCCGCAACGGCCCCATCTCGGTGGCGGCCGCAACCGCCGCCGCACCGTCTTCCTCGCTGGACACGTCGCACTTGACGAACAGCCCACCGAGTCGCGACGCAACAGCCTCACCGGCCTGCTCGTTGAGGTCGGCGATGACCACCCGGGCCCCGAGGGCCGCCAGCTGCTCGGCCGAAGCCTCGCCGATGCCCGAGGCACCTCCGGTCACCAGCGCTGAGGCTCCGTCAAGATTCATTCGGGGCATGGGTTCATCCTTGCTGTGTCGTTGTCAGTGTTGTCGTCTTGTGCCGCACCAGGATGCCGCTTCCACGGCGTGGCCCTCAACTCGTTGGGGCTGCGGCCGCCTGTTCGGCGTCCCATTCCACCACAAGGCGCTCGGGTCCTCGAAATGTGATGTTGGGGAACGAGGTGATCGCCTGATCGGCGACCAGCCGAAGCGAGGGTATCCGCTCGGCCAGGATCCCCAGGACGATGGTCGCCTCGAACCGGGCCATGTTGGCCCCGAGGCAGAAATGGATGCCCTTCCCGAACGAGATGTGGCGCCTGGCGTTTCCCCGGTGGATGTCGAACCGGTGTGGATCGTCGAACAGGCGCGGTTCCCGGTTGGCGGCGGCAAAATTCATGAAGACGCCCGTTCCGGCCGGAATGTCGAAGCCGTTCAACACGGTGTCCCGGGTGGTGACCCGGCGCCAGGAGATCTGGCTGGAATCGAATCGGAGTACCTCCTCGACGGCGTTGGGGATCAGCGACGGATCTGCGCAGATCTCGTCCCACTGGTCCCGCCGGGACAACAGGTTGACGAGGCAGTTGCAGATCAGGCTGGTGACGGCCTCATGGCCGGCGAACGACAGGCCGTAGATGACCGATTCGACCTCTCGGTAGCTCAGCTCGTCGGCATCGGCATCGTGGGCGTCGAGAAGTTCGGAGGCGAAGTCGTCGGCCCGCTCGTCGCGCTTGGCTGCGGTGAAATCCCGGCAATACCGCCAGTAGGACAACATCTTCTCGGCGATCTCGGTCTGTTCGGTCGCCGTTGGTTTCCCCCAGGAGAACGCCTTTCGTTCACCGCACCAGTTCTTGAGCATCTCGTCGTCGGACTCGGGGAAGCCGATGAAACGGAACACCGTCTCGCCGGGCAGCGGGAAGGCGAAGGCTTCGATGAACTCCGCAGGCGAGCCGGCGGCGAGCATCGCATCGATCAGCTCGTGGCTGCGACGCCTCACGTAGGGCTCCAGGGTCTTGAGTCTGCGCTTGGAGAACCCTCGTTTCGTGTAGACCCTGATCCGCTGGTGGTCCGGTTCGGGACGGTTCGACATGACCGCCACCGGGTTGAAATCCTCGGCCGACAGGATGTCGGTGGCCTCCTGGGCCAGGGGGAAGACCGGATCCTGGACGTTGGTCGATGCGTAGGTGTCCGGGTCGGTGAACACCGCCTCGATGTCCTCCATTCTGGTCACCACCACATAGCCGAGCTGCTCGGCGTAGAAGGTGGGGTGATCCTCTCGAAGCTCGGCCGCAATGGGGTAGGGATCTGCCAGGTAGTCGTCGTCGAGTGGGCTCCAGTGGTGCTCGACGGGGCAACCGACCGGTGGAGGCGGGATCTCAGGGCGGGGCTGGTGGTAGCTGTTGACGCTGGACTCGGTCACCGGTTTCCTCCACGACTCTTGATCACCGACGACCGCCACGGTTCCGTGGGGTCGATTTCCGGCCGTCCGCAGCCCCGTTCATCACCGCTGCGGACCGGGCTCGGTGGTGATCGGGCCTCGAATCCCAGTGTTTCGCAGTGACCGCCTTCGAGCAACTCACCGACGGTGATGGCGGGCCCGACGCTCGTGCCGCGACCACCGACCCTGCGGTGTCTGGTCGGCCTTTGGCGCCCCTCGAGCCTCGTGGCCCCTCTTACGCTCACAGGAACGCCATGGACTCGCCGAAACCGGAGCGAGCGTTGGTGCCACCGCGCTAGCTGTGGTCGTGTTTGCCGGTCGGTTGCTCGGAGTCGGTGCCTTCGACCTGGCGGGCCTTCCAGATGCTGAACCCAATGGCCAGGGCCAAGATCACGACGATGATGCCCAGCGAGTAGGAGATGGGGATGTGGTACCAGGGGGTGACCACCAGTTTCACCCCGACGAACAGCAGGATCGCTCCCAGTGCATGGGAGAGGTAGTGGAAGCGCTCCCGGGCGTCGGCCAACAGGAAATACATGGCCCGGAGCCCCATGATGGCAAAGGCGTTGGCCGAGATGAGCAGATAGGGGTCGTTGGCCACACCGAACGATGCGGGTACCGAATCGACGGCGAAGACGACGTCGGTGGCCTCGACAACCACCAGGGCGGCGAAGAGCGGGGTTGCGGCCCGGCGACCATCGATCTTGGTGAAGAACTTCTGGCCGTCGTAGTGGTCGCTCACCGGCATGAACCGCCGCAGCAGCGACAAGCCGGCGGTGGTGGAATCCTCGCCCTCGCCCTCACGATGGCGAATGATCCGAAATCCGGTGTAGATCAGGAAGACCCCGAAGAACACGAGTACCACCGAGAACCGCTCCACCAGCGCGGCGCCGATGAGGATGAAGATCGCCCGAAGCGTCAGCGCACCGAAAATGCCCCAGAACAGCACCCGATGCTGGTATTTGAGCGGGATGGACATGGTGGAAAACAGCAGTGCCCAGACGAACACGTTGTCCACGCTGAGTGATTTCTCGGTGATGTAGACCCCGAGATACTCGCCGCCGGCCTGGCCTCCGAATTGGGCGAAGACGAAGACGGCGAAACCGAGCGCGCACAGCACCCAGAACGTGGATTCGAGGCCGGCCTCTTTGAAGGTGGGAGCGTGGGCCTCGCGGTGGCGCCAGAGGTCGAGGGCGAGGAGGGAGACCACCGAGACGAGCAGAACCACCCAGGCCCACAACGGAACCGACAGGTCTACGAACTTCTCTGTGGCGGTGTCAGCGGCAAGCATCACGTTCGAGTCTATGGGGCATCGGCCAGAGGTTCAGCTCCGGGCGCTTGGTGCCGACTCGTGAACGAGTGGCAGTGAACTCAGAATCCGTGCATCCGGCCCGGCGGCCGCGGTGACCACCAGCCGGCCCCGCCGGGTGGCATCCGGCGGGCCCCATAGCGGCCCGGGGGGCGGGGCTGGGACCGCAGGCGATGCATCGTCGGCCACCAATGGCGCCGCTGATGGGGCTCCGATGGTGGAGCCCACGCTCGGTGCGGGCGCCTGGTTTGGGCCGCTGTGGGCCCTTGCGATGCTGTTGCACCTTGCGGCGAACGACAGCCACTTGTTGGCCGGCGATCGGATCGGTTTGCTGCAACTGCTGTTGGCGGCAGCGGCCGGTCTGACCCTGCTGTGGCCGACCGCCCGGGCCGTGGGGGCCATGGCGGCGCTCTATTTGGCGGTGTTCTGGCTCAAATCCCCGGTTGTGGGAAATCATGAGGTTCTCCTGGCCCTCGGTTCCGCTGCGATCCTGATCGCCGTGGTTCGCCGACCCGCCTCGTGGGCGGCGCTGGTCGCCCCGGCCGGACGGTGGATTCTGGTTCTGGCCTACGGCTTCATTGCGCTGTCCAAGCTCAATTGGGACTTCTTCGACCCCGGCCGTAGCTGTGCGCTGTTGTTCGGCGAGGCGCTGGGCGGGGCCGTCGGGATCGGTCGGGAGCCGATTGCCGCACTGGCGCCGGGGGTGATCACGGCGACGGTGGTGATCGAGCTGGCGATCCCGGTGTTGTTGGCCTGGCCCCGGTCCCGAAGGGTCGGTGTGGTCCTGGCGCTCGGTTTCCATTTTGTGCTGGCAGCCGATCCCGTTGGTCATGTGTGGGACTTCTCGGCCACGCTGCTGCCCCTCTTTCTCCTGTTCACACCGTCGACGTTCGGTGCGTTGTTGGATGGCAGGCTCGCCCGCCTGCTGTGCCGCCCTGTCCTGGAGCGTGCGCTGATCGTGGCGCTGATCGTTGGTCTCCACGCCATCGCCATGTCCGGTGCGACCCCGCTTCCAGGCTGGATCGTGGCCTATCCGGTGTGGCTGATGCTCTGGGTCACCATCGGGGCCTGGGTCGTCCGGTTTGCCGGCAACGGTGGTCGGCCCGAGACACCGACCCTGCGGCCGGCGGGCCTTGTCGGCGGCTGGAGCGTGAGGAGGTGCCTGGTCCCGGTGATTGTGGCCACCGTCCTGGTCGGGCTCGGACCGTACCTGCAGATCCGCACTGCGGCGGCGTTCAACATGTATTCCAACCTCCGGGTGATCGACGGGTCTTCCAACCATGTCCTGATCGGCGCTCTCGGCGTTGGTGATGCGCCGTCGGTTGTCGAGCTGGTGGAGACCGAGGACGGTTCCAGCCTGTCGTACTACGTGGACAACGACCTCCTGTTGCCGGTGGAGAACCTGGACCGGTATCTGCTGACCCATCGGGGGGAGCGGGTGTTGGTTCGCCACCGCGGCGAGGTGATCGATGCTGCGCAGTTGGGACTCGGGACCGAGGCACCGTCTGGCAGCGTCTGGCAATGGATCGGTTCGGAGTTTCGCCACAAGTTCGGCTTCCGGCGGGCGGTGCCACGCTCGCCGAGCGGCACCTGCCTGCGAGCGTGGGGTCCGCTGGGCTGAACGCATCGGCCGCAGTGCCCGACGGGGGCGCGACCGTGCAGCCCCGGCCGTCGGATCCGGCTGGTCGGCCCAGTGCGGTTTGAGCAGGGTGGCCTATCCAGTTGCCATGATGCCGGGTCGAAGACTGAGAGAAGTCGTTCCCGATCGACGCCGATCTCGGTCGAGCCTTGCCTGGAGAGTATGCAGAATGCTTCACGTTGAGTTTGTTCACGCCTGGTTGAGTGCTCGGGTTTCCTCCGAGCGGGGGGCCTCGCTGGTTGAGTACGCCCTGCTGGTGGCCCTGATCGCCGTGGTGTGTATCGGCGCGGTGACCTTCCTTGGCCGGGAGGTCGGGAACTCGCTCAGCGCCGTCGGCAGCTCGCTCAACTAGCGACATCTCAGCGCCCTCGGCCGGGCCGACCACAGGTCGGCCTTACCGGGACCGTCACCAGGTTCGGCCATCCGACAGGCGATGGCCGGGTGGATCGGATTCCCAGGCTCTGGCCGGGCAGGTGACGTAGGCATACGATCGGCAACAGTCGCCGTCGGTCTCCAGCCAGTCGATCAGGTGGGCGCCCCGTTGGGCGATGGCCCATCCGGCCCGCCGGTACTGGAACAGGTCCTGTTCCCGGACGACGTCGACGTCGAAGGGGCGGACCGTGACAAGAACGACCCCGACCGATCCCAGCCGTTGATCGGTGAAGCGGAGGCCGACCGCGTCGGTGAGCCACCCGACGACCGGCTCGATGGTTCGACCGATGCCCTCGGCCACGATCAGATCGTGCAGGCGATGGTGCTGGTCGAGGATTGCCTCTGCGTTCACGAAGGCGTACTCGTAGGCCAGTTCCATGGCCATGCCCAATGCGTCACGAAACGTGAGGATCGATTGCGCATCGGCCGGAACATGGGATTGCGTGTCGGCCGGGCCATCGATGGGGGAGTGGATGGGGCCATCGATGGGGGCACGGATCGGACGATCGATCGGGGTATCGGCAGGTCTGCCCGCCGGCGGATCACCGGGTTGGCCCCAGAGGCGGCCGGCGGGCCGGTCGGGCGGGTGGTTGGGTGTTGGTTCTTCGGCTGAGCCCATGACGGACACATCCTCCTTGGGCCGGCCGCAGCCGGCACCGCTCATGGAGGTTGGCAGTGGGGGAGTGGCTCCCGAGGCCGCTCACCGCGAGCGGGCTGAAGACAACCTAGATCGAGACGGTGGCCACTTGTGCAGAAGCCGGTCGGCCAGGAGGCTGGTCAGCCAGGTGGTCTGGGGCCCTGCACCGGACACCCGGGAGACGGGATGGGGGCCGAATGGCCACCAATATGGGCCGATCTAGAGCCGGGCGGCCTATGAAGCTCTCCGGGGTTGCCGACGATGAAGAGAGGGCAAGTCCCCGATGGATCAAAAAAGTTACCGCACCTCGAGTGCCTGGAGAGTATCAAATGCTTCACTATGAGTTCGTTTCCGCTTGGTTGAAGGCTCGGGTTTCCTCCGAGCGTGGCGCTTCGCTGGTCGAGTACGCCCTGTTGGTGGCCTTGATCGCCGTGGTGTGTATCGGTGCGGTCACCTTCCTTGGACGGGAAGCCGCCGACAGCTTCAGCACCATCGGTAGCTCGATCAACTGATCGAGTCGCCGACGGCACAATTCAGACAACACCGGCCGTCCACCACCACCATGGCCGGTTGAAGGGGCGGGAACCATTAGGTTCTCGCCCCTGCCCTTTTCCGAAGGGTTCGCCCGACGGAACCGATGGGGTTCGATCCCCCGGGCGTCGCCGAACCGTCACACCACCGGCGCCGCGAGCCTATGGCGGTGTGGTAGATCCCGGCCGCGCTCGGGCTGGGTCGAGGTCGAGGGCGGTCCGGCGACAGACCGCCCGCAACGCAAAGCTGGATCGAATCCGGTAGACACCCGGCAGTTTCGACAACCAGTCCCGGTGGATGCGCTCGTAGTCGCCGACGTCGGCGCAGGCGACCTGGAGCAGGTAGTCGGAGTCGCCGGCCATCAGGTGGCAGCTCATCACCTCCGGACACTCCACGATCGCCGCCTCGAAATCGTCGAGCTGGCTCTCCGATTGGGTGCTGAGCGAGATTTCGACGAACACGGTGGTGGCCCGCCCGACCGACTTCGCATCGACCAGGGCCACGTAGTTCTCGATGACGCCCGCCTTCTCGAGCGTGCGGGTACGTCGCAACGCCGCCGACTGCGAGAGCCCGACCGTGGCCGCCAACTCGGCGTTGGTGATCCGACCGTCGTGTTGCAGCGCAGCCAGGATGGAGCGATCCGTCGCATCTAGATTCATGGTGCTCATTTTCTGCCTTGATGGGGAGACGTTGAGCAAGAATATTGTGTTCCGGGTCGCCGATCCAGCAAGATTCGCAAGTGCCTGGCTCCAGCGGTGGTTTACAGTGGGAGCACCGGCCCCGGTTCGTTCCGGGGCCACGCAACGGAGCGGAGGGTCTGAGCACATGCGAGTCGGAGTGCCGAAAGAAGTCAAGAACGCCGAGCACCGGGTCGGGTTGACACCCGGCAGTGTGTACGAGCTGATCGCCCGGGGCCACGAGGTCATCGTGGAGACCAACGCCGGCATCGGTATCGGTGCCGCCGACGAGGACTATCGGGCCCAGGGGGCGTCTGTCGTCGACTCGCCGGCCCAGGTCTTCGCCGAAGCCGACATGGTGGTGAAGGTCAAGGAGCCCCAGGCCGCCGAACGGGCCATGCTGTCGGAGGGCCAGATCCTGTTCACCTACCTTCATCTCGCTCCCGACCCGGAACAGACCAAGGACCTCATCGCCAGCGGGGCGACCTGTATCGCCTACGAAACGGTGACCGACGACGACGGCGACCTGCCGCTGCTGGCCCCGATGTCCAAGGTTGCGGGCCGGATGGCCATCCAGGCCGGCGCCCATTCCCTGGAGGCGCCCCAGGGCGGCGCAGGTCTGCTGCTCGGCGGTGTGCCGGGGGTGCCATCGGCCAAGGTGGTGGTCATCGGCGGCGGGGTGGTCGGCGAGAACGCAGTGGAGATGGCGCTCGGACTCGGCGCCCAGGTCAGCGTGGTGGACCGCCAGATCGAGGTCCTCGACCAGCTGGCAGCCCGGTTCGGTGCCGCCCTGCAAACGGTCTACTCGACGTCGTTCGCCCTGAACGAACTGGTGCTCGACGCCGATCTGGTGATCGGTGCGGTGCTGGTCAAGGGTGACAGGACCCCTCGCCTCGTGACCGCCGAGATGGTGGCCGCCATGCGCCCCGGTTCGGTGCTGGTCGATGTCGCAATCGATCAGGGGGGTTGTATGGAGACGTCCCGCCCGACCACCCACAGCGACCCGACCTACGTGGTCGACGGTGTTGTCCACTACTGCGTTGCCAACATGCCGGGGGCCGTACCCCGGACGTCGACCTACGCCCTGAACAACTCAACCCTGCCGTTCACGCTGGCGCTGGCCGACAAGGGGGCCAAGCAGGCGCTGTCCGATGACGCCCACCTCCGAAACGGGCTGAACGTCTGCGGAGGCGAGGTCACCGAGTTGGCCGTTGCCAGGGTTCTTGGGCTTAACTACGTCGATCCGCTCCGAGCAGTCGAACAACTCTGAACCGACCCCGGTGTTCGACGGTGCGCCTCTGGCCGCCATCGAACGCTTCGTCGAGGAGCGGCTGTGGCCCGCCTCATCGGCGGTCGATCGGGCCGACCGGCTGCCGCTCGACCACTTCGAGGCGATCGCCGAGCTCGGGCTCCACGGGATGGTCGTGCCGGTCGATCAAGGGGGCCTCGGCCTCGATCCGTCGACGGTTCGTCGAATCCTGCGACTGCTCGGCTCGGGTTGTGGCGCCACCAGCTTCGCCTTCGCCCAGCACCACGGAACGGTGGGGGCGGTGGCCGCCAGCGACAACGAAACGTTGCGTGCCCGGTGGCTGCCGGCCCTGGTCGACCACAGCCTGGCCGGCATCGCCTACGCCCACCTGCGACGGCCGGGCCCGCCGGTGCTGCGGGCCGAGCCCGACGGTGACGGCTGGGTGCTCGACGGCACCGCCCCCTGGGTCACCTCATGGGGCACCGCCGCGGTGTTCGGCGTGGCGGCCGCCACCAACGACGGCCGGATGGTGTGGGCGTTGGTCCCGGGCAAGGTCAGCCAGGGCCTGTCGGTGGCCAGAACGTTCGATCTGATGGTCTATGGCGCAACCCAGACCGTTGCCCTGCGCTTCGACCGGTACCGGGTCGACGCCGACATGGTGGTGAGCGTCATCGACTTCGATCGCTGGACCCGCAAGGACCGCTTCCTGGCGGCGCGGCCCAATCCGCTCTGCCTCGGGGTTGGCGATCGGGCCCTGGCCTGCCTGGCCGACCATGCCCCGGAGCTGGTAGACGAGCTCGCCGGCTGGTGGGGCGAGGTCGGCGACCGGGCCGAGGTCCAGGCCAAGGCCGTTGACGGCGGCACCGCGGAGCTGACCGAGGTGGCAGCGGCCAGGGCCGAGACGCTGCTGGCGGTGCAGCGGCTGGCGACGGCCCTGCTGGCCGCGGTCGGGGGCAGCGCCATGCAGCTCGACCATCCGGCGCAGCGATTGAGTCGGGAGACGATGTTCTACCTCATCCAGGCCCAGAGCGCGGAGGGCCGCCAAGCGGTGTTCGACCGTTTGGCCGGCCACGACGAGCATCGGTCTGGCCCGTTCCAGCGTCGATAATCGGCGGAAAATTGCCCTTGGGTGGTGGGGTCGGTCGTCCTAAGATGATGCGGGGATTATGGCGAGCACCGACGGCAGGCAGCGCAGCGGCGGGACCGGTCTACGACACGGCGAACTGCTGACCGAACGCGTCCCGGGTCCGGTCGAGTACTCGACGCTGGTGGCAACCGATGGTTCCACCACCAAGCTGCCGGTACTCATCTGGCTCCACGGCGGCGGCGGGTCACGCCGATTCCTCGAGACCTGCAAGTCGCAGTTCGCCGCCTGCTGGGCCGACCGTTCGCTACCGAAGATGGTGGTCGCTACCCCGAGCGCCGGCTGGTCGTTCTACCTCGACCGCCAGGACGGCTCGGAATTGTGGGAGACCTTCCTCCTCGAGGAGTTCATCCCCGCCATCCGGGAACAGACCGGCGCCACGGACGGGCCGCTGCTGATCGGCGGGATCTCGGTCGGGGCCCTGGGGGCGCTGCGAATGGCGTTCAAATACCCCGACCAGTTCAAGGCGGTGGTGGCCATCGAACCGACGGTGGAAGCGGCCCTCACCTGGGACCGGGTGCCGAGCCGAGATCGGGTCTACATGCCGCCGGGGGTCCGCAGGAAGCTGTTCGGCGAACCCCTCGACCACCAGTACTGGAAGGCCAACCATCCCACGTCGCTGGCGGTCGCCAACTCCACCGCCATCGCCGCCGGTGACCTCTCCATCTACCTGGAGGCAGGCGACGAGGATCTGCTGCACGTCCAATACGGCACCGAGCTGCTCCACCGATGCCTGTTCGACATCGGCATCTCCCATGAGTACCGGCTGACAAAGGGAGGCAACCACGTCGGCCCATCGGTCGGCCCTCGCCTGGTCGACGCCTTCCGGTTCATCGGCCGGTTGCTGTGGAAGACCTACAACGACGACTCCTCGGTCGACGCCATGGTGGAGTTGGAGTCGTTCGCCTCGCAGGTCCGAGGTCTGGAGCTGCAGGCCAACTACCGCTCCCAGCGGTCGGTTCGCGGCCCGGCCTGCCGGCTTCAGGTCACCGTCCAGGGTGAAGGGCCGCCGGTGGTGCTTCTGCCCTCGTTGGGCCGGGGAGCCGATGACTTCACCGGGCTCTCCGATCGGCTGGCCAGGGCCGGGTTCCAGGTCCTGTCGCCGGAGCCTCGGGGCTGGTCCGGATCGTCTGGCGCGGTCGCCGACATCACCCTCACCGACCTGGCCGATGACGTTGCGGCGGTGATCCGCTCCAACGGCAAGGGCCCATCTGCCGTCGTCGGCCACGACTTCGGGGGTCAGGTGGCGCGGGCCACCGCCACCCGTCATCCCGAGCTGGTGAAGAACATGGTGTTGCTGGCAACGCCCGGGCCCGTACCCCCGAAACCGGAACCGGCCACCGCCCATCGCCGCACCTTCATCCCCGAGCTCTCCGTCGAGGAGCATCTCGAGGCGGTGGCCCTGGCCTTCTTCGCCGCCGGCAACGATCCGGTAGTGTGGGTCGACGGTTGGCACCCGATCCTGGCATCGGCCCAACTCGAAGCCCAACAGCGCACGCCGACCAAAGCGTGGGCGTCCGGGGGTGTCGTGGACACGCTGATCGTCCGGCCGGCCGAGGACCGCATCGTCTCGGCGGAAAGCACGCGGCTGCTGGCCAACGAGCTCAATGGCAAGGTTGCCGTCGTCGAGGTTCCGGCCGCCGGCCATGCCCTGTTGCCAGAACAGCCGGAGGCGGTCGCCATCTCGGTGCTGACCTGGCTCCGCCGCCACGGCTGATCGAAGGGAACTTTCCTCCGACCGCAAAAGCCGCAACAATCGGTTGACATGACCGACAGTCGCACAGCGGCCGGCCAGACCGGCGTCGATACCCCGGGCTACGACAGGCCCCCGGTCGAGGCCTGGATCGAGGCCAACATCGAAGGCCTCGCCGGTCCATTCCATTGGACCCGGCTCGAAGGCGGCCATTCCAACCTCACGTTCCTGCTGAGCGATGGCCATGGGCGGCGGGTGGTGATCCGGCGACCACCTCAGGGTGAGCTGCTGCCGAAGGCCCACGACATGAAACGGGAGTTCACCATCATCTCCGGCCTCGGGCCGACCGATGTGCCGGTGGCCACCGCCCTTGGCCTGTGCGAGGACACCTCGGTCACCGGGGCGGTGTTCTACGTGATGAGCGAGGTCGGGGGCCGGGCCCTGTACACCGCCGAGGACGTCGACGACTGGCTGACGATGGAGGCCCGCCAAGCCGTCGGCTACTCATTCATCGCCACCCTGGCCACGCTCCACGGCATCGACCCGGCCGACGTCGGGCTCGATCAGCTGGCCCGCCACGACGGCTATGTCAGCCGCCAACTGCGGACCTGGTACGGGTCGTGGCAGGCATCGATCGCCGGCGCCGGCTACGACGATCCCCGCATCCATCGGCTCCATGACGAACTCAGTGAGACGGTGCCCGGCCAGGGGCCGGCCAGGGTGGTCCACGGCGACTACGGCATGCACAATGCCATGATCGACCGGGACGGCAACGTGGTGGCGGTGCTCGATTGGGAGATCGCAACCCTCGGTGACCCGCTCGCCGATTTCGCCTATGCGCTCAATGGCTGGAGCGACCCCGAAGACGAGATCAGGGTGTCCCACGAAGCGGCGACCACCGCCCCCGGGTTCCCCAGGCGCCAGGAGCTGGCCGATCACTATGCCGAGCTCACCGGCCGAGACCTGTCGAACCTCGACTACTACCGGACATTCAACTACTTCAAGACCGCCTGCATCCTCCACGGGGTCTACGCTCGCTACATGTTGGGCAACAAGAGCACCGAAGGGATCGACGTCGAGGGCCTCAAGGAGCGGATGATCGGAGCCATCGACCTCGCCGAGGCCCAATCGGATCGATGAGCGACCATCCCCTTGGCGACGGTTGGTGGGAGGCATCCGACGGCAAGTGGTACGCCCCCGAGCTCCACCCCGACTATCAGCCTCCCGGGCCCGCGCCGCCACCGCCAACACCATCGGCGGCACAGACACCACCGGCGGCACAGACGCCCCCGGGAGCACAGGCCGATTGGAACCCCGCGCCGGTGAGTGACTTCGAGCCGCCGCGCTCGACCGATCGGATGGAATCGATGCCCCCGCCGGCCGCCGGACCGGGCCTTGGGCCCGGTGCCGGGCTGCGGTACCCGGTGGCCGAACCGAAGAAGCGCTCGACCGGCAAGATCCTGGCCATCGTGTTCGGTGGCGTGTTCCTGCTGCTGGCCGGGGGCTGTGGCGTGTTCATCTGGTCGTTCCGGGACGAGATCGCAGATGCGGCAATCGACTTCACCGACGCCGTCCCGGCCGACGATCCGGCCAGTTGTGTGGTCACCGGTGTCGATTTCGGTGAAGACTACGAGATCGACGCCACCCTCACCGCGGTGTCGGCCGAGGTCGACTCCCACTACCTGGTTGCCTTCCGGGTGGTCGGGGCCGGCGGCTCGGTGCTCGGCGTCGACGAAGTGGTCTTCCGCTCCATGGCCCCATTCGAGGAGCGAACCGAGGACGTGTTCAACGTGATCTCGGCCCGGGAGCCGTTCGATTCGGTCGGTTGTGAGGTCACCGGGGTGTTGCGGTTACCGGTCGACGGCTAGTTTTGGGCCCCCAAACGCACCTTTTTTCACAAACTCGGGCCCAGCCGGGCCCGGTTGGGCCAATCCGGTGGCTTTCGGGCGCTAGCATCGACCTGGGGCGCGTAGGCGGTCCCAGCGGCGTCCACGCCGTCCGCAGGCCAACGGTCATCCCGGAAGAACGGGAAACCCCACCTGCGCCTTCGCCTCGGAGTCCAGGAGCTGTCTCCATTGAACAAAGTCGCCCCGATCGTGCTCATGCTTCTGGTCGTCGTTGCGGCGTTCCAGGTTTGGGGCACGCGTGGCGGCGGACGGGTGGACGCCGACGGTACGGTCTCCGAGGCCGACCTGGTGGAGGAGACCACGACCACGCTCGGCCGCCGGACGTTCGTCGATCTGGCACCGCTGCCGGACAACAGCGTTGTCTCGACCCGATCCCGTTCCACCGCCGCCGGTCCGAGGATCTCGACCTCGGTCCGTGCCCGGCCCACGACGACCACCCGCAACGACGATCCCGGCGACGGGGACAGGCCGACCACCGGCTCCACCCAATCACCGACAACCGCCAAGACGACCACCGAACCGAGCACACCGTCCACGTCGGCAACGTCGGAGGTCACCCCGCCCACCACCGGTGGCGGCACCGAGCCCACCGCCGGCAGTTCCACCACCCGGAGGCCGACAACAACCGAGCGGCCGCCCACCACACCACGTCCCTCGACGACCCGTCCCCCGACCAGCCAGACCGCGACCACCACCGCCGACGACGCCGCCCCCGGCCCTGGCGAGGTGGCCATCAATCGGTGATACCCGGCTCGGCCGGCGATCGATCAGCCTCCGGTGCGGTGATCGCCGATGAGTGACGGGGCCCCCGATCTCGAGTTGCGACCACCGGTCGGGGTCGAGCGGCGGTATCGGCGGGCCAGGTCGGGGATCGACCCTGATGCCAGCAAGGGCTGGTTGCGGCGGATCGCCCCGGTCGTCATGGCCCACCGGTTCCTGTTCTTCGGTTCGATGGCCCTGGCCCTGATGGCCAACCTGTTGCAGGTGGCGATCCCGGCGGTGATCCGGGCAACGATCGACGAGGTGCTTTCCGACGACGCACGTTCCGGCGAGGTGGTGCCCGGTGGCCAGGCGGTGGCCGAGGTGGCCGCAACCGATGCCGACACCGACCGGCTGCTGTTCTATGTCGGCATACTGCTGGCCATCGGCGTCGCCAGGGGGTTGCTGACCCTGGCCTACCGGTACGGGCTGTACCGCACCGCATTCGAGATCGACACCGATCTGCGGACACTGCTCTACGAGCACCTGTCGAAGCTCTCGTTCTCGTTCTACGACAAGACCCACTCCGGGCAGGTGATCTCCCGGGCCAACTCCGACATCCGCTCGGTGCAGATGTTTCTCACCTTCGCCCCGCTCATCTCCATGACCACCGTCATGTTCGTGGTGGCCCTGGCCTACATGCTTTCGATCCACGTCTGGCTGACGGTGGTGGCGGTGCTGCCCCTACCCGGGGTCTACGTGCTCGGCAAGCGGCTACGGGACCAGGTCTTCCCACTGTCGTGGATCGTGCAGGCCCGGGTGGCCGACGTGTCGACCATCGTGGACGAGAACATCAACGGCGTCCGGGTCGTGCGGTCCTTCGCGGCAGAACGGAACCAGATCAACGAGTTGGCAAAGGCCGCCACCAGACTTCGCTGGGCCGGGGTCCGCACCGTCGACGCCAGAGCTTCCCACAACCCGATCATCGAGAATCTCCCGAGGATCGGCACCCTGCTGGTGCTGGTCTACGGCGGCTGGCTGGTCATCGAAGGCCAGGTCACAGAGGGAACCCTGTTCGCCTTCACCGCCTACGTCACCATGCTGCAGGCACCGTTCCGGACCCTCGGGCTGTTCTTGATGTTGGGCCAGCGGGCCCGGGCCTCGGCCGACCGGATCTATGAGATCTTCGACGAGGAACCCCAGGTCGTCGATCGTGTCGATGCGGCCGACATCGTCGACCCGGCCGGCCTGGTCGAGTTCGACGATGTGAGCTTCCGCTACGACGCCCACGGACCACTGGTGCTCGACGGGTTCAACCTCCGGGTCGAGCCGGGCGAGACGGTGGCCCTCGTCGGCAGGACCGGCAGCGGCAAGTCCACCATCGCCAGGCTGTTGGCCCGGTTCTACGACGTCGACGGTGGCGCCATTCGGGTCGACGGGCACGACGTGCGCGATGTCACCCAGCTCAGCCTCCGCAACACCGTCGGCATCGTTGCCGATGAGCCGTTCCTGTTCTCGGTCAGCCTGGCCGACAACATCGCATACGGCGACCCCACTGCGGCCCGGCTCGACATCGAGGCCGCGGCCGGGATGGCCCAGGCCCACGATTTCATCTCGGCGCTTCCGGCCGGCTACGACGAAATGGTCGGGGAGCGGGGCTACACCCTGTCCGGTGGCCAGCGGCAGCGGGTGGCCATCGCCAGAACCGCACTGGTGAATCCCAAGGTCCTGGTGTTCGACGACGCCACCAGCGCAGTGGACGTGACGGTTGAGCAGCGCATTCTCGACGCCCTCGACGAGAACCGCCACGGATTGACCACCATCCTGATTGCCCACCGGCTGTCCACCATCGCCGCCGCCGACCGGGTGGTACTGCTCGAAGGGGGGCGGGTCAGGGCCGCAGGTCAACACCGCGAGCTGATGGCCACCGAGCCGGCATACGCCGAGGTGCTGGCCCACCTCGATGACGACGAGCCCGCCGACCCGCAAGCCGCGGCCGGTCCCGACGCCGCTCCCGCCGTGGTGCCCTCCGGCGACGCGGCGGCAGCAGAACCGATCGCCGGGGACAGCCCGTGAGCTTCGGTCCACCCCCCGGTTCGCCGTTCTCCGGCCCGTCTGCCACCCAGACCAGCGCCGCGGCCGGGCTGCCGTTCGCCGGCATGCCATCGGAACTGGCCGAGCGGGCAACCGCGATCCTCGATGCCGAACCGGATCACCCCGAACCGGACATCGCCTTCTCCCAGTGGGACCATGATCGTCGGCCGTTCACGCTCCGCCGATTCCTGGGTCCCCACCGTCGGGGCCTGGCGGGGGCGTTGGGGCTGGTGGTGATCGAGACCATGGCCCTCCAGGCCGGCCCGCTGCTGACCCAGATCGGGATCGACCGGGCCATCATCCCCCGGGACGCCTCGGTGTTGGCTGTGGTGGCGGCCGCCTACTTCCTGGCCGTCGTTGTCAACACCGGCGCCTCCGCCGTTCGCATCGCCTACACCGGACGCCTCGGCGAGCGGCTGATGTACCAGCTTCGGGTCGGGGTCTTCTCCCACTTCCAGCGACAATCGCTCGGCTTCTTCACCAGCGAAAAGGTCGGCGTGCTGCTGACCAGGATGACCAGCGACATCGACGCCCTGGCCGCCCTGTTCCAGGACGGGCTGGTCAACCTGGCGGTACAGGTACTGACGCTGGCGATCATCACCGTCGTGTTGACCACGCTCAACCCGACGCTGGCCTTGATCACCCTGCTGGCCGTCGTGCCGGCGATGGCGCTGCTGACCCTGTGGTTCCGCAGCGCCTCGGAGGTCGGCTACGGCCGGGTCAGGGAACGCATCGCAGACGTGCTGGCCGACCTCTCCGAGAGCCTGGCCGGGATGCGGGTCATCACCGCCATGAACCGTCGCCACCACAATGTCATCCACCACGCCAACGTCGTCGGCGAGTATCGCGACGCCAACGTCTACGCCTCCACCGTCGGTGCGGTCTACGGGCCATCCAGCGAGACCATTGGCGTCGCCGGTCAGGCTGCGCTGCTCTTCTTCGGTGGGCGGATGGTGCTCAACGGCACGCTGACCGTCGGGGAGCTGTTCGCCTTCCTGCTCTATCTGACGGCGTTCTTCGCTCCCATCCAACAGTTGGTCCAGCTCTACAACTCCTACCAGCAGGGTCAGGCTGCGGTAGGCAAGCTGCGGGATCTGCTGTCCACCGACCCGGAGGTCCCGGAGTCCCCAGACGCCATCGAGTTGCCGCTCGTCGAAGGCCGGGTCGTCTTCGACGACGTGTCGTTCAGCTATGACGGCAGGACCGAGGTGCTGAGCGATTTCGATCTGACGATCGAGCCGGGGGAGACGATCGCCATCGTCGGCCCGACCGGGGCCGGGAAGTCGACCGTGGCCAAACTCCTGTCCCGTTTCTACGATCCCGGGTCCGGGACGATCAGCATCGACGGAGCCGACATCTCCACCGTGACGTTGGCGTCATTGCGGCGCCAATTGGGCGTCGTACCCCAGGAACCGTTCCTGTTCAACGGCGACATCCGCTACAACGTCGGGTTCGCCAGGCCCGATGCCACCGAGGACGAGGTCCGCCACGCCTGCGACGAGGTCGGTCTGACCGAGCTGATCGCCAGGCTTCCGGACGGGTTGAACTCGCCGGTCCACGAGCGCGGCTCCTCGTTGTCGTCGGGCGAGCGCCAGCTCCTGGCGCTGGCCCGGGCCTTCCTGGCCCGCCCCCGGGTGCTCATCCTCGACGAGGCCACCTCCAACCTCGACCTGGCCTCGGAGACACTGGTGGAGCGGGCCCTCGACCGGGTACTGGAGGGGCGGACCGCCATCATCATCGCCCATCGACTGGCCACCGCCATGCGGGCCGATCGCATCGGGGTGATCGATCACGGCCGCCTGATCGAGCTCGGCACCCACGACGAGCTGGTGGCCCTGGGTGGCCACTACGGGGCGATGTACGCCATGTGGG
Organism: uncultured Acidimicrobiaceae bacterium; assembly: GCA_947259095.1. Taxonomy (GTDB): domain Bacteria; phylum Actinomycetota; class Acidimicrobiia; order Acidimicrobiales; family SZUA-35; genus JAHELU01. The sequence goes on along the minus strand of CAMYLA010000013.1, from coordinate 46,718 downwards.
AGCGGGCCACTGGGAACCCTTCGGGTGGGAACCCTTTGGGTGGGAACCCTTTGGGTGGGAACCCTTTGGGTTCCTAGGAGTTTCGGCTCCTGCCGAGGTGTTGTTCTGGTTTCGGCGGCGATGGTGGGCGTTCGCTATCGGAGGATGCCATAGCTTCCTGATCTCACCAGGTCCCCGATTCGGTCGGTCAACGTGTCGGGCGCGACGTAGTCGGGGTGGCCGACGAACTCGAGGTTGTTCGGGTCGAGGCGCCCCAGGGTGACGGCTGCTTCGATGCGTTTGCTGCAGCGGCAGGCGGCCTTTTTGTTGACGACACCGCGGTGCTGGCGGTCGAGGCAGGTGAGCATGGCCTGGGTGCAGCTGAGCTTGATCTCTTCTGCCAACAACGCGTTGTCGGGCCCGGAGCGGGCCGAGGGTTCCGCCAGGCCGGTTCTGAGGTCTTCGGCGTAGAAGTCGAATTTCACCTCCAGCCGCTCGACCTGGGTCTTCTTGCGATCGAGCAGATGGTTGACCCCGATGCGGTGGACCCAGGTCGTGAAGCCAGCATCGCCCTTGAAGGTCGACAGGCGGGTCATGACCTTGATCAAGATCTCCTGGGTGGCATCCTCGGCATCGGAGGGCTGTGCGACCATGCGAAGCGCGAGCCGGTAGACACGATCACGGACCGACCCGACGAGAGCCTCCATGGCATCGGCGTCTCCTTGCCGGGCGGCCTCCACAAATGAATCTGCGTCGGGGAGCACAACAAGAAGACGAGACCGTGGGCCCGAACGCCGGTGAGTGGGTCCACGGCCGTCTCGGTCGACGAACGACATCGGCACTGGTGCCGCCTTCGTTCATCACCGTGCCGTCTGGCAGGGTGGCAACCCATCGTCCAGAAGTTCGACACCAAGGCAATGTCGCCGACGATGAGAACATCAGTATCTGCGGTGTAGGTGATCTGCGGCCTCAGCGCCAGGAACTCCTCGCTCACCGGCCGGATCTGCTCATGACCCGCCAGGGCTACACCGAACTTCGGCTGGAACACTGCGGCGACGTCATAGAGCTCCGTGAGACCGTCGATGTCGCCGGATCCAGCACACTGGCTGAACAGCTCCATCATCAGTCCCTGGGGGGTGGCGGTGGTGGGTTCACAAGACATGCGATTCTCCTTTGTGCGATGCGCCCCGTGTTGGGTACTTCAGGAGGGTTTGACGACCACTCGTGACGGTTGTGACCGAGAAACCCAAGAAAGCTGACCGCTCGGTGATCCACGCCGTGGCCGCCGGTGCAGATGGGGCGGTCGAGCGAAACTCGGCGAGACAAGCCACCGGGGAACCCTTGGGTTCCCCGGGTTCAGGTGGTGGCGGTTTGTCTTCGGCCGAGCTGGCCGGGGCCGTCGACGCCGCATTGGAACGGCGGCGGGCCATCGGCCACATCATCGGGGCCGCCGAGATCACCGGCTCGGAGGAACAACGCGGCGGTGGCGGCGCCGGCCAGCACGAATCCGGCGCCGATCACCATGGCGAGACCGAAGCCGTCGTTGAGCTGCTCGGGATCACTCAGCGCATCGCCGGTCAGACCGACCAGCGGCGGGGTGGCGGCGATGGCCAGCAACTGACCGGTGCGGGAGACCGCATTGTTGGTACCCGAGGCCGCGCCGGCCAGGTTGTCAGGCACCGCATGGAGTGCGGTGGCGGTCACCGGTGCAACGCTGAGCGCCAGGCCGGCCCCGAAGACCAGTACCCCGGGCAGGACATCGGTCGCATAGTCGGTGTCCGGGCCGATCCTGGTCAACAACAACATGCCGGTGGCGATGAGCATCGGGCCGATGGTGAGGGGAATCCGAGGCCCGATCCTCTGGGCCAGGGCACCGGCCCGAGAGGAGAACGCCAGCATCAGCACCGTGACCGGCAACAGCGCCGCCCCGGCCTGGAGCGGTGTCATCCCGGCGGTGACCTGCAACTGGACCGACAGCAGGAAGAACACCACCCCCATGCCGCCATAGACCAGGAAGGTCAGGGCGTTGGCCGTGGCGAAGACCCGACCGGTGAACAGCGAGATCGGCACCATCGGATTCGGGTGTCGCCGTTCGTATGGCACGAGCATCACCGCGGTCACAACCGCAATCGCCGCCGCCGCCAGGTCGATCGGATCGAAGCCACCCGGTGGCCCCTGGATCAGAACGAAGGAGGTCGAAGCCAGCAGGGCAACGGTCAAGACGGCCCCGATGATGTCGAGGTCGGCATCGGCACCGTCATGGTTGCGGGTCTCCGGCAGTCTCCTGCTCAACAACAGCACCGCAGCCGCCACCGGGAGATTGATGACGAAGACCCAGCGCCACGAGTAGTCGACCAGCACGCCGCCCACCAGCGGCCCGACGGCACCGGCGATCCCGCTCAGCCCCGACCACCGGCCAACGCCACGGGAGCGATCGTCGGGGACCAGGGTGGCCTCTATGATGGCCAGGCTGCCGGGGGTGAGCAGCGCCCCGCCGACGCCCTGCAACAGCCGGGCGGCAATCAACGTCTCGATCGTCGGTGCCACCGCACAGGCCAGTGAAGCCAGGGCGAACCAGGCGATGCCGAGCCGGTAGATCCTGAGTCTGCCGTAGCGATCCCCCAGTGATCCTCCGATCAGGATCAGGGAGGCGATGGTCAGCAGGTAGGAATTGACCACCCACTGCTGCTGTCCGGAGGTGGCACCCAGATCGGCGGCCAGCGTCGGCAGCGCAACGTTCACCACCGTTGCGGTCAGCATTGCCACCGCGGAGCCGGCGACGGTGGTGGTGATCAGGACACGACCGGCGCTGGAGTCGAGTCGCATTCGCCCCGGCGCTGTGTCCACGTTCATCGACTCGACCCGCCCTCGGCTGCGGTGTCGACCCCGACCCTCGGCCGGTTCGTCGTTGGCCGGCTGCACTCGAATCGCTTGTGATGGCGGCCGCTCGGCCTCATGACGTGGCGCCTCCCGACTCCCGCCATCGACACGGTCAACCGAATTCGTCGGCCATCGACGTTTTGCGCCGGGCGATGAAATCCAACAACTCGGCGTCGATGGCGTCGTCGAGTGGCGGCGGCTCGTAGTCGGCCAACCGCTTCTTCCAGATCTTGTTGGCCCGCTGGCCGGCGTCGAGCGCCCCCTCCTCGGTCCACTGCTCGAACGAGGCGTTGTCGGCCGTCGTCGACCGGTAGAAGGCGGACTCGAAGTTGGCCAGCGTATGGGCCGTTCCCAGGAAGTGCTGGCCGGGCTGGTTCTCGAGGATGGCGTCGACGGCCTGACCGTTTTCCGACATGTCGACACCCTTTGCGAACACTTCCATCATCCCCAGTTGGTCGACGTCGAGGATGAACTTCTCGTAGCCGATGGCCAGGCCGCCCTCCTGCCAACCTGCGGCATGGAGTACGAAGTTCACCCCTCCCATCACGGTGGGGATGAGGGTGGCGGCGCTCTCGTATGCGGCCTGGGCGTCGGGCAGTTTCGAGGCGGTCAACGAGCCGCCGGAGCGGAACGGTACCCCCAAGCGCCTGGCGAGGGCGGCAACGGTGTAGAGCACCAGGGCCGGTTCCGGGGTGCCGAAGGTGGGAGCCCCGGTCTGCATCGACATCGAGCTGGCGAACGAACCGAGCACCACCGGCGCCCCGGGGCGGACGAGCTGGACGAAGGTCATGCCGGCCAGCGCCTCGGCCAGGGTCTGGGCCGCAACGCCGGCCGCGGTCACCGGCGCCATGGCGCCGGCCAGCATGAACGGGGCGATGATGCAGGCCTGGTTGGCCTTGGCGTAGGCCTCGGTGGAGGCCAGCATCGTGGCGTCCCAGGTCAACGGCGACGAGGCGTTGATCAGGCTGGTCATGACCGTGCGATCCTCGAGGTCGCCGCCGAAGCCGATCCTGGCCAGCTCGATCGAGTCCTCGGCCCGCTCGCCTGCGGTCACCGACCCCATGAACGGCTTGTCGCTGTAGCGGAGGTGGGCGTAGACCATGTCCAGGTGCCGCTTGTTGACCGGGATGTCGACCGGTTCGCAGACCGTGCCTCCGCTGTGATGCAGGGGGCTCGACAGGTAGGTGAGCTTCACGAAGTTGTGGAAATCCTCGATGCTCGCATACCGGCGACCCCGGTCGAGGTCGAAGGCGAACGGCGAGCCGTAGTTGGGGGCGAAGACCGTTGCGTCGCCGCCGATCTGCACACTGCGAGCCGGATTCCTGGCGTGTTGGGTGTAGACCGCCGGCGCGTGATCGGTCACGATCTTGCGACACAGTCCGCGGGGGAACCTGACCCGCTGACCATCGATTTCCGCCCCGGCATCGGCCAGGAGGTGCAGGGCAGCCGGGTAGTCGACGAAGTCGACCCCCACCGTTTCCAGGATCGTGTCCGCGTTGTGCTCGATGAGGGCCAGACCCTCTTCGCCCATGATCTCGAACGGCTGCAGCCTGCGGGTCAGGAATGCATCGGCTGCGGCGGCCGATGCCCGGGCTGCGGTATCCCTGGCCGCCTGCCTGCCGGCCCGGCCGCCGCTGCGACGCCCTCGTCGTCCCTCGCTCATTGATGTCCTCGTTCCGGGTTGGCGCCGACCGTCCGTGCGTTGCGATCACGGATTCGGCTCTTGGGTTCAGTCCTTTGCAGGTGATCGGCGACGCCGTCGTCGCTTCGGGCCGCCGCGCTCGGCGGCGGCCGCCGATCGCGGCGGCAGATCAACCGCCGCCGCCAGGTTGGGGGTCTCGGCGTCGAGATGGGGAAAGGCCAGCGCCGCAACGAAGAGCTCCTGGAACCGCGGTTCGGTGGCGGTTTCTATCTTGGTCACCCGGTCGACGGCCCGTTCCATCTCCTGACGCTGGGATGCCGAGAGCATGGCACGAACCGCACCGGATCCGGCTGCGTTGCCGACCGCCCGGACCTTGTCGATCGGGCAATCGGGGATGAGACCGAGGACCATGGCATGGACGGGGTCGATATGGGCACCGAAGGCTCCGGCCAGCCGGACCTCGTCGACCGATCCCAGCCGGGCATGCTCCAGCAGCAGATCGATCCCCGCTCGCAGCGCCGCCTTGGCCAGCTGGATGGCTCGAACGTCGGCCTGGGTCACGGCGATCCGGCCGGTCAGGTGGTAGGAGAAGGTCCGACCGTCTGGCAGGATCCGGGCCGAGCGCGTGGCCGCCTCGCCGACGATCACCCCCTGGGTATCGATGACCCCCGAGAGGAACAGCTCGCTGATCACCTCGATGATGCCGGAGCCGCAGATCCCGGTGATCCCGGTGGCGGCGGTTTCGGCTTCGAACCCGTGCTCGTCCGACCACAGCTCGCAGCCGATCACCTTGAACCGCGGTTCGAGGGTGCTGCGATCGATCCGGACCCGCTCGATGGCGCCGGCCGTTGCCCGCTGGCCCGACGAGATCTGGGCCCCCTCGAAGGCCGGTCCGGTGGGGCTGGATGCGGCGAACAGCCGGCGGTTGTTGCCGAGCACGATCTCGGCGTTGGTGCCGACATCGACCAGCAGCTGGATCGCCTCGCTGCGGTGGGGCCCCTCGGACAGGATTGCCGCTGCGGTGTCGGCGCCGACGTGGCCGGCGATGCATGGAGCGAAGTACAGCGATGCCAGTGGCGCATCGATGCCAACCGCAGTCGCCTCGGCGTGAACCGGTCGATCGGTGGCCAGGGTGAACGGCGACTGACCGAGGGGGGTGGGGTCGATGCCGAGGGCGAGGTGATGCATGATCGGATTGCCGACCAGCACGACGTCGAGCAGATGACGCTCCGTGATCGACGAATCCTGTCGGCGGCCCTCGTCCAGCAGTTCGGCCACCAACTCGCCGAGGGCGGTCCGGATGGCCACGGTCAGCTCCCGGTCGCCGCCCTGGTTGAGCATGACATAGGACACCCGGCTCATCAGATCCTCGCCGAAGCGGATCTGGGGATTCATCCGCCCGGCGCTGGCCAGGACCTCACCGGTTGTCAGGTCGCACAGGTGCCCGGCCACGGTGGTGGAGCCGATATCGATCGCCACCCCCAGCGCCCGGTCCACGAATCCCGGCCAGATCCCGATCACCGAGCGATCGGCCCGAGCGACAGCAACGGTGAGGGTGCGATCCTTGGTGGCGGCCTGGAGGTCGGCCAGGAGTTCGAACCGGAACCCGGTGGCATCGATCGACCAGTCTTCGGCCAGCTGGTCGATGATCTGGACCGAGAGGCTGGTGCCGTCCTCGGGGTCTCGCTCCGCCAGCTCGAGGTAGTGGAGGGTGATCATCGGATCGACGGTCAACCCCTCCAGGTCGACCCCCTTGCGGACCACCTGCTTGTGGATCTGGCTCTCGGCCGGGACGTCGAAGACCATGTCGCCAATGACCTGCAGCCCGCACCCCAGCCGACGGCCGTCCTTGATCGGTCGCTTGCCCCGGTAGTCGGCCTCGATCGAACCCGGGCCCGTGATGTGATCGGGCGCAGCGGTGATGGCCCACTTCGGGAACTCGCCGACCCCGGGCACGACCTGGCAGCGGCCGCAGATGCCAAGCCCACCGCAGACCGAGTCGAGGTCGACCCCCAGCTGCCGGGCCGCCTCCAGCGCAGTCGAGCGAGCCGGTATCTTTCCGGCCAGCCCCGAGGGGGTGAACACGACGGTGACCTCGTCTGGGCCGTCGTTCCATTGTTCGCCGCCGAGCCCCGATCGGAGCTCCGGGTCGACCGCTGTCGAGTCCGCTGTCATCGTCGTTCCGGTGCCTTCTCTACGGCCTATTCGGTGGCGGAGCGCCGGCGGCCACCTCGACGGCCACCCCGGCGCCCGGGCCCGCCGTCGGCAGGTGGTTCCCGGTTCTCGGCGATCCAGGCCGCACAGTTCGGATCCTGGTTGTTGAGCACGTCGGCCGCCATGACCGCGGCCTTCACCTCGGCGTGCATGGGATTCATGATGGCCGAGGTCATGCCGTGTGAAATGGCCATGGCCAGGAAGCTGCCGGTCACCGCATGGCGGCTGGGGAGCCCGAAGCTCACGTTGCTGGCCCCGCAGGTGGTGTTGACCTCGAGCTCGGTGCGGAGTCTGCCAACCAGTGCGAAGACCTGACGGCCGGCGGTGGCCATCGCCCCGATCGGCATGACCAACGGGTCGACGACCACGTCCTGCTTCGGGATGCCGTGGTCGGCGGCTCGATTGATGATCGTCCTGGCCACCTCGAAGCGAACGTCGGGGTCCTCGGAGATGCCGGTGTCGTCGTTGGACACCGCAACCACCGCGGCCCCGTACTTGGCGACGAACGGCAGCACCCGTTCCATGACCTCCTCCTCACCGGTGACCGAGTTGATCAGCGGTTTGCCCTTGTACACCGCAATGGCCGACTCCAGGGCCTCGACGATCGAGGAATCGATGGAGATCGGCGCATCGGTGATCGACTGCACGAGCTCCACCGCCTTGGCCAGCAGTGCCGGCTCGTCGGCCAGCGGGATACCGGCGTTGACGTCGAGCATGTGGGCCCCCGCCGCGACCTGGTCGAGTGCGTCCTTTTCGACCCTTGAGAAGTCGCCGGTCTTCATCTCCTCGGCCAGCAGCTTGCGGCCGGTGGGGTTGATCTTCTCGCCGATCATGACGAAGGGCCGGCCGAAGCCGATGGCCACCTCTTTTGTGGCGGAGCTGATGATCGTGTCGGTCATGGGTGTCCCATCCAGGGTTGGAGCGATCTTGTGGTGCCGGTCGGGGTGTGGTGGGGGTGCCGGTCCGGTCACCGGTCGGCGGTGGTGCGGTCCGGTTCTGCGCCACCGTTGGCCACCAGCTCTTCGAGCCTCGCCCGGGGGTAGTCATCGTCCAGCTTGGCTGCGGCATCGGCGACCGCAGGGGCCGGATCGGTGGTCAACGGTTCGGTGATCCGACGCCACTGGGCCACGTAGGCGTCGGTCTCGGTGAGGTCGGCAACTGCGGCGGCACGGTCGATGGCGTGCTGGAATCGAGGTTCGAGCAGCGCTCGTTCGGTCACCCCGCCGGCCACGGCCGTCACCTGGGCCGGGATGTCGCGCCAGTAGATCATGGTGATGCTGTTGGCCTTGCCCCGACGTCGACTCATGGCTGCCGGCGACTCCTAGGCTGCGGCCGCACGGCGTTCGCCGATCATCCGGGTTGCCGTCTCGGCCGCAACCGCGGCATCTCGACAGTAGGCGTCGGCGCCGATGGCCTCGCCGAACTCCTCATTCAGCGGTGCGCCACCGACGAGCACGATGCAATCGTCGCGCAGGCCCCGCTCGACCAGGGTGTCGATCACCACCTTCATATAGGGCATGGTGGTGGTCAGCAGCGCCGACATTCCCAGGATGTCCGGCTTGTGCTCCTCCAGTGCGCCGAGGAACTCGTCGACGTCGGTGTTGATGCCGAGATTGATCACGTCGAATCCCGCACCCTCCATCATCATCGCCACCAGGTTCTTACCTATGTCGTGGATGTCGCCCTTCACCGTGCCGATCACCACCTTGCCGATGGGCTCGGCCCCGGTCTCGGCCAGCAGGGGGCGGAGGATCGCCATCCCGGCCTTCATCGCATTTGCCGCCAGGAGCACCTCGGGAACGAACAGGATGCCGTCCCGGAAGTCGATGCCGACGATTCGCATCCCCTCCACCAGGGCATCGTTGAGCACCTTGTCGGCAGACCAGCCCCTTGCCAGGAAGATGTTGGTGCCTTCGGCTATCTCGTCGGCAAGCCCGTCGTAAAGATCGTCGTGCATCTGGGCGCAGAGATCGTCGTCGTTCAATGAGGAGAGATCGATCTCCTCCTCGTCGGCTGCGCCGTTCTCGCTGTCTTCGGTATCGGACATGCTGTCTACTCCGTGCGTGGAAGCGCGTACCGCATAGTGGAACTGTACCGTATCATGGCATCAAGTCGAGATCCATCGGCCGGAGTTGCCAACCGTTCGGCCATGGCATGTCATGGTAACGCTCGGCTCGACGCAAATTCATGGACTTCGGATGGGAAAATCTGCGGCTATCGGCGGCTGGGCAACCGTGGTTGGAATTACGGTGTTGCGGTGCGATACCAGCTGACCGATCCAGAGCGACTCGAAGCATGCGGGGAAGACCCGAGCTGGATCTGCGACTGGGTCGCCGACCGAACGGGCTCGGTTGGGTTGACCCGTGCCGTGCAGCTGGTGGTCGAAGTGCCGCTGCGGATCCTGATCATCATCGTGGTGGCGCTGCTGGTCTCCCGGTTGCTGCGACGCTTCATCGATCGGTACGGCAGCCATCTGGCCCAGCGCAGCCTGGAGCGGCTGGCCACGATGGAACGACGGGCGCCGAGCGCGGTCCGACGTGGTGCCCGTGCCTCCCGGCTGGCCGCCACCGCTCCGGCCCAGCCGGCCACCACGGTCGCCGCCCCGACCGAAGCTGGGCCGGTGTCAACGAGCGACGCCCGAGCACAGGCCGTCGGCCCTCAACAAGGCGACGGTCCTCAGCCGGGCGAGCGGTCCGGTCCTGGTGATCGCCGAGTCGGTGAACCAGGGGACGCCGATGCCGTACCGGGCTCCACCACCCCGCAGGCCCCAGCCACCAACGGCCGGCTGAAACTGCGGATCGACACCCTGGTGGCGGTCCTCTCCTCGTTGTCCACGGTCGCGGTCTGGGCGGTGGCCGGGGTGGTCATCCTCGGCCAGTTCGACGTGAGCTTGGCGCCGCTGTTCGCCGGGGCGGGAGTGCTTGGGGTGGCGTTGGGCTTCGGGGCCCAATCGGTTGTGTCCGATTTCCTCTCCGGTTTCTTCATGCTGTTCGAGGACCAGTTCGGCGTTGGCGACGTGGTCGACCTCGGCGAGGCATCGGGCACGGTGGAGAACCTCTCGCTGCGGACCACAACCATTCGTGATGTCAACGGCACGGTGTGGCACATCCGGAATTCGGAGATCCGGCGGGTCGGCAACAAGTCCCAACTCTGGTCGCGGGCGGTCATCGACGTCGACGTTGCCTACGACACCGACATTCGCCGGGCCGAAGGCATTATCCAGTGGGTGGCCGACGAGCTCTGGCGCGACCCGAGCTTCGTCGACGGCGACATCATCGACCCGCCGGAGGTCTGGGGCGTCGAGAACCTGGGGGCGGACGGGGTGACGATCAGGCTGGTGGTTCGGACCGACCCGGCCGAGCAGTGGATCGTCGGCCGTGAACTGCGGGTGCGGATCAAAGAGGCCCTCGACGAAGCCGGGATCGAGATGCCGTTCCCCCAACGCACGGTCTGGCTCCGCCACGACGAGACGATGCCGCGGACGGAACGGCCGGACGTGGCCGTTGCGCCGTTGCGGATTCCTGCGGTGTCAGACGATCTGGTTCAGAATCCCGACTGACCGCGGCACCCTGCTAGCCCCTTCGCCGCCGACGGGCCAGCTGACCGATGGCCGTGGCCGACGCTCGAGCCGGGATCGGCAGGAACCGGCCCTGGCGAGACATCGGCAGCCCGTCGCGTGCCACGATCCGGTAGGTCAGATACGTCGCAATGGTGCCGTGGGTGGCAATCAGCACGACGAAGAACATCTGGGTGTCGAAGAACGTGATCAGCCCGGCCGAGATGATCGGGCCGAGGACCGCCCCGATGCCGTTCATCGTCACCAGGGCCGAGCTGGCACCCATGGACTGTTCGGGTTTGATCCAGTCATTGGTGTAGGCAATGCCGAGTGAGTAGAGCGGGAAGCTGAAGCCGCCGACGGCGAAGATCAACAGGTAGCTGGCGGCGCTTCCCGCCGCCACGGTCAACAGGCCCGATGCGGCCAGGGTTGCCGCCACTGCCACAACGAACATCACCCCCCGGCGAGGCACCCGATCGGACAATGCGCCGATCGGAAACTGCAGGATCACCCCGCCGAGCATCGGTGCTCCCATGAACAGTGCGGTCTGGCTCGGGGTCAGTCCGGCCCGGGTGGCATAGACGGCGCCCATGCCGAGCAGTGACCCGTGGGCCATGCCGCCAAGGGCCGAGATGGTCAGCCCGGTCGGCACGATGGCGGCCAATTCCCGGAGCGACATCGGGATCGGCGTACGGTTTGGTGGCGCGCCCCGGTCCGACAGCGATACCGGCACGAGGGCCAAGGAGACGAGCACCGAGGCGATGATGAACAACTCGAAACTCCGGGGATCGCCGAGGTTCAAGAGGAACTGGCCACCGGCCATCCCGCACATGCTCACCACCATGTAGATGGCCAGCAGTCGGCCCCGGGTGGCGTTGGTCGCCAACTCGTTGAGCCACGACTCGACGACCACGTACAACCCCGCCATGCACAGCCCGGTGGTGAATCGCATCAGCGACCAGGTGAAGGGGCTGATGGTGAGCACATGGACCAACGTTGCCGTCGATGCCATCGACGCCAGGGCGGCGAACACCCGGATGTGGCCAACTGCGGCGATGGCCCTGGTGGCGGCCCTCGTCCCGGCCAGGAAGCCAACGAAGTACGACGCCATCACGATGCCGGAGGCGGCGGTCGAGAAGCCTTCGTTGGCCGATCGGATACCGATCAGCGAACCCTGGAGACCGTTGCCCAGCATGAGCAGGCCCATACCGGTGAACAGAGCCCAGGAGGCGGCGGCGGCGCTGCCTCGGCTCGGCCGCTCCTGCAGACCGCTGACGAACTCGTTGCCGAACTCGTCGCTGCGGTCATCGGTGTCGCTGTGGGTGGTGGCGGTGCGGTCCTTGGTGTCGGTGCCCCTGATCGTGGCGATGGTGTCGGTGGTGAAGGTGCTGGCGGGGACCGGGCGGCCGGTCAGCGGGTCAGGGTCGGTCGAGGCGCGATCGATCGCCGGGGCCGCAGCGTGGCCGGGCGACGAGTGGTCGGTCGTCAATTCAGGTCGGGTCTTTCCGCTTCGTACACACGAGGCTTTCCCTATCGGTCGGGTGGTCGCATCGTGGAGGCCGTCGGGACTTGTGAGTTGCGCCATCGGCTCGAGCGTCGTTGGAGCCGCGCCACAGCCTAGTGGTCGGACCCGAGATGATCACTGCCTGCGCCGGTGACCATCCGCGGTTGGGGGGCGACGCTTGACCCCATAGTGATTGACCTAATAAACGTAAGACCGTACATCATAGTCTAGAAACTCTAGTCACAAGCATGTCGCGTTCGGGCCGCAAGCAGCGGTGTCGGGGGGCGACGAGAGGGGGAATCGTCATGGCCACCACCGATCATCACCGTGTCGTCATCGTCGGCGGCGGGGCGGCGGGTATCTCGGTCGCCGCCCGGCTGGCAGGGAGGTCGATGACATCGCCATCATCGAGCCGTCAGACAAGCACTACTACCACCCGCTCTGGACGCTGGTGGGCGCAGGCCATGCCACGATCGCCCAGACCGAACGCAGCGAAGCCTCGGTGATACCGAAGGGTGTCACCTGGATCAAGGAGGCGGCGCTCTCCTTCGAGCCTGCTGAGAACGTGGTCGAGACCTCGGGTGGGAAGCGGATCGAATACGACGTGTTGATCGTCTGTCCCGGCATCCAGCTCGACTGGGACAAGATCCCCGGGGTGGCCGACACCATCGGCGTCAACGGCGTGTCGTCGAACTACGAACCACACCTGGCACCAAAGACGTGGGACTTCATCCAGGGCACCAGCTCCGGTACCGCGGTGTTCACCATGCCGTCGGGGCCGATCAAATGTGCCGGCGCTCCCCAGAAGATCGCCTACCTGGCCTGCGACCGCTGGCGCCAGGCCGGGCTTCTGGACAAGATCGATGTGCACCTCGTGCTCCCCACCCCCGGCATGTTCGGTGTGCCGGTCTTCTCGAAGGCGCAGGACGCAGTGGCGGCCGACTACGGCATCAACGTGCACTTCGAGTCGGAGTTGGCGTCGGTCGATCCGGCCACCAAGCGAGCCACCTTCAAGTCGATGAACGAGGGCCAACCCGGGTTCGACATCGACTACGACATGATGCACGTCGTCCCCCATCAGTCGGCCCCGGACTGGGTCAAGACCAGCCCGCTGTCCACCGACGCGCCGACCGGCTATGTCGATGTCGACAAGCACACGATGCAACATGTGCGACACCCCAACGTCTTCGCCCTCGGCGACGCCGGATCGACTCCGAACTCCAAGACCGGCGCCGCGGTCCGCAAGCAGGCTCCGGTGGTGACGGCCAACGTTCTGGGGCAACTCGAAGGCAAGGACCCGACGGACTCCTACGGCGGCTATGCCTCGTGCCCGCTCACCACCTCGAGCAAGGCAATGCTGTTGGCCGAATTCGACTACTCGATGGAGCCGAAACCCTCGTTCCCGCTGATCGACACCACGAAACCCCGGCGGGACATGTGGTACCTGAAGAAGTACGGGCTGCCCTTCCTGTACTGGAATCTCATGCTCAAGGGTCGAGCCTGACCTCGGCGAGGTCACCCTGACCGACGGTTCGATCGGGGTCGGCCCGGTTGCGTGCCGGCCTCAGCGCAGCAGGTCCCTGATCACTGCATTTGCGGCATCGAGCCGCTTCGCATTGACCACCAACAGCCGTTCGGCCAGGTCGACGGCGACCTCGGGGTGAGTCGCGGCCAGCGCCCGGAATCGGGCTCTGGTCATCCGCAGCACCACCGAATCGCAGTCGGCGGTCACCGTCGCCGATCGGGCCGACGAGGTGAAGAACGCCATCTCGCCGACGAAGGTCCCGCCGGTCAGCCGCCGGATGCGGCGCCGCCGGCCATCGTCGTCGGCCCACACGGTGAACGAACCATGACGGATCATGAACAGGTCGCCGGCCGCACCGCCGGTGGTGATCAATTCGGCGCCGGCCGGGATCTCCTGGCGGGTGACGAATCGCTCGAGCACCGGATCCGACGTCACAGGCGACAGGTCGGCGGCGGCCGTCGTCTCGCTGCATTCTTGGGCGTCGAGAATCCGGGACTCCGCGACCTCCAGGGCGTGATCGACATCGGTGTGGAGCAGCCTGTCCAAGCCTGGAACCATCCGGCCCTGGCGCAGGGCCCGCAGGACCTCGGTCGTCGGCGCCGCCAGGTACAACCGGACCGAGTGGTCGTCGCAGAGCGCGGTCAGCTTGGCCAGCTCCGCCTCGGCCGATGTGTCGATCCCCGACACCCGTCGCAGGTCGATGATGCAGTCGGTGATGCCGTCGTTCACCAGTTCCCGGACCCGGCCGGTCAGCCTGGACACCGAACCGAAGAACAGGAAGCCGACCAGCGACACCACCACCACCCGGTGGCCGTTTTCATCCAGTGCCGCCTGCTGGTCCGCCGGCCGGTCGATGGCGCTGCGGAGGACCTGGCCCGACACCTCGGACCGCACCGGGTCGATGGAGGCGTAGCGGACAACGAAGATCCCGGCCGCCACGGCCACGCCGAGACCGACGCCCTCCATGATGCCGACGAAGGCGACGGTCAGCGGAATGATGATGGCGATGATCCGATCGGCCGACCGGGCGGCGACGATCGAATCGACGAACCAGCGGTGACCGAGCACGATGCCCGGCCCCATGACCAGCGCACCGGCGACGAACCGGGGCATCCAGCCCACGAGCCACGGGCCGGTCACCACCGTGAAGGCGGCGATCGTCACGAATGCGGTGACGACCAGCAGCGACGAGGCCCGAAGCCTGCGGGCCAGGATCGTCTGGCCGACGCCGATGAAACCAACCGTGCCGCCGACCGCGCCCGAGGTCAAAGATGCCAGGCCGGACGCCCGCAGCTCCCGATTGATGTCCACGTCCTCGCCGGTCGCATAGCCGGTCCCGGTGACGTCGAGCAGCAGGCTGATCACCGAGATGAGCGCAATGGCGACGAGACCGACCGCGGCTCCGCCGATGGCCGACCAGTCGACGGCACCCGGATCGGGCACGAGGGTATCGATGCCCTCGGTCCGGGGGAGCGGGCCCAGAACCCATCCGTCGGCCTCGGCCTGGCTATGGGACCCGAACAACCACACCAGCACGTGGAAGCCGGCAACGGCCCCGACGATCGTCAGGCTCTGCCGGCCGGCGCTCATGAACACCACGGCTGCGGCCAGGATCACGCCGGGAAGCCACAGCCTGGCCACGTCCCCGTCGGTCAGCTCGCCGATCCGGTCCAGCTCGAGCGGCTGGTTGACCATGACCGACAGCCCACCCTTCAGCATCAGCCAGGCCGTGCCCGCCAGGTACCCGCCGATCACCGGAAAGGGCAGGAAGCGGACCAGCTTGCCAAGCCCCAGCCGCCCGGTCAGGTACATCAACCCGCCGCTGATGCAGGCGGCGATGGCAACGAAGACGAAGACGGTGTCTGTGGCGTCGCCTCCCGCATCGGCTGCGACCCCGGCTGCAATGCCGGCGATCACCACCGTGACGTTGTTCTTCGCACCGGCCACCACCACCTCGAACCGGGTCCGCCAGGCATAGACCGCGCCGGCCAGCACGCTGCCGACGACGAAGGTGATCGTTGCCCGGCCCAGGCCGTCGGCGACGTCGCCGACGAAAACCAGGGCCGCCAGCGACACTGCGGAGCCGGTCTGCATCACCGCCAGGGCAACCGACGGTGCCAGAGCCGACGGCTGGAACAGCTGGCCTATGCGATTCCCCATTGTCGGCGAGGCTATCGAATCGGCGCCGCCGGGTCGGTACCTGCCACCGGGTTCGGTCAGCCCGCCACCGGCAGGGGCCCATCCGCGGTGCCGGGTCGGCCCCGGGGCGACGGGGTCAGTGGCGTGGTTGGAGCGACCCTATCGCCGAGCTGCGCCAGGCCTCGGTGGCCTCGACCTGATTGAAGGTGAAGCAGTGCAAACCGGAGACCCGCAAGGCCTCCAGGTCGGGTGCCAACGGATCGAGCAGGGTGTCGGGGTCGTAGCCGCCCTGGGTCATCAGCTTGCCGATGGCTCGGCGATTCTTGCGGAGGAAGCTCAGGGATGTGCCGATGCCGAGTCTGGCGCCCATCGTCATCAGCTTCGTCCGATCGACCACGCCGGCGACGCCGAGGTGGACCGGGAGGTCGAAGCCGTTTCGTCGTTCCCTGGTCAGCCAGGAGGTGATCCGGCCGGGGTCGAAACACATCTGGGTGCTGGCGTAGCCGACGATGCCCGCCTCGTCGAGGATGGCCTGCTTGTCGTGCAGGGCCTGCGACAGGTGGGCCGAATCTATTGCCGAGTGGCCGTCGGGATAGGCGGTGACCCCGATCGCATGCAACGCAGGGCCGGCCTCGAGCAGATCCCGGAGAAAGCTTGCGGCGTCGGTGTAGGGTCCGGCCGGCGTGGCGTCGCCGCCCACCAGGAACATCCGTCCGATCTGTTCGCTGCGCAACCAGCGGGCGATCTCGGCCACGTGGGTCCGGCTCTCGACCATCCTGGCCGCGATGTGGGGAATGGGGGTGTGGCCGAGGCTGCGGAGCTGGTCGCTGCGTCGCATGGTCTCGGCGATGCCCTTGACCGGGGAGCAGGTGACGGACACCTCCGAGGCCGGTGGTAGGGCGTCGATCGCCTCGTCGAGCCCGCTCATGGGGACCACCTCGAAGGTCAGTCCCTCGATCAGTTTCCACCGGTACTGTCGCTGCTGGTCGGCGAGGTGCTCGGTCCGATGATCGGCTGTCATCCCGGGGTCGAGGGGGTCGAGCGCCGCCATCAGCTGAGCCCCACGATCTCGCCCTCGGGACCGGTGCCGTCGAAGGTGATGTCGATGTGTTTCGCCGCCGGGTTGGTGCCGAGGCCGGGCATGGTTCGCATGTCCCCGCACAGCGGGTAGATGAACCCGGCACCGACCGAGGCCCGGACCTCCCGGACCGGCAGGGTCCAGCCGGTCGGCGCCCCCTTGAGGTTGGGGTCGGCCGAGATCGAGAGGTGGGTCTTGGCGATGCAGACCGGCAGATCGCCGAAACCGGCCGCCTCGTAGGTGTCGATCTGTCTGTCGGCCGCCGCGGAGAACTCGGTGCCGTCGGCACCGTAGACCCTGGTGGCCACGGTGTTGATCTTGTCCCGAAGCGACATGTCGCTTGGGTAGAGGAGCTGGAAGTCCGATGGCTCGTCCGCCGCATCCTTGATCGCCTCGGCCAGCTCGGTCGCACCCTTGCCGCCGTCGGCGAAGTGGGTCGACAACGCCGAGCGGGCGCCGTACTCCTCGGCTATCTCGGCGATGGCGGCGATATCGGCCGGATGATCGCCGGGGAAGGCGTTGATGGCCACCACCGGGGTCACCCCGTGGATCGCCATGTTCGACAGCTGCTTGCGCAGGTTGTCGCCACCCTGGTGGACCTCGTCGGGGTTCTCGGCCAGTAGGGCCTCCGGCAGTGGTTTTCCGGCCACGATCCTGTGGTTGCCGGCATGGGCCTTCAACCCCCGCACGGTGGCCACCAGCACTGCGGCGTCTGGGGCGATGCCGGAATAGCGGCACTTGATGTTGAAGAACCGTTCGGCCCCCATGTCGGCCCCGAACCCGGCCTCGGTGAGGAGGAACTCGTTCATGTGGATGCCGATCTGGTCGGCCACGATCGAAGAGTTGCCGGTCGCGATGTTGCCGAAGGGTCCGGTGTGGACGAGGGCCGGGGTGTTCTCCAGTGTCTGCATCAGGTTCGGCTTGATGGCCTCGCGCAGGATCACCGTCATCGAGCCGGCGGCCCCGATCTCCTCTGCGGTGATCGGATCGCCGTCCTTGGAATAGCCGAGCACGATCCGACCCATCCTGGCCCGCAGATCCTGGAGCGAGGTGCACAGTGCCAGCGCAGCCATCACCTCGGAGGCGGCGGTGATGTCGAAGCCGGTCTCCCGGGGCACGCCGTCGAGCCGGCCGCCGAGGCCGATCACGGTGTTTCGAAGGGCCCGGTCGTTCACGTCCAGCACCCGCCGCCAGGCGATGTTGTGCTGGTCGAACCCGGCCTCGTTGCCGTGGTAGAGGTGGGCGTCGAGCATGGCCGAGCACAGGTTGTGGGCCGCGGTGACGGCGTGCATGTCGCCGGTGAGGTGGAGGTTGAGCAGCTCCATCGGCACCACCTGGCTGTAGCCGCCGCCGGCTGCGCCGCCCTTGATACCGAAGGTCGGCCCCATCGACGGTTGCCGGATGGCGATGGTGGCCGACGAGCCGATGTGCTGGAACGCCTGGCCGAGGCCGACCGTGGTGGTCGTCTTGCCCTCGCCGAGCGGGGTCGGGGTGATGGCCGAGACGACCACATACTTGGCCCGGGGCCGATCGGCCATGGCCTCGATTGCACCGAGGCCTATCTTGGCCGCCCCGGTACCGAACGGTTCGAGGTACTCGGTGGGGATACCTGCGTCGGTCGCAACCTCGTCCAGTGGTAGGAGGTGTGCGCCCTTGGCGATTTCGAGGTCAGTTGGGAAGGACACGCTGCATTCTCCGTGCGGGTAGAGCTACTGAAGAGCCACATTCTCGATATCGACAACAAACGTGCCATCCGATAGTGTTCCACTATGCAGAACGATTCCATCATACAGAACTGGAGTCGATCGGTCCAGGGTTGGTGTCGAGGCTTTTGCCCGGTAGCCAACCCATTGATCGAAACCCTGGACGGCCGGGCCACATTCCGAACCGACTTCGCACGACACGTGTCCGGCCGCCCCGTCGGAAGGTAGTTTGGCATTCGGCCGGCCGCCACGGGACACAGGCCAGGACGACCGTCCGACGGACGCCAGCACGAACGCCAAGACGAACGCAAGGAGAACCGAAGCAGATGAGCGATTTCCCTACGAATGCCAAGGTCGTCGTGATCGGTGCCGGCATCGTCGGCAACTGCCTCGTCGGCCATCTCGCCGACCTCGGCTGGACCGACATGGTATTGATCGACAAGGGCCCGCTCCCCAACCCCGGTGGCTCGACCGGCCACGCCTCCAACTTCATCTTCCCCGTCGACCACAACAAGGAGATGGCGTTGCTCGGGGTTCAGAGCGCCAATCAATATCGGGACCTCGGGCTCAGCGTCGACTCCGGCGGTATCGAGGTGGCTCGAACCCAGGAGCGCATGGACGAGCTCGAACGGCGCATGACCTCGGCGACGGCCTGGGGAGTGGAGGCCAAGCTGTTGAGCCCGGCCGAGGTCAAGGAGTTGGTCCCGTTCGTCAACGACGAGGTCATTCTCGGCGGGTTCTACTGCCCGACGGTCTCGGTGGTGGACTCGTTGGAAACCGGCACTGTGATGCGCCGCAAAGCCATCGACAAGGGAGCGCTGCAGGTTTTCGCCAACACCGAGGTGCTGGACATCGAAACCGAAGACGCCCACAACGGTCTGGCGAAGGTCACCGCAGTGGTCACCGACAAGGGCCGCATCGAGGCCGAGTATGTGGTCATCGCCTGCGGCGTTTGGAGCAACAAGGTGGCCAACATGGCCGGCGCCACCATTCCACTGGTGCCGGCGGTCCATCAGATGGCAGACGTCGGCCCGATGGACATCCTGGCCGAGACCAACAACGAGATCGGCTACCCGATCGTCCGGGACATGGACACCTTCTGTTACGAGCGCCAGTCGGCAGGTTCGATGGAGGTCGGCTCCTACGCCCACCGGCCGATCCTCCACCATCCGGACGAGATCCCCTCCAACGAGGAGGCGGCCCTGTCACCGACCGAGATGCCGTTCACGCCGGACGACTTCGACGATCAGATGGAACAGGCCATCGAGCTGATGGACATGCTGGGCGACGCCGAGATCAAGTACGCCATCAACGGGCTGCTGTCGCTCACCCCCGACGCCATGCCCTGCCTCGGTGAGACCGCCGAGGTGATGAACCTGTGGTCTGCGGCTGCGGTGTGGGTCAAGGAGGGCCCCGGGATGGCCCAGGTGGTCGCCGAGTGGATGACCTACGGCTACCCGAGGGTTATCGACGCCCACGCCTCCGACATCGCCCGGTTCTACCCCTGGGAGCGGGGCGACGACCACATCTGGGCCCGGGCCTCGGAGCACTTCAACAAGACCTACGGCATCGTCCACCCGGCAGAGCAGTGGGCCGGTCGTCGGGAGCTCAGGACCGGCCCGTACTTCTCACGTCAACAGGACGCCGGGGCCGAGTTCTTCGAGGCCCGAGGGTGGGAGCGGCCCCAGTGGTACAACGCCAACGCCGACCTGGTCGAGCGATACGGTTTGCCGGAAAAAGGTTTGGCCGTACGCGACACCGAGTGGGACAACCGTTGGTGGAGCCCCATCACCATCGGCGAGCACCTCAACCTCCGGGAGAACTGCGGGGTGGTCGATCTCAGCGCCTTCCAGATCTTCGAGCTGAGCGGACCCGGAGCGGTGGCATATGCCGAGTACCTGGCGGTCAACAAGGTCGACAAGCCGGTCGGGTCCTCGGTCTACACCCCGTGGCTCACTCCCGACGGTGGCTTCCACTCCGACCTCACGATGATGCGGACCGGCGAGGACAAGGTCCAGATCGTCACCGGGGTGTTCGATGGTGGCCGGGACGAGTTCTGGGTTCGCAAGCACCTCCCGGCCGACGGCTCGGTGCAGTTCGCCAACCTCACCGACTCGATCACCACCCTGGGGGTCTGGGGCCCCAACGCCCCGGCGGTGGTCGGTCAGCTGACCAACCACGACCTCAGCCAGGCCGGCTCACCGTACGGCTCCTACCTCGACGCCGAGCTGGAGGCCGGCGGCCGGACCCTGGCCTGCAAGCTGTTTCGTATCTCCTACGTCGGCGACACCGGCTGGGAGATCTACACCGACTGGGACAACGGTCCCGCCCTGTGGGACGCCTTGATGGAGGCCGGCCGTGATCACGGCATCCGGCCCACCGGCGGCGGCGTCTACGGTTCCTCGGGACGGGTCGAGAAGGGCTACCGGCTGATGGGGGCGGAGCTGGAGTCGGAGTACACGCCGGTCGAGGCCGGGCTGGCCAGGCCCAAGGTCAAGGCCGCCGACTTCATCGGCAAGGAGGCATACCTTCGGGCCCGGGAGTCCGACCCCATCGCCAAGATGTGCACCCTGACCGTGGAGGACCATGCCGACAGCCAGGGTC
Organism: uncultured Acidimicrobiaceae bacterium; assembly: GCA_947259095.1. GTDB lineage: Bacteria > Actinomycetota > Acidimicrobiia > Acidimicrobiales > SZUA-35 > JAHELU01. Next base: position 25,894 of record CAMYLA010000013.1, on the reverse strand, counting down.
GTCTGCGGTACATGCAGGGCGGCAACGAGCCGATCCTGACCATGGAAGGTGAACGGATCGAGGATTCGCACGGGCGGGTGTCAAGGGTCACCACCGCCGCGCCGGGGCCGTCGGTCGGCAAGCACCTGCTGATGGCCTACCTGCCGACCGAGCTGGCGGTGATCGGCACCGACCTGCAGGTCATGTACATGAACGAGTTGTTCCCGGTGAAGGTGGCGGCGATCGAGGGGTCGGTCTTCGATCCCGATGACACGCGGCTCAAGGGTTGACCTGCGGGCCTGGCCCGCGATGGAGGAGAAGCAAGCGTGCGAATTCTGTGTTGCGTGAAACGGGTCCCGGCACCGGGGGCCAGGATCAACGTCACCGATGATGGCCGCCAGGTCGAGACCGCCCACCTGGGGTTCACCACCAGCCCTCACGAGGAGTGTGCGGTCGAGGAGGCGGTGTTGCTCACCGAGGCCCACGGCGGAACGGTCACGGTGCTGACCCTCGGGCCGCCCGAAGCGGTGGAGCAACTGCGCTATGCGGCCAGCGTCGGCGCCCATGAGCTGGTGCTCATCCCGACCGGAGCGGGCGGAGTCGGCGGCTCCCCCTGGGATCCGCAACGGACCGCTTCGGCGCTGACCGAGGCGATCGCCTCGAGAGAAGCCGAGCACGGAGCCTTCGACCTCATCCTGTTCGGCAACGAGTCGGCGGACGCCGGTGGCTTCCAGGTCGGGGTCCGGGTGGCCCACGCACTTGGCAGGCCGATCGTGAACGGCGTCAAGGACATCGAGATCGACGACGACACCGTCATCGCACGGCGGGCCGTCGACGCCGGCTTCGAGGTCTATGAGCTGCCTCGCCCCGCGGTCCTCGGCGTCAAGGAGGGCCTCAATCTGCCCCGGTACCCCACCATGAAAGGGCGGTTGGCTTCCAAGAAGGTGGCGCTGGAGGAGCTGATGGTTGATGCCGACCCTGGCGGGCAGTCGATGATCCGGCTCCACCGGCCGGCCGAGGAGATCTCCAAGACCGAGATCCTCGGCGATTCGGAGGAGGCGGCGGCCAAGGTTGTCGATCTGCTCGAGGAGCTCGGGGTTCTGCAATGACGCTGCTGGTGGTGTTGGAACATGATCGTGGGGAGCTGGCAGAAGCGAGCCGGGAGGCCCTGACCGCCGGTCGGGACCTGGCGGCCAAGCTCGACGCCTCCCTGCATGCGCTGCTGATCGGTGGCGCCGCTGAACCGCTGGCCGCCGAGGTTGCGGCAAACGGGGCCGACGTGATCCACCTGGCCGAGCATGACCTGCTGGTCGACTACGGGCCAGACACCTGGGCCGAAACGGTGCGACAGCTCGCCGACGAGCTCGACGCAACCACGATCATGGCCGTCGGAACCGATCGGGGCAACGAGGTCATGGCCCAACTGGCGGCCAGGGCCGACCTGCCGTTCGTGGCCAACTGCGTGTCGATCGACACCACACCGGGCGACGAGCCGTGGACGATCACCAGAATCCAGTGGGGCGGCTCGCTGCTGGAGGACGTGACCCTGTCCGCCGATCAGAAGCTGGTCAGCTTCGGCCTCCATGCGGTGGCCGCCGAGCCGTTCGCCGGTGCCTCCGACGGGTCGGTCGAATTGTTCGAGCCCGATCTCGACGACGAGTTGGCCGTCACCATGGTCAAGGATCGGGTGGTGCTGAGCCAGGGGGTGACCCTGTCGACCTCACCGGTGGTGGTGTCGGGTGGTCGCGGCGTCGGCTCGGCCGACGGCTTCGCGGTGCTGGAGGAGTTGGCGGAACTGCTGGGTGGTCGGGTCGGCTGCTCGCGGGCGGTGACCAACAACGGCTGGCGGCCCCACGCCGATCAGGTCGGCCAGACCGGGACCAGGATCGCCCCCGAGATCTACATCGCAACCGGCATCTCGGGAGCCATCCAGCATTGGGTGGGGGCGATGGCGTCGAAGAAGATCCTGGCCATCAACACCGACCCCGAGGCCAACATGGTGACCAAGGCCGACTATGCGGTACTCGGCGACCTGCACAAGGTGGTCCCGGCCATCAGCGCCGAAATCCGCCGCCGCCGTTCGTCCTGAGGGACGCCCCAACAGAGATTTTGACCGGCGCCGGGCGGAGCGGTCGAGTGGTGGTTACAACTCAGGCTCGACACAGTTGTCGATGCCGCCGCTGCCGCCGATCGGTTGATCATCGAACTGATCGGCGACATGGCCGGTTCCTCCGGCCTGGCCGGTGAAGAACAAGATGATGGCGTCGGCCAGCACCCCGGCCTCCCTGGCCACGAAGTCCGCGTCGGCCAGCAGTTCCTCCTCGGCTGGATTTGTGACGTACAGGAACTCGGCCAGCACCGCCGGAACGTCACCACTGTGGCGGAGCACCGCCAGATAGTCGCGTCCGTCGGCTCGCGTCCAGGATCGCACCCCGGCGTTTCCGGAACCGGCCCAGGTGAAGGGGCGGACCGGTGCCATGGCCAACGCTGGGGGAGGGGTCGGCTGTTCCGGTACCGGCACCGGCGCCCCGCCACCGGCCGAGGTGGTGGGGGGTGCGGTCGTTGTGGTGATGGCCTGGCGGACGCTGGGGAGCCGAGGTTCGCCGGGGGCCGGCCCGACCGTTGTCGGTGGCACGGTGGTGGCCTCGGCAGGGACCTGGCCGTTGGCCACCAGGACGGCGTCCCGGTCGGCCACCGACCGATCGTAGGCGGCGATGGCCGCCTCGTGGGACTCGAGGGCATCGGCATACTCGCGGTACCGCTGGCGCTTCGGTTCCGCCGCCCCCTGCAGCATCGGTTGGAGGGTCTGGTGCAGGAGACCGCCGAATCTGGTCGAGGCCGGGCTCTCGGTCTTGGTGAAAACGATCGTTCCCGGCTTCTCGCCGCCGGCCGGGGCGCCACCGTTGTGGTGGATCGACACCAGCAACGCAGGATCCACGGCCTTGGCGATGAGGCCCCGTGACGCGGCGGTGATCGTGTAATCGCCGGTTCGGGCCAGCACCACGGTGGCCCCGGCTCGTTCGAGGATGTCGGCTGCGGCCATCGCCACCCGGAGATTCAGGTCTTTCTCGGTGATCCCGGTCGAGCCGACCGCACCGTATTCGGCGCCGCCGTGGCCGGGATCGAGAACCACATGGGCTCGGCCGATCGGTTGGCCATCGGTGACGAACGCGATGTTCTGGCATGGCGTGGCGACCAGCCAGCTCTTGGGCCGTTGGTCGATGACCGGGACCACGACCCCGGTCGAGGTCAGCACGGCCCGGGCCTCGTCGACCGAAGGGAGCGCCACGAATGGGTTGTCGACGGTTCCCGGTTCGATCGGGCCACCGGTTGTCGGCGGCCCCTGGCCTCCCGTTGTGTCCGGGTCTTGGGATCCGTCGCCTGTCGCCTCCGCCGGGGCGGCTTCCGATCCGAGTCGCTCACCGGCTGTCGCTTCCAGGTCGGGGTCACCGAAGGCGAGCCGCTCATCGGGAGGGCCGTCGGCGGTCGGTCCACCTCCGGCGACGGAGCCGCAGGCCCCGGCGACCAGTGTCAGCGCCAGCAGCCCGGCCATTGTTCGAAATGAACCCATCGGGGTTCATGTCGGACGGGAGGGTCGGCTCCTGAGTCGTTCGGCCCACCGGTGGCCGACGGAGCTCAGCTTCGGGGTGTGGCCCCGTGCAGCGCCGGCCGGCGTCGGCCGCCGACGGCCGAAGCCATCGCACCGAACACCGCGATCAGGATGATGGCGACGGTCATCCCCAGGCCAAGGCCGATGCCGTTGGCCATCAGGTCACTCAGCTCGGCGGTCCGGGACCACGAGAGATGCCGCTGGCCCAATTCGAGCAGCGCCGAGAGGGTGAAGAGGCTCACGAACAGGCCGACTCGGGCCACGGCGCCCCGGGCCACGCCGGCGGCCAGGAATCCTATGGCGGTCCAGGCCACGAAGTGGCCAAGTGTGTCGAGACCGACGGGAAGATCCGACCGTGAGACCAGATCGAACCCCGATCCTGCCTCGAGGGTGCCAAGCACCTGCAGCGCCGAGTTCCGGGCCAGGCGGAGCGGGACCAGGATCGAGTCGGACAGCGTCATGACACAGACCGCAAAGAGAACCGCCGAGGCCACCATGACCCGTATCCACCGAATTGATCTCACTCCGTCCATGGTAGATCACGGCCACCGGAAACCGGATTCGGGAGCTGTGGAGGAGCGGTGCAGGTCGCCCTACCGCCGCACCCTGACCACCTCGTATGGCTTTGTCGGCGTCGGTGGCGTGCTGAACTTGGCGTTGACCGCGTAGAGAAAGCGACCTTGGCGGGCTGCGGTTGTCGGCACGTCGAAGTTGTCGTTTGTCAACACATCGGTGACCTTGGCTCGCTCCAGGTCGGCCGACAGGCGCAGTTCGGTGATCTGGTTGAGGCCACCGATCACGGCATACAGGGTCTTGCCGACCAGGACCAGGCCGTCGCCGTTGATCACCTCACCGCCGGTGTCGATCTGATGAGCCGCCCCGGTTTCGATATCGACGGTGTACAGGGCACCGACGTCGCTGTTGACGATGACCAGCGTGTGCCGGTTGATCGACTCGATGCCGTTGGCGTTGAAGGCGCCGGGGATGAACTCGAAGTCGCCGGAAAGAGGGATCGTCCGGGCCGGTCCGGCAACCCCACCGCGACGGTCGAGCGGGACCTCGTAGAGTTCCGGGGCGAACGAGTTGGTGAAGTAGGCGGCTCGTCTGGTCACGATCACGTCGTTGATGAAGCCGTCGCCCAACGGGATGTCGGCCAACAGGGATCCTTTGCGGGTGTCGTAGATCTTGGCGCCGCCGGATGGGCCGCCGGCCACGTAGAGTCGCTTGCCTCTCCGGTCGATGTCGAGGCCAACAGCCCGCGTCCCGGGTTGTCCTTCCACGAAGACCGCCCCGTCTCCGGTACGAAGGTCGCCCTTGTAGATGGCGCCGTCGGCCAATGAGCCGGTGAAGAAGGTGGTGCCTCGGCCGATGGCGATGCCTTCGGGAAAGAAGCCTGCCGGGAGGTCGATCACCTCGGGAAAACTCTTTCTGGCGGTGGCCGGGGAGGCGGCGGTGACGAGGCCGAGCAGGACGGCAAGGGTGACGACGACGGTTCGACGTAGCAAGGCTGACTCCAATAATCGGTGAATCTGTGACTGTCGCCGGTGGCATTTGACCGACAAGGTGCAGGCCGGTTGGCAGAGCGACGGCTTTATTGCAGCACGACCGACCCCGCAGTGGCGATTCGGGAGGCGGTCGGGCCTCGGAGTCGGGCCTGCCGCCGGCCCTGCCCGGCCCTCGTGTCAGACCCCGACCGGGCGCTAGCCGGCCTGGTGCCCCAGCCACTGGCGCCATCGGGGTTCGTCCCTGGCGGCCAGCGCGCCACGTTGGTCGCCGTAGTAGTAGCACCAGATCGAGGTGGCGATCCTCTCCGCTTCCGATCGCCCCTCAACCGCGATGAAGGCCGTGCCGGGTGCCGGTTCGTCCAGGACGAGGGCGATGCGCCACGGTGCGACGTCGGCCACGACGCCGGCCAGCGGGGGAGCATCCGCGGCGCCGACCTCGAGTCGGTCGCCCACGGCCGGGGCGGCCGGGATTGCCAGCGCCTTCGTCAGGTCGGCCCAGGTTCTGGCACGGGGGCCTGTCCATTCGGCGCTCGGCAGCAGTGGTGTGGCGGTCTGTCCGGGAAAGTGCTCGAGATGGAGCTTGAGGTTGAGCAGGAACAACCGCCAACCCTCGGCCATGCCGTCGTACTGATCGTCCCATTCCTGGCCGGAGCCGAAGCCCGTGTTGACCAGCCTGACGATGCAGGTGCCGCCATGGCGTGCCTCGACCAGCCACTCGAAGGCCAGGCCGGCGACCCCCTCACCGCCGTCGAAGACCACCCGTTTCGGCGGCTCCCATGCAGCGACCCGCCCGGGGATCTGCATCTCCGGCTCCGGACCGAACGATGCCGTCGCAGTCCCGTTCTCCCGCTCTTCCACGGTATGGGGGACATACCACGACGAGATCCCCGGGCCGGTGGCGATGGCCCGCCAGACCTCCTCGGGGGTTCCCGGCACCTCGATCTCCAGTTCCAGCGATCGGTTCTCATCGGCCATGGTCATCTCTCCTTCGGTTCGTTCGATTCCCGCTGGGGGTGGGCGGGACGGGGGTGGGCGGCGACGACCAGCCGGTGCCACCGGCCGCCGACGGCCGATTCGTCGTGGTACCGGGCCGCCAGTCCCCTGACGGCGGTGGCCAGTTCCTCGGTGAAGGCGGCACGGTCGGCTGCGGAGGCGAAGCGGATCTCGGTGTCGATGGTGAGGGTTGCCAACGGCCTCCTGGCCCGCTCGGCCCGTCTGGCCAGTTCGCCGACCTCGACCACCAGCCGGGCCGCCACCGCCACCAGGTAGGCGGCCGAGAACGGCTCGGTGCGGGCCGGATCGGGTGCCATGTCGCCGAGCGCGGCCGGCGACACGACGTAGCTCTCCGCCGATGCCTGCACCACCCGCTCGGTCAGGCCCCGCCTGGCCCGTTCCTCCACCAGCCGGACCAGCCCGAGGCGTTCGAGGGTCCGCAGGTGGTAGTTGACCTTCTGCCGGCTCTCGCCGATTTCGGCGGCGACGGTGGTGGCCGAGCCCGGGGAACCGAGCACCGACAGGATGCGACACCTCAACGGGTCGAGCACCGCCGACGCAGCAGCCGGGTCTCCGATGACATCCAAATCCAACACGCCCGATCATCGTGCTATTGAAAGCTAGATTTGTCAATAAGCTCCCGCTGAGGCACAGCGCCTGTGCCCGGCCGGTTCGGTGCCAAACGGCCGGCGAAGCGACGAGACCCTGCGGCGGGCCCGTGCCCGCGCCGCATTCTCGGCCCTGGCGGCCCGGCCTCGCCGGAGTTCACCTGGGTCTGCGACGCCGAGTCGCATCGGGCCGGCCCAATCTCGGCCACGACCCGTCTCCGGTCAGGGCTCGAGAGGCCGGCTCAGGAGTTCTCGACGAACTCCACGAAGTTGCCGTCTGGGTCGGCCACCATGGCGATCGTCACCCCGGAGCGAACCTCGGTGATGGGGACGGTCACCTTCACCCCGGCCGCCTCGCATTCGGACATGATCTCCGACAGGTTGGAGACGATCATCGTGAAGTACCGCATCCCGGTCGATGCGGCGATGCCACCGCTGCCGTCACCCTCGGGGTTGGTGTCGAAGTTGACCAGCTTGATCAAGGTGTCGCCGCAGTTCAGCCGGTGCATGGTGCCGCCGCCTCCGAGGGGCATCGGAATATCGCCCACGTGCTCGAACCCCAGAAGGTCCCGGTAGAAGGCCAACGACTTCTCGCTGTCGCTGATGACGATGCCCAGGTCGATTGCGGATTTGGCCAGCTGAACTCCCATCGGGACAACCTAACCCGATGCCGTACGCGACGCCCGTCCACCGGGTCGACGGCTCAGCGGAGCTGGGCCGAGAGCTTCTCGGCCGCCTCCCGAATGGTGAGGCCGATGGCCTCGGCGGTATCCGGAGCGGGGAATCGATAGGCCGGCCCGTGGACGTGTATGGCGGCCAGGATCTGGCCGGCGGCATTGTGGACCGGGGCCGCAACCGAGTTGATGCTCTCGTCGAATTCGGCGTAGACCCAGGCGAAACCCAGTTCCCGGATCTCTGCCAGCCTGGCCCGGATGGCGTCGGCATCGGTCACGCTCCGCCTGGTGTAGCGGGGCAGCGGTTTCGCAAGGTAGCCGTCGATGAAGGCCTGGGGCTGACCCATCAGCAGGACCAGGCCGGACGGGACCACGTTCAGCGGGGCATGGTCCCCGGTCCAGCTCCTGACCTGGACCTCCTCCTCGGACTCCACCTGGTCGAGGTACAGCACGGTGTCGCCCTCGAGCACCGAGATGCCGGAGCTCTCGCCGGTTACATCCATCAGTTCCAGAAGGTGGGGTCGGGCGGCGGCGATCAGGTTGCGGCCTGGGGCAGCGGCACCGGCCAGATCGATGAGCCCCGCCCCCAGCCGGTACTCACCCCCGGCCTCGACCTGTTCGACGGCACCCTCGGCCTCCAACGCCCCAAGCAGCCTTGCCACCGTGCTCTTCGGGAGCTCGGCCCGCTCGGCCAGCTCGGTGACCCCGGCCGGCCCGACCGCCAACGCCCGAAGCAGCGAAAACGCACGCTGTATGGATTGCACTCCGGACATGTGTTCCCATCTATGACGGCCCCAGGAAGATCCTATACAGCGAGGTCGCTAGAACGGAGTCCGGCAGTGGGGGGTCCGGCCGGTGCCGAGCAGCACATCGGCCCGTTCGATGGCCACCGCGTCGCCATGCAGCCGCCGACCGGCGGCCAACTGCGATGCCGCCACCCCCAGCAGCAGGGGTCCGAGGGCCGAGCGGGTGGCCACGATGTCGACCGGTTCGTCCGTCGTTTCGCAGCCGCCGGCACCGATGGCCACGATCTGGGTCGGATCCGGCCCGCTGGTGGCGCTCACCATGGTCTCGTCGACCACGCCGATCACCAGCCGATCATCTCCCCGCAGCGACCGGGACTGGAAACAGCGGACCGGATCGGCGACCTTGAGCCACAGGCTGTCGTTCGATTCAACGGTTCGCAGCGCCCGCTGGTCGGTCAGGAGATAGGGGAGCGGGTCGTCGAGGGCCACCGTTCGCAGGCTCCGAACCGGCCCGACCAGGTCCACCGACAGCACCACGTTCCACAGCGCGAGGTGGGCGGCGGGGGTGACCGCGATCAGATCCTTGACCGTCAGCACGTGGGCCGGATGGCCGTTGTTCCAGGCGTTCTCGATGGACCAGATGGCGTAGCCGTCGGGATGTATGGCACCGAAGTTGACCATGTTCTTCTCGATGAACTCGGCTCGGAACAGCTCGGTGGGCCGCGACACCTCGCCGATCTGGGTCGCCCGGTACCGGTCGAAACAGGCCATCATCTCGTCCACGTGACCGCCCGCATCAACCAGCCGCACCGGGTCCGGCTCGAATCGCGGATCGATCCGGGTCCGTCGCCGATCGATCTCGATCACCCGGTCCCGGGTGGCGATGCCGTAGCCGAACCGCTCGTAGATCGGGCCCTCGCTGGCCCCCAGCCCGAGGATCGGCTCCTCGTACTCGGTGGCCAGCTCGTCGAGGCCGGTCATCAAACCCCGGAGGATGCCCTGGCGGCGATGGGAGGCCAGCACGCTGACCCAGGTCACCCCCGACATCGGCAGCGTGCCACCACCGGGCACGGTCAGCTCCATCTGAAAGCTGCCACCGGCGGCAACCAGATCGCCGCCGTCGACCGCCACCAGGAACCGATCCAGATCGAGGACTTCCTTCACCTCTGCTGCGTCGGTGGGCTTGGCCGCCACCCCGAAGTTCCGGTAGTCGAGGGCGACCAGAGCGGTCAGGTCTTCCGGCTCGGCTCTTCGTATCTCTGCAACCACCGCCGCAGACTAGTGGCTCACGCCGGGCCCGGCCCGCAGATTATTGGCTCACAGCCGCCGTAGGCGCACCCGCCAGGCCACCGGTGCGATCGCCAGCAGAGCACCCGGCCCGGCCGGCCCGCCGGCTAACGGGCGATGGCGGGCAGGACCCGCTCGGTCAGCAGGTCAAAAGATCGCCCGCTCAGCGGCGCGGCCATCAGATAGGCCAGGGGAATGGTTTCCCGGAGCTGCTCCAGCTGGTCGACGACCCTGGCCGGTGAGCCCCACACCATCACCTCGTCGACATAGCGGTCGACCGGATCGACATCCGGTGCGAGATCCATCGGGGCGTCCGCGCCCTGGGCCAGCACCTTCTTGGTCCCGGCCCCCACGTAGCTGCCGATCATCCACCCCGCCCCCCGGCGGGCCACCGCCTCGGCCTCGGCATCGGTGTCGGCCACGGCCAACAGCCTGGCGATGGGAATGTCGAACTGTTCGTGATGGTGGCCGTTGTCGGCCATCGCCGCCCGCCACAGCCCGAGCTTGCGGCCGATCTCACGATGGGAACTGTGGGGATCCATCAGGATCGGCAGGCCCTGCTCAGCGGCCCAGCCGATGGCCGGCGGCGAGCTCACCGCCAGCCACGTCGGCGGCATCGGGCGCTGGGCGGGCTTCGGGAGCAGCTCGATGTCGTCGAACGACACGTAGCGGCCATGGAACGACGCCCGCTCGGATCCCCAGGCCGCCAGCACCGCCAGCACGTTCTCCCGGAATCGATCGACGGTTTCGGAGGCCTCGACGTCGAAGGCCCGGAACTCGGTGCTGTCGAAACCCCGGGCCGCACCCCAGTTGAGCCTGCCGTCGGACAGCACGTCGAGCAGGGCCAGCTGCTCGGCCAGGTGGAGCGGATGGTGGAGGCCGGCCAGCGTGCCGGCGGTGCCGATCCGAAGTCGCTCGGTTCTGGCTGCGACCAGGGTCCCCATCATGGTCACCGATGGGCAGACGCTGAAGGCGTTGAAGTGGTGTTCAGCCAGCCAGACCGCGTCGTACCCGGTGCGATCCATGACCTCGATACGCTCGAGCGCCCGCTGGTAGACCGACTCGATCGGGGCCTTGCGACCGGGCCAGCTGAAGAACTGCAAGACTCCGACCTTCATCTTTTCCGGTCCTTTCCAACCGCCCGCCGCCGAACGGCGATCCCTACACTGCCGCCGCCAACACCTGCCAGGCCCGCTCCCGTTCGTCCTGGTCGAAACCCTGGATGACGGCGGTGAAGTCGGTGGCACCGGCGGCGGCGATCGTGGCCAGGCCTTCTGCGACCTGGGCCTCGCTGCCGATCAGCGAGATGTCGGCCGGTCCGTCGACACCTTCGATGTCCAGCATGGCCCGATAGGAGGGCAGCTGGCCGTAGATGGTGAGCGAATCGGCAACCACGTTGTGGGCATCGTCTGGCCGGTCGGTGACCCAGACCGGCAGGCTGGCGACCACGCGGGGAGCGGGACGGCCGGCTTCGGCCGCGGCCTCGCTGATCCCGGGCACGATCTGGCGCTCCAGGGTCTTTGGCCCGACACACCACAGGATCGTGCCGTCACTGCGTTTGCCGGCGATCCGCAGCATCTGGTCGCCGAGGGCGGCGAGCATCAGGCTCGGCGGGTTGTCAACCGGCAGCGGAGCCTCGCCGACGAACGACCACACCTCACCCTCGTATGACGACTTGCCGGTGGCCAGCAGCTCCTCCAGGACCCCGAGGTAGTCGAGCATGTGCCGTATCGGCTTCTCCCACGTCATCCGCCATCGGTCTTCCACCGAGGGCTTGTGGGCCAGGCCGATCCCCAGGATCGTCCGCCCACCGGTTGCGGCCTGGGTGGTGAGGGCCTGGGCCGCCAGGGCCTGGGGGTGTCTGGGCCAGGTCGGCACGACCGCGGTTCCCAACTCGATCGAGCTGGTCGAGTTCCCGGCCACCGCAAACACGGTCAGCGAGTCGACGAGGCCGGTCTGGGCCAGCCAGTACCCGCCCAGTCCGGCCTGCTCGGCCCTGGTGATGTCCTTGAGCAGGACGTCGAGGTTCGGTCGGGCCAGCAGCCCGGACCCGTTGATGGCGATCTTCATGGACCCGACGCTAGTTCCGCAGCCCGCCGAGTTCGCATTTTGGGGCCAAGTTCAGCTCCCCGGTTGCGGCAACGGTCCCGGGGTGAGCACGGGCCGGTCGCTGGATCGCCGGTCGGCGGGCAACCTCAGACGAGCCCGGGAATGGTCCGGGGCGCAGGGCCCGCTTCGGCGATGATGGCGTCGGCCACCGTGTCGACCGCGATCGACAGGCCGATGCGCTTGGTTTCGCCGGTGGCCCGGCTGGTCCACTCCACTTCGCCATCGGCCAACGACTTCGGCCCGACGGTGAGCCGGTAGGGGATGCCGATCAGCTCGGCATCGGCGAACTTCACGCCGGCTCGGGCATCCCGATCGTCGAGCAACACGTCGACCCCCCTGGCCCGGAGCCCGTTGTAGATGTCCTCGGCGGCCCCCAGCGTCGTCTCGTCGAGCTTCATGACCGTGATCACCGCCTCGTACGGGGCAACCGAGACCGGCCATATCAGACCCTTGTCGTCGTGGTACGTCTCGGCCACGGTGGCCATGTTGCGGCCGATGCCGATGCCATAGCTGCCCATGATGACCGGCTGGCGGCCGCCATCGGCATCCGACACCGAGATGTCGAACTTCTCGGCGTAGAGGGCGCCGAGCTTGAAGATGTGGCCGGCCTCGACGCAGCGGACGATCTCCAGCTCCGAACCGCACTTGGGGCAGGCCTCGCCGGCCGACACCTCCCGCAGGTCGGCCCATTCGTCGACGGCGATGTCGCGGGCGATGTCGACACCCCGGTGGTGCCAATCGTCTTCATTGGCGCCGGTGGTGAGGTTTGTCCGACCCTCGAGGGCCAGGTCGGCGATGACCCGCAGCTGCTCGACCCCGACCGCGCCGAGACTGCCGGGCATGGCGCCGAGGTTGGCCTTGGCCTCCTCGGCCGTTGCCGGCCGGACCACGATGCCACCGGTGGCATCGATCAGTTTCTGGATGTTGAGCTGGTGGTCGCCTCGCAGGAGGGCCAGGACGACCTCGTCGTCGATCACCATGACCATCGTCTTGATCTGGCGGGTCGCCTCGGCGCCACCGTCGAACTCCTGGAGGGCGGCGATGGTGCGGACCCCGGGGGTGGGGAACCGCTCCGGTCCATCGGGTCTGGCCGCCGGCGGATCGGTGATCGGCGGCAGCGCCGAGGTGGCTTTCTCGATATTGCCGGCGTAGTCGCAATTCGGGCACTGGACCACGTCGTCCTCACCGGCCGGGCACGGCACCATGAACTCGGTCGAGTCGTTGCCGCCCATGGCACCGCTGCTGGCCTCGACCGGGATGGCGGGCAGCCCGAGGCGCTCGAAGATCCGGGTGTATGCCCGCTCGTGGGCCTCGAACTGGGCGTCCAGTCCCTCCCAGGAGGTGTCGAAGGAGTAGGAGTCCTTCATGGCGAACTCGCGGACCCGCAGTAGGCCGCTCTTCGGCCTGGCCTCGTCCCGATACTTGATCTGGATGTGGTACCACAGCTGCGGCAGTTCCTTGTACGAGGTCAGCTCACCCGCCACGGTGGCGAAGATCTCCTCGTGGGTGATACCCAACGCCATGTCGTTGCCCCGCCGGTCTTTCAGCCGGAACATGATCTCGCCCATCGTGTCCCACCGGCCGGACTGCTTCCAGATCTCGGCCGGGTGCATGGTCGGGAGGAGGAACTCCTGGGCGCCGAGGGCGTCCATCTCCTGGCGAACGATGTTCGCCACCTTGTTGTGGACCCGCCATCCCAGCGGCAACAAGGAATAGTGGCCGGCGTGCAGTTGGCGGATGAACCCGCCTTGGACCAGCAACGCATGGCTCGCCGCATCGGCATCGGCCGGGGCATCGCGAAGGGTGGGGATGAACAGTTTTGACCATCGCATGGCCTTCAACCTAGCGATATTTGGCTCTGGCGATGATCGTTTACCGTCATGGCGACGAGATTCCGATCTCCCCATCTTCGCAGGTCGAATCGTGTTGATGCACCGGTTGCGGACCGGGGAGTGATCCGGTTCGCCGGTGCCAAACGAACCTCGACCCGGAGAACGCCGACGGTCGGGGCTACGATCGTAGCCACCGGGTCCCGGCAGGCTCCCCGAAGGATCGGGGAACGGGGCAGGGGAAACGAGTAGCCACATGGGTAGCCGCAACGGGAGATCCAACCGTCGAGGACCGTTGAGGACGGTGACCCCTCGGCCACGGTTGACCACACCCATGGTTCGTGACGACGGTGAGCTGCGTCCCGCATCCTGGGACGAGGCCCTCGACCGGGCCGGCGCCGGTTTCCGGGACGTGATCGACCGGCACGGCCCCGGGGCGGTCGGGATGTTCAGCTGTTCGAAGTCGACGAACGAGATGAACTTCGCAGCCCAGAAGTTCGCCAGGACGGTGCTCGGCACCAACAACATCGATTCCTGCAATCGAACTTGACACGCTCCCTCCGTCGTCGGTCTGGCGACAGTGTTCGGAGCAGGCGGCGGCACCTCGTCCTATGCCGAGATCGAGGAAACCGATGTGATCGTGCTGTGGGGCTCCAACGCCCGTGAAGCCCACCCGATCTTCTTCCACCACCTCATGAAGGGCCTCGACAACGGGGCCAAGATGTTCTGTGTCGACCCCAGGCGGACCTCGTCCGCCAAGTTCGCCGACGTGTGGCTGGGGCTGAGCGTTGGCACCGACATTGCGCTGGCCAACGCCATCGGCCGGGAGATCATCGCCAATGGGTGGCACGACCAGGCCTTCATCGATCGGGCGACCACCGGCTTCGAGGCCTACAGAGCGTCGGTCGAGCCCTACACCCTGCACCACGCATCGGAGATCACCGGCGTCCCCGCCGCCGCCATCGCCGAGCTGGCCCAAGCCTACGCCACCGCGGCCAAGGCCCAGATCCTGTGGACGCTCGGCATCACCGAGCATCACAATGCGGTCGACAACGTGTTGTCGCTGTGCAACCTGGCCCTGCTCACCGGCCACATCGGCCGCTGGGGCTCCGGTCTGGTGCCGCTGCGGGGCCAGAACAACGTGCAGGGCGGGGGCGACATGGGCGCACTGCCGGACAAGCTGCCCGGGTTCCAGGCCATCACCGACCCGGACGCCAGGGCCAAGTTCGAACGGGTCTGGGGGACCTCGATCCCGCCCGAACCCGGTATCCACCTGACCCTGATGTTCGAGGCCATGGAGACCAAGGACCTCCGGGCCGTCTACTGCCTCGGCGAGAACCCGGCCGACTCCGAAGCCGACGTTGCCCACGCCCGTCGGCTGCTGTCCGACCTCGACCTGCTGGTGGTGCAGGACATCTTCCTCACCAGGACCGCCGAGCTGGCCGACGTGGTCTTTCCCGCCTCGGTGGCCTGGGCCGAGTCCGACGGCACCGTCACGTCGAGCGAGCGTCGGGTTCAGCGGGTCCGGGCCGCCGTGCCTCCTCCCGGTGAGGCCAGACACGACATCGACATCATCGCGGAGCTGGCCAACCGGATGGGGGCGGACTGGGGCCATCCCACCGCCGAGGAGCTGTGGGATGAGCTGCGCAGCCTGTCGCCGCTGCATCTCGGGATGTCGTGGTCGCGGCTGGAAGCCGAAGGTGGCCTCCAGTGGCCCTGTCCGAGCGAGGACCATCCCGGCAGCCCGTTCCTCCACGGCTGGCTGTGGGAGGACGATCTCGGCGGGCGATCCGGTGCGCCGTTCCATGCGGTGTCCCATGAGGGGCCGCGAGAGCAGTTGACCGAAGCGTTCCCGCTGCGACTGACCACCGGCCGGGCCCTCGATTCCTACAACACCGGGGTGCAGTCCGGTTCGATGGCTTCACCGATCCGCTACGGGGAGACGATCGACCTGAGCCCGGCCGACGCCGAGCGGCTGGGTATCGAGGACGGCGAGTGGGTGCTGGTGTCGTCGCCTCGGGGTTCGGTCGAGATGCCGGCCCGGATCCAGATCGACCTCCCGGTCGGCCTGACATTCACCACGTTCCACTTCCCCGAGCTCGTCGACGTGAACCTGTTGACCAACGACGCCTGGGACCCCAAGTCGGGCACCGCCGAGTTCAAGGCGGCGTCGATCAGGGTCGAGAAGCTGCCCCCACAGCCATCGACTGCGGCAGCCTCGAAGGGGGCGGCCCTGGCCGAGGTCGAGGTCGAAATCGCGGACGAGGTCGAGGTCGAGGTCGGCGGTGTCTGACCTTTTCATCGGGGCCGAGCAGGCCGGCGAGGCCGAGCGGCGTGCGGTCGACGATGTTGTCGGCAGGGCGTCGGGCCCGGCGGTGATCGTCGAGTCCGAGCGATTGGTTCGAAGCGGCGCAACCCGGCGCGATGAGCGTCGCCATCTGTTGTTGCCGGTGCTGCACGCCCTGCAGAACCGGATGGGCTGGATCTCGCCCGGCGGCTTGAACTACGCCTGCGAGCAGCTCCAGGTGCCACCGGCCGAGGCCTACGGTGTCGCCACGTTCTACGAACTGTTCCGGGTCGACGACCCGGGCCACGACCAAGACGTCGTCCACGTGTGCGTCGATGCCGCCTGCCAGATCGCCGGTTCGGCGGACCGGATCGCCGAACTCCGGGCCGGCGGTGCCGTGGTCCACGAGAGCCCCTGTCTCGGCCAGTGCGAACGGCCGGTGGCCCGGTTCATCCAGGGTCGGGCCCGCCCCGATAGGGTCGAGGCCGACACCGAGCCCTCTGCGATTCCCCAGGTCGGTCAACCCGGCCTGCGGCTGCTTCGCCGTATCGGCCGGGTCGATCCCACCAGCCTGGAGAGTTACGTCGGCGCCGGCGGCTACAAGGCGTTGGCCAGGGCCTTCTCGCTTGGCGCCGGCGGGGTGGTTGAGGAGGTCGTCACCTCCGGACTGCTTGGTCGCGGCGGCGCTGCCTTTCCCACCGGGAGCAAGTGGCGGGCGGTGGCCGCCGCAGACGCCTCCACGGTCGCCGGGTCCGCGGTCAACGCTGAGAAGTACGTCGTTGTCAACGCCGACGAATCGGAGCCGGGCACCTTCAAGGATCGGGTGCTGCTGGAGAACGATCCGTTCGCCGTGATCGAAGCGCTGACCATCGCCGGGTTCGCCACCGGCGCCACCAAGGGTTGGATCTACATCAGGGGTGAGTACCCACTGGCCACCGCCCGCCTCGACAACGCCATCTCCCAGGCCCGGGACGCCGGCTTCCTGGGGGAGAGGATCGCCCGGTCGGGCTTCTCGTTCGATGTCGAGGTTCGGCGGGGGGCCGGAGCCTACATCTGCGGTGAGGAGACGGCGCTGTTCAACTCGCTCGAGGGTTTCCGGGGTGAACCCCGCCAGAAGCCACCGTTTCCGACCACCAACGGCCTGTTCGATCGGCCGACCGCGGTCAACAACCCCGAGACCCTGGTCAACGTGTTGGACATCGTGCTCGATGGGGGGGCGGCATACGCCTCGGTCGGCACCGACAAATCGACCGGCTCCAAGCTGTTCTGCCTGAGCGGCAACGTGGCCAGGCCGGGGGTGTACGAGGTCGACTTCGGGGCCACGCTGGCCGAGGTCCTGGCACTGGCCGGCGGGGTCGTCGGCCAGTTGGCCACCGTCCTGCTCGGCGGGGCGGCCGGGAGCTTTGTCGGGCCCGATGGGCTCGAGATGCCGCTGACCTTCGAAGCATCCCGGGCCGCCGGCGTCTCGCTGGGGTCGGGGGTGATCATGGCGTTCAACACCGACGTCGACATGGCGCCGGTGATCACCAGGGTGGCCGAGTTCTTTCGCAACGAATCGTGTGGCCAGTGCGTCCCCTGCCGGGTCGGCACCGTGCGCCAGCACGAGATCCTGGTCGGGTTGACCGGCGCGGCGGCCGGGCCGGCCGGCCAGATGCGGCGACCGGCTTCGGCCAGTGTGGCCTTGCTCGAAGACATCGACCGGGCCATGAAGGATGCCTCGATCTGCGGTCTCGGTCATACCGCGGCCACCGCGGTCCGATCGGCGATCGCCCTCGGACTGCTCGGTGAGGACCCACCGACCCCAAGCCCCGAGGCCCCCAGCTCCGAGGCCGCCACCACGAACCAGGCCGACGCCACGATCGAGACGGGCGAACCCAACGGAACCGAGGCAGGATCATGAGTGACCGCACCGACCCGGTTGCAACACCGGTCCGGCTCACCATCGACGGCAACGAGGTGGCGATCGGGGCCGGGGACAGCGTGCTCGACGCCTGCAACGCAGCGGGGGTTGAAACCCCGACGTTGTGCTACGCCGAGACCCTGACGCCGGTCAACGCCTGCCGGGTCTGCGTGGTCGAACAGGAGGGCTCGCGAACGCTGGTGCCGTCGTGCTCCCGGGCGGCCGAGGACGGGATGGTGATCGAGACCGACAGCGAGCGGGTCCGCCACAGCCGCAAGATGATCCTCGAGTTCCTCGGATCGGGTGTCGACCTCAGCCAGGCCGACGAGCTGGCTCGCTGGAGCGCCCACTACGGCGCCGCCCCCGAGCGCTACGGTCCGGCGGCGGCACGGATCGAAGAGGAGATCCGGATCCAGGACGACCTCTACATCCGGGACTACGACAAGTGTGTGCTGTGCTACAAGTGTGTCGAGGCCTGCGGCGACGATGCCCAGCACACGTTTGCCATCGCCGTAGCCGGTCGGGGTTTCGACGCCCGGATCAGCACCGAGTTCGACACCGCACTGCCGGACTCGGCCTGTGTGTACTGCGGCAACTGCGTTGCCGTTTGCCCAACCAACGCCCTCCAGTTCAAGACCGAGTTCGACCTCCGCCAGGCCGACCGTTGGAAGCCGGAGGAGCAGACGGTCACCACCACCGTCTGTTCCTACTGTGGGGTCGGCTGCAACCTCGAACTGCATGTCCAGGACGAGACGATCGTCAAGGTCACCTCGCCGAACGATCACAGCGTGACCAGCGGCCACCTCTGCATCAAGGGTCGCTTCGGCTGGCAGTACGTCCACGGAACGTGAGCCGGGCTGACCTAAACTCGGGTCCAACCGCCGCCTGACCCGATCAGCGCCGCCTCACCGGCCGGCAGACGTCGGGTTGATCCCACACCGGAGACCTGTCGTGTCGAGCGCTCCCGAGCCCGCAACCACCGTCGACCCTCGGCGACCGCTGGCAGGCCTCGACGCTTCGGCGGCCGGCCGGACGGTGCTCGACCTGGTGGCCGGCCACCGCCAACAGGAGCTGGCGGCCCGCCATCGGCTCGAGTACGGCGAGCCCTCGATCTGGCTGTGGCGGCGGATTGTCGGTGCGGCCTTCGCCTTCATCATCGTCACCATCACCTGGTACCTGGTGAAGCTGCCATCCGGACTCGTCAGCGACGATGCCCTGCCGACCCAGACCCAGGTTGCGACGGCATTCAACGAGGTCCGCTCCGAAGGCTACGCCGGGGCGACGCTGGCCCACCACGCCGGTGCCAGCCTGCTGCGGCTGGTCCTCGGCCTGACCATCGGGTCGCTCCTTGGGGTCGGCCTCGGGTTGGCAACCGGCGCCGCCCCGTTGACCAGGACGGTGATCGATCCGATCACGTCGTTCTTCCGCATGGTGCCGGGGCTGGCGGTTGCCCCGCTGGTGATCGTCTGGTTCGGGGCTGGTCAGGCGGCGATGGTGGCAGTGGTTGCGATGACGGTGCTGTGGACCACCATGGGCTCGGCCTCCGATGCCAGGATGGGCGCCGCCCGCGGCACGATCGCCGATCTGCGGCGGGAGCTGATCGCCGGGATGCGGTCGGCGTTGCTGTTGGCCTGGGCCACCGTCTTGGCCGTGGAGACCGTCCTGGCCTCGACCGGCCTCGGCGCCCTGGTGTGGTTCGCCCAGGATCGAAGCGACGTGATCATGGTCGGGATCTACGCGGCAGGGGTGATCGGTTTCCTGCTCGACAGCTCGGTGCGGGCCGTTCAGTACGTGGTGGCGAATCGATCGGCCCGGTCCTTTGGCCGGTGATGCTGCCCGAGCGGCGGCCTCAGGGCACCACGGTGACGACCACCAGGCTGTCCTGGTCGCCGGCCCGGAACTGCCGGAGGTTCCCGCTGCCGAACGCCCGGATCCGGGAGGCGGGCAGACCACCGTCGGTCAGGTGGTCCTGGATCGCCTCCGCCTGGCTTCGCCCCAGTTCGAGGTTGGCCGCCGCCGATGCCTCGGTGGCGGTGTGGACCTCGATCACCACGGTCCGCTCGCCGGGGGAGACGATCTCGATCAGGCGGTCCAGGGCCTGCGCTGCGTCGTCGTCGATCCTGGCCGAGCCGGGGGTGAATGAGATGGCCGTCGGCTCGATGGCGGCGACTTCCGCCTGTTCGGTGGCCGTTGTGCCCCAGCGAAGGCTGATGTGGTTCCCCGCTGCGGTGGCCACGACATAGGGGGCCTGACCCGGTGTGAGGATCGACAGTCGGGCCGGATCTATCCCGAGACCGTCGACGAGGTGGTCGGCGACCGCGTCGACGGCGGCGGTGGCCAGGGCCCTGTTGGCGGCCTGGTCGGTTCCGCTGTGGGCGTAGGCCGCCAAGCTCACCGAGCCGTCCGGGTCCGAGGCCATGGCCCGGCCCAGGATGTTGAGCGGTTCGATGCTCTCGGGGCGCAACCCGCCGGTGGCCGGATCGAGGCCGATGGCGAAGGGAGCAAGACCCTCCACCGTGGTTCGCAGTGCCGATGGTTGCAGCCCGGCATTGACGGCCACAAAATTCGGCACCGGTTGCGCAGTGGTGAGCAGGGGGGCTCCCAAGCCGGTTCCGGTCACCAGTTCGGCCGATGTTCCCAGGCCGGTGAGGTAGTCGACGATCACCTCGGCCTGGGCAATGCTGAGGGTGAGATTCTCCGCTGCGGTCTGCTCGGAGTAGCTCCGAACCGCCACCGCGAGCGGAGCCGGCGGGAGCTCGGCCGCCTCGGCTGCGACCTCGCTGAGCGTCGCCAGGCTCCCATCGGTGAGGGTGAGGGTGCCGGGCACGAACCGTATCGTGTTCAACTCGAGGCCGCCGCCGGCCATCACCTCGGCGATCGGCGCTGGCGCCGCCGAGTCCGCCGCGGGTGCGCTGGCGTTCACCGGGGTGGTCTCGAGGGCCTTGGAGACCGTCGCCTGCTGGACGGCCTCGGTACTTCCCGGGATGTCGGGCTCATTGATGACCTGCGACAGCACCAAGGCGCCGCCGATGCCGAGGCCGGCGCCGATCAGTGTGGCGACGGCGAACGCCGGCCAGCGGCGGGCCGTCGAAGACCGGCCGACGCCGGCCGGCCGCTCGTCCAACGCCGGGTCGGTGCTGCCGCCGCCGTCGGGAACCGGCTCCGGGATGGACGACGGGTCGAGGCCGACGATGGCCTTGGTCTCCACCCGGCCCGGTGGTCCGTCGCCGGCCCGGTGTGCGTTCCCGTTCCCGTTGCGGTCGGTGGTTGGGGTGAGCCCGAGGGCCTGGGGATGGTCACCGCGGTTGTCGACGTGGCCGGCGGTCTGGTACTCGGCGTCATCGGTGGCATCGGTGGTCGAGCGTCCCGGTCCGGTTCGTCCGGTCACGTCGCCGGTGTCGAATAGCGACCGGGCCATCTCCAGATCGAACCCCTCGGGCATCGAGTCGGCGGTCGGATCACCGGCCGGGTCACCTGGGGGGGAGCGAAGGTCGACCTCGGTGCGCTCCTGCCCCGGGTCGCCCGGTACGGTCTGGGCCGGCCGACGGTCGTTGGCCGGAAGGTGTTCCGGTTCGGCGCCGCCGTCTTCGCCGGGAAGAGATGTCGCTCCGTTGGATGGACCGCCCGGTTCGAAGCCCGGCAACCGGTCTGCGGGATCCGCATGATCCGGCTCATCGGGATGGTCGGCGTCCCGGTCGGCATCGGCATCGGCCGCTGCCTCGCCCTCGTTTTCTACGTTCTCTACGTTCTCTACGTCGTCGGCCTGGTCGGCGGGGTCGGTCTCCTCGGTCTGCTCGGCCTGGTCGGCGGGGTCGGGGTCACCGTGACCCTCATCGTCATCGGGGGGAGGTTCGTGGTCCGGGTCGTCGACGGTGTGGTCACCGGGGTCTTCTTTGGCGGCGTCGCCCTCGGTGGCAAGGTCGGCGAACAACCCGTCGAAGATCGACGGGTCGAGCGGGCCTTCATCTGGCACGTCCATCGGGGCCGACACGTCGGTCCGGATGTCCTCCGGGGGCTCGCCGTCCGCGTCGGCGGTGTCCGGACGGTTGACCAGGGAAAAGCCCTCCATGACCAGATCGTCGGCGTCGCCGTGGGGGTCGTCGTCGATGTCGGAGTGCGACGCCGAAGGCTCGAACTCAGAGGTCCAACTCATCCTCTGATACTCCTCCGATCGGGCCTTGCCAAGCGGCCGCTGCGAAATCATGGCGACAGCTCTGACAGCCCGCCGGGTGCAGGCCCTACGATACCCGCAAAAAGTCCGACGCTCCCGGACCGATCGGCTTTCGCCGACTGATCGCGGGAGCGTCGTCAATTCGGATGAAATCCACCACAATCGATCTGATCAGGGTTACTGTTCGTACCGATATAACAATCACTGCCCGTCGGTCCTGAAGGTCTGGCGGGCAGTGTGCCGTTATGTGAACTGTGAGCTTCGGTCAGGTTGCCCTCGCCTCTGCTCACAACCGGTTACCCGGCGACCTCAGCAGCCGAAGCGAGTGAGGTCGTTGGTCAGCGTCTGCCCATCAAACTGTCGTTATCCTAGCTTCTGCGGACCTGGTGAATTTCTTCCTGATCAACTGCGCTTCGGTCGGTTTCCCGCCTCGGATCGGTCGAGCTTCCCGCCCGATCACCGCCCGGCGAACCGGTTGGTTTTCGTGCGATCTTCTCAGCTTCCTCAGCGTTTCGCCGCCGTTGTTCAGCTGACTGAGGAACATCCTGGTAGGTCCGTCTAGGAGGGTCAAGAGCTTTCTCCCAATCCCCAGGGTTGTCCTCAGGATTTCTTGCTCTTCCCCAAAGTTCCTGTTCGTATCCACCGGTTGTCCACCGGTTCGTGCACAGCCGAAGGGAGGGGATCGGGGCCGTTCGACAGCCAGGGTCGTCTGCGTCGAGTGTTGACATGCCCCCGGACGCGACGCTCCGGGGGCACTGGCGGAAGTGCGCCCCCGGAGCGAGAACCGATGGAGACTCGTTGAGGTCAGTTCCGGCCCACGTCGGTGTGATCGGCGGCAGCGTCTGCTGCTCCGGTGGCCAGCATCTGCTGGTACCGGGCGATCTCGGACCGACCGACCACCATCCAATGGACCTCGTCCGGGCCGTCGGCCAGCCGCAGGGTCCGCTGCTGGGTGTACATGTCGGCCAGCGGAGTGTGTTGGGACACGCCGAGGGCGCCGTGCATCTGGATGGCCTGGTCGATGATCTTGCACACCCGCTCCGGGACCATCGCCTTCACGCCGGACACCCACACCCGGGCCTCGGCGTTGCCCATCAGGTCCATGGCCTTGGCCGCCTTCAACACCATGAGCCGCATGGCCTCGATCTCGACCCGGGCCCGGGCGATGATCTCGGTGTTGCCACCGAGTGCCACCAGCGGCTTGCCGAAGGCCTCTCGGCTCAGGCCTCGGGTCACCATCAGCTCCAGGGCTTTCTCGGCTGCCCCGATCGAGCGCATGCAGTGGTGGATGCGGCCCGGCCCGAGGCGGAGCTGGGAGATCTCGAAGCCGCGGCCCTCGCCGAGCAGCATGTTCGATGCCGGCACCCGTACGTCGTTGAACCGGATGTGCATATGGCCGTGAGGAGCGTCATCGCGGCTGAACACATGTTGGGCGCCGACGATCTCGACCCCGGGGGTGTCGATGGGGACCAGGATCTGGCTCTGCTGATTGTGGGGCGGAGCGTCCGGGTTGGACCGGACCATGGTGATCATGATCTTGCATCGGGGGTCACCGGCGCCGGAGATGTAGTGCTTTTCTCCGTTGATCACGTATTCTTCACCGTCGCGCACGGCGCTGGTGGCGACGTTCTTGGCGTCGGACGAGGCGTGATGCAGCTCGGTCATGGCGAAGGCGGAGCGGATCTCGCCGTTGAGCAGGGGTTTGAGCCACTGCTCCTTCTGCTCCGGAGTGCCGACCCGCTCCAGGACCTCCATGTTGCCGGTGTCGGGTGCCGAGCAGTTCAGCGACTCCGAGGCCAGCCGGTTCTTGCCAAGCTCGGTGGCGATGTAGGCGTAGTCGAGGTTGGAGAGACCGCCGACCTCGGAGTCTGGCAGGAAGAAGTTCCACAGCCCGTTGGCCTTGGCCTTGGACTTGGTCTCTTCCAGCAGCTCCAACTGGCCGGGAGCGTATGACCACGGATCCGACTTGTTGTCGTCGAGCTTGTGGAACTCGATCGACATCGGCTCGACCTCCTCGTCGATGAAGGTCCGGACCTTCTGGAGGAACGGGCGGGCGCTGTCGGACATGGCGAGCTGATTGAGCTCTCCGCCGAAGTCGTCGAGGTTGAGTGGCTGCACTGGCATGTGACGTATCCCTGGGTTGACGTGGCTCTCCCGGGACGGGCCCGGGACCGAGATTTTCCACCTCAATGATGGCATCTACCAAACCCTCGGACCTCATTCGGCGCTGCGATGGCGGTGGTCGACGGACCGGTGCCGGAGGTGGTGATCGTGAAGAGAAGCGGCTCAACGACAGATCGGCTCACACGCCCGCCGGGCGCCGAGATGGTCCGGTCAGAAACCCTCGTCGCAGAACGGGGCGACGGGCCAGGTGAACATCCGGCGCATGGCGTCGACGGTCCGGCCGTCGGCCTGGAGCCAGCCGCAGGTCACCAGTGGGTCGGGGCGGCAGCCGCCGAGGTACAGCGCCCCAAGGGCTTGAGCCGAGAGGGTGGCCGTCGGTTCGCCGTCGTGGCGTTCACAGCGGGCGGTTCCATCGTCGGCAACGACCAGCCGGTAGGTCCCGGCAACGTCATCACGCTGGTCGTCGACGACCCGAAAAACCAGCTCGCCCGGTGTGTCGTACCGTCTGGCGGTCAGCGCCGCAGCGGCATCCAAGACCCGGAGGTGGATGCCGTCGTTGACCAGGCGCCGAATGGCCCGGGGGTTCCGGGCCAGCCACGGCACCATCGAATCGACGGGCTGGAGGTAGGCGGTGACATTCGGGAACAGGTCGATATTGGACAGGTACCACCACAGCGTGTGCAGGGCCCGATCGTCGATGCCCACCACCTCGCCGACGCGGACCTCCCCGTCCGGGAGATCGAGGTCGTTCCACTTCGGCTTCTGCCGGTAGATCGCGTAGCCGACCGGCTCCCCGTTGCGACTGGCCAACACGGTGCGATTGGCGCTTGCCCCGGTGCGCTGCCACTCATGGTCCGGGAAGGAGCGGACCTCCCACCACACCGGGGTGCGGTGGAACAGCCCGGGACGGGCGATCCGATGGCGTTCCCGAAGGTCGGGCAGCGTCGTGTGGGCTTCGGCGGGGTCGATCAGCTCGAGCTCGTCGGGTTGGACCGGTGCTGCGATGTCGGCCAGGCGCCCGTCGTAGGAAACCGCCATGTTCTCCGAAGCCTGGCCGTACCCGAAGCGACCATAGATCGCCACCTCGCTGGCCCACAGGATCGACAGGGCCGCACCCTGGCCGGCGGCCTCGTCGAAGTGGTCCGCCATCAGCGACCGGAGGATGCCACGCCGTCGATGGGAGGTGGCGACGGTGACCCTGGTCAGCCCGGCACAGGCCACGTCGACCCCGCCGGGGGCGGCGAGGCTGAAGTCGTAGGAGCCGGTGGTGCCGACGATACGACCCTTGGTGTCGAACGCCGCTCTGGCCCTGGCCAACCCGAGCACCCGCCGGACTCGATCCTGCTCACCTTCATTCGCTTCGTCGCCGAACGCCGTGCGCACCGAACCGATGTACTGGTCGAGCTCGGGCTCGGCGATGGAGCGGATCTCGATCGACATGGGGCCGAACGTAGCAGCGATCGACGATGCGACTGAGCGAAGTATCGAGGGTCGGCGATCCGGGCGACGCCGGAGGGCGGCACTACAGTGGGAAAGGTGAACCGATGTTCCTGCGGCCGCCGGCTGGAGAGCGGGGACCGATTCTGCGCCCGATGTGGCTCCGCCGTCGAGACCGCCTTCGGGCAGACATCGACGACCGGCGCCGTGGCCGATGCAGTGTCGTCGGCGCCGGTCGACGGCGATGACAGGTCGCTGCTGCTCACCTCGGAGACGTCGGCCTCATCGGTGGAGTCCCATACCGAGGTCGCGTCGGGGTTCCCGCTCCGGTGGGTGGCGATCGGTGCCGCTGCGGTCGCATTGTTGATGTGGGGGCTGTTCGCCTGGCCCCAAGCGGAGCCGGAGATGTCGGCCGCCGAACCGGGCCGGGGTCGCCTCGACGAGGGACGCGCCGATGGTGCGTCTGGCCAGGGCGGTGATGATGATCGATCGGGGTCGGCCACCCCGGACGCCGGCTCCGGAACCGCCGGCGACCCCGAGACCGCAGGGGCGGGAAACGATGGGGCGGCCGCCGGCGTCGATGCCGCGGCCGGCGGGGTCGCGGCCGCAAAGGGCGACGCAGCCGCATCGGGCCG
>CAMYLA010000012.1 GCA_947259095.1 uncultured Acidimicrobiaceae bacterium | reverse complement strand
CGGCGAAGGCGGGGAAGAAGTCCTTCGGGCCGGGCATGCACAGCGCCACCCATCGATCGTCGGCGCAGCGGAATCGGCAGGTCAGCGGGGTTGGCCAGCGGTGCCGTGGCACCCGAACCGGGTCGGCGCCGGTGGCCAGGGTGCCCGCCAGGTCGCTGGCGATCGTCCACGCCGCCACATGGAGGAGGGCCACCTCGACCACCTGCCCTTCACCGGTCCGGTCCCGCAGTCGAAGCGCAGCCAGCACCGCGGCCAACAGCGAGAGCGACGAGGTGTGGTCGCCCTGACCGGGACGGAACGCAGACGGTGCAGCCCCGGGCTCGGCCACCAGGGCCTGGACGCCGCCGCGGGCGAAGAATGCGGTCATGTCGTAGGCAAGGCGGCCGGCATCGGGCCCCTCGGTGCCGTACCCGGTGAGCGAGGTGTGGACCACCGTCGGGGCCACCCGGTGGATGTCGGCTGCGGTCAAGGCGAATCGCCGCTGACGCTCGGCGGTGAGGTTTGTCAGGAAGACATCGGCCTCGGCGGCGAGTCGGTGGATGATGTCGAGCGCTTCCGGGCGGCCGAGGTCGAGGGCCAGGCTGCGCTTGCCGCGGTTGTCGAGCTCGAACCAGGGGTCCACCCCGGCCGCCGTTGTGCGCTCGGCCCGCCGGAGGATGTCGCCGGATCTCGGTTCGACCTTGATCACCGTGGCCCCCATGTCGGCCATGATCGCTCCCGCCGCCGGGGCGGCGATCATGTTGGCCACCTCGAGGACCCGGAGGCCATCGAGTGGAGATCGAGGGCCGTCGTGGCCCGAGCCCGGCTCGCCGGCCGGCACTACCGGTGGCCCCTCATGGCGGCCAAATCAGGACACGTCGATCCGGTAGAGCTCGGCCGCATTGTCCTGCATGATCCGTTGGACCACTTCCGGTTCCAGCCCGGCCAGCGTCTTGGACAACCGGGCGTCGTCGCGAGGGTAGAGACAGGTCGGATGGGGGAAGTCGGTCTCGAACATCACGCTCTGTGGTCCCAGGAAGTCGATGGCCGCCGCCACCATGGCCGACTCGAACCAGAACGTGCCAAGGAACTGACGCCGGAAGTAGTCCGACGGTGCCATGGTCAGGTCGGCCAGCTCGTTCGGGGCGGTCTCCAGCAGTTGATGATCGAGCGATTCCAGGAAGAACGGCAGCCAGCCGATCCCGCTCTCAACCGAGACGAAACGAAGGTCGGGGAACCGCTCCGGCACACCGGAGTAGATCATGTTGCCGATCACTCTCGCATTGCCGAGGAACAGATTGGCCGAGCCGACCGCCAGCTTGCGTTCCGCGCCGAACGACGGCCACGGCGCCTTGCCGAAGAAGTCGAGGTTGCCCTTGGAGGAGCCGATGTGGAAGTTCACCGGCATGGCCAGGTTCGAGCACAGGTCCCAGATCGGATCCCAGGCCGGTTGGCCCATGTCGGGCAGTCCCGCCTCTTCGGGGTTGCTGCAGGTCACGATGCCCCGCAGACCGTTGTCGGCGACCCGCTGGATCTCGGCCGCCGCGGCCTCGAGGTCCCACCAGGGGAGCAGCGCCATACCGAAGACCCGTTGGCCGGTGGCATCCTGGAACTCGGCCAGGGCGTCGTTGTAGATCTGCACACTGACCAGCCGCAGCATGTCATCTGGTGACTTGAGGAAGTTCTGGTTGCCGAAACCGGCCACATTGGGATACATGATCTGGGCGTGGATGCCGAGGGTGTCCATCATCGCCACCCTGGCCTCGGGTTCGAAGCTGGCCCGGTGGACCATCTCGTTGTCCATCTCGAAGAACGCGGTGCCGGTGATCTTGGTTCCCTCCGGGTCGATCACGCTGGAGGCGATCGGCAGGCCGATGGCGATGTCACCATCGAACCACCAGCGCCGGCGACCGTTGCGCTCCACCATCCTCGGCACCCGGTCGACGTAGCGCGACGGCGCCCGCGACGTCCACAGATCGTAGGGTTCGGACCAGTGGGTGTCGGTGTCGATCACCTTCAAGCCAGCCACCAGGTCGCCGGTGGTGGTTCCGTCTGTCTGGTGGGTGCTCATGGCCCGAGCCTAGTGTCGACCGTTTTGTCGGCGGAAGTCGACCTCCGGGCCGATTGCCACCGCACCGATCACAGCCCGGGCAGCGCCGGCAGCACCTCGGCCTCGAACAGTTCGTCGCCGAGGGTCGTGTGGAGCAGTTCGACGCCTGCCTCACGCAACAGGGTGAGTTGCCCGACGATCGTCTCGGGGCTGCCGATCAGTCGGGTGGCATAGCCCTCGTTCGAATCCAGCATGGTCAACGCATCGTCGCTGCGTTCCCACATGCCTTCGGCACCGGCCACCCGCCGCCGCCGTGCCTCGACGATCGACGGGTCGACTGCGGCGACCATTCGATCGACCTCGGCCCACGCCTCAGCGTCGGTCGCCCGGCACAGGGGAATCCCGTAGAGCGCAAACCGCACCGTCCTCCCGGCCCGCTCGGCCCGGGCTCGGACATCGTCGATGATCGCGCTGATCTTCGACACCGGGCCGCCGTTGAGGAACATCCAGTCGCCATGACCGGCGGCCATGTCGCGAGCGGCATCGGATTGTCCGCCCTGGAACACGGTGAGGGCATGGGAGAGCGGTGGTGGATCGATGCGCAGGTTCTCGACCCGGTAGAACTCACCCTCGAAGTCCACCGGGCGCCCGGTCCAGGCCAGCCGCAACACCTCGATGAACTCCGTCGACCGGTCGTAGCGCCGATCGTGACCGGGCTGGTCGACGCCGAACATGGCGAACTCGTCGAGATGCCAGCCGGTCGTCACGTTGATCGACCAGCGGCCTTCGGTCAGCCGGTCGAGCGTCGCACCCCACTTGGCCACCGCTGCCGGGAGGAAGAAGCCGGGGTGGATTGCGGTGATCAGGCCGATCCGCTCGGTCCTTGCCGCGTACCAGGCGGTCATGGCCATACAGTCGTAGCTGCTGCCCTCGATCTCCCGGCCGGTCCCCCACCATCGCTGGGCCACCAGCAGGTGATCGATACCGAGCGCCTCGGCCCGCAACACCGGGTCCTCGAGCCGACCGACCAGATCGGCGCCCTTCCGCTCCCCGAGTCGACCCCGGCGGCCCGACCCGGTCAGGTCGGGGCCGGCGGTGGCCGTCGGGGCCCAGGTGCAGGTCAACACGTCGCGAAGACCCGGGACCGCTCGGCCGCCTGGCCGGTCCCGTCGAGTGCCATCGTGTCATGCAACCCGCGGTGGGGTTCATTCCCGGCTGTGGTCGTCATCTGTACCGGCAACCGATTTCGTTTCTCGCTCCCAGAGGGCCCGTTCTAGCATCCCGACCGACCTCCCGCAACGAGCCCTGTGGGCTGCATCGATCCGGGAGATCGGCCCCAAGTGGCCTTCGGGGTTGGCGACTTCTACAGTCGGGGCCCATGAGCGCACTCACCGAATCGGTCAGCCTTGAGAAGCGGGGCGATATCGCCCTGGTCATCGTCGACAATCCCCCGGTCAACGCCCTGAGCCACCACGTCCGCCAGGGCATTCTCGACGGGATCAACGCCGCGGTGGCCGACGACGACGTCAAGGCCATCGTCTTGACCTGCCGGGGCCGGACCTTCATCGCCGGAGCAGACATCAGTGAGTTCGGCAAGCCGCCCCAGGGACCGGGGCTCGACGTTGTCCAGGCGGCCATGGAGAACAGTTCGAAGCCGGTCATCACCGGCATCCACGGCACCTCGCTGGGTGGCGGGTTCGAAGTGGCGATGTGCGCCCATTATCGCGTCTCGGTGCCGACCGCCCAGTTCGGTTTCCCCGAGGTCAAGCTGGGTCTGCTCCCCGGCGCCGGTGGTACCCAGCGGCTGCCCCGGGTCACCGGTGCGGCAAAGGCCCTGGAGATGGTGGCCAAGGGTGATCCGATCAGCGCCCAGGAAGCACTCGACCTCGGCCTCATCGACGACATCGTCGACGATCACGAAGCAGGGGCGGTGGCCTTCGCCGAGCGGGCGGTGGCCGAAGCCATGCCGCTCAAGCGGCTACGGGACCTGCGGGACAAGGTGGAGGCCGATCGGGCCGACCCCGGGCTGTTCGACGACTTCCGGGCCTCGATCGCCCGCAAGACACGCGGCTTCAAGGCCCCGGAGTACAACGTCCAGTGCATCGAGGCCGCGGTCAACCTCGATGATTTCGACGCCGGTATCGCCAAGGAGCGGGAACTGTTCCAGGAGCTGATGCGGGGCACCCAGTCGGCAGCGCAGCGATACTACTTCTTCGCCGAACGCCAAGCGGCCAAGGTCCCCGACGTTCCCCGCGACACCCCGCAGCTCGACATCAATTCCTGCGGGGTGCTCGGTGCCGGCACCATGGGCGGTGGCATCGCCATGAACTTCGCAAACGTCGGCATCCCGGTCACCATCGTCGAGCGGGATCAAGCCTCGCTGGACCGTGGGATGTCGGTCATCCGGGGCAACTACGAACGGTCGGCGGCCCGAGGCTCCATGCCGGCCGAGGAGGTGGAGAAGCGCTTGTCGCTGATCACGCCCTCGCTCGACCGGGGCGATTTCGCCGAGCGTGACATCGTCATCGAAGCGGTCTTTGAGGACCTCGACCTCAAGAAGGAGGTCTTCGAAGACCTCGACCGAATCTGCAAGCCAGACGCCTTGCTGGCCTCGAACACCTCGGCGCTCGACGTCAACGCCATCGCCGCCGCCACCACCCGGCCCGAGAGCGTGATCGGCATGCACTTCTTCTCGCCGGCCAACGTCATGAAGCTCCTCGAGGTGGTGCGTGGCGACAAGACCTCGGATCAGATCATCGCCACCACGATGTCGCTGTCGAAGCAGATCAACAAGATCCCCGTGCTGGTCGGTGTCTGCCATGGCTTCGTCGGCAACCGGATGCTGTTCATGCGGGGCATCGAGGCCAACAAAATCATCCTGGAGGGGGCAACCCCGGCCCAGGTCGACAAGGTGATCTACGACTTCGGGTTCCCGATGGGACCGTTCGCCATGAGCGACCTGGCCGGGCTCGACATCGGCTGGAAAGAGGAGACGTCGACCTCGTCGACGGTGCGGGAGCTCCTCTGCGAGAGTGGCCGCCGCGGTCAGAAGAACGGTCGCGGCTATTACACCTATGATCCGCAAACCCGGGCCTCGACACCCGACCCGGAAGTGGAGCAGATGATCCGTGACTTCGGGGCCAAGCAGGGCATCGAGCAACGGGAGGTCAGCGACCAGGAGGTGCTGGAACGCTGCCTGCTGCCGATGGTCAACGAGGGGGCGAAGATCCTCGACGAGGGCATCGCCATCCGGGCCAGTGATATCGACGTGGTGTGGATCAACGGCTACGGCTGGCCGGTCTACACCGGCGGCCCGATGTTTTGGGCCGACACCCTCGGGATCGACGTCGTGGTCGACAAGATCAACGCCTACCATCAGGATCTCGGTGGCGATCACTGGGCCCCGGCCGATCTGTGGGCCAAGCTCGTCGCCGACGGCAGCCCGTTGCACACCGCCGCCAGCGGCTGACCCCGGCGGTGGCTAGTCTCTGGTCATGACCATCGAAACGGGGGCCGCAGCAGCCAAGAGCCATATCGTCACCGAGGCCGACACCGCCATCGCCATGGGTTCCGGCGATGTTCCGGTGCTCGGCACGCCGCGAATGATCGCCTGGTGCGAGGAGGCGACCGTGCTGGCGCTGGCCCCTTCGCTGGAAGACGGCACGACCACCGTCGGGTTCCGGATCAGGGTCGATCATCTGGCCCCGACTGCGGTCGGGGCCGAGGTCCAGATCCTGGCCACGGTGGCCGAGATCGACGGCCGCCAGGTCACCCTCGAGGTCTCGGTCCGCGACGGCGACACGGTGGCGGCCCGGGGCACCATCACCCGGGTGGTGGTCGACCGGGAGAAGTTCCTCGCCGGTCTCGGCTGACGGCCGCCCGCCCGACCCCGGGCCATACTGCACTCGCCGTGTAGCGTTGAACCATGGCCGAAACACTGGAACCGAAGCAGCGGAGCATGCCGGCCCGGATCCTGCTGTCCGGGTTCGGTTTGTTGCTGGTGTGTGTGGCGGCAATGTGGCTCATCGAGATCGCCGACACGTTCCTGCTCAGCGACCGACTCCAGCGGAACGGGATCGGGCCAAGGCGCAGCAGCGGGCTGGACGGTGTGCTGTGGGCGCCGCTGCTCCACGCCGACTTCGGCCACCTCGCCTCGAACACCATCCCGTTCCTGGTCTTGGGTTGGCTGACCATGCTCCGGGGCATGAGGTTCTGGCTGATCGTCACCGCAACGACCCTGATCGGGGGCGGCGGCCTCGTCTGGCTGTTGGCGGGCGGCTCCAACCACATCGGGGCCAGCGGCCTGGTGTTCGGCTACTTCGGCGCACTGCTCGGAGCGGCGCTGAAAAGCAGGAAGCCGGCCACCCTGGCCCCGGCCCTGGTGGCGATGTTCCTCTACGGCACGATGCTGGCCGGCATCGTGCCCCAGGGGGACATCTCCTGGGAAGGGCATCTCTTCGGCATGATCATCGGTTTCCTCACCGGCTACCGGCTGGTCGACCGGCCGGCACCGAGGTTCGAGGGAGCCGATGACCCCCACGACTTCCAGTACCCGTGGGAGCTGGACGAGCCGTGGCGGACCGGCGAGGAATAATTCGCGGCACCGTCGCCGATGCTGGTCTACGCTTTGACGTACTGATCAGCCAGGAGAAGGAGGTTGTGCATATGACTGTTTGCCTGCCCATCTCTCCCGGCCGCGCCCCTCGGAGGGCCTGACAGCGCCGCACCCCACGTGCCGGCGGCCGGTGTCTCGAACCGCCCACCAGTGCGAGGGAGTGAACCGTGCGTCCGACACCGGACTGGCTCGTCGCAGAGCCCCATCAAGACGTCGATCTCGGCGTTCTCAAAAGTGGCAAAGAAGCCCAGATCAACCTCATCGAGAGACAGGGCGCCGATGGCCGCCGCTGCCTCGTCGCCCGTAAGCGGTACCTGCCGAGGGAGGTGAAGCAAAAGGGGGCCCTCGAAGCGTTGGGGGTCCAGCATGCGTCGACGTTCCGCAACGACGTTCAGTACCGGGAGGGCCGTCAATTCCGCAAGACCAGGGACCGCCGGGCCGTCGAACGGATGTCGACCTACGGCAAACGGCTGCTCCAGGACCGTTGGACCGGCCATGAACACGACGTCATGCTGCGCCTGTGGGAGTGCGGCGTGACGGTGCCGTACCCGCTGTCCTACGGCGATGACGTCTTCGACCTCCAGTACATCGGCGACGACCGTCAAGCCGCCCCACAGCTGTTCGCCGCCAGATTGCATCCCGATGAGCTCCGAGCCGCCTTCGATCAGCTGATCTCGGGGCTGCAGGCGCTGGCCGCGGCCGGTGTGGCCCACGGCGACCTTTCGGCATACAACCTGCTGTGGTGGGACGAGACGCTGTGGTTCATCGACTTCCCGCAGGCGGTGGACATCGCTGCCAATCCTCAGGGACTGAACTTCCTCCACGCCGACGTCGTCAACATCTGCCAGTGGTTCGGTCGTGGTGGGATCGCGGTCGACGCCGAGGTTGTATTCGCCGATCTGCTCGGATTGCTGTAATGCTTGGGAGGTGAGCCTGCGAGCGACCCTGCGCAAGCGTCGACGGGCCGACGACACAAGAACCCGGTTGGCGCCGGGTGCCATGGAGCCGCTGGTCGGCTGGAGCCACGGCGACTCGGCCGAGGTCGCGGTCCTGGTGTACCGGGGGGTGTGCAGTTCCGAGGTGGAGATGGTGGGCGACGCCCTGGCCAGACCGCTGGGGGCCACCGTCCGGCTGGTGTCGGCCGAGCCAGGCAACGTGGTGGCCGTTGAGCCGGCGAGGTTCGTTGTCGCCGAGCCCCTGTCCGAGGTGGCGCGGCCATACGGTCTGGTCATTCCCGGTGGCCTTGGATGGCGCCGCGAGGCCGAACGGAGCGAACTGGTGGACTGGCTCAAAGGGGTGGCGGCAGACGCCAGGGGCATCATCGCGGTGTCCACCGGGTCCCTGCTCCTGGCCGCCACCGGCGTGCTCGACGGCCGGGAGGCGGCGGGACACTGGCTGGCCGGCGACCTCATGGCCGAGTTGGGAGCCACCCCGTCGTCGGATCGTGTCGTCCACGGGAGACTGCTCGTGACCGCTTCCGGAGCATTGGCCGGTGCCGAGGCGGCCGAGGAGCTTGCGGCCGAGATGCGGTTCTCATTCTGACCTTCCCCCGCCCCGGCTCCCGTCGTCCCGCTTCGTCGGCCGTGGTGTGGGGTGGTCGATGGGTCCTGGCTGGACCCTAGGATGGCCTCGTGGTCGACGAAACCGTCATACCATCGCCGTCGCTGGTGATCCTCGTCGGTCCATCGGGAGCGGGAAAGTCGACCTGGGCCGACACCAACTTCCTTCCCGGCCAAGTCCTGTCGTCCGACCACTTCCGAGCCCTGGTCGGGAGCGGCCCGGCCGACCGGACGGCAGGCACCGAGGCCTTCTCCCTGGTCGATCAGCTGCTGGGGATCCGGCTGGGCAAAGGGCTGACCACCGTCATCGACAGCATCGGCCTCGACGCCGAACGGCGGGCCCGCTACCGGGAGGCGGCCGAGGCCGCAGGTATGGCCTGTGTCGCCGTCGGCTTCGATACCGAGCCCGAAATGTGCCGGGCCCGCAACCGCAGGCGACGGCATCCTGTCCCCAAGACCGTGCTCGACAAACAGCTTCGCCAGTGGCGCAAGACGAAGCCGGCGCTGGCCGACGAACGCTACGACGCCGTTGTGATCGACCCGGGCCCGGTACGGCTGGTCACCCCGGCGATGCTCGACACCGCCCCGGTGACGACCGCAGACCAACCGAACCCGGCCGTCACCGCCTCCGACCGGGCCCGGCGCGACCTCAACCGGGAGGGGCGAGAGTCGCAGGGCCGCCAGAACCGGGAGGGCGGCGTCGTGGACCGGGCGACCGGAGCGGCCGAGGCGACCACGCCCGAAACGCCGCGGGCCACGCCCGAAGCGCCGCAGGAAACGTCGTCGAGCTTCGACCTGGTGGTGTCGAGTTACGACTTCGACGACCCCATCGAACCGACGCTGGTGGCGATCGCCGGTGCCGCCGAGCGAGCCGGTTTCCGGTCCCTGTGGGTCATGGACCACTTTCGCCAGGTCCCCCAGGTCGGCCGACCGTGGGAACCGATGCTGGAGTGCTACACCACGCTCGCCTACCTGGCGGCCAAGACCGACCGGCTGCGGCTGGGTACGTTGGTCACCGGCGTCGAGCACCGCAACATCGGCCTGCTGGCCAAGATCGTGGCCACCCTGGACGTGCTCTCCGCAGGTCGTGCCGAATGTGGGCTCGGCGCAGGTTGGTTCAGCGCCGAGCAGGCCGCCTACGGCTATCCGGTCAATCCCGATCAGGTCCGGCTCGACACCTTGGAGGACGCACTGCAGGCGCTGCCGCTGCTGTGGGGGCCGGGGGCGAAACCGTTCAGCGGCAAGGTGCTCCAGGTTCCGGAGGCCATGGGGTATCCCCGCCCCTTGCAGGACCCGATCCCGATCCTGGTCGGCGGCGGAGGAGAACGGCGGACACTGCGGCTCGCCGCCCGGTTCGCCGACGCCTGCAACGTCATGGGCGACCCGGCCACCGTGGCCCACAAGATCGGGGTACTGGAGTCTCACTGTGCCGAGGTGGGCCGGGATCGGGGCACGATCACGGTCACCACACTCAATCCGCTGGTCCACGCCACCTCGGGCCGATCCCTCGCCGAACTGGTCGAAGCCCTGCGCCCACCCGACCGGTCGGCCGAGTCATTCGCCGCCGCCTCGTCGGCGGCCACGACCGAGGAACACGTCGAGCGATTCGGGCTGCTGGGCCAACTGGGCGTCGATCGGTTCTGTGTGGCGTTGACCGGAAACCAGGGGCCGGAACGGGTCGAGGCATTCGCCGAGGTCATCGCGGCCGTCGACCGGGCGTGAGCCCCACCGCTGCCTTCGGCCGCTGCACCCGGCCCAATCGGCCTCGATCGCCGGGGAACCAGTAGGTTTGTCACGGTGGCTGGTCAACTCCTCACTGCAGACGGGTACGTCGACGCCCCCGAAAGGGTTCTGGTGGTCGTCGCCCACCCCGACGACATCGACTTCGGAACGGCGGGGACGGTGGCATCGCTCACCGACGCCGGCAGCCATGTCGCCTATTGCCTCGTGACCAGCGGCGAAGCCGGCGACGACGACATGTCGGTGTCATCGGCCGAGTTGGCCGACATGCGGGAAGCGGAGCAGACGGCGGCCGCAGCCGAGGTCGGGGTCGAGAACGTGCACTGGCTCCACCACCCCGACGGCCGGGTCGTCGCCGATCTCGATCTCCGGCGGGACATCAGCCGGATCATTCGCGTCGAGCGGCCGAACGTGGTCATCAGCCAATCGCCGGAGCGCAACTGGGACCGCTTCTACGGCAGCCACCCCGACCACCTGGCGGCCGCCGAGGCCACCGTGGCCGCCGTCTACCCCGACTCGCGCAACCCCCGAGCCCACTCCGAGTTGCTCGACGAGGGACACAAGCCGCACACCGTCGACCGGATCTGGGTGCTGGGATCGGAATCGAACCTGACCGTCGACATCACCGACGTCTTCGATCGCAAGGTGGCGGCCCTGCGGGCCCACGTCTCCCAGACCGAGTGGATGGGCGACCGCCTGCCGAAGCTGCTCACCGAATGGGCGGCGGATCGGGGCGAGCGGGGTGGGCTCCCGGGGGGCCGCCTCGGCGAGTCGTTCCGCATCGTCAACACCGGCAACCGGCCCTGACCCGGATCGGCCCCGCCGGCCGCTGGATGCCGGGCTCGGGAACCTCGGGCACCTCCGGGCCGGCGTGGGCCCGGCCGCCCGTCGGCCGCTACCGAAGACGGACCCGGAGGCCGGCCACCGAGACCTCGTCGTCGCTGACGTAGCAGTCCCTGGCCCGGGCCCCGGCCAGGATCGCGTCGCGATCCACGGTCGCGACATCGATGCCGCCGAGCCCCTCCCCCCGGCCGTCCTGGTCCTCGACGAAGCGCACCGTGGCGTTGTCGAGCTGAAGGTAGGGGTGCCCGTTGTCATCGGTGGCGAGGTCGATCTCGGCCATGTCGGACCAGCGCCCGGCCAGCGTTGCGGGCTCCGGGCTCTGGATCTCGGCCGCAACGATGCCGCTCACGTAGTCGGTCCGCACGTAGGGTTCCCAATTGCGGCCGGCCGGGTACCACGGCCCGCCGACCTCGTCACCGCCGTCCATGGTCATCTGGTCCATCTCGAAGAAGGTGCCGCCGGTGTCGGCCGGGTGGAGCTGGATGCCGTCGTGACCCTCCTCGGGGAAGGACAGGTCAAAGGCGATCCGGATGCCAAGCTCGGCCGCTCTGGCCCGCCGCCGACCGACGTCGTCGACCTGGGTGATGAACATGTACCCACTGTCGCCGTGACGGCGTTGCATGTACCGCCCGCCCGCCGTGTTGTCGGCGATCGGTGTCACCACCTCCAGGAACTGGCTGCCGACCGGCCACAGGGTGTTCTTCAACCCGAATCGTTTGACGCCGGGGTCGGTGAAGCAGGCTTCCACACCGAGGACGGTGCCGATGTCCATGGCGGTCTTGCGGAGGTCTGCGGTCACCACCGCGATCTGGCGAAGTCGTATCCACATGGCAACGACCATACGCCGATCAACGGCCGGAGGCGAACGAGGTGATCACCGGGCCGACACCGGCCGAGAATCCGTCTCCGATGTCGAAACACCTCCGCCCCGTTCGTCAGGATCGGGCCGGACGAGATCGGGTTCGCCACCGGCGCCGCCATTGCCGACATCGAGCGGTGGCGGCGGCTGATCGACGACGACCTCAGCGGCGCGCCGCTGGCGGCGGCGCTGGCCGAACTCGGCAAGCGGCCTGGGTTCGACATCGCAGGCGAGGGCTACAAGAAGGTGCCAAAGCCGTACCCGCAGGACCATCCCCGGGCCGACCTGCTTCGGATCAAGGGCGGGATCCAGGCCCGCTGGCCCGAGCCGGTCCCGGCCGCCATCAACGGACCCCGGTTCGTCGCCCACTGCGCCAAGCGACTCGACGCCTGCGGCGATGTCCATCGCTGGCTGGTGACCAACCTCTGACCCCGACGCCGACCCCGACCCCGACCCCGAACGCCCGCGACATCTGCGACCGGCGTCGACACCGGCAACGGGGTGCAAATAGCATGGCCCGATGGTCGCCACCCCCCTTGCCCTCCTTTCCGAAGCCGAGATCGCCGAGGCGGTAGCGCTCGTCACCGACAAGGGCCTGGTCGGTGAACGGACCACGTTCCGCCGGGTGGCCGTCGACGAGGGCAACCTCGGCGAGCGACGGTTGGAGGTCTGGCTGTACCACGCCGACACCAAGCAGATCGACGAGCTGATCGTCTCGCTCACCACCGGCCAGGTGGTGACGGTCCGGACGGTCGATGGTATGCGGCCTCAGATCGGCTTCGGCGAGGTGCCTCAGGCCATGAAACTGGTCCGGGAGGACGCCAGGGTCGTCGAGGCTGCGGCCAAGCGGGGCATCGATGACACCGCCAAGCTCCAGGTCGACCCCTGGCCGACCGGCAACATGGGTCTCGGCCACGAGGAGGGACGGCGGGTGGCCAGGTGCATCCTGTTCTACCGGGAGGACCCGAACGACAACGGCTACGCCCGGCCGGTCGACGGCTTGATGGCATGGGTCGACCTCGACGACATGGAGGTGTACCGGGTCGAAGACCTCGACATCTGGCCGCTGGCGGCCGAGAAGAGCAACTTCTCGGCCGGTGCCGTTGCCGAACGCCAGGACGTCAAGCCGCTGGAGATCACCCAACCGGAAGGGCCGAGCTTCACCGTCACCGACGGCAACCACATCCACTGGCAGCACTGGGACGTGCGGGCCTTGCTCGACCACACCGAGGGGCTGGTCCTGCATTCGATCGGCTGGACCGACGACGGCACCCGACGGCCGATCATGCGGCGGGCCAGCCTGGCCGAGATGGTCGTACCGTACGGCGAGGTCCGCGAGACCCAGGCGTTCAAGAACGCGCTCGATGTCGGCGAGATCGGGTTGGGCCGGTGCGTCAACTCACTCGCGCTCGGCTGTGACTGCCTGGGGGACATCACGTACCTGGACGCCGCCTGGTGTTTCGACGACGGCAAACCGGTGGTGGTCGAACAGGCGATCTGCATCCACGAGGAGGACTTCGGGATCGCCTGGAAACACACCGACAGCCACACCGAGACGGCCGAGGTTCGACGGAGCCGTCGGCTGGTCATCAGCTCCATCTTCACCGTCGGCAACTACGACTACGGGCTGTTCTGGTACCTCTACGTCGACGGCACGATCCAGATGGAGATCAAGCTGACCGGCATCGTGACAACCCAGAGTCACCGCCACGGCGACGACCTCCGCTACGCGGCCCACGTCGCCCCCGAGGTGGCGGCCCCCATCCACCAGCACCTGTTCTGCGCCCGGTTCGACATGGAGGTCGACGGGCCGGACAACACCGCCTATCGGGTCGACGTGGTCCCCGATCCCCCCGGGCCCGACAACCCCCATGACAACGCCTTCCGTTCCGTGGCCACCAGGCTCGACTCCGAGCTGGCGGCGATCGACGTTGTCGATGCGTCCAAGGCCCGAACCTGGCGGGTGATGAACCAGGCGGCCACGAATCGGCTGGGCCAACCGACCGGGTTCAAGCTGCTGCCTGCCGACACCGCAACCCTGTTCCCATCCGACAGGTCACGGATCGCCGGTCGAGCCGGCTTCGCCACCAAGAACATGTGGATCACCCCGACGTCGGCCGACGAGCGGTTCCCGGCCGGCAACCACGTCACCCAGAGCACACCGGACGGCCAGGGCCTTCCCAGCTGGACCAGGGCCGACCGGTCGTTGGTCGACACCGATATCACGGTCTGGCACAGCTTCGGCCTCACCCACAGCTCCCGGCCGGAGGACTATCCGGTCATGCCGGTGGAGTACGCCCGCTGCACCTGGGTGC
This sequence comes from uncultured Acidimicrobiaceae bacterium, assembly GCA_947259095.1. Taxonomy (GTDB): domain Bacteria; phylum Actinomycetota; class Acidimicrobiia; order Acidimicrobiales; family SZUA-35; genus JAHELU01. Next base: position 49,274 of record CAMYLA010000012.1, on the reverse strand, counting down.
CGTTCGGCTTCTTCGACCGGAACCCGGCACTGGATCTGCCGGCGCCGGACCACTGCCACTGACCGGCCGATCGGGCCCGGTCAGCGGGCGAGGGTGATCATCGAGACCCCGTCGCCGATGGGGAGTAGGGCAACCTCGACTCGATCATCGGCCAGCACGTGGTCGTTGAACTCTCTGAGGGCCACGGTGTCCCTGGTCTGGTCGTCCCGGTCGACAACCTGCCCGTCCCATAGGACATTGTCGACCAGGATGACACCCCGTGGAGCGAGCATCGGGACCAGCTGCTCGAAGTAGTTGATGTAGCCGGACTTGTCGGCGTCGATGAATGCCATGTCCACCGTGGTCTCGGGATCGAAGCCGGCCAGCGTCTCGGCTGCAGGTCCTATCCGGAGGTCGATCCGGTCGGCCACGCCGGCCTCGGCCCAGTACCGCTCGGCGGTGGCGGTCCACTCCTGCGACACGTCGCAGGCGATCAACCGTGCGTCGTCGGAGAGTGCCCGTGCCACCACCAGCGACGAGTAGCCGGTGAAGGTACCGATCTCGACCACCAGCCGGGGTCGGAGCAGGGCGGCCAGCATGGCCATGAAGCGGGCCTGCGGGTAGCCGATCTGCATCCCCGCCGCCGACAGCCGCTGGGTCTCGTCGATCAACCGCTGCTCGACATCATCCGGTGGTGTGGTGTGGGACGCCAGGTAACCGGCGACCGCCGGATCGAGAAAAGCGATGTTGCTGGTCATCGGCCCTTTCTAGCATGGGGCCCGGCCCGACCGGTCGGTCGTTGACGCCCCCACCGTCATCGGGTCGACGTTGCGGCCGCCTGCGTCCGCCCGCTTCCCGCGCCGGGTCGATCCGGCCTACGATCGGTCGACGACGAAAGCCGGCGGTGTCGTTGGCCGACGGCCGAGGGGAGCAGTCGATGCAGGATCTGGCGATCGTGGGAATGGGGTTGATCGGGAGCGCCGCCCTCCGGCACGCCGCCGCTTCGGCGTCGGTGGTGGGGATCGGACCGCCGGAACCGACCTCGTGGCCCGATCACCGCGGCCCCTTTGCCAGTCACTACGACTCGGGTCGGATCACCAGGCGGCTGGACGCCAGGCCCCAGTGGGCGTTGCTGGCATCGAGATCGATCGACCAGTACCCGGTCATCGAAGCGCAGTCGGGGATCGAGTTCCACCGGCCGGTCGGAATGGTGTTCGTCCGAAACGATCCCGACGGGATCGAGAACCTCACCGCGGTCGCCGCAGCCCAGAACATCCCGGTGGAGATCGGGCGACCGGCGCAACTCCTCGGCGACCTGCCGTATCTGTCGGTCCCCGACGCCTGGACCGTGTTCCGGGAACCCGGGCCGGCCGGGGCCATCGACCCCCGACGGATGATCGATGCCCAGCACCGGGCCGCAAAGCGACGCCACGCCCTGGTCGCCCGGGATGTCGTGATGTCGATCAGACCGTCGCTGTCGGGGTTCGAGCTGCTGACCGTGGCCGGCCGAACCCACCAGGCCAAGCAGGTCCTGATCGCCGCCGGAGCCTATTCCAACCAGCTTCTCCCCCAGCCCCTGGCGATCTCGGTCCGGCCCGAGGCGGTGGTTCTTGGCGAGATCGACGACGACGAGGCGTCTCGGCTGTCGGCCATGCCGTCGATCATCCACCTGCTCGACGACCCCGAGTTGGGCGACGTCTACCTCGTGCCCCCGGTCCGTTACCCGGACGGCAAGCTTTATATCAAGATGGGGGGCTCCCACCGGGCGGCACCCCTTCTCGACGATCCGGTCACCATGAACGAGTGGATGCAGCCCGGTGCCGCCGACGATCGGCTGCCGGTGCTGCGAAGGGTCCTGACCGAGCTCCTACCCGACGTGAACTTTGTCGGCTGGCGGACGAGGCCCTGCCTGATCACCGACACCGAATCGGGTCTTCCCTACATAGACCGGCTGGACAATGGGGTCACGGTGGCCTTCGGCGGCAACGGCCACGCGGCCAAGAGTGCCGATGCCATCGGCGCCTTGGCGGCCCACCTGGCCCTGACCGGCTCCTGGGACGACGCCGAACTCGATGGCCACGATTTTGTCGCCCGGTTCGGCAGCTTCACCCCGGCCATCGGAAGCCGCCACGGCAACTGACCCTGCGAGCGATCGGTCGACGCAGGGCTGCGGGGCGAACCTCTGGCAGTTGGGGTCCGAAGCCGCCGGCCGGCCGATGGCGTCGACCTCAGGGACGGTCGCCCCGCATCAGGGCCCGGCCGATCACCATCTTCTGTATCTCGCTCGTTCCCTCACCGATGATCATCAACGGGGCGTCGCGGTAGTACCGCTCGACCGGGTAGTCGGTGGTGAACCCGTTGCCGCCGTGGATCCTCATGGCGTCGAGTGCCACCTCGGCCGCGGTCTCGGAGGCGAACAGCTTGGCCATTCCGGCCGCCATGTCGGCCCGCTCGCCACCGTCGAGCTTGCGAGCAGCCTCCCTGGTCAGCAACCGGGCCGCCTCCACCTTGGTGGCCATCTCCGCCAGCTTGAACTGGATGCCCTGATGCTGGCCGATCGGTCTGCCGAAGGTCTCTCTGGTCTCGGCGTAGGCCAGCGCCGCGTCCAGCGCCGCCCTGGCCACCCCGACGCCCCGGGCCGCCACATTGACCCGGCCGAGCTCCAACGCCGCCAAGCACCAATGGAACCCCTGGCCGACCCCGCCCGGTCCGCCGAGCACCCGGTCGGCCGGCAGGCGATGATCGACATAGGTCATCTCGACCGTCTCCAGCCCCCGGTAGCCGAGCTTGTCGATGTTGCGGCTGACGGTGATGCCCCCGCTTGACGGACCGGGTTGCTTGTCGACCAGGAAACAGGTGATGCCGTGATCGGTGCCGTCGGCGTCGCAGGCCCTGGCCAACAGTGCCACCAGTCCCGCCCGCTCGCCGTTGGTCACCCACATCTTGGTCCCGTTGACCACCCACTGGTCGCCGTCGCGAACCGCCCTGCACCGCAGGGCCGCTGCGTCGCTGCCCGAATCGTGCTCGGAGAGCGAGAAACAGCCCCGCCGGGTTGGCTCCGCCATCTGCGGCAGCCAGTGCCGGCGCTGATCCTCGGTACCGAAACGGGTGATCAGTTGGGCCGCGATCAGGTGGCTGTTGACAACCCCGGCCAGCGACATCCAGCCCCTCGACAGTTCCTCGATGACCCGGGCGTAGGTGGAGACGTCGAGGCCGAGGCCACCGTACTGTTCGGGGATCGTCGCCCCGAACAACCCGAAGCGGGCCAACTGGTCGACCATCTCGTCCGGGTAGGCGTCGGCCAGTTCGAACTCCGAGGCGTTCGGCATCACCTCGCTGTCGACCCATCGGGCGACGGTGTCGACGATCTCATCGGCGGTCTGCTGGTCTGTCATTGCGGCGTTCCCGGTCAGAGCTGGGTCAGGACGACCCGACGAGGCGATCGGCGGAGGTCGGCGAAGGTGGCCACATCGGCCTCGATGGCGGCCCGGGCGTCGTCGTCGTTGAAGAACTTGGTTCGCAGGTCGTCGCGTGATTCGAAGGCGCACAGGGCGATGCCGTCGAGCTCCCGACCGACCAACGTGGCCACCACCGAAAGCTGGGTGTAGTCGCACATGGCCGAGTGGCTGGCCAGCGCCAGCGGTCCGTGGACATCGCGCCAGTGATCGTCGGCCTGACGGTGGGTGAGGTCGGGATGGGCCACCAGCGGGAAGGACCCGATCGCCCGGTTCGGCGGCAGAGGTCGCCGCTCGTCCTTGATCGCCCGGGAGAAGCAGACGAACAGCGCCACGTCGGCCGCCCCACGGACCACCTCGATCCGGTCGGTGGATGCCCGGATCATCGTTTCGTACGGTCGGCCGTCGCCCTCGTCCTGGTGCTTCACGTACACCGTTGCCCCGGTGGCCTCTCCGGCCGCCTCGGCGGCGGTGGGGTCCGATCCCAGTCCTACGAGTTCGAGCATGCCGTATCCTTGCACACCGGCGGCGCCGACATGAACCTGCCCCGGTGAGCGGGGCGGGGTTCTCAGCCCGTCGATGTCGTCGAACCGGGGGCCTCTGTCGATGAGGAGCCGACCGTCGTCGTCGGTCCGGCGGTGGTGGTCGATGGTTCGGTCGAGGCGGTGGTGGAGGGGTTCGACGTTGCGGTCGACGTCGAGGTGGTCGTGTCTCCGGTGCCGCCCGTGGTGGAGGACGTGGTTGTTGCGGTGGTGGACGACCCGCCGGTGCCGGCCTCGGTTGTGCCGGTGGTTTCGCTGGTGGTGGGGGCCGTGGTGGTGGCCCTCGCCGGTGGCGGTGATGCAGTGGCGTAGCGGGGATCGATGTTGCCGTTGGCCCAGCACGATCGACTGGCGGCCCACGGGGAGGTGCCCTGGCTCTGCAGGGTCAGCAACGCCGACTGATCCTGCTGGGCCCTGGTTGCCTGGTGGGCCCTGCTGACACCGGTTCTGGCCGCATGACCGTACCAGTCCCAGCTCTTGTCGAGGAACTGGTACGCACCGCTGGCGGTGGAGGCGGGGTTGGTGGCCGAGTAGTTGTTGGTCGACTCGCAGAATCGAATCCGACGCAATACGTCCGGGACCAACACACCGTTGCCGCTGTCCACCCATTCGCTCTCCGGTGACACGGTCGGCTCGGGGCGGGTCGTGGTGGTCGGCTGATCGGGAGCATCGACGGCCACGTCCTGGGCCGCGGTGGACACCGCCTCGCCGAAGTCCTCGCCGCCGACCGTACTGGCAACGATGGTGGCCGACCTGCGGTCTGGGCCGGCCTCGCTGAGGCGTCCCGAGCCGGCCAGGAGCCGCAACGAGCCCTCGACCTCGGGGCCATCGCTCGGTGATGGCATGTCGGAGGTAGCCACCGGCTTCTCCGTGGCTTCGACCCGATCGGTCGGCTTGTCGGTGGCGAAGAGCGAATCCTCACTCTCGGGAATGACCCACAGCAGGGCACCGGCGGCGACGACGAGGGCCAGCAGGATCGCGCCGCGGACCAGGCGTCGTCCGAGCGCCGACGCCGGCCGCATCTCGTCCTCGGCCGACCAGTAGTCGAATCGGTGCGAGACCTCGCGACCTCGGGCGACACCGGGTGGCTCGGTCACCAGGATCTGCGATCGTTCGGCATCGACCGACCCGGCCACGTCGACATCGACATCGACATCGGGGTCGGCCCGGCCCGCATTCGGCTCGGAGTGATCGACGGGTCCGACAAGGGGCTCGGCCGGAGTTGCGGATTCGAGGCTTCTGGCAAACGGGGGGATGCCGGTCCACTGGTCGGCCGCCGCCGACTGCTCGCCGATCGAGACCGATCCCTCCAGTTCGGCCACGGTGGACGGAACGACGGGAACCGCATCGATGGGCGGTGGCCGATCGGACACCGCCGGAGAGGGCCGCACCGTCCTTCGCTTCCGCACCGAACCGCTCGATCGCCTCGAAACCGGGGGTGGGTACACATGGCTGACCATCAGGAACTAGCTCCCTGCCCGCGGGCCTTCCGGCCCGTCACCTCACGACTGCACAACCTGCCTCGTCGTTCTTCCGCCTTGCTCGCCGCGAGCGCCCGTTGCTCCCAGCAGCCAAACCCTAGCCACATTACGGACTGATTACACGACAATCACCAACAACCAGATTCGGGCGAGGTCGAACCGGACCGGTACCGAAGTTCTTTGTGGCCCAAACCGGCTTCAGGACTGGATTTTCACCACCTCGGCCACCGACCCGATCGCCTTCGGCCAGTCGTCTGGCGAAACCGCCGGTCGTATGACGAACTTCGAGAAACCGACCTCAACGAAGGCGCCGACGCGCTCGGCCAGGCCCTCGACGCCCCGGGCCACCACGTCCTCGGCGGCCAAATCGGGCCTGCGGGAGCGGACGGCGGCCGCCACCGTCTCATCGATCGCACCGTCGACCCAGCTGATGTTGACACCGAAGTGCTCGGCATCGACGTGGCGCCCGGCCTCGGCCGCAGCTTCATCGATCACCGTCTTGGATCGGGCCGCCTCCTGCGGTGTGCACAGGCCGGGCATCCACCCTTCGCCGATCCGGCCGCAGCGGCGCAGTGCCGCAGGCACCTGCCCTCCGAGCCACACCTCGAGTGGATCCTGGAGCGGGCGAACCGCCAGCTCGACCTCGTCGCACCGATAGTGGCGACCCTGGAAACGAATGGTCTCACCTCGCCACAGGCTCCGCATGATGTGGAGCATCTCCTCCAGCATCGTGGGCCGATCGGCGGCGGTCACGCCCTGGGCTGCGAGCTCCGCCGGTTGGCGCAGCCCGAGCACCGCCAGCAACAGGAGCCGTCCCTCCGACACCCGATCGAGGGTGGCCAATTGTTTGGCCAGCAGCACCGGGTTGCGGCCGGGGAGGACCAGATGGGTGCCGATCTTGAGTCGGCGGCGGCGACCGGCCGCAGCGGCCAGGGCGGCGATCGGATCGAGGGTCGGCGTGGTGATGACGTCCGGCACCCAGATCGAGTCGTAGCCCAGCTCGTCCACTGCGTCGACCAGGTCGAAGAACGCCGCTGCGTCGTCCGCCACCCCAGGGCCGGCGGCAACACCGATTCGGATCTTCATCGCCAGAGGTTACCACCGACGTCGAAACGGCTCGGCCGCGAGGCGGCGCGCCCGACGGTCCGGTCCAACACCGGGCCTTCGCTCGCGACCGACGGAGGTGGCACTATTGGGCGATGGGTACCGCAGACACCAACGACGAGGGAACGGCCGCCGCGGTCGAAGGCATCCACATCGAAAACGTCACCCGGTGGCTCGAGGATCGCGTCGAGCTGCAGCGGCCCCTGACGTTCGCCCTGATAGCCGGCGGCAGGTCGAACATGACCTTCACCGTGACCGACGGCGGCGGCCGCCGTTTCGTGCTCCGCCGGCCGCCGATGGGCGAGCTGTTGCCAAGCGCCCATGACATGGCACGAGAGCATCGCCTGATGCACGCCCTGCGGGACTCGTCGGTGCCGGTCCCGAACATGGTCGGTCTGTGCCAGGACGAATCGGTGAACGGCCGGGACTTCTACGTCATGCACTTCCTCGACGGGGTGATCGTTCGCGACATCGAGATCGGCCGCACCATCCCGGTCGAGGTAAGAACCACGATGAGTCGTGAACTGATAAACACACTGGCGGCGTTGCATCGGGTGGACATCGATGCGGTCGGCCTCGGCGACCTGGCCAAGCGCAGCGGCTACATCGAACGACAGATCAAGCGGTGGTCCGGCCAGTGGGAGCAGTCGAAGACCAGGGAGATCCCGCTCATCGACCGGGTTCGCGAAGCGCTGTTGGCCCGGATCCCACCGGAGGCCGAGACCACCATCGCCCACGGCGACTACCGGCTGTCGAACTGCATGATGGACCGGACCGGACCGGTGGCCGGCGTGCTCGACTGGGAACTGTGCACGCTTGGCGACCCGATGGCCGATCTGGCCGGCCTGCTCGGCTACTGGCACGACCCGTCCGACCCCGACGTCGGCGGTGACAACGAGACGACCGGGCTCGATGGCTTTTTGTCGAGCGAGGAGATGGCGGGTCTGTACGCCGAGGAGATGCAGGTCTCGCTCGACCTGGTCGACTACTACCGGGGATGGGCCAGCTGGCGGCTGGCCTGCATCGCCGAAGGGGTCTACGCCCGCTACCTCAACGGCCAGCAGGGCACCCAGGACGAGGAGTTGGATCTCGACCTCTACGCCGAGAGCGTCATCCGGCGGGTCGACAAGGCCGCCGCCCACCTCGGTATTGCATGATCGGCATCGCCGAGGCTGCAATGCCACAACCGACAATGCCACAACCGAAAGGGATCGAATGAAAGCATGGCAATTGCACGAACCGGGTGATCCCTGGACCAATCTGGTCCTGGCCGACCTGCCATCACCCACCCCCGGTGCCGGCGAAGTCCTGGTCGACGTCGAAGGGACCGATCTGAACTTCGCCGATGTCCTCCAATGCCAGGGCCAGTACCAGGTCAAGGTCCCGACCCCGTTCACGCCCGGGATGAGCACCGCAGGCACGATCGTGGCAGTCGGGCCCGATGTCGATCTGGAACCGGGGCAACGGGTGGTCGGCTGGACGGTGGTCGGCAACGGTGGGTTCGCCGAACAGGCGTTGATGGGTGCGGCCGGCTGCACCGTGCTGCCGGACGAGGTCGCGTCGTCGACCGCGGTGGCGATGCACGTCACCTACGGCACCTCGTGGTTCGCGCTCCACCACCGGGGCCGGCTCCAGCCCGGCGAGTCGGTGCTGGTCCTGGCCGCAGCCGGTGGGGTCGGCTCCTCGGCGGTGCAGATGGCAAAGGCCCACGGCTGTTGGGTGCTGGCCGCCGCCGGCGGACCGGACAAGGCGCAGGTCTGCACCGAGCTCGGGGCCGACATCGCCATCGACTACAACAACGAGGATCTCTATCAGCGGGTCATGGAGGAAACGAGCGGCCGAGGGGTGGACGTCATCTACGATCCGGTCGGCGGCGACCACTTCGACGTCGCCCGCCGGCTGCTGGCCTGGGAAGGCCGATTGTTGATCGTCGGGTTCGCCAGTGGCCGAATACCCCAGGCCCCGGTCAACCATGTCCTGGTCAAGAACTACTCGTTGGTCGGGGTCCATATGGGCGGATACCGGGAAGCCGACCCCTCACCGTTCCGACGATGCTACGAAGACATCTACCAGCTCCTGGCCGACGGCAAGATCGACCCCCTGATCGGTGAAACTATTGCCATGGACGACCTTCCCCGGGCGTTGAAGGACCTGGCCGAGCGTCGTACCACGGGCCGGGTCATTCTCGAACCATCACGGTGACACGTCCGGCGGTGCGTCGAGTTGACGACGGCCCGGTCACCGCACAAGCTCTTGGCCATGACGACGTATCTCGACCAGGCATTCGCCTCGATCATGACGACCATGGTCGACACCGGTGTCGCCCCGCACTTCACCGAGTTGGCATCGGCACTCGACATGTCACCGGAGAACGGCCGAGCGGTGGTCCACGAGCTGATGGAATCGATCCCGGGCTGGGTCCATCCCGGCACCGACTACATCGCCTCGTTTCCACCGTTCAACAACCAGCCCACCCAGTACCGGATCTCGGTTGACGGCAAACAGTCGTGGTATGGCCAATGAGGCTTCGAATCGCTGGCCGTGCGCTGGCTGTTCCCCGGCAAGACCGTCCGCGTCGAAGCGCCGTGTCTGGATTGTGGCCAACCGATGGTGGTCGAGATGCGGGACGAGGAGATCCTGTCGGTCGATCCCGACACCATGGTCGGCTACACCAGCGCCGAGGTGGGCGGCGAGGCCTCGACGAGGCCGTTCCGGTGAGCGAGCATGAACCTCTTCCGGTCGGAAGAACACGCTCGGAACTGGACCGGTTTCGATCCGGATCTGGAGGATCGTATGCTGCGGCCGGTCGGCTGGTGGGCCGAGACCTTCTCCAACCCGTTCTTCCGGGAACGGGTTCGCCCCGACTACATCTCCTGGACCATGAGCGATGCGGGTCGATCGGCCTTCGGCGAGCTCAGGGCCAGGCTCTCCGGCCAGGACTGACCGTCGGCCCGGTGGCGAGGTTCGAGCCAAGGAGCAGCGGATGAAGCTGACCGTCGACTATCCCAGTGTCGCTTTCAGAGAGGGACCGGCCAAGGTGCTCGACCTCGGTCGAGGCCTGGAGGAGATCGGCTACGACGAGATCGCCGTGTTCGACCATGTGGTCATGGGCTACCCGGCCGATGATCGGCCGCCGCCCCGGTACCCGCCCCAGATGCCGGTCCTGGAGGCGATCGTGCTGATGGCCCAACTGGCCGCCGTCACCCAACGCATCGGCTTGTCGAGTGAGGTGCTGGTCCTCCCCCAGCGCCAGCCGGTCCTGGTTGCCAAGCAGATCAGCACTCTCGACCTGCTTTCGGGCGGGCGTGTTCGATTGGGGGTCGGGGTCGGCTGGCAGGAGTCGGAGTACGACGCCTTGGAGGAAAGCTTCTCCAACCGCGGCCGGCGGATGGACGAGGCCATCAGGCTGATGCGGTCGTACTGGTCCGACGAAAGAATCGACTTCGACGGCGCCTACTACGGCTCGACCGCCATGGCCATGGAACCAAAGCCGGCCCAAGAAGGGGGCCCGCCGATCTGGATCGGTGGCGGGAGCCAGGCCGCCCTTCGGAGGGTGGCCGAGTTGGGTGACGGCTGGATGGGTAGTGCGCTGGTCGACGACGAGGCCATCGTGGCCGCCTTGGCCTCGATCCGGTCACACGCCGAGTCGTTCGGACGGGACCCGGCCGAGATCGGCCTGCAGATGATGCTGCAGCCCCCACCGACCCGCCAGGCTGACAAGGAGTACTACGCAGACCACGACCAGGTCGTCCGCCGGGCGGTGGCCCTTCACGAGTTCGGTTTCGAGTGGATCTCGCTCAACGCAACTGCGGTGTTCCAGGCCGGGGCCCGCAGCGTCGATGCCATGATCGACCAGCTCGGCCTTCTGCACGACAAGATCACCGCCGCCACCGGCTGACCGGCCGGTGGCGGCCACAACAAGACATCGAGACTGGGAGTAGCGACAAGAACATGGGACAACTCGACGGCAAGGTCGCAGTGATCACCGGTGGCGCCAGCGGCATCGGCGCGGGCACGGTCCGGCGGTTCGTGGCCGAGGGGGCCAGGGTCCTGATCGCCGACCTGGACGAGGGCGGTGGCCGGGCGCTGGCAGACGAGCTCGGCGAGAACGTGGCGTTCCTCGCCACCGACGTGAGCAAGGAGGAGCAGGTTGCGGCCATGGTGGCCGAGGCGACCGATCTCTGGGGCCGGCTTGACTGCCTGTTCAACAATGCGGGATTCGGTGGGGCGCTCGGCCCCATCGCCAAGACCACCGTGGAGGACTACGACCTGACGATGGACGTCCTGCTCAAGAGCGTCTTCCTCGGGATCAAGCACGCCTCACCGGTGATGGCCGAGCAGGGGTCGGGCTCGATCATCTCCACCGCCAGCGTGGCCGGACTGCGGGCCGGCAACGCCCCCCACCTCTACAGTGTTGCCAAGTGTGCGGTCATCCATCTCACCAGGACGGTGGCCCTGGAGCTCGGTGAGCAGAACATCAGGGTCAACGCCATCTGCCCCGGCTTCATCGCAACCCCGCTGGCGGCCGGGCACCCCGAGGCCGACGAATCCCGGATCCAGAAGATGCGGGATGGCTCGGCCCGGGCCCAGGTCATGGGTCGGGTCGGCGAGGCGGCCGACATCGCCAACATGGCACTGTTCCTGGCCTCCGACGACTCGGCCTGGGTCACCGGCCAGGAGTTCGTGGTCGACGGGGGCTTCGCCGCCGGTCCGGCGTGGTCGCGGTGGCCGGAGTTCGCCCGCTCGGAGCGACCGATCCGCCACCACCGGCCGCCCGACCGCTGACGCCGGGGGCGCGGGCGACCCCCGGAAACCTTGGTCGTGCGAGGCCCAGCAGGATTGTCATCCCTCCATTGGCGAGGACCGCCTGCATTCGGTCCTGCCCTCTCGAGGGCGGGCACAGCCACAGAGGCGTGAACGCTCAGGGCTGTCAGGGCGACTCGAGGCCCGCGCTCAGGGGCCCGAAGTGTCCGGCGTTCAGCTCGGCCAGTACGGCCTCGATGGGTGACGGCACGACCCGCAGCGAGCCCCGAAAGGGGTCGCTGATGGCCACGACCAGCGCGAGATCCAAGGCGATCAGCGCCACCAGCCCGCCGATGACGATCGCCACCCAGTCGTCGAGGCTCACGGCGACGGCAATGGCATTGAGGCACAGCACCACACCACTCACGAACGCCAGGAGGAACAACGGTGCCGGCAGCCCGTGCCCGGCCAGGTTCAGCCGGTCACGCCGGGCCACCGCCACCCCCTCGGCTGCGGCCAGGAGGTCGGCGCAGATCGCCGAACCCACCCCGGGTGCGGTCGCATCGGCGCGCACATCACGCTCGAGCTGCGACAGGGTGGCCGCTGTGCGGTCCGATCCGACAACTTCATGCCGCAGCGTTTCCCACTCCTCGTCAACAACGACCCGCAGGTACTGCACCAACAGCGACCGCATCCGGCCCCCGTCGATCCCCGGCGACTCACTGGCCAACGCCAGACGGATGGCGGCGTCCGCCTCGGTGCCCACGATCCCCTCGGCGCTGCGGCTCCGGTTCCACTGATTCGTGATCACGAATGCGGTCAGGAGCGCAAACAGCACACCCACAGCCGGTATGAGCCGGCCGGCAGCCTCGGACATTGGGGGTTGATCGGCCTCGTCCACCACCGCATCGAGCACCACCCCGACGAGTACGGTCCAGCCGACGAACCACACCAGGAACCCACCGAACAGCAGAGGCGACGATCGGTTCGAGAGCCCGGAGAGCCACGCCTCGAACCGTGCCCACACCCACCAGGTCTGGCTTGACGCTTCCACCCGCACTCCTTCCGCTCACGATGCTACTGCGCCCACCGGGATTCAACCGGCCGGCGATCCGGCGACGCACCGTCCTGTGCGACGGTGGGTGGGACGGCGACCTGTCGTTGGCGCTCGACTATTTCGTCGGCACCTCGGCCAGCCGATCGTGGAGCGTCTTTCGGAGCTCATCTGCGTCGTAGTTCCGCCAGCGACGCCGACGGGCGATGACGACACCACTGGCCGCAACGCCTGCGAGACCGGCCAGTCCGACAAACTTCCACAGTTTCATCGCCGCTACACTATCCATCAGTGGATGGATCGTCGATCAGGCTTCGGGTCGCTCTCGATTCGGCGGCCACCGGCGACATCTGGCTGTTCAGGGGCACCAAGGCCAACGATCGTTTCGTTCGGGCGGCCACGAACAGCCCCGTCAATCACGTGGCGATGGCGGTGGCCGTAGGAGATCTCCCGCCGCTGCTGTGGCACACCGAGTCGAGTCCGTCGACGGTCGACGTGTGGACCGGCGAGCGGCACGGCGGCGTGCAACTCCAACTCCTCGACGACGCGGTTCGGGTCTGGAGCCTGCGCTGGGGTCATCAGCCGTTCGTACGCCAGCTCTCGCCACCCCTCGACCGGCAGGCCGAGGACGAGCTGCTACGGGTGATCAACGAGTACAGCGGTCGGAGGTTCCCCACGGCCCGGGGTCTTGCAAAACGATGGGTGCAGGGCAAGGTTCGGCGCTCGGCCTTTCCCGAGGAGATCTTCTGCGCCGAGTTGATCGCCGTCACCTACCAACGCCTCGGCCTGCTCGACGGCGGCAAGCCACCGAACTGGTACGACCCCGGCCGCTTCTGGAGCGGTGACCGGCTGGTACTCGGGTCCGGCTACTCCCTCTCACCGGAGATCGCGATCGAGGTCGATTCCGGTCGGTGAGCCCTGCGGGGCTCCGGTCGGGTCACCTGGAGATCGGCTGCCTCGACGTCGAACGGGATCGGCGACCGGCCCTGGCCGGCCGAATCTCCGCACCGAGCGAACCTCCGACACGCGACACTAGTCGAGCAGACCTTCCGAGATGGACCGAATCTGATCTTCGGTGAATGCGCTCATCGTCTCGGTACGAACCTGCCCACTGCCGAACGTCTTGAGGATGAACTCCGCCGCGGTCGGCTCGCTCGGCGCCTCGATGATTGCCACCGCATCGAAGCGACCGAAGGTGACATCGTAGGACTCCACGACGACGCCCAGCTCACCGGCCACTCGCCGGCTCAACGACAAGATGTCTGGCAGAGCCTTGATCTGCGACGCCAGGTCCCCGCCGAAGTTGATCAGAACGATGAATCGTGACATGGCCGAGCCCCTTACCCCCTCAACAGCGTGTCATCTGAGGGTCCGGCTGTCGAGACTCATGCACTCTGGCCGGATCTGGATCGTTTGCGGGTCCGATCGTTGTGCCCGGGCGAGCTTCCGGTTCGGGCCGGCCGATGCCCACAGTCAGGCGGTCGGCGGGCGGTTGCCGAACTCCTTGAAGGTGTCGCCGATACTGGTGGCCACCGAGGCCAGCTTCGGCCGTCCCTCGGCCAGCTTGGCCCCCTGGGCAGCCAGGTCCTCCACCGTCCAACGCCCGTCGGTGGCGATGATGTCGTGGTCGGAAAGGGAGAAGCCCCCATAGAGCCCCACCTCGTTGCCGCCGACGTGGAACACGCCACCGGTGAACGGGCAGTCGGCGGTCGACAGGTAGGCCACCAGGGGTGAGATGTTGGCCGGATCCCACTTGTCGAACTCGCTCGGATCCTCGGGAGCCTTCACCACGTCCTCCAGGCCGGGGGTGGCCAGGGTCATCCTGGTCCTGGCGATGGGAGCCAGGCAGTTGACCTTCACCCCGTAGCGCCCGAGTTCCCCGGCGGCCACGAAGGTCATGGCGGCGATGGCCGCCTTGGCCGCGGCGTAGTTGTATTGACCGAGGTTGCCCAGCATGGCCCCCGAGGCGGTGTTCACGATGGCCCGGGGCGCTTCGTTGCCGGCCTTGGTCTGTTCCCGCCAGTAGGCGGCGGCCCACCGGGTCGGCACGAAGTGACCTTTCATGTGGACGTCGATCACACCGTCCCACTCGGCTTCGGTCATGTTGACGATCACCCGGTCCCGGAGGATCCCGGCGTTGTTGATCAGGATGTGCAGGTCTCCGAAGTGCTCCACCGCCTGGTTGACCATGCCCTGCACGCCCTCCCAATCGGTGACGTTGGCGCCGTTGGCCACGGCCTCACCACCCATCGCCTCGATCTCGGCCACGACCTGGGCCGCCGGTGAATCATCGGAGCCCGTTCCGTCGGTGGCACCCCCGAGATCGTTGACGACGATCTTGGCCCCCTCCGATGCCATCAGCAGCGCGTGCTCCCGGCCGATACCACGCCCGGCCCCAGTGATGATGGCCACCCGTCCGTCCAACGAACCCATGTTCTTTCCTCCGTCTCGTGTTGTTTGTCTTCGATCTTCGACGACCCAAAGCTACCCGGCCCGGCCATCGCTCGGCGGCCCCGACGGGTCGATGGCCAACGGCATCGGCGACTCCATGGTCGTGCTCAGCACCAGCCCGAACTGCCCATCACCGTCCCACAGCCGGGTTTCCATCATCCCGATGCCCGTGGTTGCGGCTCGACCCGACGACTCCAGGCACACCCACCCCCCGACCGGGTAGCGGAACATCTGCAGCGTGAGGTCGGGATTGATCATCGGCTGCCCCGACGGCGAGAACTCCCAACCGACGGCGTTGCCGAGATCGGCCACCGTGGCCATCACCTGGACCGGGGTCGGCGGCTCCCCGGCGATCAGCTCCACCACCATCCTGACCCAGATCGTGCCCGGCCCGGGATCCTCGGTACTGCCGGTCAGGCAGCGGAACTCGAACACGTCGCAGTTGAAGCCGGGCCGGGGGTAGCCGATGTCGGTGGCTCCCGGGTCTGTCCGGTGCGCCGGGCGGCGGGGCACGGCCGTGTCGATGGGAAACACGGCCGGTCCAGTGCCGGTTCGGTTGTCCGGGCCGACCGGAGCCTCGGCCACCCTTGCCCACTGGCTCGACGAACGGGCCACGCAGGTCTGGTCGTGCCACAGCGACGACGACACCACCCGGGTGCGGCGCCCGGCCCGGTCGATCGACGCGTGGTAGCGCAGGGGTACGGCCGGCACGGGCCGCAAGATC
This sequence comes from uncultured Acidimicrobiaceae bacterium, assembly GCA_947259095.1. Classification (GTDB taxonomy): domain Bacteria; phylum Actinomycetota; class Acidimicrobiia; order Acidimicrobiales; family SZUA-35; genus JAHELU01. The sequence continues at coordinate 33,741 of CAMYLA010000012.1, read as the reverse complement.
TCGGTCGTCAGCCGGCACAGCACGAAGTCACGGTCGCCATCGACCGCCGGATCCCGGATGGCCGAATCCTCGGTCGCCCCATCCCGGACAGCGGTTTCGGCGGCCCAGCCCAAGGCCCCGCAGACCGCACCGCCATGCTGCAACCCGTGATCCCAAGGGCCCCGAACCAGATCGGTGGGCAAGAGCAGGTCACCATCGACCTCGAACAGGTGTGGGGTTCCGGAGCACACTGGCGACGAGGGTACCGCCGGGATTTCCCGGCGGCCAAAGCGGTGCCGGCCCGATGACGGGTCGGCACCCCCGGCGGCTCACGACGACCGGCCGCGAGAAGCGGCAACGAGGACCGGCCGCGACGTCCGGCGACGGCGATCGGCCACGACGAGGATTGCTGCCGGCGGCGGCCGCAGCACTAAGGTCGCCGTGGTATGGCAACGGTTTTGGACCTGGCATCGAGCGAGGTGAACCAGGACCCGTCGGGATTCACCGCCGCAGTTCTTCCGGACGGGCCGATTCAGTGGAGCGACATCCATCGGGGCTGGTTGGTCCTGTCCCACGAGGCGGTGTCGGCCGCGTTCCGAGACACCAGGTTGTCGGCCGACCGCATCGAGCCACTGCAGCGGCTGGCCATCGAACGGCCGAACGAGTTCGCCAAGGTGGTCGAACTGCTCTCCGGCTGGATGATCTTCCGGGATCCGCCGGCCCACACCCACCTCCGCGACCCGGTGCGTAGAGAACTGACCCCCCGGGTGGTCGATGGGCTCCGCCCGACCATAAGCGCAACCGTCGACCAGTTGGTGACCGGCCTGCCGTCATCGCAGCCGTTCGACTTCCGTACTGAATTCGCCGAACCGTTGCCGGCCATCGTGATCGCCGCACTCCTCGGTGTTCCGGGCTCGGAACGCCATCGGTTCAAAGCCTGGTCGGACGGGCTGGCCGAGATCGTGTTCTCGGTCCGACCGGGAACGGTGCCGACCGCAGCCGTTGGCCAGGCGGTCGACGAGTTCACCCGCTTCTTCACCGAGCTGATCGAGCACCGGCGACGCAAACCCGAACAGGACCTGATCAGCCGCATGGTCACCGGCGGAGCCGACAACCTCACCGCCATGGAGTTGGTCGGAGCGTGCACGCTGTTGCTGTTCGCCGGGCACGAGACGACGACCAACATGCTGGTCAGCGCCATCCATCTGCTGGCCGACCGGCCAGACGACCGTCGACGGCTGGTGATCGACGACGCAGTGGCGTCGACCGCACCGGACGAGCTGCTCAGGGTCGCCGGGCCGGCCAAGACGATGGTTCGCCGGGTCGGCCCGGAACCGTTCACCGTCGGTGAGGTGCGGTTCGAACCGCGACAACGGGTCTTCCTGGTGATCCTGACCGCCAACCACGATCCGGCCGTGTTCGACCACCCGGCGACGGTGGACCTGGGCCGAGAACCAAACCCCCACCTCGGGTTCGGCTGGGGCCTACATCACTGCCTCGGCGCCCCGCTGGCCAGGATGGAACTGATGATCGCCCTTCGGGCCCTCTACCGGGCCATGCCCGATCTCCGTCCAGACGACCCCGATCGTCCGTGGTCGGGCAACGAACTGGGACGGGGCATCGGCAAGCTGACGGCCGTCGGCTGATGGACCGACGGCCGCCGCAGCACGGACACTAGACCTGGAGCGAGTTGGCGAAACTGTTGATGTCGTTGACGGTCGACAGGTACACCTCCGGCATGGCGGCCCGGAAGATGCAGTCACCGGCATGGCACGTGCCGTTGACCGTTCGGCTGGAGGCGCTGACACCGGCGTCGAGCAACTTGCGGTAGTAGACCAGCCCCTCGTCCCTGAGCGGGTCGAGCTGGTTGACCGACACCACATGCGGCGGCAGGCCGGTCAGCATGTCGGCGTCCGCATGGTAGGGCCAGGCCAGCGGATTGGCGGCGTTGTCCATGTCGGGATCGTAGGCCCGGGCCAGCGGCGCCATCATCTGATTGCTGAGGAAGTAGCCGTCGTTCTCGGTCAACGACGTCAGGTTGGCCGGTGGGTTGGCGTAGCCGTTCGAGATGTAGGGGCACTGGGCGTAGACACCGGCGATGTCGGCCACCCAGCCGTCCTGCAGGCCCTTCAGTGCGGTGGCCGCAGCAAGGTTGCCACCACCGGACTCACCGGACACGATCAGGTGCGAGATCCCGAGATCCTCCTTGTTGGCCGCGGTCCACTGGACCCCGCTGGCGCAGTCGTTCAGACCGGCCGGGAACGGGTGGTTGCCCAGCTTGCCGCCACCGTTTCGGAACTCGACGCCAACCACCACCATCCCGGTCGCGGCCAGCTCGTCACGCCACCGGGCGTAGTTCGGGTCGGCTGCGGTGGCGATCACCATGCCGCCACCGTGGGTGTGGACGAGACCGGGAAGCGGACCGGACCGTTCAGCCGGCTCGTGAATGTAGAGGCTGATGTCGTTGCCGTCGACACCGGGGATGATCTGGGTGCGCGAGGTCACCCCGGGGACCGGGTCCAGGCCGACCAGCAGCGCTGCGAACAGGGCGCCGAACCCTTCCTCGGTTACGTCCAGGACCTCGTGAATGGCCTCCATCGGTGAATCCTGGTCGACCGGCAGAGGTTCCGGTGCGCCGTCCAGCGCCATCGACGCCATCACCGCCACCATTCTGGGGTCGGCCCGGGGGTCGGTGCCGAGGGTGAGGTCGGGGTCGCCGAGGCGACCGGGGAGGTTCGGGGTTGAGGTGGCCATCTTGATTGGTCCTTTCAGGGTTTCGGTTCGAGATCGGAGTTGGTCGAAGATCAGCTGTGGGCACCGGAGCCGCCGTCGACCGAAACGGAGATGCCGTTGACATAGGAGGCGGCGTCGCTGCGGTGGCCACCATCGCCGCCTTGGTTGCGGCGTAGTCGATCAGCGCCGCGCCGGGATATTTGGCGGCGGCGCTGGCCACCATCACCACGCGCCCCCACTGCTGCGTTCGCATCGCCGGCAGGAAGTGCCTGGTGCAACGAACCGCCGACATCAGGTTGAGCTGGTGGAGCTGCTCCCAGTCCTCGTCGGTCATGTAGAGGAAGTTGCGGGACGGCCACGCCCCAACATTGTTGACCAGGATGTCGACCGGGCCCCGCTGATCGACCGAGGCCAGGAACGATGCCACCGACTCGGCCTGTCCCATGTCGGCCACCACGCCATCGACCGATCCGTCACCGCTTGGCGGCCGGTATGCGCCGAGCCGCTCCACCGGCTCCGCTCCCTTGGCACAGAAAACCACCTCGGCCCCGTGGTCGGCCAACATGGTCACGGTGGCGGCGCCGATCCCGAGGCTGGCCCCGGTGACCACGGCCCGTCGGCCGGACAAATCCATGGCAAGCATCAAGATCCCCCGTCCTCGACCATCGGATTGTTGTTCGACACTAGTCCCCAGAAAGGTTCGACGACAGCGGCCGGTCGAGGTCGCACGCCCCTGGGGTCCGGCCGGGGCCGACCGTGCGATCTGCTCCCGGGTCCAGGCACGATGGGCCCATGAGCCGCCATGATTGGCCCATGAGCCGCCATGATTGGCCCATGAGCCGCCATGATTGGCCCATGAGCCGCCATGATTGGCCCATGAGCACTGCCACGGTTCACGCCTACGGGCCCGATGCCTCCCAGTACCTGAGATTCCAGCGGCCCGCCGGCCACATGATCGGCACCGCCATCCTCATCCACGGCGGCTATTGGCGGGACCGGTACGGACTGGGCCTGATGGACCCGATGGTCGACCATCTTGTCGCCTCGGGCTGGGAGGTTGCCAACATCGAGTATCGCCGGCTGGCCGAACCGGACGCTCATCGCCCCGGGGCCGACCGGGATGGCATCTGGCCCGAGATGTCGTCGGACGTGCTGTCGGCGATCCACGCCGTCAACGAGCCCCGGGATGGGGCGCCGGACCCGACCCGACGTCACGGGCCAGATGCCTCGGCCGGCCCGGTCGTGGCCATCGGACACTCCGCCGGGGGCCACCTGGCCCTCTGGGCCGGCGCCACCTCGTCCGGAATCGATGCGGTGGTGGCACTGGCCCCCGTTGCCGACCTGGTGGCGGCCGACCGGCTGAGCCTGAGCGACGGGGTGGTCCGCCGACTGCTCGGAGCCGACAGCACAGCCCGGCCGGACCTCTATCGGGCCGCCTCGCCACGGGCCCTGCTCCCCCTCGGTCTCCCCCAGCTGATCGTGCACGGCGGAGCTGACGACGCGGTTCCCCAGGAGATCGGGATCGCCTACGCAACGGCTGCCACCGATGCCGGCGACGAGGTCGAGCTGCTGGCACCGGCCGACGTCGACCACTTCCACATCATCGACCCCGACCACCCGGTGTGGGAGACGATCGACCACCGGTTGACCCGGTTCGCCCGGACGCGGCACTGGAGCTGAGCGCGACGGCAGGTGGTGCCACCGCCCGGCCGCTAGGGTCCCGATCATGGCGATCTACGAGAAGCGAACCTACGACATCCGGGTGGGGCAGATGGCACAGGTCATCGAGCTCTACCGCGATCGGGGCTACCCGGCAATGGAGGCAGGAGGGTTCGACCAGAACCTCGTCGGCTATTTCATCAGCGACACCGGAACGCTTCACCAGCTGATGCATCTGTGGCGATTCGAGGATGACACCGAGCGCCGCGGGTTCTGGAAGCGGCTGTTCGCTGACGAGGTCTTCATGGGGTTCGCAGCCGAACTCCGGCCAAACATCGCGGCCCAGGAGGTGCAGCTGCTGCAGAACGCACCCTGGGGGCCGACTCCCTGAACCGCTGGAGGTGCGGCCAACCCCGCTGCTCACCGGCTCGGTTGCCAGCGGTGGCGGCCGATGAACTGGAGCCCGGTGATCGGAACGGGACATACTGCTGGTGACCGACGGCCGATCGCACGGCATCGCAGCTGAGAGCCGCGAACCGGCCGAGCCACGGCAAGACCACGAAGGTGAGCATCATGAAGTTGAGCACGACCATCGGATTCTCCGGCGATCCCGCCAAGTTGGCCAAGCGGGCCAGGGACCTCGAGTCGGCGGGCATCGACCGGCTGTGGGGCGGCGAGATCTACGGCTTCGATCTGGTGTCCACGCTGGCCTACTTGGCAGGCCAGACCGAACGGGTTGAGCTGATGACCGGCATTCTCCCGGTCTACTCCAGGAGCCCGGCGTTGATCGCCCAGACCGCGGCGACGATCGATGCGCTGTCAAACGGCCGATTTGTGCTCGGTCTCGGCACCTCGGGCCCGCAGGTCATCGAAGGCTGGCACGGGGTCCCGTTCGTGAAGCCGCTCGGCCGCACCAGGGACACCATCGAGATCTGCCGCAAGGTGTGGAGCGGCGAGAAGGTCACCCACGACGGCAAGGCGTTCAGCCTGCCGCTGCCGGCCGATCAAGGGTCGGGGCTTGGCAAGCCGCTGAAGTTCATGAACCGGGTGCTACGAGCCGACATCCCGATCGTGGTCGCCTCCATCGGTCCCAAGAACGTGGAACTGACCGCCGAGTTGGCAAATGGCTGGCAACCGATCCATTTTGTCCCCGATCGGTTCCAGCAGGTCTGGGGGGAGTCGCTGGAGGCCGGCCGGGCCAAGCGCAACGACGAGTTGCCACCATTGGAGATCATCGCCGGCGGGTCGGTGGCCCTCGGCCAGGGGCCCCATGTCACCGAGGCCCGGGAAGCGGCCAGAGCCCACATTGCCTTCTACGTCGGTGGCATGGGCGCCAAGTCCAAGAACTTCTACAACGACCTGTTCAAGCGGTACGGGTGGGAGGAGGAGGCGGAGAGGATCCAGGATCTCTTCCTGTCTGGCAAGCGGGCAGAAGCCACCGCCGCCGTGCCCGACGAGTACCTCGATCTTTCGATGCTGTGCGGCGACGAAGGATACGTCCGGGAGCGACTCCAGGTCTACAAGGACGTCGGCGTCACCCACCTCAACGTCGATCCGCAGGGCGAGAACCCGCTCGAGGTCATCGAGAAGATCAAGGCCTGGTCGGAGTAGCGGCCCGGATCTCGGCTCGCCCTGCCGGATCGGCTACAGATCGTCGAACTCGTGATCGGCCTCGTAGTAGACGTAGAGCCGATGGAGCAGCTGCTGGACCGAGATCCAGACCACCGCCTCGACGATCTGCGCCGGTGTCAGCGAGTCGGCGGCCATGGCGATGGTGATCCGGTTGACCTCCGACGGGCTCGGCGCCGCAGCCTTGGCCAGCATGACCACCGCCGACTCGACCGTGGAGAGCCCGGGGGGAATCCTGGCCTCGGTCATGTCGGCGGCGGCGAATTTGCCGATGGCGGCCAGCCGGCGATGCCCGATCTCCGGCGCCAGCCGCTCCGCCATCTGCACCGCATCGGCGGTGAGCACCTCGTTGCCGACCACCTGGGCGTAGACCAGAGCGATCATGCACTTTGCGCCGAGCCCGAGGGTCGTGTCGTCGGGGTTCATGTTGTCGCGGACCACGGTGGCGATGGCTCGCACCGCCCGCTTCTGGTTGAGGCTGGCCAGCGTGGTGTAGGCGTACCCGACCTCCTCCTCCAGCGCCAGCAGAGCCACCCCCGGTCGGGAGGACATGCCCTTGGTCCAGGCCCGGTCCCGGCGAATGGCCCCGGGGGCCTGCCGTATCACCCGGAGGTAGGTGCCGATCCCATCCTTCTTCACCTGCTTGTAGCCTGGCACACCGTTGTTTTCGGACGGCGTCGGCGTCGGGCCCAGCGTCCGACCGTCCAGCTGGTCGCCGAACACCCCGTCGACGTCCTCGGCGGTCCAGGCGTGCTTCCCCGCCTTCCAGCCGGTGTTGGTGATGAGGTCCTTGACGTCGTTGACGGCCGACTCCTCGAGTTCGACACCCATCGTGTCCATGAACTTGTTGAGAAAGCCCATGAGGGCCGCTCCGAGCACGACCCACTCGACCTCGTCGTCGTCGAGGTGTTTCCTGAGGTCGGTGATGTCGGCCTTGGTCAGGTGGGCCGGTACTCGTCCCAAGCCCTCGGCCACCGCTGCGACGGCGGCTTCGACCGGCGAGTAGTTTCCGGTCAGGGTTTCGGGCGTCGCCCCTCGCCGGAGGGCGAACGAGCAGGTATGAGCCGAACAGTACATGCATTCGGCAGCCCGGCTGGAGATGTACATCGACAACCCGACCAGCTCCTTCGGTGCACCGCTGCCGAAGAGCGAGGCCGGGAGATTCAAGAGGTTTGGGACCAGCAGATTGTAGGTCCGGAAGCCGGTGGGCCAGATCTCGAGCAGGCGATCACAGTTTGGGACGACGCCGATCAGCTGTTCCACCAGCTTCAGCATCGGCCGATGATGCTTGTCGAGTTCCTCGAAGCTCACCGAGGCGGCATCGATCTGCTGAGCGAGCGTGTTTGCTGTCATTGGTGTGTCCGCTCTGGGTTCCCTGCTCGTCCTCGTCGCCGCCGACTGGCTGCGATCCGTCCTAGCCTGCTGGGTGCTCGCCCGCTCCATCCAGGCCATTTTGCCACAAGATTGTCGAAATCGGACCATCGGGCTTCGGAGACCGCCGCTCCAGAACCCACTCTGCGTGGGCGGGCCAAGGATTGCGCCACCCAGGAGGCCGAACGAGAGGCTCAACCGACCACGGTCACCGTTCCCCGGCTGCCGTCGACCTCGACGATGGCACCGTCGGCGATGCGCTTGGTGGCCCCGGTTGCCGACACCACGCAGGGGATGCCCAGCTCCCGGCTCACGATGACCGCATGGCTCATGATGGCCCCCACGTCGACCACCACGGCCTCGGCGGGGACGAACAGCGGCGTCCACGCCGGATCGGTCAGCGGGGCGATCAACACGTCGCCCGGCTGCAGTCCCCGGGGATCACCGGGATCGGTGACGACCCGGGCGGTTCCCCTGGCCACGCCGGGACAACCGGGCAGCCCGGTGATCGAATCGCCCGGTTCGAGCTCGGGCCGGGTTGCGGTCCGCAGCTCCCACTCCTCGAGGGGCGGCTGCGAACCGGCGAAGAAGAACGGGGGAACCCGCTCGGCCAGCGCTCGGTGGGTGGCGCGGCGCCCGGCGATCACCGATCGGTAGGACGACGGGTCGGCCCGGTAGCCGTCGAGCTCCTCCTGGAGCACGAACCAGATATCGCCCTTCTGCCCGCCCGATCGTCCGACCAGCCGGCGGTCGAGCTCCATCGACTGCAGACGGGCCCCGTGAATGGCCCTGATCACCGTGGTTTTGGTCCGTTCCCGGCTCCGGCTGTAGCGCCTGGCGGCGGCGAGCACCCGCCGGAAGAGCGGCCGCAGCGGCCGCGGCAGCCGGTTGGTGGCGTCGGCTTCGAGCTCGGCCGCCTCGGCCGCCAACCGCTTCTGTTGACGTGACGGATCATTGGACTCCTCGGCGGCCCGCATCCGCTCGACCAGGGTCAGCGCCAACGTGGGGTCTGTTCCCCAGGTGTCGAAGGCGGTGTCCCACTCGTTGGGGCCCCGCGAGCCGAACCGTTCGAGGAAGACGGCGAACCGTTCGACGAAGCGGGCGCAGTCCGGATCGTCGGCGGACGCCTCGTGCAGCCGCTGGGCCAGCCCCTCCACACCGTCATCGAACAACGCGGTCAGCTTCGGGCTTCGGTTCGCCAACCGGCTCAGATCCCACAGGGCTTGGGATGGCGCCGCCGAATCGACCTCGCCGAGACCGGCCAGGAGCCCGACGGTCAACGTGGGATCGTCCAGTTGCCGTTCGCAGATGCCGCTCAGCACGGCCACGATCATGCCGGCGGCGAAACTGATCTTGAGATGGCGCTCGAAGAGCTCGGCGAACAGTGGCATGAAGAGCTCGATCGATCGCCGCAGCTCCTCGTCGGTCGAGCGGGCCGGATCATGGAGCAGACCAAGGTAGTGATCGACCCGACGCTGGTCATCGGCCAGCTCCGACAGCTCGGTCCGGCGCACGGTGCGCCACAGGTATCGCACCCCGGCCAGGGAGGCCACCAGGTTGCGCTCATTCGGGAGTGGCTCATGGGGTGGCGGCTCGCCGATCCCCAGCAGGTTCACGTCGGCGTCGGTTGCGTTGCCGCCGATGGCCCGGGCCGCCATGAGCCGCTGGATACTGAGGTTGAGGTAGGCGTAGCCGCCGAACACCCCGCTCCCGACGGCAGTGGTGAGGGGGATGTCCTCGAGCTCGGAGGGCCGAACCAGGCCACTGTCGACGATGGCATTGCGCATCGCCCTTTCGCCCGCCTCCGATGCAACGGAGAAGCTCAGCGGGGTGAACACCTCCGGGTAGACCTCTCCGACATTGCCCCTGGTGTAGATGGGAAACCGTTCGCTGGTGTCGTTTCCGACCCAGGCCGGAGCGTCGTGGGGTCTGGAGCCACCCGGTTCCCCACCGCCGACCGCCTTCCATGGACCCATGCCCGCTCATGGTGTCAGACCGACCGTCGCTTGTCGACGTGCGCCGCCAGCGGGCCGGACCGGCAGGGCGATGGCCCGGCAGTTGGTCGGGACGGAACCGACCGTCTAGTTTGGTCACACCAAACGGGGGTTCACCGGTTGAAGTTCGGGTTCGTGTTGCCAAACAACTGGGGTCTCGAGGACCCGTCACCCATCATCGACCTGGCCGTCGAGGCTGAAGAGGCCGGCCTGGACTCGGTCTGGGTCAACCATCACGTGATCAACGTCGGCTACATCGCCGACCGGCTGGGCGATCGTCCGTACTACGACGCACTGACCGTACTCGACTGGGTCGGCGCACGAACCGAGCGGGTCCGGCTCGGCACGTCGGTACTGGTGATGCCCTATCTCCATCCCATGGTTCTGGCCAAGTCCCTGGCCACCCTTGACAGACTGAGCAACGGGCGGGTGATCGCCGGACTCGGCGTCGGCAGCCTGCCGGAGGAGAACACCATCCTCGACGTCGACTACGCCGAGCGGGGTCCCCGGTCCGATGAGTTCATCGCCGTCATGCGGGCCCTGTGGGCGGACGGGCCGGCGAACCACCCCGGCCGGTTCCACCGGTTGAACGACGTCATCACGTCGCCGAAACCGGCACAGCCGCAGCTACCGATCTGGATCGGCGGCTCCGGCGCCCCGGCCAGGGCCCGAGCCGCACGTGCCGGTCAGGGCTGGCATCCGATGTGTTCGGTGGCCGGCCTGGCCCGTCGGATGCCCCGACTGGAATCGGCGCTGGCCGACAACGGTCGGCGCAGGGCCGACATCGTGGTCGCCCCCCGGATCGACATCTCCCAGGTCCCGGATCGAGCATCGGTCGAGGCGTGGGCCGAGGCCGGAGCCGACCAATTGATCGTCGGTGTCGCAACCGCCGATATCGATGCCATACGGGCGGCGCTGACCGAACTGGCGACGCTGGCCGACCGGTAACCGGCAGCCCGCCGCCACCACCGTCGGGGAAGGGTCGGGGAACAGTCGGGGAACAGTCCATCGACAGACAGGAGCACACCAAACATGGTCGACAACAACGAGCGCCGAGCAGGGGGCGTCCTCCAGGGGTCGGTGGCGATCATCACCGGCGGCGCCAGTGGCATGGGGTTGGCCACTGCCGAGCGCTTCGTTGCCGAGGGGGCGGCGGTGGTCATCGCCGACTTCAACCGCGATGCCGGCATGGCCGCCGTTGAGGAGCTCGGCGACGCCACCCGGTTTGCACTGTGCGACGTCTCGGTCGAGGCCGATGTCGCCGCTGCGGTCGACCTGGCGGTCCAGTCCTTCGGCCGCCTCGATGTGCTGTTCAACAACGCCGGTATCGGCGGGGCGTTCGGTCCCATCACCGAGCTCGAAGTCGACGACTGGGACGCCACGTTTGCGGTGCTGGTTCGGGGCGTCTTCCTCGGCATCAAACACGGGGCCCGGGCGATGATCGAACGGGGTGAGGGCGGGTCGATCATCAACACCGCTTCCATCGCCGGCTTGGGCGGCGGGGCCGGCCCCCAGGCCTACTCGGCAGCCAAGGCCGCGGTCATCAACCTGACCACCACCTCGGCGGTCGAATTGGCGCCGCAGCGGATCCGGGTCAATGCCATCTGCCCCGGCGTGATCTTCACCCCCCTGATGCACTCCGGCGACGAGGCAGACGCCGAGGCAATGGTGGCCGAACTCCAGCCCCTCCCCGATCGGGGGGAAGGTCGAGACATCGCCGGGGCTGCACTGTGGCTGGCCGGTCCGGACGCCGGCTTCGTCAGCGGCGAGGCCATCAAGGTCGACGGGGCCCTGTTGGCGGCCGGACCACGGATCTTCGGCAGGCTCAAGAACACCAGGAACCTGCACCGAACGGTCGGGATGGCCCACGGCACCACCGGCAAGCCGGCCTCGGTTCGCCGCTTGTAGCCGATACGACACCAACCGCTGGGCCGCCGCTGCGAACCGGGCTAGTCGAAGACCGAGAGATCCATGCCGAGTTGCATGCGATTCGGCAACTCCCGCAACTCGTCGACGGTGAGATCCTCGAAGTCCTCCATCCAGTGGAGTTGGGTCGGACGGTCGTATTCTGCGCTGTCGATTTGCGGTGAGCTGTTCATCTTGATCGTTCTCCTGGTCGTGCCCCGTGGCCGGGATCAATCGTGAATGAACATGACTTTGCGGCACTGAGGCGTTGAAGACCAGCATTCCAACCCGGAAATGCACGTCTTTCCATGGAACAACGCGAAGAATGACGGATCTTTCGGGCGGCGGCACACAAGCGGCGACCAATCTCGGTCGGCTACCGTGGCGGCGGTGGGAACCGGGGCACCGAATCTCCGCGTCGGCTGTGCCATGTGGGCCAACCGGACCTGGACAGGCCGCTACTTCCCGTCCGACACGCCGGCCGGGCGGGAGCTGGTGCCCTACAGCTCATGGTGCACGGCGGTCGAGGGCAACACCACCTTCTACGGGCTTCCCTCCCCCAGCACCGTTACCCGCTGGTCCGCCGACGCCCCGGACGGCTTCCGGTTCCTGTTCAAGTTGCCCCAGGTCATCACCCACCATCGCCGGCTTCGGGACAGTGACGAGGAGCTCCATCGGTTCCTGGACCGTCTCGAACCATTGGGGCACCGGGCTCGGCCGTTCTCGATTCAACTGCCGGCCACGTTCGGTCCTGCGGACCTCCCGGTGCTGTCGGCCTTCCTGCGGCGTCTGCCAACCGAGCACCGCTGGGGCGTCGAGGTCCGGCACCCCGAGTTCTGCACCGGCGGCGACGAGGAGCGTCGGCTCAACGATCTGCTGGCCGGCCATCACGTCGAGCGGATCATCATCGACACCAGAGCGGTGTTCGCCGGCCCCTGCCTCACCCCAGCGGAACGGGAGGCGTTCGAACGCAAGCCGAGATTGATGGTCAGGCCGGTGGCGATCGGCGAACACCCGGTGGTGCGGTTCATCGGCCAGACCGCGGCAGAGGCCAACCCGGTCTGGTGGTCGAAGTGGGTCGCCAAGGTGGCGCAATGGCTCGGCGAAGGTCGATCACCGATGGTCTTCATCCATACGCCGGACAACCAGCTGGCCCCGGCCCTGGCACGACGGTTCCACGCTGAGGTCGGCACCGTCGTGGTCGACCTCACCCCCCTGCCCGAGCCGATCACCGCCGCCTCCCAGCAGCGTCTGATCTGAGCCGACCATGGGCGGGCTCGGGCACCCGGTGCGATGCCGATGCGATCGCCGTCGGGTCCACCAGGACCTAGGCTGAGCCGGTGACGCCTTCCCCGACCAGCTTCAGCGATCTCATGGAACTGCAGCAGCATGGTCCAGACACGTGGGTCGGGCTGAGCGCCGAATACACCTGGGGTCGGATCTACGGCGGCCAGGTGGTGGCCCAGGCGCTGTCGGCGGCGCTGCGAACCGTCGACCCGGAGTTCGACACCCACTCTCTGCACGCCTATTTCATCCGTGCCGGCGACGTGAGAGAACCGGTCCGGCTCGAGGTCGATCGGCTTCGGGACGGGCGCAGCTTCTGCACCAGGGCGGTGGTGGCCCGCCAGTCCGGCGGCGCCATCCTCCACCTGTCGTGCTCGTTCCAGCGCAAGGAGGTGGACGCCGAGGTGCAGACCGCCCGGATGCCGATCGCCCCCGACCCGGAGGACTCCCGCCCCCGCGAAGACGATTGGCCGTGGATCATGGAGCGCAGGCCGATGGTCAGCTACCCCGGGGCCGGGCAGTCGATGGGCTGGGTGAAACTGATCGACCCCCTTCCGGAAGATCCTCGGCTCCACGTCTGCGGGTTGGCCTTCACCTCCGACACCGTGCAGTTCGATTCGGCCCGGAGCATCCACCCGCTCCAGGTCCCCCGCGACCGATACCACGACTCATTCATGGGCGCCAGCCTCGATCATGCGATGTGGTTCCACCGGCCGATGCGAGCCGATCGGTGGCACCTCTACGATTGGGACTGTCACGGCCTGACCGGCGCCAGGGGGATGACGGTTGGCAACCTCTTCTCTCCCGACGGGGTCCACGTTGCCACCATCGCCCAGGAGGTCCTGCTCCGGGAGCGCCGGCCCATCGAGTAGCTTCCGGCCGGCCTGGATCGCCCCATCGCCAATTGGCAAAATGCAGCACCGGGTGCTGTTCTTACTGGGGTTCGACGAACCTGGAGGTGTTTCAATGGGCGAGTTCTGCACGACCGAGAAGGACGGCAATCTCCTTGTCATCACGCTCAACCGACCCGACCGGCTGAATGCGCTTCACCCACCGGCCAACGCCGAACTGTCGGGGGTGTTCGACGAGTTCGCCGCCGACCCCGATGCCTGGGTCGCCATCATCACCGGCAACGGCCGGGCCTTCAGCGCAGGCAACGACCTGAAATACCAGGCCGAGGGTGGAGACATGAGCGGCTCACCGAAGTCCGGTTTCGCCGGGCTGACGAACCGCTACGACCTTGCCAAGCCGGTCATCGCCGCGGTGAACGGCGTCGCCATGGGCGGTGGCTTCGAGATCGCCTTGGCCTGCGACCTGATCATTGCCGCCGAAAGTGCGGTGTTCGCCCTGCCCGAACCTCGGGTCGGCCTGGCTGCACTGGCGGGCGGTCTCCACCGCCTGCCCCGGGAGATCGGTACCAAGCAGGCCCTGGGCATGATCCTGACCGGAAGGCGGGTCGCAGCCGAGGAGGGCCAGCGTCTGGGGTTCGTCAACGAGGTGGTGGCGGACGGCGAGGTGGTGGCTGCGGCCAAGCGCTGGGCGGCCCAGATCCTGGAATGCTCACCGATGTCGATCCGCGCCTCCAAGCAAGCGGTCTACCAAGGCTTGGCCCACGCCGGCGTCCAGGCCGCCTCGGCCGGGAAGTACGAGGCGGTCAGGGCGATGCGGGACAGCGCAGACTTCATCGAAGGTCCTCGAGCGTTCGCCGAGAAGCGAAGCCCCGACTGGCAAGGCCGCTAGTACGCCGACCCGGCGAACGGCCTCGGCACCGGCCGCTCAGGCTTCGACGGATGCTCTGGCCCGCTGCACCAGCGCAACGAACTCCGATCGCTCACCATCATCGAGCGCCTCGTAGGCCGGGCGACAGATCTCCGAGGTGAGGCGCTCGGCCTCGGCCCGCCGCTGGTGATCGGGTGCGGGGTAGGGCGGGGTCCAACCGAACCGCTCGGCGCCGGCGGGACCTCCCCGGACCGGATCGTCAGCGGCCATGATGGCGCCGACGGGGCCGATGCCGACCGCCTGCACCGCGCTGAGGTGGGCGCCGCCCCGGAGCTCGCGGAGCACGTTGAGGGCGACCGTGACATTGGAAGCCGGGTCGTTGCTGCGGTCGAGGGCCCGCCAGCCGGCGAACAACAGCCCGCACGATGGCAGCGCCGCCGCCGCCACCTTGTCGCACAGGGTGGCCAGCCGGTCGAGGTCCCCGGCATCGACGTCGACCAGGGTTCGTCGACCCCACGCCGATGCCGCCTCGGCGTAGGCCATGGTGACGTCGAGGGCCGTCATCCCGGCCCGGCGAACACCCCAGACCTCTCGGACCATGGATGGGGCCATGAAGCCGATGGCCGCAGCGGCCACGTCGGCGTCGGCGTCGCCAAGCACGCCGGCCCGCCCGTTGACCCAGAAGCCGAAACCGGGTACCAACGCCAGCTCGGCCGCCCGTGTCGCCGTTGCGGGGTCGGCCATCCACCCCCGACCGTATTCCAGAATCGGTCTGGCGGTCAGCGCCATCACCTCGTCGGCGGTCAACGTGCGATCCTCGGCGGGGAGCACTCCATCGGGCGTTGCGCCGTCACCGGCATCGGTGGACATCGCCCGATCCTACCGGGGAGGTGTCGAGCGGGGAATTTCGCCACCGATTGTCTTCGCTTTCAGCCGGCGCCTTGCCACAATGGGGTGATGCCCGAGGCCCGAACCAGGACCCACTACGAGCTTCTCGGCGTGGCCCCCACCTGCAGCTTCGACGAGCTGCGGTCGGCATACCGGCGGCTGGCACGGGAACGCCATCCGGACGTTGCGATCCACAAACCGGGCCTGGGGACGATGGCCGAGGTCAACGAGGCCTGGCGGATCCTCTCCGACACCGAGCTCCGTCGACAATACGACCGCACGGTGAGCGTGCCGGTGCCGATCGCCACCACCACCTTTGTCCGCTATCCGGCCGGGGCTCGGCGCCAGGCGTGGGCCGCCGGGGTCCAGGCCCAGATGGCCAGACTGGCCCGCCTGGCCGGTCGCAGCGCCACCCAGACCCTGCTGATCCGTTCCCCCCGGGCCCCCCGCTCGGCCTATGAGTTGGTCGTCGACGATCTGGTGGCGTCGTTGAGCCGCGACATCGAGTCCAGGATCCGTTCCGCCAGAGCGGCCGGAGCGGCACCGCTGGACCTGGCGGTCGGAGCCACCCTGGTGGGCATCAGAACCGTTGCCGACTCGATGCGCCGCGACGCTCCGCTTGGCATCACCACCGAGACGATGATGGCGGCCGAACTGCTGGACCGGATGTGGGATGTCCTGGCCCACGAGCTGCCGGTACAGCTCACCGCCTCGCTCGGCGGCAATCCCCACGTCGCCCAGGCGCTGACGAGACATCTCTGACGCCGGTGGGGGCCGGGGGCCGAGCGCTGGGTCCGGACACCGGCTCCAGGCAATCGACGATCGGGGTGGCTTTGTGCTGTGATGAGCCGGAGTTCACCTCGACGAAAGGCCAGCCATGGAACTAGGACTGATGATCTTCCCCACCGATCAGACGATCGACCCGGTCGAATTGGGGAAGGCGGCCGAGGATCTGGGATTCGGATCGCTGTGGTTCCCCGAGCACTCCCACATCCCGACCTCGAGGATCACCCCCTGGGGTGGCCGTGAAGGCGCCCCCGAGCTACCGGACTTCTACTGGCGGACCCACGACCAGTTCGTTGCCCTGGCTGCGGTGGCGGCGGTGACGGAGCGGATCGAGCTGGGGACCGGGATCTGCCTCGTGGCCCAGCGGGACCCGATCTGGACCGCCAAGCAGGTGGCCTCGGTCGACCGGATCTCCAACGGTCGGTTGCTGTTCGGCATCGGCTACGGCTGGAATGTCGAGGAGATGGAGGACCACGGCTACCCCTACAAGAACCGTCGGGCCCGTCTCCGGGAGAACGTGTTGGCCATGAAGCAGTTGTGGACCGAGGACGAAGCATCGTTCGCCGGCGACCACGTCAACTTCTCGGCCAGCTGGTCATGGCCAAAACCGACCCGCCAGCCCCACCCGCCGGTGATCATGGGCGGCGCCGCCGGCCCCAAGACCGCAGCCCACATCGCCGAGTTCTGCGACGGCTGGATGCCGATCGGCGGCCGTCACGCCCTCGACGGCTGGTCCGAGATCGAGAAGGCCTGCGAAGCCATAGGCCGTGACCCCAAGACGGTGGAGCTGAGCGTGTTCGGGGCCAAGGCCGACCCGTCCCATCTCGACGAGTTGGCCGAACGGGGTGTGGTCAAGGCGGTGCTCGGACTACCCCAGGGGCCACGGGACGAGGTCATGGCCGTGGTCGAGGAGCACGCCAAGCTCATCGACCGCTGAGCGGATCACAAAATCGCCGCACGGGCCGACTACGGGGATCGAAGGGGTGGGGTTGCGATGGTGACCCCACCCGAGGCGGCCGAGCGGTAGGCGGCGTCGGCCAATCGATGGGCCTCCAGCGCCAACCGGAAATCTGGCGAGGCCGGTCGACGGTCGAGCGCCGATGACACGAAGTCGGCGTCGGGCTGGAAGCCGGAGAGCCCGAGCTCCCGGCACCGGTCGACCAGGCCGTGGCCTTCCAAACGGTCGGCGTTGGGCGGGCCGAGCTCGGTTTCTGCGATGTCGTAGCCGACCGGTCCGTGCCAGTCGCCCTCCAGGGAGAAATAGCCCTTGCCGGCAAACACCTCGACCCGCCGCTGGGAAGGCCTCGTCAACACGTCGTGCCACACCGAGACCAGCGCGGCCTGGGCCCCGCTCTGGGCCGTCAACGTCACGGTGGCCTGGTCGTCGATTCCCGGGAGGCCGTGCACTGCGCCCATCCTGGCCGATACGTCGGCGATGGGCCCGATCAACCATTCCAGCAGATCCAGGTCGTGGATGGAGTGCTCCAGCAGTGCTCCTCCCCCGGCCTTGTCGACGTCACCCCTCCAGGTCGAGCCGTACATCCCCTGCGTCGGCAGGTACTGATCGTCACGAAACACCACGTTCATGATCGGACCGACCTCGGGACGGCGGATCATCGCCCGCAAGAGCCGGAACGCAGGCGAGTGCCGCAGGACCAGGCCGACCTGGTTGACCACGCCGGCCATGGCCACCGCCGCCGTCATCTCCCGGGCTTGGTCGAAGGTCTTGGCCAGGGGCTTCTCGCAGAACACCGCCAGGCCGGCCGACGCCGCGTCCGCCACCAGCGCCGGATGGGCACTGGTCCAGGTGCAGACGTAGACGGCGTCGACCGCCGCCATCACCTCGTCCGGCCCGGCCATCACCGCTTCGGGACCGAGCGGGCTGAACTCCTCGGCCAGCCGGGTGGCCCGATCGACGTCGAGATCGTGGACCGCAACGATCCGGGCCCCGGGGGCCGATCGGAGACCGGTGGCGTGGCTCCGGCCGATCAGGCCGCACCCGATGATCCCGACCCGAAGCTCGGTCACTCGCGCTGCTTGAGCTCGGCCATGGTCCGACACAGGTCGAACAGGGTGTCGACGAGCGGTGAGCGACCGTCACCGGCCACGAGGCCGGCATTGCTCCAACCCCATCCGCCGTCGGGCTGGAGGTAGGCGAACACGCCGTCGGCCACCTCGGTCGGGCCCTTGTCGTAACTCAATCACCGCTCCCGTTTGTCGTCGGCTGCTCAACCGGAGACAGTACTTCCCGCCCGCAGGGTCGACCAGCCCTCGCCCGACCGTTCCGGGTCGTGGGCCCGGCTGCGGGCCGGCGTGACCAACACCGGTGAGCTCGGGCCACAGACACGACCGGGGCGGAGGTCGCCTGCTGCTGCTCAGATCGACAGGTAGTCGGTGCGGTTTCCGCCGCTGGTGGCGGCTCGGTTGGCCGCCGCCTCCAGCAGCGCCAGGATCCGCTCGATCGAGGGCCGCTGGGTGGTGATCGAACCGACCACGACACTGGCGGTGAACGAGACCAAGCCCCGATCGAGTTCCACCGGAAACGCCACCTCGGCCCTGAGCCGTTCGGCGATCTCGGTCAGCTGCTCCGGGGTCGAGTCCGACGACATCATGACCAGGAACCCCGCATCGTCGAAGCGACCCAGCACGTCGGGGCCGCGGAGCCGCTCCTGGATTCGCTCGCCGGCCTCCCGCATCACCCGGTGCACGGCCCGCTTGCCATAGGTGTCGGCGAGCTCCGGCAGCTCGTCCACCCAGAGACACATCAACGCCAGTGGCTTGCGGTGGGGCGCACCGAGACGCTCGTGGAGCTGCGACAGCACGTGGTAGTGGTCGGGGAATCCGGTCACCGTGTCGTGGGTCAGGGCCCCGCCGGCCTGCGACGAGTAGTAGTGCTCGTTCGCCATCGACCGCACGCCGACCATCACCAGGTCGCCGTCCATGCCCCTGGCCAGCAGTTCCATCGGCGCCAGCCCCCGGGCCAGGCGGACCGGCTCACTCTTGGTGCCTGGCTCCACACCGGCGGCCGCCCGCTCCAGCATGTCCAGGCAGGCCTGCTCGTACTCCGGCACCAGCAGTTCGGCCAACGGCACGCCAAGCAACCGATCGCCGGGGATGCCCATCGTCTCGATCGCCTCGGAGTTGGCTCGACGGATCACGCCCCGCTCGATGAGCAGGCAGCCGATCGGCGAGAAGCTCAGTACCTCTGCATAACGTTCGATATCAGCTGGCATGCCCGCACCTCATGTATGTTCTTTGTACCGGCGGGTAACCAGTGCTTGAAGAGCCACCTCACCTATCGCGCTGGGACCGGCGGTCTATTCACCGGTCACGCTTCTATCGGGTCGTGCGGCGCAGACGTTGATGGGTGTTTCGGGCCGATTTTCCGCCGCTACCGGGCCTGCAGCCGCTCGACCCCGTCGAGCAGTGCGTTTTCGACCACCTCGGTCAGGGCCGGATGGATGTAGAACACCTCGCCGGCAATGGCCTCGGCGGTCTGGCCGAACTGCATGGCCTGGATGACGGGCTGTATCAGGGTGGCGGCCTGGGGACCGAGAATGTGGCAGCCGACGATCAGGCCGGTGTCGGCATCGATCAGCACCTTGGCCAGCGACGTGCGGTCCTCCATGGCCCAGCCGTAGGCGGTGGCCCCGTACTCCCGGCGGCCGATCACCACGTCGTATCCGGCGCTGCGGGCCTGCTCCTCGGTCAACCCCACCGAGGCCACCTGGGGGTCGCTGAACACCGCATGGGGCACGGCCCGGTAGTCCAGCGACCGGGGTTGGTCGGGGTTACGTATGTTCCAGAACGCCACCTTGGCCTCGGCATTGGCCAAATGCTTGAGCTGGTAGGAGTTGCTCACGTCGCCGATGGCCCACACCCCTTCGACCGAGGTGGCCATGGTGTCGTCGACTGCGATCCGGCCGTCGTCGTGCAGTGCGATGCCACCGGCGACCGCATCGACCAGGTCGGCATTCGGCTTGCGGCCGACGGCCACCAGCAGCTCGTCGACCTCGATGATCTCGCCGTTGCTGTGGAGCCGGATGGTGTCGCCAACCTGCTCGACCAGCTCGGGGATGTTGCCGAGACGAAGCTCGACCCGGCGACCGAACACCTCGGTGAACCGGGTGGCGATCTCGCCGTCCTCCATCCGCAACAGGGTGTTGGAGCGGTTGAACAGCGTGACCTTCGACCCGTAACCGCTGAACACGTGACCCATCTCGGTGGCGATGAAGCCACCGCCGATGATGGCCAGCCGTTCTGGTTGACGCTCGAGCCGCATGACCGTGTCCGAGGTGTGGACCCGGACCTCGGACAGCCCCGGCACCGGGGGCATGGTGGTTCGGGATCCGGCGGCCACCAGGATCCGTTCGGCGGTGATCTTGCGACCGTCGACCTCCAGCTCCCGGGGGCCGATGAAGCGAGCCGTGCCCCGAATGAGCTCCAGGTTCTCGGTTCCCTCGGCCCGATACTGTTCACCACCGGCGGCGATGGGATCGATGCGGTTGAAGACCCGATCCCGGATGGCGGGCCAGTCCGCGCCGTTGAACGAGGTGTCGAGGCCGAGTCGATCACCGTGGCGTGCCGCTTCGGCCACATCGGCCGGGAGCACAAACATCTTGGACGGGATGCAACCGACGTTGAGGCAGGTGCCGCCGAAGGTGCCCCGCTCGATCAGCGCGATCTTCCAGTCGGAGCATTCGGGCGGTATGGCGTTGCCGGAGCCGCTACCGATGATGATCAGGTCGAAGGAGTCCATGGGTGCCTCTTGTGGGGATGGCGCTTGTGGGATTGCTCTGGTGAGGATTGCTGTGACAACGATTCTGTTGGCAAGACTGCTCTTGACGGCTGGAGGGTTCAGGTTCGGTCGGCGAGAACGACCGACCAGTCGACCTCGTGGGGTTCGAGCGGCCGCATGGCAATGTCTATCGCCGTCCACAGGGTTCTGCTGATCGGATAGAACAACGTCGGGATGACGACCGCCAGTGCGACGTGGCCGACCATGAGTGGCACCACGGGTAGATCCGGCAGGGTCGCAACAAAGCTGACCACCATCGACAGCAGGAGAATACCGAAGCTCACGATCGTGTTGATGCCGATGGCACCGATCCAGTGGCCTTCGATACGCTCGAACGTCAAGCCGCAGCGGTGGCAGACCTCGTTCATCCTGACCCACCAACGGAACTGGTGCCCGGTGCCACAGACCGGGCACCGCCGCAGCAGCCCCCGGCCGATCATCCTCCCGTTCGACGGCCCGGCATCGCCTGCCCCGGCCCGACCGGTCACGGTCGGCCTGGCGTTGGTGGCC
Source organism: uncultured Acidimicrobiaceae bacterium (assembly GCA_947259095.1). Taxonomy (GTDB): domain Bacteria; phylum Actinomycetota; class Acidimicrobiia; order Acidimicrobiales; family SZUA-35; genus JAHELU01. The sequence continues at coordinate 12,486 of CAMYLA010000012.1, read as the reverse complement.
GGCGTCGGTCCCTCACCGGCGGGCGTCCATCCAGGCCTCGATCCTGCGCATGGCCTCACCCAGCTCAGCGGGGTCACCGGCATAGGAGAAGCGGACGAACCGGTGGCCATTGGTGCGGTCGAAGTCGATCCCCGGCGTGGTCGCCACGCCGAGCTCGTCGAGCCATCGGGCACACAGGCTCTGGCTGTCGATCCCGATCTCGGACACGTCGACCCAAGCGTAGAACGCCCCATCGGCCGGTGCCATCCTCGCCAGCCCCGCCCGGCCCAAGCCGTCGAGCACGACCTGCCGGTTGAGCCGATAGCGGGCGACGTTGGCCTCCAGTTCCTCCACACAGTCGAACGCCGCCAGCCCGGCGACCTGGCTCACGGTCGGGGCGGCGATCGTCAGACTCTGGGCCAGCCGTTCCACTGCGGCGGCGATCGGGGCCGGGGCGACCACCCAGCCGAGGCGCCAGCCGGTCATTGAGAAGTATTTGGAGAAACTGTTGATGACCGTCACCCGATCGCTGAAGGCGAGGGCGGTCGGCGTCGCTGCGCCGTAGGTCACGCCGTGGTAGATCTCATCCACCACCAGGCGAACATCACCGGCGTCGGCCCAGGTCACGATGGCCGAGAGCATGTCGGCCGGGAGGACCGTCCCGGTGGGGTTCGATGGGCTGGCGACGATCAAACCGTCGACCGGGCCGAGTTCTTCGAGCTGGTCCACCGTCGGCCGGAACCCCGATTCGTGGCCGACCGGTACGGTGACCACGTCGATGCCGAGGGCGGTGAGATCGTTGCGGTAACACGGGTAGCCCGGTTCCAGCACCGCCACCCGGTCGCCGGCGTCGAACAGGGCCAGGAAGCCGAGCACGCAGCTCCCGGATGCGCCGGTGGTGACCACAATTCGTTCGACCGGGACCGACAGCCCATAACGGGTCCGGTACCAGCCGGCGATCGCCTGCCGCAGTTCCGGCGTGCCGGCGGCCCCGGTGTAGCCGAGCTTGTCGTTTCGCATCGCGGCGGCAACCGCATCCAGGGCTCCGATCGGGGCCGACGTCGACGGCTGGCCGACCTCCAGGTGCAGGACCTCGTGGCCGGCGGCCTCCCGAGCCTCGGCGGCCCGCATGACCTCCATGACATAGAACGGTGCGACGTCGCTGCGGGTGGAGGGCTTCATATCAACCGGACGGTAGCAAACCGCCCCGAGGGTCACAGAAGCGTGGCCTCGTTCTTCGTCGTCGACACCGTTGTTGACTAACGTCGGGGCGTGACTCTTCTCCTCGGCGCCCACGTCGGCCAACAGAACTTCGAGATGGACGAGATGCGGGCGCTGTGGCGCTGGCTCGACGGCAACGGCTTCGATTGGATCTCGGCCTGGGACCACATCTACGAGGCACCACCGGCGAGTGATCCCCGGCCGGGAACGATCCCCCATTTCGAAGCGGTCGCCACCCTGGCCGCCATGGCGGTCGAGACCACCAACGCCCGCCTCGGCTGTCTGGTGTTCTATGTCGGCTATCGGAACCCGGGGCTGCTGGCCAAGGCGGCGATCACCATCGACCACCTGGCCGGGGGGCGGTTCGAACTGGGCCTGGGGGCCGGATGGCACCAGTGGGAGGCCGAGGCCTACGGGTACGACTTTCCGTCGGCGGGCACCCGACTCGACATGCTGGACGAAGCAACCCAGCTGATCGGACCGCTGATCAACGCCTCGCGGTTCTCCGCCGGTGACGGCCGAGATGGCGGCGCCGGCGGCGATGGCGGCAACGGCACCGAAGGTGGCGGGGGCAATGACATCGAAGGTGGCGGGGGCAATGGCATCGGCAATGACATCGGCAATGGCGGCGACACACCGGACGGCACCGTCGAGCCGAAACGCACGAGCTTCTCCGGCAACCATTTCCGGCTGGTCGAGGCGTCCTGTCTCCCCCCACCTCGCTACGGCTCCATGCCGTTGTGGATCGGCGGGGTCGGCGAGAAGCGCACCCTGCCGATGGCCGCCCGCTACGCCGATGGCTGGAATGCCGCCTACATCTCGGCCGGCGAGTACGGCGACAAGAACCGAGTACTCGATGTGGCCTGCCAGGCCGCCGGTCGGAACCCCGAGGAGATCGAGCGGTCGGTCAACCTGGTGTTCGCCATGGGCGCCGATCGCGCCCAGGCCGATCGCATCTCGTCCGGCCTGGCCGAGCAGTGGGGGCCGATGGCCGATCGCATCCGGGGCGGGGCGCTCATCGGCACCCCGGAGCAGGCGGTCGACCAGGTGATGGCCTATGCCGAGGCCGGAGCTCAGATGGTCAACATCGCACTCCGGGCACCGTTCGATGACGAGGCGTTGCGGGCCTACCACGAGGTGGTCATGCCCCAGGTTCGTGCCGAGGTGGGCGCCCGCTGACCGGGGCCGCGCGTCGCAGTGATGGGAAAGCCTGAGGGCGGCTCCAGGAGCCGCCCTCAGACTGAAGTAGGAAGCCGGCTCATGACGCGCCCCGACCCGCCAGAGAGGGCGCAGAGCTCGGACTTCCAACTACCCGCACTTTCAGTAAACACCAGACCACTTAGAGTGACAATAGGCCGATCGAATCAAAGCCCGAGCCACCGGCCACCATCGCCACCGGCCGGTCACAGCCGCCGCAGCCGGACCTCGGAGATCGAGTGGTCGGCCTCTTTGGTCAGGATCAGATCCGCCCGCTCCCTCGTCGGCAGGATGTTCTCGTTCAGGTTCTTCTCGTTGATCCCGGTCCAGATCCCGGTTGCGATCCGCATGGCCTCCTCGTCGGTCACGTGCGAGTACCGCTGGAAGTACGACCGAGGGTCACGAAACGCCGTCTCGCGGAGGGTGAAGAACCGCTCGACGTACCAGTTCCGGATGTGCTCGGTCATCGCATCGACATAGATCGAGAAGTCGAAGTAGTCGGAGACGAAGACCGGATTGGCCTCGTCGGCGACCCCGGACTGGAGCACGGTCAGCCCCTCGACGATCAGGATGTCGGGCTGGCGTACCGTGACCCGCTCGTCGGACAACACGTCGTAGGTCAGATGGGAGTAGACCGGGGCGCAGACCTCGGGCTGACCCGACTTCACCTCGGCCAGGAACTGCAACAGGCGGCGGCGGTCGTAGCTCTCGGGGAAACCCTTCCGATGCATCAGGTCCCGCTCGGCCAGCACCGCATTCGGGTACAGGAAGCCGTCGGTGGTCACCAGGTCGACCTGAGGATGGTTCGGCCAGCGGGCCAGCAGGGTCTGCAGCACCCGGGAGGTGGTGGACTTGCCGACCGCCACCGAGCCGGCGACCCCGATGACGAACGGTACCTTGGCCGGCAGTTTGCCGAGGAAGGTGTCGCTGGCCCGGTACAGCTCCTGGGATGCACCGACGTAGAGGTTGAGCAGCCGCGACAGCGGCAGATAGATTTCCGCCACCTCGTCGAGACTGAGTGCCACGTTCAAGCCACGCAGCTGGGCCAGGTCGTCCTCGGTCAGGGTCAACGGCGTCGACGCCCGCAGCCGGCCCCAGTCTGCAGCGGAGAACGTCATATAGGGCGACAACGCGTCGTGGGCTTTCATCCGAGGGGCATGGTGCCACGCCATCGGTCGATCCATCAAACGGTGACCGGCCGGGACCCGACGCCGGCCGGGCGGCGGCGAATCGATCGGCCGGGTGCCGGAGGGCTACATTGAACTCCGATGAACGCATGGGTACTGCGGCGACAGGCCGCCAGGGTTGTCCTGCTGAACGATCTCGACCAGGTATTCCTGATCAAGGCCATCGACCCCGCCGACCCGAGCAAACAACCGTGGTGGGAGATCCCCGGCGGAGGCATCGACCCCGGCGAGGCATCGGAGCATGCGGCTTCCCGGGAGCTCCGGGAGGAGGCCGGTATCACCGACGCCCAGGTCGGGCCGGTCGTGTGGGTCCAACACGTCGAGTTCGACTTCGGCGGCTACCACTTCGACCAGGACGAGGTGATCCACGTCGCCAGGACCAACGAACGTGGCATCCACCGGCCCCAGGGACTGGAGGCGCTCGAAGCGCTGGCGTTCAAGGAAGCTCGATGGTGGGATCGCGACGAGGTGGCAAGGGCCGACACCAACTTCCTGCCCCCCGGCCTGCCGCGACTGCTGCCCCAGTTGATCGACGGCCCGCTCCCGGACCCGCCCCTCGACATCTCCCCGGAGCCCCGGCCGGGCGACGGCTGACGCCAGACGGCCGAGGCCAGGCGGCTGGGCCGAGCACGAGGACGAGGCTGAGTTCGAGCGGCCGGCCGGTCAATCGCTGGAGGGGCTCGTGGTCTGACGCCAAAATGACCCCCCGGTATCGGCGACAGACCGCTAGAAGTCGGCGTCCTGGCCGAGGACCACGATCACATCGGCCCCCTCGGTCGGAACACCGGGGTTGTCCAGCAGTGGCCGAACCCGACTCTCGACGATGTTGAGCAGCGTGGCGACCTGGATGGCGTCGATCTTGAAGCCGTCGATGTAGTAGATGAAACTCTCGTCGATCGCCAAGCCCTCCTTGTTCTTCGGATCGAGGACCCCGTAGCCTGCGCTCTGCAACCTGCTGGTGGCCTGGCCGGCAAGCCCCTGACGACCGTCCGACCCGTTCCCGACCCGGACGCTCACCTCGTTCGGCGGCCGGAGGAACGGGCTGCCGATCACCTCGAGATCGTCCAGCTCCTCGGTGCCGGTGGACGCCCACAGCCCTTCGTCGACCGACTCGCCGAGGCGATCGACGACGTTGAGGATCACGAAACCGAGGAGCAGCAGCACGATGGCCAGCGCCGAGGCGTTGAGCACATCGCTTCTTTCCACTCTGTCCAGCACGAATGCTCCAACGGTTGCCGGGGGTCGCCGTCGTCAACGACGCACCGATTCTAGGGCAGCGGTGCTCGGAAATGGTGGCACGGCCGAGTACCGGACCGACGGCCGGGGCCAATCCCAGCACCGGCCGCGACGGGAGCGGTTTTCGTCCTCTGGGAGGGTCTCGGCATAGTATCGGCCGGGTCGGCGAACGGCCGATGAACCGGACACGCAAGCAGCGGCCGAGGACACACTCGGGCTGCTCCATCACGCTGGTGCCACAGGAAAGGGCGCAACATGGACTTTGCCGTACCTCAGGAAATCCAGGCTCTGCTCGATCAGATCGACACCTTCATCGAGGACGAGATCAAGCCCCTCGAACGCCAGGACGACAACATTCGTTTCTTCGATCACCGTCGGGAGTGGGCCCGCACCGATTTCGAGCGCGACGGCTGGCCGAACGCCGAGTGGGAGAACCTGCTGCGGGAGATGCGACGACGGGCCGACGCCGCCGGTTTCCTCCGGTACCACCTGCCAAAGAAGTTCGGTGGCAGCGATGGCTCGAACCTGGGTATGGCCATCATCCGGGAGCATCTGGCGGCCAAGGGGTTGGGGCTGCACAACGACCTGCAGAACGAGAGCTCGGTCGTCGGCAACTTTCCGACCGTGCTGATGATGGACCTCTACGGCACCGCCGAGCAGAAGGAGCACTGGGTGCCGAAGATGCTGGCCGGCGAGGCGAGGATCGGCTTCGGTCTGACCGAACCGTTGCACGGCTCGGACGCCACCTGGATGGAGACGACCGCCTACCGGGACGGCGACGAGTGGGTCATCAACGGCGCAAAACGGTGGAACACCGGGATGCACGCCGCAACCCACGACTACGTGTTCGCCAGGACGTCCGGTGACCCCGGCGATTCCGAGGGGATCAGCTGCTTCATCGTCCCGGTCGAGACGCCTGGGTTCAACGTCGAGTTCATGTGGTGGACTTTCAACATGCCGACCGACCACGCCGAGGTCACCCTGACCGACGTGCGGGTCGCGGACTCGACGATGCTCGGCGACGAGGGCCGGGGTTTGGCGGTGGCCCAGACCTTCGTCCACGAGAACCGCATCCGTCAGGCCGCCTCGGGGGTCGGGGCATCGCAGTACTGCATCGACGAGTCGGTCAAGTACGCCAGGGAACGCACGCCGTTCGGCAAGCCCCTCTCGCTCAACCAGGCCATCCAGTGGCCGCTGGCCGAGATGCACACCGAGGCCGAGATGATCCGCCAACTGGTTCGGAAGACGGCGTGGGAGATGGACCAGGGCGTCGACCCGATGTTCATCTCCGACAAGGTCGCAATGTGCAACTACCGGGCCAATCGGCTGGTCTGCCAGGCCTCCGACCAGGCCATCCAGACCCATGGTGGCATCGGCTACAGCCGTCACATGCCGTTCGAGCACATCTACCGCCATCACCGGCGTTACCGGATCACCGAAGGGTCGGAGGAGATCCAGATCCGGCGGGTGGCGCAGTTCCTGTTCGGGTTCTCCGGGCCCCGCAAGACCTCCCTGGGGCCCAGCTTCGCCAGCAGGTTCAACGAGGTGCAGCGGGGCTCGGCTGCCTCCTGGCTGGACTGAACGCCGGGCCGGGGCCCTCAGCCGCCGGCCGGCGCCAGCAGCCTGGCTCGGGTGAGGAACCCGGTGTGGGCCACCATGCGGTGGTCGGGCCTGACCGCGGCTCCGTCGATGTGCCAACCCCGGTTCAACACCTCGATCGACGACGCCTCGGCGAAGCCCGCTCCGTCGAGCGCCCGGCGGACCTGCATGACCTGGGTGATCGACGGGCTGTATGACAAGAAGATGCCGCCCGGTCGCAGCGCAGTGCCGATCCTGGGGACCACCTTCCAGGGCTCCGGCAGGTCGAGCACGATCCGGTCGAATCCGCCGTGTTCGATGCCTTCATAGGCGTCGCGGATGTGGACGTCGTAGCCGGCCAGCGCATCGGGGCCCAGGAACTCGGCCACGTTCTTGGCGGCCCGAGCCGCAAAGTCCTCCCGCAGCTCGTAGCCGGTGATGTGGGCCCCGGCCCGGAGCATGGCCATCGACAGCGCCCCGGAACCGACCCCGGACTCGAAGACCCGGCACCCCGGTTCGATGTCGGCCAGCAGCAGCATGGGGCCGATGTCCTTGGGATAGATCACCTGGGCACCTCGAGGCATGGCCAGGATGTAGTCGCTCAGGGTCGGCCGGTAGGCCTGGAATTTCTGACCCCGAGTGCTGGCGACGCCTGCGCCCTCCGGACGGCCGATCAAATCGTTGTGGGGAACCACCCCTGCGTGGGTCTGGAACTCGGCCCCGGTCTCCAGCCGCACCAGGTAACGGCGCTTCTTGTGGTCGACCAGGAGGACCAGGTCGCCGGTGGCCAACGGTTTGAGGGCCGCCGGGCTCGGTTGCCCGTCCTGCTCGACTGCATCGTCGACCGGGGCCGCCCCCGGCCCGGTCGCGGTCGAGGTGGCTTTTGGCGGGGCGTGGTCGGTCACGTGGCAGGTCCATTCGATTGTGGCGACACGGTGGCGGTTGGCGGCCCGGCCTCGGCCGACGGGCTCCGCTCGCCGCGACGCCTGCGGTGTCTGGCTTTCGGCAGCACGAACTCGACCGGAACCGGATCGGCGCGGGAGGAACGTTCGGCCAAACGGCAGAACGCACACAGATCGGATTCGGCAGGACTGCCGCATCGGTGGCAGGCACCGAGCACGGACCGACCGGAATCGGGGTTGTCGAACCGGTCGACCGCCCTGGCCAGGAAACCGAAGTAGAACTCGGCCTTCGAGCCCGGCGACTTCTGCTCCATGTCGTTGAGGGCATCCTTGTACAGCAGGTGCTTGTTGCCTACCGCCATCGGGCATTCCTCGACCAGATAGTCGATGCCCTGCAGCACGCAGTACGCCGCGGTCTCGCGCTCTGACAGCCGGACCAGCGGTTTGATCTTGCGGGGGAACCCCTGCTCCGCCGGCAGCACCGGTCGTTGCCGGGCCAGGTAGTCGGTCTGCCACCGCAGCACGTTGCCGTACAGCACCGCCGCCTCGTCGTCGAGGTTGTGCCCGGTCACCAGGGCGTCGTAGCCGCCGTCGATGGCGGCCCGATCGAAGACATGCCGCTTCGACAACCCGCAGGCCGAGCACGGCACCCGCTTGGTCGCAACCGCCGCAGTCGGCACGTCGTACCCGTGATCATCGCGGAGATCGATCTCGAGCAACCGCAGCCCCCGAGCCTCGGCGAAGGCGCGGGCGTGGTCGGCCGAGCGATCGGAGTACTCCCCGATGCCGAGCCCGACGTAGAGGCCGTCGGCCTCGAAACCGGCCTCGACGAGCAGGTCCCAGATCGCCAGGCTGTCCTTGCCGCCCGAGACCGCAACCAGCGCCCGCTCCCCCTCCGACAGCATGTCGAACGCCGAGATCGCCCGTTCGACCTGCTGGCGGCAGTAGCGAAGGAAGTGCTCGGCACAGAAGTTGGCGTTGTGGCGGCGAACATCGATGACCGCCGGCAGGCGGCAGACCCGACACTTCACCGTGCTCCTCCGCTGATCACCGGTCGGATCTCCACCTGATCGTCGTCGTCGAGAACGGCGTCGCCGGGAACCAGCGTGCCGCCACGAATCACCAGGACCGATTCGCGGTTGAGGTCGAGTTGCCTGAGCAATTTGACCACCGAGATGGGGCCGGGGAACTGGACGTCCCGGTTTGGGTTCCGTAGTCGTACCTTCACCCTCTCAGCATGCCAGCGCCGGGCCCGATCTTTGGCCGTTCCCACCGATTTGCGATTCGGCCATGGGCCGGCTCGACGGAGGGAAGGCCGACTACTGCTTGGCTAGCTTGCGGGCGGCCCGCTTCGACTGCTTCTTCTCCCGCTTGATGTCCTTCATCTGCTGCTTGTGCGAGATTCGTAGATGATCGATCATGACGATCTGCCCCGGAGCGATCGACAGCCGCTCCACCACCCAGCGCCGCCCCCGCACCGACCGAACCATACGAAGGCCCAACTGGGCGGCCGAGGTGTAGATCCAGGCGTTCGAGCCGGCTCCGATGTATGACCGAACGGCCCAGAGCAGCAGACGTTGCATCATCAGAGGCGGCGAATCTCGACCACAGAACTCATCCGCTTGCCCGACCGCCGGCCCATCACATAGACCAGCATCAAGATGATGAGCGAGATCGCCGAGCCGGCGATGGCCATCTTTTTCCTGCTGTCCTCGGCCACCACATCGACCTGGCCCTGGATATCTCGGAACTTGGCCTCGATATCGGCCGGAGTGATCGCTGCGGTTTCAGTCATGCCAGCACTTTCTTTTTGGCCCTGGAGAGGGTGAGGTAGATCAAGCCGATCGCCAACAGCAGCACGAAGATCGTCGCCACATAGGGCAAGGTCGACATCCACGACCCCCCGGCGAAAGTATCGATCGACTGAAGGAGCCGGAGGGTGGCCAGACCGACGAAGAACACACCGAAGGCCATCACGATCGACCCGCCGATCCCAAGACCGAGGTAACGGCCGAGCTGCTTCAGCGGGAGGATCGTCTCCTGCTTGGCGTAGTCGACCAGCATCTGCTGGATTTCCTGGGCACCCTCGAGGGGGTTGCTCGTCGACACCGGCTCTCCTTTCGCTGATCGTCGAACCACCGGCACCAACGCCGGGGCGAGTACGCAAGTGTAGGTGCATCGACGACCGATTCGGGGCCTCTTCGGGCAACGTCCTGGCGCCGGGGCACCGAGGGGCACCGTCGACCGCTACCTCAGCCTCCCCGGAGACGGACCTCGACCAGTTCCAGCGTGTCATTGATCGTCGTCTCCAGCAGCGTCAAGCGGGTTGCGGCATCGGGGGCGGCCAGCAGCCGCTGCTTGTCGAATGCGTCGACCGGCATCATGGCCGCCATCTGCATGGTGCCGAGCTCGCCGCTGTCGAGGGTGTCCGGGACCCGGCCGATGTCGACGCCGGCCTCCGATGCCAGGGCAACGCAGCGACGGAACTTGGCCAGCACCCGGTCGAAGTCCTCGCCGTCGAGTGGCCGCCCGCCCTCGTCGGGCCATGGCTCGATGTCGGCAACCGGGTATGGGGCGTCGACAAGCCAGTCCTTGACCTTGAAACGCTCGCCGCCAACGGTGATCAGCGCCCAGCGTCCGTCTTCGAACTCCTCGGCTTCCAGCACCCGGGCCACGGTGCCGAACGAGGACCGAACGTCACCGCCACCGGTGTCGGGGCCCTTCTCGATCAAGACGACACCGAACTTGCGGTCACCCTCCAAGATGTCGTGGACCATGGCCCGATAGCGGGGTTCGAACACGTGGAGCGGCAGCACCATCGTTGGGAACAGTACCAAATTCAACGGGAATTGGGGAAGAGTGGGCATAGCAAGAATGACGCTAGTCACGGTTGCAGATCGGCGCTGGGTCCGGGACCAAAGAATCGGTCGGGCCGGCTAGCCGGGTTCGGGAGCCAGCGGCGACAACTCGCTCAGCGGCGGTCCGCCCGGGTACCCGGTGAGGGCGCTGACGAACGGGTCCTGCAGCGCTTCGACCGCCCCGTCCTCGATCACCTCGTCGTCATTGAGGACGTAGGCGAAGGTCACGTAGGCCCCGATGTCGCTCTCCACCGAACTGTTGACGAAGCCCGACAGCGCCCGAACCCCGCGCAGGGTGCCGGTCTTGGCCAGCACCATGCCGGCGGCCGGGGTGTCGACGAAACGGTTGACCAGCGACCCACGACTGCCGGCGATCGACAGCGAGGCGCCGAGCGGACTTTCCGGCCCGCTCCTGGCCAGGATGGCCGCCAGTGCGGCGCAGGTCAGCCGATTCGATTCCGCCAATCCGGAACCATCGAGTACCTGGACGTCGGCCGTCGGAATGCCCTGCTCGGTCAGGTAGGCGGCCACCTCGGCTGCGCCGGCCTCGGTGCTGGCTTCGCCCCGCCCCGCCAACCCGATCCGCTTCAGCAGCAGCTCGGCGCCGATGTTCGAGCTGTAGCTGTTGATGTGGGTGACGATGTCCAGCAGCGGCGGCGACGGAACGGCGGCCAGCTCCACCGCGGCGGCCGGGGCGACGCCCACCCCGTCGCCTCCCCCGACCCCGATGTTGCGTTCCTGCAACAGCTGGCCGAACACCGAGGCCCCGAGCAGCGGGGGGTTGTCGGTCTCCGACCGAGGTCGGAACGAGTCCCGGAAATCGTCGGGCCAGTCCACGAATCCCTCGTTCACCGTCAACGCCGACATCGGCCCCGACTGCTTCTGGGTGATCAGCCGAGCGTCCCACGGGCCGTACCGCACCGAGTCGTACATGGACTCGTCGCCGATGACGGCACCGGTGATGTTGGTCAAGCCGGTGGCAGCGACCGCATCGGCCAACGTCTCCAACCGGGTGTGGTTCCGACCGTCGATCTCCTCGTATTGTCCGAGCCAGCCATCGGTGAACAGGAACGGATCGCCGTCGCCGACCAGGTAAAGATCGCCGTCGAGCACACCATCGACCACCGGCGCCGAGGCGACGACCCTGGTGTTGAACGTGAAGTCGGGCCCGAGGATGCCCAGGGCGGCGTAGGTGGTGACCAGCTTCTGGTTCGAGGCCGGTACCAGGCCCCCGGGGACGTCCTGGCGCATACCCAGCACCCGATCACCGTTGCGGACCTCGACACAGACCTGGTTGCTCGGCGTCTGCTCGATGAGCTTGTTGACCTCGGGGGCGATCAAGCCATCGCTGACCGGGGCCCGGATCGTCAGCGGCGAAGAGGCCGAAGAGGCCCTCTACGGCGAGGCGAGGCCGGGTCAGTCCGTGGTATCGGTGGCAGTCGTCTCGATCGGCTTCTTGGTGGTCACCACGTCGATCCGGCGGGGCTTGGCCCGCTCGGCGACCGGAATCCTCAGCGTGACGACACCGTCGGCATTGTGCGCCTCGATGCGCTCGGCATCGAGCCCGTCACCGAGGTGGATCTGGCGACGATAGGTCCCGAGGGGACGTTCGTTCAGATACATCACATCGCCCTCTTCGGTCGGCCAGTTGCGCTCCGCGGCCACGGTGAGCACGTTGCGCTCGACGCTGATCTCGATGTTCTCGTCCGTGACACCCGGAAGGTCGATGTGCACCCAAACGTCCTCGCCCCGTCGGTAGGCGTCAACCGGCATGGTCAGGTACTCGGGCCCGGTCCGGCCGAGCCGGGACAGCACATAGTCCATGTCGCGAAATCGATCGTTCTGCAGCAGCATCTGCCTTCCTCCTGTCAGTTGACGGCAACGAAGTCGCCGCTCCTCCTTCGACTATCGCACTCCGGATCCGTCCTGTCACGGGTTGTCGGTGCCCGTTCCCGCGAGCGTTCAGTGGCGTGGTACCAGCACCGCGGCGCCACTGACGCGGCCGGCGGACAGGTCGGCCAGAGCCCGGTTGGCGTCAGCCAGCTCGAACTCCTGATGATGGGTCACCAGGGGGATCTCGCGAGCCATTGTCAACAACTCGGTCGCGTCCCGCCGCGTCACGTTGGCCACGCTGCGCATGCCGCGCTCGTGCCAGAGCAGCCCGTAGTCGAACGCCGGGATCTCATCCAGGTGGATCGCGTTCACCACCACCGTGCCGCCCCGGTCGGTGGCCCGCAGCGCGTCGACCACCACCGACCCGACGGGTGCGAAGGTGATGGCGGCGTCAAGGGCATGAGGCGGCGGCTCGTCGTACCCGCCGGCGGATGC
>CAMYLA010000011.1:154839-226036 GCA_947259095.1 uncultured Acidimicrobiaceae bacterium | reverse complement strand
AAGTGGTGGATTCTCGCGCGGCGCGCGCGCAACCCCTTGGAGCTATTCGTCTAGACCCAAGCCGGAGTTCGCACCAGGCCGGGGATCTTCGGTCCGTCGACTGGGTCGATCGAAGATCGTTGCGGACATTGGTCCCTACCATGGTGAACGGCGGACGGGTTACACAGGTGTTGCGACGTCGAGGAGGACAGATGCAGACCGAGGTTCGAGAACTGTTGGCCCAGCTACGGGCGCTGGTGGCCGAGGAGATGTACCTCATCGGCCAGGAACTCGACGACTCGCTGGACGCGACGGAGCGACGTCGTCTGACCGAGCTGACCGAGGTGCTCAACGACGCGGCAACGATGCTGGCCGAGCACCGGACCGTGCAACCGGAGCGGTAGCACACTAGGTGAACCCGGCGCTGTCGGGGCTGTCGCTGTCGTTGTCTTCGTCGGCCGATCTGGCGGCCAGCCGCCGCCGGACCTCCAGGACGTAGTCGTCGGCGGTCCGGCCCTCGTCGTCGCCGGCACGACGATGCGAGGCCAGGATCGGCTGCAGGCCAGGATGGATCAGGAGTTCGTGGTGCAGCAGGTCTCGGGCCTGCTCTGAATCGGGGAGATCGATGACGACCACATCGGCACCCTCGATGAGAGGGCAGGGTTCGCCCCGAAGCGCGGGGCAGGTGGTGGCGGTCCGGCAGGCCTTGGCGCAGACCACGATGTCGAAACCGGCGTCGACCATCTCCTGCTCGCCGATCCATCGGCTGTGGTCGGTCTCGATCAGCACCCGGGGTCGGCTTCCACCGGTCGGCCGGTCCTGTCGAGCGGGCCAGCCGGGGATGGCGCCTGCGGTCGCCATGGTGATCCGGACCATGCCCCGATCGGGGTGGCCGAGGACGGCGTAGCCACGCTTGCCGGCGATCGCCAGCATGGTGCGGTTGTCGATCAGAATCAGCGCCTGAAGGTTGGGTACGCCACGTTGATGGGCATGGGCCAGCAGCCGATCGAGCAGCCACGGCCCCAGCCAACCCCGACTGTCTGGTGCGACCGCAATGCCCAGTTCGCCATCGCCCGGTCCTGCGCCGTGGTCGCCGGCTCCGCGGTGGTCGCCGGCTCCGCCGTCCGCCCGATCGGCTCCCCGGTTGCCGGTCGAAGTGCGCTCGACCACCTGGCCGGGTTCGCCGAGCAACGAGTAGCCGGCCTCGCCGACGATGCGATGGTGACCATCGTCGTAGAGGTCGGCAACAAGGCCGAAGCCGCCGTGCTCCTCGATCGTCGCCCAGCGTTCGACGAAGCTCGGTGGGGGAGGGCCACCACTGAAGAATCGACGATGCCGGTCGATCGGTTGCAGCGACCGGTAGAGCCCATCGAGGCCGTCGACATCGGCGCCGGTGCTGTGACGGAGCGAAAGCGTGCCGCCCCGGGCCAGCTCGAACGGAGGACCGCACAGCTCGCAGATGTCCGGCTGCTCACCTGTGTTGATTATCATGACTGTCGGCCGAGGCCGCTCACGGGGCCGTGCATGGGCTCATGGTGCCTCCTTCCCGTCGCGGGATGAAGGGCCCAAGGTCCTCCAGGGGTGGGGAGCAGTGGCCGGGACCAAGGGCTCTGGCCTGAGCGATGATGGTGGCGCACACTTGTCTTCGACTGGGCTTCGGACCGCCTGTCGGCTGCGGCCGGGCGGCCGCCAATCCCCAGCGCACACTGCAGCGCAGCGAAAAGGAGCATCAACATGAAGGCACTGGTCGTCTACGAATCGATGTACGGCAACACCCATGAGATTGCCAACGCCATCGCCGAGGGTCTCGGATCGCTCGGGGAGGTGGTGGTGACATCGGTGGCCGACACTGCCTCGACCGTCGAGGCCGAACTGCTCGTCGTCGGTGGGCCGACCCATGTTCACGGTCTCAGCAGGTCGTCGAGCCGCAAGGCGGCCGCCGAGACGGCGAGCAAGGACGATGCGATCGACATCGAGCCCGACGCCACCGGACCCGGCTTGCGGGAGTGGTTCAAGCAGCTGCCGAAGGTGGCCGGTGTGTACGGTGCGGCATTCGACACCAGGCTCGACAAATCGCAGGTGCTGACCGGATCTGCGGCCAAGGGGGTGGCCAAGCGGCTGCGCCGCCTCGGCTACGAATCGTTCATCGATCCGGAGAGTTTCTTCGTCGAGGACGGCGACGGCCCGCTGGAGGCGGGCGAGCTCGAGCGGGCAAAGCAGTGGGGACGGGAGCTGGCCGACCGGCTGCAGCCGGCCCTCCACTGACCGGCCGACCGTGGTCGTGATCGGGCCAATGTGGGGTGATCGGTCGGTCGGTCCTACTCCATGACCCGCAGGGTGTCGGGGATGTCCATCTGTTGGATTCGCCGGGCCAGGAACAGCGGTGCCACCGCCACCGCAACCATCCCCACCGCAGCCGCGGCCATGATGGTACCCGGCGACAGGTAGCGGTCGATCCCGAGATCGGGGAGGGTGGTCTCGGTCAGGGAGGCCAGCATCCAGTCCAGGACGACAAAGCCGGCGGTGAGACCCATGATCGTGGCCACCAAGCCGACGATCAGGCTCTCCTTGATCACCACCGCGACCACGGAGCGGACGGGAAGCCCGAAAGCCCGCATGGTGGCGTGTTCCCGACGGCGCTCGTCGACCGTGATCCGGTTGGCGTTGAAGGCGATGAGCAGGGCCAGTGCCAGCACCGCGGCGGCGGCGATCACCAGGATGCCGACGAATTGGCCGAGGGCCTCGTCGAAACCACCGCTGATCCTGGCCACCGCCTGGCTGGAGGTCACGCCCGGCAGTTCGAACACCGCCCGCTGCAATTCCGGCCCGGTGACCCCGGTCGCAGGGTACCTCGACGGTTGACACGGCCAGTTCGAATGCCCCATCGGGCGTTCGCCGAGGGTGCCGGATCGACACCGGTTCCCCGACGGTGACCCCCAGATCGTCGGCGGCCTTGCTGGACAGGATGATGCCACCCGTCGCGTCGGCCCCCTTCGGCGGCTCGATCGACAGTGTGGGGGTCCAGGTGTCGGTCTCGAGATCGAGAACGTCGACGATCAGCTCGAGCTCGGCCCCGTCGGGACCCTGGGCGGTGACGGGAAGCCGGAGCACCGGATCGACGGTGCCGGTTTCGGGCACGTCAACCACGGCGCCGACCACCTCCGCGTCGGTCGGGTGGAACGTGTCGAGCTGGAGGAAGATGCGATCGCTGTTGGCCTGCTCCAGTTCGGCCCCCACCTGGTCGATGGTCCGGCTGACGCTGTCAAGCATCCCCATCACCGCCACCAGGGCGGTGATGGCGGCTCCGATGCCCACGGCGGTCAACAGGGTCCTCCGGGGGTTTCGAAGCACGTTGCGAATCGGCATTTTGGTGAGGCTGGAGCCGGGAAGACGGAGACGGCCGGTCCAGTCGGTCAGGGTGCTGGTCCTGGCGGCCAGGTGGCCTGTCCTTATGGCCTCGATCGGCTCGACCCGAACCGCCCGCCACACCGGGAAGGCGCTGGCCAGGATCGGTATGGCCAGACCGAGCACGGCAGCCTGGCCGTAGAGGCCGAATTGGAATGGTGTGGTGTAGACCGGCAACGGGAGGAACGATTCCAGCAGCCCTCGCATGGCCGAGCCGACCCAGAGGCCGACTCCGACCCCGGCCATCGTCCCCAGCAGCGCCACCTGGAGGCCGACCAGGAGCGGCCGGATCGCCAGCTTTGCACGCGCTATCCCGAGGGCCATGCCGATCCCGATCTCCCGCCGCTGGGCCTCCACGATCCGGCTGACGAGGTTGAATGAGGCAAGGGCGGCAGCCGCCAGGACGAGGCCGGCCAGGATGTTCCAGAATCGTTGGTCGTTCTCGATGTCTTCGTAGAGGACCCGGACCGCGGTTGCCTCGTCGGCGTTGGAGACGGTGGCCCCGATGGCTCGCCGATCGACCGCTTCGATCAGCTGCCGCTGGACCAGCTCCCGGTCGGCCCCCTCGACCAGCGTCAACACCAGATCGTTGATCTGGCCCGGCCTGTCGGCCACGTCTTGGGTGACCGACAGCGGGAGGTATAGAGGGGGGCCAGCTCGCCTTGGCTGAAGATGCTGCCCTCGGGTCCTTCGTAGAAGTAGTCCTCGGGGATGATGCCAAGGCCCTCGTAGCGGAGCTCCCGGTTGCCGGCCAGGGTCACCGTGCCCGATGGTGGCAGGGCCCAGGCGTCGGCGAACTTCACCTCCAGGATCGCCGAGCTCTCGTCGGTGCCAACGCCCGACGCCGGGCCGGATCTGGATCCAGACCCCGTCGACCGTCGGCTCGGCCCCGAGATCCATCCCGACCAGTCTGGCGGCGACGAGGATCGACTGGTCCGGCGATGTGGCGTCGAGCTGGCTGTCGACCACCAACCGTTCGGCCGACGCCTCGATGGCGTCGGCGGCCTCGATCTCTGCGGCCAGATCGCTCAGCGTGCCCTCGGCGGCGAAGGTTCCGGGGCTGAGGCTGACCTGCAGGTCGTGCATGCCGAGGGCTGCGAAGCTGGCGTCGTTCGACAGTCGTCTCCACGTTGCGGTGCTGCCCAGTCCGGCGTAGACGCCGATGCCGATGGCCATGACCAGGGCGATGGTGATCACGGCGACCCAATGGCGGCGCAGATCGCGCCACGACCACCGCAGCCACAGGAGCCGGGACGCCGGGAGGTCGCGGGTCACCATTGCAGATCGGCGATGTCGGCGGGCCCGCCGGCCGGCGGCCCGTCGGCCACGATCCTGCCACTGGAGAGCTCGACCACCCGGTCGGCGATGCGGGAGATCTCCCGATTGTGGGTCACCACCAGGACGGTCATGCCGGCTCTGGACTGCGCCTGCAGCACCTTCAGGATCTGCACTCCGGTAACGAAATCGAGTTCTCCCGTCGGCTCGTCGGCCAGCAGGATCGGGTTGTCGGTGGCCAGGGCCCGGGCGATGGCAACCCGCTGCTGCTCACCACCGGACAGCTGGTGGGGAAAGTGGCGCAAACGGGCGCTGAGGCCGACCTGCTCCAGGGCGTCGCCGGCTCGACCGGCCCCATCGGATCGGCCGGCCGCATCGGCGCCGAACTTGACGTTCTCGAAGGCGGTCAGGCCGGGGAAGAGGTTGAAGGTCTGGAAGATGAAGCCGACCGAGCGGCGTCGGAACTCGGCCCGCTTCCGCTGAGAAGCGGTGCTCAGGTCGACTCCGGCGATCCGCACCGAGCCGCTGGTCGGGGAGTCGAGGGCTCCCACCATGTTCAGCAGCGTTGTCTTGCCGGAGCCGGAGGGGCCGAGGATGACCACGAACGCCGCCTCGTCGACATGGAGACGGACCGAGTCGAGCGCGGTCACGTCGACGTCACCGATGCGGTAGGTCTTGATCACGTCGTCGAGCCGAGTCCGGCTGCCGGCGTCGTGACCGGGACCGCCGTGCACCCGACCGGGCATCTCCGGCGGTCGGGGTTTCAGTGGAGTCGGCGCGCCCGAGGTCCAACATGTCTCGCTCCATGGGTTCCACCATCCGCCCGGCGGCCGACCTCCGGCCAGAGTCCTACGTCCCGAGCGGATGATGGACTTCTGGACCTACCGGCGGGCGGCGACGGCCGGGATTATCGGATCATGGCTCGACGACTGGCGGTGCTGGCGATGATCGGCGTGCTCGCTTCCTGCGTTGGAGGCTCGGAGCCGATCGTCCTGACCGACGAGGACAGCGGCGCCGAGGTCGAGGTCGAATCGGGGGAGCGGTTCGAGGTCCATCTGGAATCGAATCCCAGCACCGGCTTCGAGTGGGTGGTCGATGGGGCCTCGGTGCCCGAGGTGGTCGAGGTCGTCTCCCGGTCCGTCGAGGCCGCCGACGGCGACCTGGTCGGTGCACCGGCAACCCAGGTGTTCGTCATCGAGGCGACCCGAACCGGTGCCGGCGTGCTCCGCTTCGAGTACATCCGGCAGTTCGAGGACCCGGTGATCCCCGAGCGGATCGTCGAGTACATCGTCGGCGTCGACGGTGCGGCGCTGGCCCCGTCGACCGACGAAACCCCGGCAACGTCGACGGCAACAGCCGACGGCCCGATGTCGGCCGGCCGCCGGCCGGCTCTCCCGTCGGGGTCATTGGTCCCTGGCCGTTTCTCGAGGCTCGACTTACGCTGGGGCCCATGATCTGTCGATTGCAGGGGGTCCGAGCCGGAGGTCCATACTCCTCGGGATCGGCCCTGGGCTGGAGACGGCCGTGATCGGCATCTCCAGTCGTGTGCTGCTGTCGATCAGCCTGGTCATCGTGGGTGTCGGTCTGCTCGACGCCTTCATCGGCGGGGATTGGGATCTGTTCGTGGTCTTTGCCCTGTCGCTGGTGGTCCAGGCCGTCGTCTGGTTCAGGCACCGAGCCAACCGGACCCCGGTGACACTTCGCCCGGATCTGGCCTCCTGGATCGAGCGAGAGTCGCAGCGCACCGGTGAGCCGTTCGACGACGTGGCCGACCGGGCCATTGCCTGGTATCGCCACGGGCTGTTCATCGGCGGCCAATCGGAAGGCTGACGCGGTGGAGGCGACGACCGCTTCGGGCCTGCCGATGGCGGCTCCGTTCACCGCTCGACTCGGCGTCGACCCGGTTCCAGCCGAGACCCTCGGGGGAAAGGGTGCCGCCCTTCTCCGCCTGGTCGACGCCGGCTTCCCGGTGCCCGAAACCGGGGTGGTCACCACCGAGTCGTACCGGACGGCGGCCAGCGGGGATCGGATTCGAGACCTCGTTGCCAGGATCGCTGCCGGTGAGGTGGTGGCCGAAGAAACGGTCGACGCCGGCTTCGCCGCCTCGTCATGCGACCCGGCGGTGATGGCTGCAATCGCCGATCTGGCCGGCACCGTCGGCGACGGCGGTCTCCTCGCCGTTCGCTCATCGGCCACCGTCGAGGACCTGCACGGCTCGTCGTTCGCCGGCCAGTACCGGTCGATCCTCAATGTCGAGAGCGATGATCCGGCTGCGGTGCTGACTGCGGTCCGTCGAGTCTGGGCTTCGCTGTGGTACCCGGCCCCCAGCGCCTACCGGCAGGCGTTCGGCATCGACGACTCCGACGTCGCCATGGCCGTGGTGTTGATGCGCATGGTGCCGGCCACCACTGCCGGCGTGGTCTTCACCGTCGATCCGGGCGGATCGGCAGGGGTCAGGGTCGAGGCGGTCGAGGGGCTCGGCGAATCGCTCGTGTCGGGGGCACAGACCCCGGCGGCCTGGGTCGTCGGTCGTGAGCCGGAACGTTCCTCGGACCGAACCGAACTCCCCCCGGCCGCAGCCCGGGCCCTCGAGCTCTCGCTGGACGTCGAGCGGGCGTTCGGCGTTCCCCAGGACGTCGAGTGGGCGGCGGTGGACGGCGAAGTCTTCGTTGTTCAAGCCAGACCTATCACCGTCCTGGACACCGATGACGGCTTCGACACCGAGTTGGACGAACACGAGTTGACCACGGCGGGAATCGTCGAGATGGTCCCCGGTGTCCTGCCACCACTGCGGTGGGAGATCAACAGGTTCCTCATGGAGGAGGCGTTTCGCTCCGTGCTCGACTCACTAGGGATCATCCGTGGCACCGCGGCCGAGGAGCGGCCGTTCGTCAGGCGGGTCAGGGGGAGGGTGGCGATCGATTTCGATCGGCTGCGGGACGCTGCCGCCGACATCCCCGGAGCGGTGCAGGAGCTGGAGGAGCAGTACTTCGGCTCCAGCGACCCGGCCGCCGAACCCGGTCGGTCGGTCGAGCCCGGTCGGTCCGCCGAGCCCGAGCAAGGAGATGTGCCCCCGGCGCAGGCTCCGGCGACCCCGTCACCGAACCGAGCCCGGTCGTGGTGGGCCCGACTCCACCGTGACCTGAGGACGCTGCGGACCCGCCGCCACGTCATCGATCAGGCCGAGATCGTGATTCGGTCGAGCGACGGGCTCAGCCGCCGACGGCCGGCGCTGGAGGACATGGTCGACGAGCAGCTCCTGGCCTACACCCGTCGGCTGATCGACCTCGCAGCGAGGGGATTGGCCGCCGAGCTCGGCGTGGCCGCCTCAGGGGCAGCCGCCTACCGCCGCCTCCAGCTGCACCTCGAAGCCCACCTCGGCTCCGTGGAGGGACGCCGCGCCGTGCAGGCGGTGACCGCCGGTGGGGTGGCCTCGGTCGAGCGCCGACCAACCGCATCGGCCGCCATCTTCGGAGGGCCGACCTGGAGCGAGCTGGAGAGCCGGGCGCCGGACATCTCCGTTGCACCCGGGAGCGCTGAAGCCGAGTGGCGAGAGCTCCGCCAGCGATTGCGGACGCTCCCCGGCTGGACCCGGCGTCGCATCCTGACCGGCGGGATCACCGACGTCCGGATGAGGCTCATCAAGCGGCTGGTCACCGACGTCATCGAGCAGCTGCACCGGCGGGAGGCGGCGAAGGCCGCCGTACTGGATCTGGGGGGCGAGGTGCGAAGGACGACGATGGAGCTGGGCCGGCGATTCGTGGAGCGGGGGATCCTGACCCGGGCCGAGGAGATCGAACTGCTGTCGCCGGCCGAGGTGATCGCCGCCACGACCGCCGGCGAGGGACCGGGCGGTGAGGTGCTGCGGCGCCGAAGGAATTGGCTGAGCCGCTATGAGGCGGAGGGCGTGTTGCCGGTGCGGTTCGTCGGCGTCCCGGACCGCCAGCCGGCGCCGTTGCCAGACGGTGAGCTGCTGCGGGGCTGGGCCGCCAGTCCCGGTCGTCGCCGCGGCCGGGCTCGGGTCGTCAGGTCGTCGAACGGTCGGCTGGACGAGGGCGAGATCCTGGTTGCCGAGGCCACCGACGCCTCGTGGTCGCCGCTGTTCCTGCGCGCCGGGGCGGTGGTGGTGGAACGTGGTGGCCCGCTGTCCCACGCCGCCATCCTGGCCAGGGAGCTTGGGTTGCCGGCGGTCCTCAATGTGGTCGGTGCGGCATCGGTGCTCGACCGTCGTGTCGTCTCGGTCGACGGTGATCAGGGCCTGGTGGTCGTGGAGTCGGAGGCCGGGACGTGACCGGCGGCGCCCCCGCCGGCCCCGCACCGCAGGGCTCCGTGCCCTGGCCACCGGCCGACACCCCGGACGACCCGGCCCTGGAGGTCGACATCGATCGGTTGATGGTGTTCGTTCCCGCCATCATGAGCGTCGGTCTCGTCTTCTCGGCGGTGACGCTGCTGCGGGACCTCTTCCATTGGACCGGGGCCAAGGCCCGGGAGCGGCGGACCAGCATGGCGGCCGGCGCGGTGGTCGGGGTGGTGCTGGGTGAACCCGAACCGGATCCCGAGGATCTCGGCATCCTGGACCGGCCCCTCTACCTCGTCAGCGCCATCGTGCTGATCGGGGTGGCGGCGTATGTCGCCATCGGCTCCATCGCCAACTTCGTTCGTGACCAGGGCTATGTCCGCGACATCGGCTGGCTGCTGGCGGTGTCGCTGGCGCTGGCGCTGCTGCTCGGCTTCCTCGGCGGTGTGTCACTGGCGGTGTTCCGGACGTGGCCCGAACCGCCGCCGTGGACCTACGGTTCGTTGCGTATCGCCCCGCTGTCGACCACCCCCGGACGCCAGGGCCAAGGTCCGGCCTGGGAATTGACCGCGGCCACGATCGCCGCGGTGACAACCACCGGCGTCATCACGCTGCTCGTCGGTTCCGGCCGCAGTATCGCCCTTCGGATCGACCGGCCGATCAGCGACTGGTTCGCCGAGCTGGCGTGGATCGATCGGTTGGCGCCCCTCGATCCGTTCGGGGCGACCGCGCTCTCGATCGGGCTGGTGATGCTGATCGGACTGTCCGGCTTTCGGTGCCGGGTCATGGCTGTCGCCTACCCGGTGGCCTTCCTCGCCGCCTGGCTCGCGGGGGCGGCGATACGCGAGGTGATCGAACGACCTCGACCGACCCTCTACGGCGACGTCGAATCGTTCCCGAGCGGCCACATGGTCCAGACGGTCTTCCTGGCCGGGCTCGTGCCCCTGGCGCTGGCCGTTCTGCTGTCCGACCGTCGGGTGGCCACCATCGCCCGAACCGTGCTCGGCGCCGCGGTCGTGGCCACCGCGCTCTACCGGATCCATGCCAGGGTCCACTGGCCGCTCGACGCCTTGGCCGGGATCGTGCTCGGCCTCTCGGTGGTCCTGGCCACCCACTGGGTCCTGGAGCATCGCCATCTGCACCGCGATTGCCGCGCCTGCCCGTGGTCGCCCGAGCCGGGGGAGACCCCCTGGGGGCAGGGGGTCCTCGCCCTCGGACCCGGAGCCACGCGGCTGGTTGGCATCGCCGCCGTGGTCACCGCGCTGGGCTCGGCGCTCGCCCTCGGTCTGGCCACGGTCTTCATCGGCCTGCCAACCGATCCGGAGGGGTTCGGCTTCGGCTCGTCGATCTCCCGGCCGGTCCAACTGGGTTTGACCGCAATGATGTTCCTGGCCGGCTTGGCCGCCATCCGCTGGCGGGCACCGGCGGCGTTCGCAATGGCGCTGACCGCCACCGGACTGGGGTTGTTCGCATCGGTGGAGTACCGGCCGATCCTGGCGCTCGCCCTGTTCTGTGTCCTGGCGATCCCCGCGGTGCTGACCTGGCTGGCCTGGCAGCCGAACGAGTCGCTCGGTCGGATCGCCACGTTGGCCGCAGTGACGGTCACCCTGTTGACGGTGACCGCCATGGGGAGCGAGGCGATCTACGATCACTACTTCGGCCCGACCCACCCGGACTCGGCAGCCGAGCGATCGCCGTCGGCGGCCGACTGGGTCTGGCTCGGCGCGGTGGACACCCGATCGGCGACGGTGACCGCCGGCGGGCTCGAGCCCGGCACCGTGGCCGAACTG
This sequence comes from uncultured Acidimicrobiaceae bacterium, assembly GCA_947259095.1. GTDB lineage: Bacteria > Actinomycetota > Acidimicrobiia > Acidimicrobiales > SZUA-35 > JAHELU01. The sequence goes on along the minus strand of CAMYLA010000011.1, from coordinate 215,290 downwards.
AACTCCTGGCCGATCGAGGCATCCGGGGGCCGGCCGGCGTCTGGCTCGGTGACGGCGGGAACGGTGGACGAATACGGCGTTGCCCGCTTCGAGCTGGCCGACCTCGATGCCGCCACGCGGTATGGCTACGCGGTCGCCTCGCCCGACGTCGGCGACGACGAGCGACTGGAGGACGGGGAGTTCGAGACGTTTGCCGAGGGGCCCCAGGACATCGTGGTCGCATTGGGGTCGTGCGCCAGGACCGGATCGAACGGCGCCGTCTTCGACGCCATCGTCGCCGAGGAACCCGATCTCTACCTGGCCCTCGGCGATCTCCACTACGGCAACATCGACGCGACCGACCCCGAGCCGCACATCGATGCCTATGGCCGTTCCCTCCGCCAGCCGGGCCAGGCCGCCCTCTTCAGCAGCATCCCCACCGCCTACGTCTGGGATGATCACGACTACGGTCCGAACGACTCGGATGCGTCGTCCCCGTCCCGGTCAGCGGTGTCCGAGGCCTACCGGCGAGCGGTGCCGCACTACCCGCTCGAGGCCGACTCCGATGGCCCGATCGCCCAGGCCTTCACCGTCGGTCGAGTCCGCTTCGTGATGGCCGACACCCGGTCTCAACGGACTTCGGCCTCGATGCTGGGCGCCGAGCAACAGGAGTGGCTCATCGAGCAGCTGATCTCGTCGGCCCGGACCCATGCCCTGGTGGTGTGGGTCAACCCGACCCCGTGGATCGGGGCCGGCGACTTGGCTTCCGACAGTTGGGCCGGGTATGCCGAGGATCGCATCGCCATCGCCGACGCCCTGGCCCGGGCCGAGGTCGAGAACCTGATCATGGTCAGTGGTGACGCACATATGGTGGCCATCGACGACGGGACGAACAGCGGCTACGCCACCGGCGGATTTTCCGGGTTCCCGTTGCTTCATGCCGCGGCGCTGGATCGGCCCGGGTCGGTGAAGGGCGGCCCCTACAGCCACGGCGCCTTTCCGGGCCCGGGCCAGTACGGAAAGCTGGAGATCGAGGACGACGGCGGGAACCACATCGTGGTCCGACTCAGCGGTCACACCTGGGCCGGAGAGGAGCTGGTGGCCCTTTCGCTCCGGTTCACAGCCTAGGCTCCGCGGCCTCGGCTCCGGTTCACAGCCTAGGCTCCGCGGCCTCGGCTCCGGTTCACAGCCTAGGCTCCGCGGCCTCGGCTCCGGTTCACAGCCTCGGCTCCGATGCGGCCACCGCTTCGATTCACAGCCCGGGCTTTGCGGCCTCGGCTGTCGCCCCGCCGTCGCGGTCCGGTTGGCGGTCACGATCGGCTCGGCCGTCGAACAGCAGCCGTTGCCCGATCGCCAGGATGGCCTGGAGGACGACCAATGTCGTGGTCCACACGACGGCCAGGACGGCGGTGGTCTCCACCGAGGGGAGCTCGAGAGCGTAGAACTCCGACCACGGCGCCGGGATGAGGGCGACCACCAGCGCGGCCAGCATGGACCCCAGCAGGGTCGCCCGCAACAGGTCCAGCGGCCGGACGAGCCGGTAGAGGATCCACAGCCCCGTCAGCGTCATGGCCACCGTGGCCGCCGTCCGGGCTTGGGTGAGGTTGGCGTCGCCGAGCGGTGGGCCGGCGGCCCAGTAGGTGGCGGCGGTGGTGCCGGCCGAGATGATCCCGGCCGGTATGGAGAATCGGAGGACCCGGCGGATGTAGCCACTTCGCGACGGCTCCTCTGAGTGGACGAAGCTGAGCACGAAGCCGGGGATGCCGATCGTCAACGCCCCGATGAGGCTGAGATGGCGGGGCAGGAACGGAAACGACACGCCGGCGATGCCGACGGCCAACGCCAGCAGTGTGGCGTACACGGTCTTGGTGACGAACAGGCACGAGACCCGTTCCATGTTTGCGATCACCCGCCGACCCTCGGCCACCACGCCCGGCAGCCGGGCGAACCGGCCGTCCAGCAGCACCAGCTGGGCGATCGCCTTGGTGGCCGGTGTGGCTGTGTTCATGGCGATGCCGATGTCGGCGGCCTTGAGCGACGGGATGTCGTTGACCCCGTCGCCGGTCATGGCAACGGTGTGGCCCTGGCCCTGCAGCAACTGGACGATGTCCCGTTTCTGCTCTGGCAGCACGCGCCCGAACACCGTTGTGTCCGGGTCGATGTCCGACACGGTCCCCCCGGCCCGGAGATCCACGTGGCGATCGGCGCCGTCGATACCCAGTTCGGCCGCCACCGATGCGACCGTTCGAGGATTGTCGCCGGACAACACCTTGATCTCGACGTGCTGGCGCCGGAAGTAGTCGATGGTCTCCGCTGCGTCTGGCCTGACCTCCTCACGGATCGTGACCATGCCGGTCGGCCGGAGCTGGTCTGGGAGCCGCTCGTCGTCAGCCAGCACCCGTTCGCTTCGGGCCAGGAGCAGGACCCGGCGGCCGCTCGATGCCAGGTCGTCGACCGTTGCCCGGAGCTCATCGATGCCATCACCGCTCGCCGCATCGAGGAGGATCTCCGGTGCGCCGAGCACCCAGGTGCCATGGCCGGCGAAGCTGGCCCCGCTCCATTTGCGGACCGAGGAGAACGGCACGGCCGCCTCGACCGTCCACGGCGGGAGGTCGGCCGACAGTTCGGAGCGGAGGGCGTCGGTGGTGGTCGACCGAGCGGTTTCGAGCTCGGCCAACGCAGCCAGGCCGGCCCGCAGCTCCGGGTCGGCCCGTCCCACCGGTTCGACATGATCGACGGTGAGCCTGCCGGTGGTCAGGGTGCCGGTCTTGTCGACGCAGAGGACGTCGACCCTCGCCAATCCCTCGACCGCGGGCAGTTCCTGGACCACCACCTGCTCTCGAGCCAGACGCAGGACCGCAACCGCGAAGGTCATGCTGACCAGCAGCACCAGGCCTTGGGGGACCAGCGCCACCACGCCCGCAACGGCGGAGACCAGGCCCTCGGAGATGGTGGCCTCGGCCTGCAACTGGCTCCAGGTAAGCAGCACGGCCAGGGGTGGGAGCAGCCAGCTGACGATACGGAGCAGGCCGTCGATTCCCACTCGAAGCTCGGACCGGGTCAGCACGAAGTCCTTGGCCTCGGCGGTGAGCTTGGCGGCCCAGCTGGCAGCGCCGACCGCGGTGGCCTCGACCGTCGCCCCGCCGACGACGACGAAGCTCCCGCTCCGGATCTGTGATTGCACGGGTTTGGCCACCGGTGCCGACTCGCCGGTGAGCGCCGACTCGTCGACCTCGAGGCCGTTGGACTCCACCACCGAACCGTCGACGGGAACCTGATCGCCGGCTTCGAGCACGATCACGTCGCCAAGCACCAGGTCGCCCGGTGGCGCCTTGTGGATCTCGCCGTCCCTGAAGACCCTGATGGACGGCACCATCAGGACCTGGAGCGCATCGTGACTGCGTTTTGCCCGCAGCTCCTGTCTCACGACGTTCACGCTGTTGAGCACCATGACCAGGCCGAACACAGCGTCGATCGGGTCGCCGAAGACGAGCACCACCAGCGTCAGAGAGCTGATGATGGCGTTGAAGCGGGTGAACACATTGGCCCGGATGATGCTGGCAACCGACCGTGCGGTTCGATCGTCCTGGGTGTTGCCCTGACCGGCCCGATGACGGCGCAGCGCTTCTTCGGTGCTGAGGCCGGTTGGCCTGTCGGCCGGCGCGGTCCGGCCGCTGCTCGGCGTGTTGGCCGGACCGTTGCTCGAATCCGGGGAATCGCCGGCCGTCGGTCCGCCGTCGAGGGCACGGCCCCCGGCGGACCTCACGGCTTCCGATCGATCGCCGTCAGCCATCGACCGGGCACGACGGCACGACCACGGCCGTTGCCGCCAGCTTGGCCACCAGCCGGTGGACCCTTGGCGAGGTCATGTGCCGCAACGCCGGGCTGCCCTCGCGTCTCCCGAGAACGACCAGTTCGGCGCCATCGGCCTCGGCCAGGATGGCTCGAACCGCGAAGCCGACGTCGACCTTGGTGGTTGTGGCCACGTCGGGTCGGCGGGCCGTCACCCGACGCTCGATGTCCTCGAGATCCTCGGTGGCCCATTGCAGGAGCGTGTCCTGGCCGAAGTACGAGGCCAGCATGTCGGAAGGGGAATCGGCCGGGTAGAGGGGGCGGTAGCCGACGACGTGCAGCAGCGACAGCGGCAGGCCCCGGCGGGCCGCATAGTCTGCGGCCCACATCGCCGCCTTCTCGGTTGCGTCGCCGTAGCCGACGCAGGCCAACACCGGTGGTTTCCTGCCGGGAGGTGGCGATGGGCGGCCGTTCTCGTCGTCATCGCCGTCGGCGGCCGGCTTGGTGACGACCAGTGGCACCGTGATGCGGTGGAGGAGATCCTTGACCACCCGCTCCAACGGCCCCTTGTGGCCGCCGATCACGATGGCATCGGCGTGGTTGGCCTCGGCTGCGGCCAGGAGCGCATCGGCATCGTCATCGCCGTCGAGCCGCACCATCTCCAGCACGGCGTCGGCCGCGATACGTTCGGCGGCCCAATCGGCGGCAGCCTTCGATTCCTTCGAGTCATCGACACCGACGATCACCGTGTCGAACAGACCCATGCCAAGAGCATAACGGTGGCGGCCGGCCGCCACAGCGTGCGAGACCGGCCCGGTCCGTGGTGCGGGGTTCGGACCGTGGTCCGGGGGCCGAGGGGCCGGTCGCTCCGGGGGTCCGAGGGGTCCTAGCCGCGCTCCTCGGAGAATTGACCCAACGCCTCGAGCGCGTCGGCACCGTAGACGGCTGCCGACCCGCCGCCCATCAGCACCGCAACACCGATCGTCTCCTCGATCTCGGCCGGGGTTGCCCCGGCATGCAACGCATCATGTACGTGGAACGAGATGCAGCCGTCGCAATGGCTGGTGATGGAGATGGCAAGGGCGATGAGTTCCTTGGTCTTGGCCGGCAGCGCCCCGTCGGCCACTGCTGCGCCGTGCATCTTGGCGAAGGCGGCCATCACCTGGGGCATGGCCTGATGCATCCTCCGCAGCCCGTCCGATAGTTCCCGATGGCGTTCGACGTAGTTGGTGACCATGTGGCCACTCAATCCCGGCGCCGGAGCAGGAGCCAGAGTCCAAGGTCCTCCGACGATCGCCCCGGTCCGTGGCCACATCGGGGCATTCGACCGTTCCCGAGGTGACCTTGGCCCCTGCTCCGGCCGCTCCGTTGGGTCCAGAATCCAATGGCGACCGGTCGGTCCACCCACGGATCGCCGTCCACCAGGAGCTGATCATGACCGATGTATCGACCCCGCCACCCGAGCTCGATCCATCCGACGGCCGTGACTACTGGCGTCGGACGCCTCCCTGGTTCGTGATGGTGGCGGCCGGCCTCGTCGGGGCGATCCTGGTCGCCCTCGCGGTCCTCGGCGTGCTGTATTTCACCGATGATGACGGTGGCCGGGTCGAGACCGTGGCACCGACGCTGACCACCGTCGTTCCGACGTTGACCACCGTCGTTCCGACGTTGACCGAGGTGCCGAGCACCGACACCTCGGCGCCGAGCACCGAGACGACGGCCACGACCACCGTCTCGACCGACTCGACATCGACCGCGAGCTCCTCATCGACCGTGAGCTCGACATCGACCACCGATGGCCCCACATCGTCGGGATCGACCAGTTCCACCGTCGACCCTCGGCAGTACGACTCGGCGGTCTGGCCCTGGTTCGAGTCGACCACCCGGTACCGTCAACCGACTGCGGCGGCGGAGGGTTTCGCCGTCGACTTCCTGGGTTTCGAAGACCCACTGATCGGCGAGTTCCTGCAGGGAGACGGCCGATCCGGTGAAGTCGAGATCCGCCCCACCGACGAGGGACCGGTCACCACGGTGCTGGTCCGGCTCCTCGGCTCCGACGGCTCGTGGTGGGTCCTCGGTTCGGTGACCGAGGACATCGTGATCGACGAACCAGACGCCCTCGATGCGATCGACAGCCCGCTGACCGTGACCGGCACGGCGCAGGCCTTCGAGGGTGTTGTCGGCCTGGAGCTACGAGCCGACGGCGAGACCGTCCCGCTCATCGACGGCTTTGTGATGGGCGGTGGCACGAGCATGGAGCCGTTCGACAAGACCTTTACCTGGACCAACCCCGGGTCCGGGGCCGGCGCCCTGATCCTCACCACCGCCGGCGTGGACGACGGCCGTCCGTGGGCCGCCTCGGTACGCCGGGTTCGATTCGCCGCCCCGTGATCGAAGGGCCCCAACGTGGTCGAAGAGCCAGATCATGAGGGGGCCAGTCCCGATGCCCCATTCGTCGATTGGGCCTACCGAAGCACCGGACAGGCGATGAAGCCGTTCCGGGGCATGTTCCCGGTCAGCGAGATCGACGGGCGGTCGGTGTTCGATCCTTCGTTGCTGTTCGCCGCTGCGCTCTACGGCTTCCTGGCCATCGGCCTCCATGCCGTTGTCGACTACCTGACGGCATGGGCCCGGCTCCACCATCGTCGAGCGGAGCGGGCCGGGACCGGCCGAGCCGACGGCGGCTGACCTCTCCACACCCACCGGACCGGTCGATCGAGCCGTCGCCCGACCTGATACCGTTCGCTGAGGTCACCGGTCGGAGCAGGTGGAGCACTTGGGGAGGACGTTCTGCACGTGGGTTTGGAATCGTTGTCGGCACCCGTGACGGCGAGGAGGTAGACCCGTGGAGGTGACGTACCCGGATGGTGCCACCCCGTTGCCTGCCTTCGCCCGGTCGACCTCTGCGGTGCTCAAGGACCTCGCCTGCGACGGTACCAACGGCCTGTCCGATGCCGATGCCGCAGCCCGTCTTGCCCGGGACGGGCCGAACAGTATTGCCGCCGCACCGCCGACCCCCTCCTGGCGACGGTTCCTGGATCAGTTCGCCGACCCCCTCGTCTACCTGCTCCTGGCCGCCATCGTCATCTCGGTGTTGGTGTGGCTCGCCGATGGGGCGGAGGGATTCCCCGTCGATGCGGTGGTGGTGGCGGTCATCGTCGTGGCCAATGCCGTGCTGGGGTACGTGCAGGAGCGGAAGGCGGAGCGGGCGGTGGCGGCACTCCAGGAGCTGACCAAGAGCATGGCCACCGTGGTTCGCAACGGTGAGCAACGTCGACTTGCGACCGCCGACGTGGTCGCAGGTGACATCATCGCCCTCGACGTCGGGGACTCGGTTGCGGCCGACGCCAGGGTGCTTGTCGCCAACGCACTGCAGATTGGCGAGGCGACCCTCACCGGTGAGAGCGCACCGGTGACGAAGTCGACCGAGGCGGTGGCATCGGAGGCGGTGATCGGCGATCGCACGTCGATGGTGTACCGGGGCACTGCGGTGGTGGGCGGTCGGGGACAGGCCATCGTCACCGCCACCGGATCGAATACCGAGGTCGGACGAATCGCCGGGATGCTCGACGCCACCGAGTCCGAGCAGACGCCGTTGCAGCGGGAGATCGAGTCGGTTGGCAGGACCCTGGGGCTGGTGGTGGTGGTCATCGCCGTGGTGGTGGTGGTCAGCCTGATCGTGGTAGACGGGCTGCGGACCGGGCCGGAGCTGTTGTCGGCGTTGCTGATCGGGGTGTCGCTGGCCGTCGCCGCGGTCCCCGAGGGCCTGCCCGCGGTCCTGTCGGTGGTGTTGGCTCTCGGCGTGCAGCGGATGTCGAAGCGGAACGCGTTGATCAAGCGGCTGGTCTCGGTCGAGGCGCTCGGGTCGGCCACCATCATCTGCACCGACAAGACCGGAACCCTGACCAGGAACGAGATGATGGTCCGCCGCCTGGTCGTGCCGTCGGGGGAAATCGATGTGACCGGGAACGGCTACCGGCCCGAGGGCCGCCTCCTGTTCGGCGGAGCCGACCTCGACGACCCGGTGACTCTCGATGAGGCCCGATGGGCCGCGATCGCCGGTCGGCTGGCCAGCGATGCCTCGCTGGTGAACGGCCGCGAGGAGACGACGGCGCTTGGCGATCCGACCGAGGCGGCCCTGGTGGCGCTGGCGGGCAAGGTCGGGGTCGACGGCGAAACCGCCGGGCCGCGCTTCGAGCGTCTGGCCGAGATCCCGTTCACCGCCGAGCGGCGGCGGATGAGCACGGTGCAGCTGGATCACCAGGAAGGTCGGGTGGTCATGGTCACCAAGGGCGCACCCGATTCGCTGTTGGGACGGTGCCGGGCCGAGCGGGCCGGTGGTGAGGAGCGACCGCTGACCGACGCAGACCGCAACCGCTGGAGTGAGGCCATCGATCGCCTGGGCGACGATGCCCTTCGGACCCTGGCCGTCGCCTACCGGACCCTGTCCTTCGATGGTGACCTCGACCCCGACGACCTCGATCTCGACGGTGACACCGCAGAGGACGATCTGGTGCTTCTGGCCGTCGTCGGGATCATGGATCCGCCGAGGCCCGAGGCGGGCCAGGCCATCGAGGTCGCCCATCAGGCCGGTATCCGGGTCGCCATGGTCACCGGCGACCACGCCAGGACGGCGGCCAGCATCGCCTCCGAGCTGGGGATCGCCGACGACGGTGCCTCGGTGGTTTCCGCCGCAGAGCTGTTGGCGGCCGACGATGACCAGCTCGACGAGCTGGTCCGGACCACCTCGGTCTATGCCAGGGTGGCTCCGGAGCACAAGCTGCGAATCGTTCAGGCCCTGACCCGCCAGGGCGAGATCGTGGCCATGACCGGCGACGGGGTCAACGACGCCCCGGCGCTGAAGGCGGCCAGTATCGGGGTGGCGATGGGGGTCACCGGCACCGACGTGTCGAAGGAGGCGGCCGACATGATCCTGACCGACGACAACTTCGCCACCATCGTGGCCGCCGTCGACGAGGGTCGAGCGATCTTCCACAACATTCGCAGCTTCCTGCGATACCTGCTGTCGTCGAACGTCGGCGAGGTGTTGGCGGTTTTCCTCGGTGTGATCGGCGCCTCGATCATCGGACTGACCGGCGGCGACGGCCCTGCCGCCCCCCTGTTGGCGGTCCAGATCCTGTGGATCAACCTCATCACCGATACCGGGCCGGCGCTGGCTCTCGGCGTCGATCCGCCACCGCCCGGTCTCATGCAGCGCCGACCCCGGAGACTCTCGGAGCGGATCGTCGACCGGCGGATGCAGGCCGGTATCGGCCTGATCGGGTTGACCATGGCGCTGAGCACCCTGGCCATGCTCGACGCCGGGCTTCCCGGCGGCCTGATCGAGGGCGACGGAGATCTGCCGACGGCCAGGACCGCGGCCTTCACCGTGCTGGTGCTGGCGCAGCTGTTCAACGCCTTCGCCGCCCGGTCCGAGACCGATTCGACGTTCGTCGGGCTGTTCTCCAATCGGTGGCTGGTGGCAACGGTGTTCCTGTCGTTCGTCCTCCAAGTGGCGGTGGTCCACGTCCCGGTGCTCAACCGCTCGTTCGGTACGGTGCCGTTGGGGCTCGACGACTGGATCGTCGCCGCAGCGTTGGCCAGTTCGGTCATCTGGGTGGCCGAGATACGCAAGCTGGTGCTCCGCCGACGGACGCCGACCGCAGACCTGGACTGAGACCGACCGCCACCGCTCGGCGCCGGTGTCGGTGGCGGGGTGACGTTGGCCCCTACCGATGGCCATGGTTGGCGATGGATGATGGGGGCAGGAACCAACACACACCGCAGGAGATCCGCCATGGCTGCGTCGGCACCGCACAGCGAACGACCGGACCGGTCGTTCGTCGCTGTCGACCGTCGGGGCCCGGCGGGCTTGTCGTTGGTACCGGTGCTGCTGGCGGCGATCCTGGTCATCGTCGCCCTGGGCTCCCTGATCCACATCGGGGTCGACGGCCCCTCGACCTCGATTCGAGCGGCCGAGACCGAGGCCCCGATACCGGAGGCGACCGACGACCGAGGCGATGCGGTAGACCAGGTTCCGGTGGCCGGCGTCGTGATCGAGGACATCGGGCCGGCCGGCGTCGACCGGGAGCTGCCCGATGCGATCTGGCCGGCGCCGGCCCGGGGCCGCCGGTTCGACGGTGCACAGGACGTCGTCCTCAGCTTCGCCGGTCAACTGGCCGGGTTCGAAGACCCGATGGTTGGACAGCTCATCGGCTTCGACGGGCGAACCGGGACGATCCAGCTGCAGGCCCGAGCCGGGGGGCCGATCACCGCCGTTCGGGTCGAACGGAGCGAGTCCGGCGGGTCGTGGTGGGTGATGGGGGCGGCCTCCGAAGGTCTACGGGTGACCCGGCCATCGCCGGGCTCGACCATCGGAGACTCGCTGCACGTCGGCGGCGATGCCTGGTCACCCGATGGTGTGGTAACCGTCGGGCTCCGCGGCGACGATGCCTCCAAGCCGGTGCTGACATTCGACGTACCGACCGGCGGGGCGGACGAACCGTACTGGTTCGAGGCTCGATTCGGCTTCGTCGCCCCCGGCCCCAGCTCGGGAGTGGTCTTGTTCTCGAACCGGTTCGCCGACAGTGGCGAGGTGGCCTCGGTGACCGCCATTCGAGTTCATTTCGGCTCGTGATCGGGCTGGGGATCGGCGCGGTCGGGGTCGGGGTCGGGTCCGGGGTCCGGGTTCGGGTCGGGAATGACCCGAACCGAGGCGATGGCCCGACGGTCCATCGCCTTGACCTCCAGCTGATGGCGGCCGACCTGTACTCTCTCGCCGACCTGCGGCAGGTGGCCGAGCCGGCTCAGCACCAGCCCGGCCACGGTGTCGTAGGAACCGGGCGGCGCCACCAGCCCGACCCGGGCCAGATCGCGGGCCGGGTAGGACCCGGGGAGCAGCACTGAACCGTCGTCGAGGTGTGCCACCGAAGGCGGATCCAGGTCGGTCTCGTCGTAGATCTCGCCGACCAGTTCCTCGATGAGGTCCTCGATGGTGACGATCCCGGCTGCGCCACCGTGCTCGTCGAACACCATGGCCAGTTCGGTCCGGCTGTCCTGCAGCCGCCGAAGCCCCTCCAGCGCCGACATCGTTTCCGGCAGGGACAGGACCGGCGTTGCCGCCGAGGCGGCCCGAAGATCTGTGTCCATCAGATCACGGAGGTGGACCTGGCCGATGACGTCGTCGAGACTCGATCCGATGACCGGCGCCCGTGAGTGGCCCGAGCTGCGGAGCTGGTGCAGGGCCAGCGGGGCCGGGGTGTCTCGGTGTATCGACACCACCCGGCGCCGTGCCACCAGGACCGCCCGGAGCGGTCGGTTGCCGATCTGCACCGCCCCGGTGATGATCTGACGCTGGGTCTCGTCGAGCGTCGGCTGGGACTCCACCAGGTCGACGATCTCCTCGTCGGTCAGATCGTTGCGGTGCCGATCGGGATCACCGCCGGCCACATCGACCAGCAGGTCGGTGAGCGATCCCAACACCACGATGATGGGCCGGGTGACGAGCATGAGCAGCGACAGCGGCCGCAGCATGGCCCGGCTCCACCGCTCAGCCCGCTGCATGGCCAGCCGCTTCGGCACCAGTTCACCGAGGACGAGGGTCGCCATCGCCACCACGAGCGTGACCAGACCGATCGCCACCGTCGATGCCGAGCGGCCAAGCGGCGACAGCGCCGAGGCGATCGGCTCACTGATCGACACCGCAGCGGTGGCCGCGGCCAGGAACCCTGCGAGCGTGATACCGAGCTGGATGGCGCTCAGGTAGCGGTTGGGGTCCCGGGCCAGGGCCGCCACCTTCGCCCCGGTCCCGCCCTCGGCCGACATCCGCCGCAGCTGGCCCTCCCGCAACGACACGATCGCCATCTCCGAGCCGGCGAGGACGGCGTTCACCCCGATCAGGGTGCCGATGACCAGCAGGTCCAGCAGACCGTCGACGGTGGACGACATGTCAGGCTCCGGTTGGTGTCGGGCCTGGTCCGCACATCGCCAGGACGGTCACGTCAGTTTCCCAGGGTGGCGACCATGACCGCCTTGATCGAGTGGAGCCGGTTCTCGGCCTGGTCGAAGACGATCGAACGTTTCGACTCGAACACCTCGTCGGTCACCTCGAGCCCGTCCATGCCGGTCCTGACGAAGATCTCGGCGCCTATGGTGGTGTGCCGGTCGTGGAACGCCGGCAGGCAGTGCATGAACTGGACCGACGGATTGCCGGTGGCGGCGATCAGTTCGGCGTTGACCTGATAGGGCCGAAGGAGCCGGATCCTCTCGTCCCACCTCTCGATCGCCTCGCCCATCGAGACCCACACGTCGGTGTAGACGAAGTCGACCCCCGCCACCCCGTCGGCCGGGTCGTCGGTATGGATGAACCGGCCGCCGGTCCGGCTGCCGACCCGCCTCGCCGCCTCCACCACCTCGGTCGAGTTCCACAGCTCGGTCGGGGCGACGATCCGGACATCCATGCCGCTCAGCATTCCCGCCACCAGCAGCGAGTTGGCCACATTGTTGCGGGCGTCGCCGCAGTAGGCGAACGAGATCTGGTCGGCCGGCTTGGCGCTGTGCTCGGCCATGGTCATCATGTCGCACAGGCTCTGGGTCGGATGCCACGCATCGGTCAGACCGTTCCACACCGGTACTCCGGCGTAGCGGCCGAGGATCTCGACCTGATCCTGACCTGCACCGCGGTACTGGATCCCGTCGTACATCCTGCCCAACACCCTGGCGGTGTCCTTCATCGACTCCTTGTGGCCGATATGGGAGCCGCCCGGCCCCAGAGAGGTGACCGCCGCACCCTGATCATGGGCTGCGACCTCGAATGCACAGCGGGTCCTGGTCGAGGTCTGCTCGAAGATCAGGGCGATCTCCTTGCCGGTCAACTGCGGCACCTCGGTCCCGGAGTGCTTGGCCGCCTTCAGCTCCACCGACAGCCGCAACAGGTGATCCCACTCCTCGGGGCTGAAGTCCAACTCCTTGAGGTAGTTCCGGTTGCGAAGATTGAACACGTCCTGCTCCGTTGCTCCTGGCCGGTTCGGATGGCCCCACCGTCGACGGCGACACCCGGCCCCGATTCGAGTCCGGCAAGCGGAGCATCATCGCTGACCGCTGACCGCTGATCTCCTCCAGCCTGGGGTCGAGGTTCGACGAGGGCTAGGGCCGGAGGTCCCTGGCGGTGCCCCGTCGGTGGGTCGTCGGTTGACCGAAAGGACTTTGGGCTCTTGCCGGAGCCCGTCGCAGGTTATTGAACTTGAAGGATGGCGATCAACTCTCACGTCCGACCCCAGCCGGCGGATCCCTACCGAGGCCCAGCGACGTTCGACTGGAGCGAGGCCCGGGGCCGGCTGGACGGCCTCCCTGACGGCCGAGGACTCAACATCGCCTACGAGGCGGTGGATCGACATGTGGTCCACGGGCGGGGTCGACATGTTGCCATTCGCTGGATCCCCCGACGAGGGGAGACGGTCGACATCACCTACGACGAGCTTCGTCGGCGGACCAACCGGTTCGCCAACGTGTTGGTCGCGTTGGGCTGCGACGCCGGCTGCCGGGTCGCCACCCTGGCCGGCCGGGTTCCCGACCTCTACACCGCAGCGCTCGGGACCCTGAAGGCCGGCGGGGTCTACACCCCGCTGTTCTCGGCCTTCGGGCCCGAACCGATCAAACAGCGGATGGAACTGGGCTCGATCGAGGTGCTGGTCACCACCCAGCGGCTCTTTGCCAGGAAGGTGGCGCCGATCCTCTCGGAGCTGCCGTCGGTTCGCCACGTGCTGTTGATCGGCGATGACCATGGTGAAACCGACGACAGCAGGGTCCGCAACCTCGGTCCGCTGCTGAGCCGGGTCGACGACGAATTCGAGATCGCAGACACCGACCCGGAACAGCCGGCGCTGCTGCACTTCACCAGCGGGACGACCGGCAAGCCGAAAGGGGTCATCCATGTGCACGAGGCGGTGGTCATCCACGACATGAGCGGCCACGACGTGCTCGATCTCGGGCCGGACGACGTGTTCTGGTGCACCGCCGACCCCGGCTGGGTGACCGGGACGTCGTACGGGATCATCTCCCCGCTGACCCACGGGGTGACCAGCATCATCGACGAGGGTGAGTTCGACGCAACCCGTTGGTACTCGATCATCGAGGACCACGGGGTCAACGTCTGGTACACCGCCCCGACCGCAATCCGGATGATGATGCGTCTGGGAACCGAACCTCTGGAGGGCTGCGACCTGTCGAGTCTGCGGTTGATCGCCAGCGTTGGCGAGCCACTCAATCCCGAAGCGGTGCGATGGGGTCAGGACACCTTCGGTGTGCCGATCCTCGACAACTGGTGGCAGACCGAGACCGGCGGCATCATGATCGCCAACCGCCTCTCCCAGCCGGTCAGGCCGGGGTCGATGGGCCGGCCGTTGCCGGGGATCCACGCCACCATCCTGCAGCGGGATCCCGACGGGAAAATCAGCCTCGACGGGTCAGGGCACGTGACCGAGATCGACGACCCGGATCAAACCGGCGAGTTGGCCCTCGGTCAGGGATGGCCGTCGATGTTCCGGGGCTATCTGAACCAGGACGAGCGGTACCGGAGCTGCTTCGTCGACGGCTGGTACCTGTCCGGTGACCTGGCTCGTCGGGACGGCGACGGCTACTTCTGGTTCGTCGGCCGAGGCGACGACCTGATCAAGTCTGCCGGCCACCTGATCGGCCCGTTCGAAGTCGAGTCGGCGCTGATGGAACACCCCGCGGTTTCCGAGGCCGGCGTGATCGGCAAACCGGACCCGACGGTCGGCGAGATCGTCAAGGCGTTCGTCACACCGGCCCCGGGGATCGAGGACACCGACGCCCTGGCGGTTGAGCTGATGGCCCACGCCCGCCGACTCCTGGGCTCGGCGGTGGCCCCTCGGGAGATCGAGGTCGTCGATCACCTGCCGCACACCCGCAGCGGCAAGATCATGCGACGGCTGCTCAAGGCCCGCGAACTCGGGCTTGACGAGGGCGACGTCTCGACGCTGGAGCAACCGGCGGCCGACGGTCCCCGGCAGCCGGGCCGCCGACCGGAGGCCACATCATGACCTCGACATTGCCCTCGATCGAAGCCTCGACCCGTCTCCTGGGCGACATGATCCGGATCCGGGTACTGGAGGAGCGGTGCGCCGAGCTCTATCAGCAGACCAAGATCCGAGGGTTCCTCCACCTGGCCATCGGTGAGGAGGCGGTCTCCACCGGTGTCATCCACCAGCTGAGACCCGACGATGCGGTCGTGGCGACCTACCGGGAACACGGCCATGCGTTGGTGAAGGGTGTCGGGGCCAACCAGATCATGGCCGAGATGTACGGCAAGGTCGAGGGCTGCAGCGGCGGCCGTGGCGGTTCGATGCACCTGTTCGACGCCGAACACCGCTTCTATGGAGGCAACGCCATCGTTGGCGGCCACCTCCCGCTGGCGGTCGGCCTGAGCCTCGCCGACCAGACCCTGGCCACCGACCGGGTGACGGTGTGCTTCTTCGGCGAAGGGGCCATGGCCGAGGGGGAGTTCCACGAGGCCATGAACCTGGCCGCCCTCTGGGACACCCCGACCCTGTTCGTCTGCGAGAACAACCTCTATGCCATGGGAACCTCGCTCGACTCGAGCGAGTCCCAGACCAACCTGGCGGTCAAGGCCGCGGCGTACAACCTGCCGGCCTGGACCGTCGACGGGATGGACGTGGCGGCGGTGGCCGATGCGACCAGACGGGCGCTGACCTCGATCAGAGCCGGTGGGGGGCCGGTTTTCCTGGAATGCGAGACCTACCGGTTCCGGGCCCACTCGATGTTCGACCCCGACCTGTACCGATCCAAGGACGAGATCGAGTCCTGGAAGGCACGAGACCCGATCGTCACCTTCGGCCAACGACTGGCGGAGGTCGGTCAACTCGACGAGGCGGCGATCGAGCAGTTGTGGGAGCGGGCCGGGGCCGAGGTCGACGAAGCGGTGCTGTTCGCCGAACGAGGCACGCTGGAGCCGGTCGAGAGTCTGACCGAGCACGTCTATCGACGAGTCGCCATCGCCGATTTGGAGGAGGGTTCGCAGTGAGCGAGACGACCTACCGGGAAGCCCTCCACGAGGCTCACCGCCAGGCCCTGCTGTCCGACGATCGGGTGATCATCATGGGTGAGGACGTTGCGGACTACGGCGGCACCTATGCGGTCACCAAAGGCCTGTACGAAGAGTTCGGCCGCCATCGGGTTCGGAACACCCCGCTGTCGGAATCCGGTTTCGTTGGCGTTGGTATCGGCGCCGCCCTCGGTGGTCTGTTGCCGATCGTCGAGGTGATGACCGTCAATTTCAGCCTGCTGGCCATGGACCAGATCGTCAACACCGCCGCCACCTACCTCCACATGTCGGGTGGGCAATTCAACGTGCCGGTGGTGATCCGGATGGCCACCGGGGCCGGGCGACAGCTCGCGGCCCAGCACTCCCACAGCCTGGAGGGGTGGTACGCCCACGTCCCGGGGTTGCGGGTGGTTGCGCCGGCCACGGTGGAGGACGCCCGCTGGATGTTGGCCACCGCCCTGGCCGACCCCGACCCGGTCATCATGTTCGAGCATGCGATGTTGTACGGCTCGAAGGGTGAGTTGCCGAAGAGCAGCGGTCCGGTCGACATCGATCGGGCTGCGATCCGTCGCCCCGGATCGGACATCACGATCTGCAGCTGGGGTGGCACGGTGGCCAAGGCGCTTGCGGCGGCCGAAGAGCTCGCCTCGTCGGGGATCGAGGCCGAAGTGATCGATCTTCGAACCCTTCGACCCCTCGACATGGACACCATCGCCCGTTCGGTCATGGCCACCAGCCGGGCCATCGTGGTCGACGAGGGTTGGAGATCGGTCGGTCTGTCGGCCGAGGTGGCGGCCAGGATCGGTGAGCGCTGCTTCTTCAACCTCGACGCCCCGATCGGTCGGGTCTGCAGCCAGGAGGTCCCGATTCCCTATCCCCGGCACCTCGAACAGTCCGCCCTTCCCCAGGTCGAACAGATCGTGGTGGCGGCCCGCCAGGCGATCGGTCGATGAGTACGACCATCGACTACGTCATGCCGTCGCTCGGTGCCGACATGGATGCCGGAACGGTGACCGAATGGCTCATCGCCGCCGGCGACGAAGTGGCCCGCGGCGATGTGGTGGCCATCGTCGAGACCGACAAGGCCGACATCGACATCGAGGTCTGGCAGACCGGTACCGTCGTCGAGATCCTGGTGCCGCCAGGTGACAGCGTGCCGGTCGGGACGCCCCTGGCCAGGTTGGCGGTTGCCGGCGGCCAGCCGGCCGCAACCGAAACAACCGAGTCGGCACCGCCGCCTTCGTCGTCGCCACCCCCCGGGTCGACGGCTCCGCCGACCGAACCGAGCCCCGTCGAGTCCCCGCCGTCCGGGGGACCGGTCCGGCCGGTCACCGCCGGACCCGCCGTCGAGACCCCGCCGCCTGCCCCGCAGCCCGGGAGGCACAGGGCTTCGCCGCTGGCCAGACGCCTGGCGGCCGAGCGGGGCCTGGCGGTGGAGAACCTGGTGGGAACCGGACCTGACGGCGCCGTGGTGGCTCGGGACGTCGAGGCAGGGGCGGTCCGGCCGGACACTCGGCCCGACCCCGACCCCGGCGTCGGCCGTCCCGCCACCACCACCGGTCGCCCGGGAGCCGTTGGCCCTGCCGAGCGGGGCCGCCTGGCCATCGCAGCATTGATGAGCCGCTCCAAGCGGGAGATCCCACACTACTATTTGGCGACCGCTGTCGACCTCGACAGCACACTCGACCGCCTGGAGCGATTCAACGGGGATCGCAGCGTCCAGGACCGGGTGCTGCCGGCGGCGCTACTGACCAGGGCGGTGGCTCTGGCGGCGGCGAAGCACCAGGAGTTCAACGGCCACTGGGTCGATGACCGGTTTCGACCGGCCGGCGGCGTCAACATCGGCGTCGCCATCTCGCTGCGTGGCGGCGGCCTGGTGGCGCCGGCCATCGGCGACGCCGATCGATTGACCCCGGCCGAACTGATGGCGACGCTGAAGGGTCTCGTCGAGCGGGCCCGGTCCGGCCGGCTCCGCAGTTCGGACATGGTCGAGCCGACCATCACCGTCACCAACCTCGGCGACCGGGGGGTCGACGAGGTGATCGGCGTCATCCACCCGCCCCAGGTGGCGCTCGTCGGCTTCGGTTCCATCGCAGCCAGACCGCTGGTGGTCGACGGTCGCGTCGTCGCTCGACGCCAGGTCAACGCCACCCTGGCGGCCGATCACCGGGCCACCGACGGTCAGGTCGGCGCCCGTTTCCTCAACACCATCGAACGACTGCTCCGGGGCAGTGACGCGCTATGGCAATCGCCTGAGACTGGAGATACCCATGACCGATAACGAGACCGTCGACGGCATTGCCCTCGAGGCGGTGGTGAAGCGGGCCATCGTGTCGGTGGCACCCGATGCCGACCCCGAATCGCTGGATCCCGGGGATGACCTTTGGTACGAGCTGGATCTCGACTCCATGGATCAGCTCAACATCATGGTGGCGATCGAAGGAGCGACCGGGATCACCATCCCGGAGGTCGACTACCCGAGGCTGGAGACGCTGGAGGAGATGATCGCCTACCTCGGCCGGAGCGACGCTGCAGCCAAGCCAAAGGAGAGCTGACCGGGCGGCCCTGCAGCAAGCGCCGCGGGCCACAAGAAAGTACTTTGTGCCCTGTCGCACCAGCGATACCCGGTGCAGTGTGAAGACGCGGTTCCCCAATCAAGGAGGCAGGCATGTTTGCAACCATCGTCGTCGGTACCGACGGGTCACAGGACGCCGAGGAGGCCTTGCGGGCCGCAGCCCACCTGGCCCGGCTGACCGGAGATTCCCAGGTCCACGTGGTGAACGCCCACCGGCCATTGACACCGGCCGAGCTCTCCAGGTTGGCCGCCAGCCTGCCGGAGGAGATGCGCCCCCTGCTCCATGCTCAGATTGGGAGCGATTCGATTCTCAGCGAAGCCCGGACGGTGCTCCACGGGGCGGGAGTCGAGGCGCAATACCATCAGATCAACGACGACCCGACCGATGCCCTCCTGGAGGTCGTGGATCAGCAGGGAGCCGACTTGGTGATCGTCGGGTCGAGAGGCGAGGGCATGGCGAAGCGGGTGGTGCACGGCAGCGTGTCCACCAAGGTGCTCCACAATGCACCCTGTGCCGTCCTGGTCGTCAAGGACGATGCGTGAACCCAGCAGAGGGCCTGGCCGGTCTGCTGCGATGTCATGGCCGACGTGGCCGCTCCGAGAACCATCTGTCACCTGGAGGAACAACATGACCGACCAACCGAAGAAGCCGATGGCCGACGGGGTGTTCGACGCCGTCCGCAGTGCCCGCGATGCATTGCCTGTGACGCGGGTGTTCGGCGAGGCCTACGAGTTGGACGGGGTGCAGGTCATTCCCGTCGCCCGAGTGGGGGGAGGCGCCGGCGGCGGGGGAGGAGAGGGCATGGAAGGCGAGGACAAGGCCGGTGGCGGTTTCGGCACCGGCTTCGGCATCGGGGCGAAACCGCTCGGGGTGTACGAGGTTCGCGGCGGCGAGGTTTGCTGGAAACCGGCGGTCGATGTCAACCGCCTCCTGCAGGGCGGCCAGGTGTTGGCCGGCATCATCGCCGTCTGTGTGGTTCTCATCGCCTGGCGCCGTGGCTGAGGCCGGTCGTCTGGCATATGTGGCCTGACAGGACACGAGGAGACCTTGGAGATGCTCGAACGTGTGGTTGTCCCCGTCGACGCCTCGGCTCGCTCGTTGGTGGCCCTCGGCCCGGCACGAACGATGGCGGACTCGATCGGCGCTGAGCTGGTGGTGGTCACGGTGGTGGCCAAACCGGGGGACCGCAGCCGAGCGCAGACCGAGGTCGAGCACCGGGTCGCTTCGTTCGGGGTCCCCGTCAACCGGATAGAGGTCACGGTCAATGGCTACACCATCGGTCAGGGGCTCGAGGCGGTCACCCACCGACCCGAGGTGCTGGTGGTCATGGCCACCGAGACCCACAGTCGGAATCGCCCCATCACCGGGAGCGTTGCCGAGGAACTGGTCCATGCCAGACCCGACGGTCTGACCGTTCTCATCGGCCCTGCCGCCGATGTGGACGGGTTCGACCTGGTCGGTCCGGTCGTGGCCTGCATCGATCCGGACCGCCCATCGCCCAGGGTCAGGGCAGGGGCCAGGCGGGTGGCCCGGGAATTCTCGATCGAAGCGATGGAGGTGTCGTTGGTGGTCGACCGTTGGGAAGTGCCAGAGCCGCAACCGGGTGGTTCCTCGTCCGGCGGTACCGGCCGCTCCGATCCGGGTTCCCGCCTCAGCCGCAGGTCTGGAGGGCGGGTCAGGATGACCATCGGACACGGCTCGGAACCGGCCGAGTCGATCGCCGACTTCGGCGACCGGGTCGGTGCGTCGCTCCTGGCCGTCGGCACCCGACCCCAGGTCGGGCTGACCCGGATGGTCCTCGGCAGCGTGGCGATCGAGACGGTCCGGCGAGCCCACTGCCCGGTCCTGACCGTCTCCGATGTCGGCTGACCGGGCCGGCGGGGTTGACCGAGTTGGCCATCGCAGCCCCCGATGGGATAAACATCTCACTGTCGGATACGCCGACGGGAACCCCTGGCCGGGTAACGTGAAGCCGCTCGTGCCGCTCCGGCGGTTCCCCTCCGATCTTCGCCGGTGGTCGCTCTGAAAGCCATACACGCTCCGCACACCCTGACTCTCCCGCACTGGCGGTCCACGCTCCGCCATGCGGTGCCAAACATTGTCGAGGGCAAGTTGATTCCGGTTGCCCTGTTCCTCGGCCTGCTCCAGTTCTTCGGCACGACCCCGGCCCTCCTCGGTGCGCTGGTCTGGTCGCTGGGAGCCCTGGCCCGTCGCCTGCTGCGACGGGACACGGTCTCCGGCCTGCTGGTGCTGACCACCCTCGGGCTGGTGGCCCGAACGGTTGCGGCCTTGGCAACCGGCAGCCTGCTGATCTATTTCCTCCAACCGACCCTGGCCACCGGCCTGGTCTGCCTGGTGTTCATCGGGTCGGTCCTCGTCGGCCGCCCCCTCGCCGAGCGGCTGGTGCTGGACATGTGCCCGGTCGATGACGAGACACTGGATCATCCAACCCTGAGGCGATTCTTCTCCCATGCATCGCTGTGGTGGGGTTTCACCAGCGCCATCAACTTCGCCATCACGATGTGGCTGCTGCTCAGCCATTCGGCCACCACGTTCGTCCTCGTCAAGTCGGTGCTGGGGCCGATCACCACCACCTTCACCCTCGGGGTGGCCTACCTGTGGTTCAGATCGATGATGGCCCGCTGCGGCACCGCAGTGGTGTTCGCTCCGGCCCAGGTGCGCAGCCGACGCTGATCGCCCCGCGCTGATCCCGGCTCGCTGCCGACACTCTCACCGAGTGCTCGACACCAGCCACCTAGAGCCGTTTGGCCCTTGGCAGCGGCCGAGCCTGGGACTAAACCGGGTGGTATGCGGCAAGTCTCGTTCGTCGCTCGCCAGGCGGTTCTCTTCGGCTTGGCCGCACTCGGCTACTTCGGCGTACGCGGCCTGACGGAGGGCAACGTCTCCCAGGCCGACCGCAACGCCGGTGAGGTGGTCCGGCTCGAACGGTGGCTGGGAATCGACTTCGAGCAGCCGCTGCAGGAACTCGTGTTGGAGAGCGACCTCGCCGTCGACGTCGCCAACTGGATCTACATCTGGGGTCACTGGCCGGTGGTGATCGCCACCCTGGTCTGGTTGGCGGTCAGGCACCGCCCCGACTTCTATGAGCTGCGAAACGCCATGTTCATCTCCGGGGCCATCGGGTTGGTGATCTACGCCAGCTTCGCAGTGACCCCGCCACGGCTGCTGGCCATCGACTACATCGACACCGTGACCGAGAACTCCAACTCCTACCGGGTCCTGCAGCCGCCGGGGTTGGTCAACAAATACGCCGCCGTTCCCAGCCTGCACTTCGGCTGGAATCTCCTGGTCGGCTTGAGCTGGCGGCGGGTGTCGAACGGCAGGGTCGCAGCGATCGCCTCCGTCGTCATGCCGGCCGCCATGGCGTTCGCAGTGGTGGCCACCGGCAACCACTGGGTCTTCGACGTGCTGGCCGGAGCCGTCGTTGCCCTGGCCGGCCTCGGGTTGGAGCGGGTCCGTCGGCGCTATCGGGTCGCTTCGAAAGCGCCCTCCGGGACCGGACACGATGGGCAGCCCGCGGTGGCCGAGGAGGCACCCCTTCGGTCGTCGGTCCCGAGCGAGATCCCCCGAGACGACGGCGGCAAGGAGTTGCGTCACCGCGACGGCGATACCGGGCCGGACCGCCAACCGGCCGACGATCGTATGCCAGGCGGGCGCGGTTGCCGGACCACGTCCGCGGAATGCGATCTGCCGAGTCAGTGGACCTGAGATGTGTGTGGGCGCTGCTTGCAGCGTCGCGGGACCTCAGGTCAGCTCGGCGGTGGCCTGTCGCCAGACCTTCGTGAACCGCTGTACCGCCGTGACCATGGTCAGGGTCAGCATCAGGTAGAGGATGGGGACCAGGATCGACGGGAATGCAAGCCCGACGGCCAGCACGATGATGCGCTCCGCTCGGCTCCGCTCGTTCCATGATCCCGCCCTTGGCCTCGAAGCCGAGCGACTCCGCCTTGGCCCGCTGATACGAGATGAGCCACGAGGCGCCCATCACGGCAAAGGGCACCATGGCCTGCAAACCGCGACCGTCGGCGATCAGGAACCAGGTCACGCCGCCGATGAGGATCGTGTCGGTCACCCGATCGGCGGTGGAGTCGAAGAACGCACCGCGTCTGGTGGTCGGGCCGGCCGCCTTGGCCACCGGCCCGTCCAAGAGGTCGGGAACCGCGGCCACCACGAGGAGAGCCAGCCCCAATGGGAAACGACCGGAGCCGATCGCGACCGCAGCCGCCGTAGCCGCTGCGACCCCGACCACGGTCAGCTGGTTGGCCGTGACGCCGACCCGATGGAGGCGCTCGCCGACCGGATCGACCGCTCGTTCCACCCGCTCTCTCCAGTAGCCATCGAACATGTGCATTCCCTTCGCAGCGGCGAGTGGTTGTCAGGCTGTCGCGGCAGCGAAGTACGGACAGATCGGAGATGCAATTGGGCCAACCGGCGACGTCCGGCTCTCCGGCCGAGATCGGAGACCGGCAAGTGTATGCCGGTCGTCGGTGTTTGGCCAGATCGAAAAACCGGGCCAAAACCGCCCCGTCGGGGCCCGGGAACCGCCACTACGGGACCTGGCGAGCGGGGCTCGGTCGACGCCGTCCGATCTCTTCGCAGCGGTTGAGGACTTCGTTCCCGGTTGGCGTATTCTTGAGTCGGATAGGGGCCGGTTGCTCGACGAGATCATGGGTCACATCGAGGAACCGGTACTGCAAAGGTAGCCGGCAGGCGGAGGTCCATCGGCTACCGATCCGCTGGCGGGTGATCGAACCATCGACAAGGGAACAGCGAGAAGAACGTGGAAGTGGCAGTACAGTCCATCGAAGCGTCTGGCCCGGGCCCGCTACGGGCCGACATCTGCATCATCGGCTCCGGTCCGAGCGGTCAGGCGGTCGCACGGGCCCTGTCCGGCTGCGGCGCCGATGTGCTGATGCTGGAGGCAGGCGATGTCGAGGCCGATCGCTGGGGTCGCCGGTTCGCCTCGGCGGCGATGCCGTCGATCGGCCGGCACTACCCGAACGCCGGCGATCAGGTGTCGATCAGATTGGGGGGAACCTCGGACCGATGGGCCATCCGGCTCGACCCGCACTCGGCGGTGGGCTCCGGCGTCCGCCTCCATCGACTGGATCCGGTCGACTTCAAGCGGAGGCCGACCGCCGGCGCCGACGGCTGGCCGATCGGCATCGCCGACCTGGAACCGCACTATCGCCAAGCCGAGGCCCGGCTCGGGATCCCAGACGTCCACGATGAGGTGGCACCGATCAGCAGCGACCAGCGGCTGGAAACGAGCACGTTCTGGGCGGTGGGAAGCGAGAGCTTCCTTGCGCCCGATCCGGGCTCGGCTCGGATCGTCTCCCGGTGCGCCGTGACGTCGCTCACGGCCGACCGGACCGGCAGGGTCACCGGTGCCACCGCGACCACCCGCACCGGTAATGCGGTGGAGATCTCGGCCGATGTCTTCGTGCTGGCCATGGGCACCGTGCAGACCACCAGGCTCCTGTTGGACAGCCCCTGGACCGAGGCCGGCTCGATTGCCAACTCTTCGGGACTGGTTGGACACTATCTCACCGACCATCCCCAGCTCGTTCTCGGGCAGTTGCTCCTCGACCCCGATGCCGATCTCCACGCCGTGAACCAGCTCGCTCCCACGCCGGCCGCTCCCGGTGTCCTTCGGTGGCCGAACCTCATCAGTGCAGCCAGGCGGTCTCTCATCGCCGATTGGGCTCGGGTGGCGGTGACCCTGTTGCCGATGCAGAAGGCCCCGCCCGGTCTCAGTGTACGGAATCGGCTGCCACGGCGGACCGGGGCCAGGACCGGGGCCCTGAAGGCGGCAGGGGAACTGGCCGAAGCCGGCCGGACCCGATCGCTGGACCGCTCCGTACTACCGAGGTTGGCCGCCGTGGCCGGCGGCGCCGACGAAGTTGCGGCGGCGGTACTCAACGCCAGGGGGTCCGGCCCGGCCTGGAGCGTCGAGGACCCCCACTGGCATCACCTCATCGACGGCGACCGGCCGCCGGCAGGCTTCGAGATCTTCGCCGTCGCCGAACAGCTGCCGAGTCCGGAGAATCGCATTGTCCTGTCGGAGGAACGCAACGCACTCGGCGGTCGGCGGGCCCGGGTCGTCTGGCGCTGGTCGGCCGAAGATCGGCGCCGCGTCGAGCTCTCGTCGGACGACGTCCGACAGGTGCTGGCCGGTTTGAACATCGGCCGTGTCCTGCCCCGGCGAGGTCGGGCCGCCGTGCACAAGATCAACTCCCACCATCCGACGGGGACCACCCGCATGTCGGCCAGACCGGCGGACGGTGTGGTCGATCCCGACCTGCGGGCCCACGATCATCCCAACCTGTACATCGTCGGTTCGGCCGTGTTCAACACTGCCGGATTCGCCAATCCGACCCTGACCGACGTGGCCCTCGGGCTGCGACTGGGCGATCATCTCGCCGGGCGATACGGATCCGGTGACGTCGGCCGACGACACCCGGAACCGTCCCGCCACAGCGTGGCCTGAGGGCTGGCCGGATTCAGGGGGAAGAGGAGGCCAAGTGGGCCTTGATCGTCTCCGCCTCGGCCTCCACCATCTCGCCGGCGCCGGTGACTGCGGTCGGGACGGTCTCGTTGCCATTGCGACGGTCGGCCACGAATCGGGCCGCCTCGGGATCCTGCCAGATATTGACCCACGAGACCTGGGAGCGAGCTGACCCCAGACCCACGGTCAGGGTGGCACAGTGCGGTCAGCCGGGTCGCCAGTAGACGATGATGTCATCGTCGCCGGCCGCCGCCAGCGCCTCGGCGTGGGGGCGGTGCCGACCCCGCCGGCCGGGCCACGACCACCAGGCGGCGCCGGCGAAGGCGACGAAGAAGAGGTAGCTGAAGAGGCTGCCATCGACCACGGCCATGGCCAAGAGGACCACCCCACCGAGGACGAACAGCGCCGCGGTCGGGAGTTGCTCCCTGCGAATCGAACCCATCCACAACCATCATAGGAGGTGGACGCCCCTCCTTCGGCCCTGGCCGAGTGCGACCGGGCGGGCGCCGGTGACCGCCGGCCAAAACGACAACGGTCGCAATGGCCGCTCAGTAGATGTCGTCGTCTGGAGGTGGTCCGACATAGCGGGCCCGCAGCCTTCGAGCACCACCGCAGCGCGTCACGCAGCCGGCCAGATCTGCCCCGGCCGATGCCGCCACCCGTGTGGCGAACGTGGAGTTGTTGAAACCGTGGTCGATGGTGAGCACGAAGTAGGTCTCGAGGGCCCGCACCACCTCGGGCGGCGCTGCCGTGCCAAGGACCATTCTGAGGAAGTCGGCGACGTGGCCGAGATCCGGGTCTGGCTCGATCGGCCGGCGGTGGAGTATCGAGGCACCAGCGTCGGCGACACTGCGATCAGCCGGACAGCCTGTTCAAGGCGCTGCTCGGCTGGGGTGTCGGGGAGTGAGGCCAGGTGCAGTGCACCCCCGAGGGCGCTGAGCCCGGTCGGAACGTCGATCGAGCCGACCAGGCCCCCCAGCGTCGTCGGCAGCGATCGATCACCCTGCAACCGGTCGGCCGATCCGCCAAGCACCAGTGCCGCCGCGGTCTCGAAATCGGCTTCCCTGGCCAGCCGGAGGGCGGGGATCCCCCGGTAGTGGTAGTGGCCCTGCTCACCGAGCACATCACCGATCTCGGTGTCGGCGACCGCAACCCCGGCCAGTCCCGGCGGCACATCGATCAACTCCGGCATCGCCAACCTCCGTTCGGGCCAGACCGTACCCCACAGGTCGCAGTGCTGTCGGGCAGCGCCATCGTCGCCGTTGCCCGCCGATCAGCGGCGAAGGTCCGGGGTCTTCCCCGACGCCGCGAACCCTGGGGTCCGGCGGTTCCGTCGGTGTTTCAACGTCGGTCGGCTCCGGGTAGGTGCTGGCCATGGAAAGCCAAGAACGACTCGAAGCCGGGCTCGATGCCGCAGGCCCACGGTGGGGCCCGACGGCCGGCCAACGGTTGGAGGTTCTGCGATGAGCGGTGACGGAGGCCGTGGTGACACGGCGATCGTCGTCGGTGCCGGCATGGCAGGGATCCACGCCATCGCCGCCCTGCTGAAGGCCGGAATCCCGACAACGGTCATCGAGCCAACCGGGCATCACCAGTTCCTGACAAGGCTGGCCGCAGTCGCCGGAGGGACCCAGCCGACCCGAGACGCCGCAGTACCGCTGGACGTGATGTTCCCTTCCGTCGACCTGGTCACGGCCAGGTTGCGGTCCTTGCAGGACACGGTCATCGAACTCGACGACGGGACCACCCGGTCGGCGGATGCGGTGATCATCACCGCCGGGGCGGAGCCGGCAACGGCGCCCATCGACGGGCTGTCGACGGCCCAGCCGCTGCGATCCGCCGCCGATGCGATGGCCATCCGCCGGGCACTCGAAATCAGCCAGGAGGTGATGGTCGTCGGCGGCGGTGCAACCGGTGTGCAGTTGGCCGGCGCCATTGCCGTGGCTCGCCCGGCGACCCATCGGGTGACGCTCATCGATCGGCAGGATCGGCTGCTGTCGGGGTTCGCACCATCCCTCGGTCGGCATGCGGCGAAGATCCTCGACGACCGAGGCGTCGATCTGCGGACCGGGGCCGAGGTCGACCGGATCGACGACGACGGTCTGCAGCTCTCATCCGGCCAACGACTTGATGGAATGGTGGTATGGGCCGGCGGGTTCGAGGCCGCCTTCGACCGTCTCGGCGACGTGGTCGACGGCCGCCTCACCATCGACCGTTTCGGTCGACTCCCGGATCGGCAGACGGTCTTCGCCGCCGGCGATGCCGCCGCCCACCTCGACCGCAACGGCGAACTGCGGCCGATGTCGGCACAGATCGCAGCCCAAGCGGGACGGGCGGTGGCCGGCAACGTCGTTCGGACCCTCGCCGGCCGAGCCCCGAAACCGATCGATCTCAACGATCTGGGGTGGGTGGTCGACCTCGGTGGGGGACGCGGCGTCGCGGAACTGCTCGGGATTCGTCTGGCTTCGGCACCGATAGACCGTCTGGTTCCGATCCTCCACGATCTGATCGATGTCCGCAACCTGTTCCAGATCGGCGGGCTCTCGTTCGTCTCCCGCTTTGGGCCCGGTCGAGGACCTGGTCATCGCCTCGGCCACCAAGGTCGATCCGAAACGGTGCCGACCGGGTCGACAACCGGGTAGACAGCCGGCGATCAGCTCACCATGCCGGTCGTCGATGGACAGATCGGATGGGACGGCGAGCTGGCAAGGCGAAACTACGGCGCCAACTCGGCCGACCAGGGAGGTGCCCTGGCATTGATCGCCGCTGCGCCGGCCGGGAGATTCCTGGTGCTGGCGGTGGGGATCGGCCTGCTGTTGTTCGCTCTGTGGCAGTTCTGGTCCGCAGTGGTGGACGACGATGACGGTCTCCTGGGAATCGCCACCCGGATCGGCCGCGTCGGTATCGGGCTGGCCTACACCCTGATTGGGATCACCGGGATCGAAGCGGCGATCCTGGTCCGGACGCAACCTCGGGGTCCGGCGGGCCCGCATCGGCCGAAGGTTTGACGACCCGCCTGTTCGACCTGCCGGGGGGCCGGGTGGCCACGGTGGTCATCGGCATCGGCACGATCGTGGTCGGCGTATACCACCTGTGGCGCGGTGTCGACGGTGAGTTCCTGGACGACATCCGGACCGACGATCTCTCGACCCGCGGCCGCCTCGTGCTGGCGACCCTCGGTGGTGTCGGCATGGTGGCCAGGGCGGTGACGCTTGCCATCGCCGGCTCGCTGTTCATCGTTGCCGCCTGGCAGTACGACCCCGACCGTGCGGCCGGACTCGACCAATCGCTTCGGAGTATCGCCGAGGTCCCGCTCGGTCGGGGCCTCCTGGCTTTGACCGCACTCGGCCTCACGGCGGCCGGACTCTACGACATGATGACCTTCCGGCGGCAGCGGCTCGTCTAACCTGCCGACCACAGTCAATTGCGGTGGTCGGTAGACCCCTGGCGGCCCTGGACGGCGTGCGGTTACGCTCGACCCGGGCCGGCGAGACGAGCACCGAGGGGAGCAGCGATGCCCAGGCGACCGACGATCGTGGCCCACCGGGCCGGAAACACACCGGCCTCGGCCCGAGCCGCACTCGACCATGCCGATGCCGTCGAGATCGACCTGCACCTTTTTCGTCGCAGGCTCGAGGTGCGACACGCCAAAGCCCTGTGGCCGATGTCCCGGTTGTGGGAGCGGTGGTACTTCCTCCCGGCCGACACCGAGGTGTCCACCCTGGAACAGATCGTCGAAGCGGTGGAGCCAGACACCCACCTGTGCCTGGACCTCAAGCTGTTCACCGCTGGACCGGCCGGCCGCATCCGGGCCACCGTGGGCGAGGCCCGCCCCCTGACAGTGTCATCGCGGAACTGGTGGGTGCTGCGTCCGTTCCGGGATCGCCCGGGGGCGGAGCTGCTTCGTAGCTGCAGCGGCCGCCGCCAACTGGCCGTTGCGCTGCGTTTGCCGGGGCTCGGGGCTCGGCGAGGGATCGTGGCCCACCAACGGCTGCTCGATGCCGAAACGGTGAAGCGGATCCTCGAGGTGACCCCTCTGCTCTACTCCTGGGGCGTTGAATCGCCGGAGCGAGCCGGCGAACTGATCAACCTGGGCGTGAGTGGTGTGATCGTTGACGATCTGACCATCAGCTGGCCGCGGGCTGGTTGACCGGACCGGTCGTCAAGCTCGGGCCGGCAGCCGGTCGAGCGCCTCGATACCGAGGTCGCGCATCCGGGCCACCGCCCGGTCTGTCGTCTCGGCGGCAATCCCGGCGGTGGCCGCAAGCAACACTCGGACGTCGTAGCCGAGTGCCTTGCCGTCGATTGCGGTTGCGGTCACACAATGGTCGGTGGCAAGCCCGACAACGTCGAGCTGGTTGATTCCCCGGTCGCGGAGCACCTGCCACAGCGAGCGCCCCTGCGAATCGTGGCCTTCGAAACCGGAGTATGCGGCTGCTCGCTGACCTTTGCGGACGATGATCGAGTCATCCGGTAAGGACAGGTTTGGGTGGAGTTCCGCTCCCTTGCTGCCGGCAACACAGTGGGCGGGCCAGGTGTCGACGAAGTCCGGTTCGGCCGCGAAGTGGGCGAAGCCGGGGTCGGTGTCGGTGTCGGGGTGCCAGTCCATGGTGGCCACCACCATCCGGTAGCCGTCGGCGGCCGGTGATGACAGGTAGTCGGTGATGGTGGAGGCCACCTCGTCGCCCCCGTCGACCGGCAGCGACCCGCCGGGGCAGAAGTCGTTCTGGACGTCCACAACCAGGATGGCCCGTGTCATGTTGTTCGCTCCTGTGGTCGGGGCGGCTCGGCCCCGGCAGCAAGGACTGCGGCACGACGCAAGCAGTCGATCACCTCGTCGTCTGCAACCTGGGTGAAGTCCCGATAGTACTGTCCCACCCCCTGCAGGTTTGTCGGTGTGATCACGCTTATCAACTCGTCGGCCGTGGTTGCCAGACGCTCGGACCAGTCGGCCGGTGCCACCGGCACCGCCAGCACCACCCGCCGGGCGCCCGATGCCCTGGCGACCTGGCATGCCGCATCGGCGGTCGAGCCGGTTGCCACCCCGTCGTCGACCACGATCACCTGGCGGTCGTTCATGGGGTGGATGCGGCGATGGCCCCCGTAGCCGGCGGCCCGGCGATCCAGTTCCGTCTGCTCCCGGGCCTGGACCTCGGCAAACTCCTCGGCCGACACCCCGCTCCTGTCGATGACGTGGCGATTCCTGACCAGTACGCCGTGCTCGCCGATGGCACCCATCGCCAACTCCGGTTGCACCGGCACGCCGAGTTTCCGGACCAGGATCACATCGAGCGGTGCCCCGAGGGCCTTCGCCACCTCGAACGCCACCGGCACGCCGCCCCGGGGCAGGCCCACCACCAGCGTGTCCGGTCCTGCCAGGTGCAAGGTTGCGTCAGCCAGCCGCCGGCCGGCATCGAGACGGTCGAGGAACACGAGAGACTCCGAGAGAGAGGGTCGGCGTTGTTGCGATCCAAGCCCAAACCCGTCGGAGCCGCCAGGGCCAAACGTCATCAACCGGCCCACCCCGGCCCGATCGGGCTCCGGCGGTCGACCGGCCACGAGCGGGGTCAGCCGCAGAGGG
Source organism: uncultured Acidimicrobiaceae bacterium (assembly GCA_947259095.1). GTDB lineage: Bacteria > Actinomycetota > Acidimicrobiia > Acidimicrobiales > SZUA-35 > JAHELU01. Next base: position 184,751 of record CAMYLA010000011.1, on the reverse strand, counting down.
TCTTCAGCAGATCGAAGCTGGAAAGGATGCCGACGACCTCGGCGTTCTCGCCCGACCCCTCGGTGACGAGGAGGTGGTGGATGTACTCCGAGCGCATCAGGGTTGCAGCCTCGGCCACCGAGGCGTCGAGGCTGATCGTCACCGGGGCCCTGGCCACGACGTCGGCCAGCAGCTCCTCGTTTCGGCGGCCCTGACAGTCGAGCAGGGTCACCACGCCGGTCGTATCGTTGCGATCGATGATCGGAAGGGCGTGGAGCCCGCTGTCCTTGAGGACCTGTCTGGCCCGGCCGACGGTGTCGTTCGGGCGCAGAGCCATCAGGTCGGCGGTCATGAGGTCGCCGACCTGGAGCATGGTCGATTCGGGGTTGGTCATCTTGGTGCCTCCTGGACGCTGAAACCCTAACGCCCGATCCGACCCCGTGGACAGGGTCGGAGGTCCCGACCGCTCACGAATCAGGTGATGCGGAGCTGGCGGCGGGCCTTGGCCAATCCGGAGTCCAGGAAATCGGCGACGACGGCCGCCATCTCCCGGCCCCGGACGAACAGGAACAGATGACCGCCGCCCTTGACGACGTGGAGCCTGCCGTCTGGGATCCGGCCGGCCAGGATCCGGCCGTTGATCAGGGGAATGATCGGATCGTCGTCTCCGGCCAGGACCAGCGTCCGGTGGGGGAGCTTGTGCAGCCAGCCCAGGCTGCTCCACCGCCGAATGGCCGTCATCTGGTGGAGGTAGCCGAGGTAGGTCGGTGGCCGCCGGGCCCGTATCTCGGCGTGGCGATCGAGCAGGTCCGGCTGGCGGGCGATACCGCCGCCGTAGAGGGTGGGGGCGACCCGCCGGAGGTAGGCCGGGGAGTGGTACCGGGCCGGTGAGGCCAGGATGCCGAGGGCTGCGGGCCGCCCGGGGACGCTGGTCCAGCCGGGCAGGGTGGCGGTCAGGATCAACCGCCTGATCGAGCTTGGATGGCGTCGCGCCAGTTCCTGGACCAGCGCACCGCCCCAGGACAGACCGAGCACGTCGACGCGTTCGTGCCCGAGCTCGTCGATGAGGCCGGCCACCAGTCCTGCCATCCACCGCATCGAATAGGGCCGTACCACGGTGGGGCTTCCACCGACCCCGGGGGCGTCGAAGGTGATGGTCTCGCGATCACCGAGATGGGTTCGGAACGGCTCGAACAGGTCGCCGGTGGCGCCGATGCCGTTGACCAGCAGGAGCGGTTTCCCGGCACCCCGCTGCTCGACGACGACCCGCAACCGTCGGCTGTTGACGTGGATCGTCGTCGATCGGGTGTCGATCATGGGCGCAGCGCCGAGTCGAGGTGCAACATTTCGGCAAGTGAACCACGGTCGGGCCGGGGGTGGAAAATCGGCCGCCGGTGGACGAACCCGCTGCGGTCAGCCCAGGACGTAGGATCCCGGGGCCGGCTCGCCGGCCGGGTGGGCCCTGCTCCCCAGGCGCTTCGGGGCGGCCACCAGTGCCCCGGCTCTCGGCTCCAACCAGGCCATCCAGTGCTCCCACCAGCTCCCCTGATGTTCGGTGGAGCCTTCGAGCCACCGCCCGGCGGTGGTCGGCGTTCGGGGGTTGGTCCGATAGCTGCCCTTTGGGTTGCCCGCCGGGTTGACCAGGGCCTGGATGTGGCCCTGGGAGCTGAGCACGAACTCCGATTGGCCACCCAACAGCCCGGTGGTCTGGTAGCAGGCCTGCCAGGGGGTGATGTGGTCGGTGACCGCACCGACCACGAACGAGGGGACCTCGATCCGACCCAGATCGATGGGGGTGTCGAACACCTCGACGGCGCCCGCTTCGGCCAGGGAGTTGTTGCCCGCCATCTCCATGAAGTCGCTGTGAAGCCCGGCCGGCAGGTTGGTGGCATCGCCGTTCCATGCCAGGACGTCGAACGCCGGTGGGTTCTTGCCGAGCAGGTAGTTGTTCACCCAGTAGTTCCAGACGAGGTCGTTTGGCCGCATCCAGGCGAACAGCCTGCTCAGGTCCTCTCCGGCCAGGATCCCCTTGCGGCGGCTCCGGCGGGTGGCAGCGGCGATGACCGGGCCCGACACGAAGGTCCCAACGGTTGAGGGCACGTCCCAATCGAGGATCGTGACCAGAAACGAGGCCGACCCGACCCGTTCGTCGTCGGTGGCGGCCAGATAGCCGAGGGCGGCGGCGCTGGTGATGCCGCCGGCGCAGACGCCGAGCAGGTTCACGTCGGGTGAACCGGTGATCTCGATCGCCGCGTCCGCTGCTTCGAGAACCGCGGCAACGTAGGTGTCGAGATCCCAGTCCCGCTGCTCGGGGCCGGGATTGAACCAGCTGATGGTGAAGACCTGGTGGCCGGACGAGACCGCATGTTCGATCAAACTCCGTCCCGGAGCCAGGTCGAGGATGTAGTACTTGTTGATCTGTGGCGGCACGATCAGCAACGGACGCTCGTGGACCCGCTTCGTCGTCGGTTGGTACTGGATGAGTTCCAGTACCGCATTGGCGAACACGACCTTGCCGGGGGTTGCGGCCACCGTCTCACCGGGGGTGAAGGGTCTGCTGTCGACCATCGAGGGCATGCCGCCGTTCTCCCGAAGGTCGTGCAGGGCATGGCGGGCACCGTCGACGAGGCTGCGGCCCCGGGTACGGCCGGCCTCCTCCAGCGCCGCGGGGTTGCCGAGCAGGCTGTTGGTCGGCGCTGCGGCATCGCCGACCAGGCGGGCCAGGAACTCGGCCCGAAGCCGGCTCTTCTCATCGAGCTGCAGGTCATCGAGGAACTGGTTGACCGTCCGGTCCCATGCCAGGTAGGACTGGCCGAGCCTGCGGTAGAACGGATGCTTCCGCCACGCCTCGTGGGCGAAACGGCGATCCTTCGGATCGGGTTCGACCTCCGAGCTGCCGGTTGCGATCCGCAGTTGTTCGGTCACCAGATCGACCGCTCCCACGGTCAACGCACCCGGTTGGCGGGCGGTGGTCCGGGCCAGCCGTGCCGTTGCCGCCGCCGCCTGCTTGGCGTTGAGGCCGACCGGCAAAGTCGAGGTGATGGCCCGAACGGTGGCTTCGACGAGTTCGGCATCGGTCTGGGACGCTCGCTCAGCGGGCGTGTCCGGGCCGGTGCTGGTGTCGGCGGTCCGAGGTGACTCGGTCTTTTTGGCGGCCGAGGGGGGTGGGGCGGTCTTCATCGGTGTTCCTACGGGTGCTGGGACGTCCGGGGCTAGTGAAGACCATATCTAAAATTGAATAGGAATGTCAATATTGGGTCTCTTTCAAATATTGACATTGCTTTGCAGTTTTGCCGATGGCATCCTGTCACCGTGACCGATCACGAACCGGCCTCGGCCGGCTATCCCCGGAAACGGGCCAGAACCCGGGCCCAACTGGTGCGGGCTGCGGTGAAGGTGTTGGCAGACAAGGGGCCCGATCGAACAACGATCGGTGAGGTGGCCTCGGTGGCCGAGATGGCACCGGGCACGATCTACAATCACTTCGGCTCGATTGACGAGCTGTTGGACGCGGCGGCCGAGCAGCTGGTGGCCGGGGTCGAGATCGCCGGTGGCGTGCTGGAGGTCATCGAGTACGACCCGGCGGCGAGAGTCGCCATCGGCACCCTCCAGCTCCTGCAGATGGCCGATACCGACGCCGAGTCGGCGGCCGCCTTCGTGGGCCTGATGGCGGCCCGGCCCGGCTTCCGTTCCCGGGTCCGGACCCTGGTCGGGTCGGCGATCAGCGACGGGGTCGATGCCGGCCGATTCCATGTCGAGCCCGGTCCCGCGGCGGTGAACGCCGTCCTCGGCACCGCCCTGCAGTCGATGCGGTCACGGCTGCTCGGCGAAACCGACGCCTCCTCCGCGGCCCCGGTTGCCGCACTGGTGCTCCGGGTGCTCGGCTTGCCAGAAGACCAGATAGACGCCGTCGTCGAAAGGGCCGGCAGATCGATGGTGGCCGGCCAGCGCTGAGCTCGACCCGCCCCGCCGATCGGCGACTACCTGACCACGGTGTCGATCCAGACCAGCCGATGATCGGAGCTGGGGAACGGGAATGTGCCGACCAGCGGGAACAACGGATCGTTGCTCAGGGGCCAGAACACACCGGCGTCTGTGATCTTCATGTTCTTGCGGGGTAGGACGTAGTCGGCCCGAAGGTTGCCTGGGGAGTCGTCGCTGAAATCGGCGGTGTCGAATGCCGGGTCGCTCAGCTGGGCATCGTTTGCACCGCCCTGGATGCCGGCCTGCTCGGTGGCTCCGGGGCTCGACGGGGTGACCTTGTCGTTCACCCTGGGGTTGTCGAGGAGCTGTTGGATCGCCCCCGGGATGCTGTCACCGTCCAGCGGGTCGGAGTTCTGATCACCGGCGATCACGAATCGGTCCGAACCACGCAGGCCGCCGTACACCCCGTTGTCGTCGTAGATGTAGCGGCTGCGGCCTCGCTGGATGTAGTCGGCCCAGAACCGGATCTCGTCATGATTCCGGGTGCCGTTGCGGTCCTCGGGGCCGTCGAAGACCGGCGGGGTCGGATGGCTGACCAGGAAGTGCACCGTCCTGCGACCGATCCTGATCGGGACGTCCCAGTGGCTTTTCGACGACAGCCTGAACACGTCGAGCTCCTCGTCCGAGTACCAGTCTGCCGGCTCGGCCGTTTCCGGGTCATCGGGCAGCAGGGCGCCCGGCATGTCGCGCCACAGGAAGTTCTGGAACGTGCGGATCTTCGACCGATTGATCGGGTACTTCGAATACACCGCCATGCCGAATTGGCCGGGGAAGAAGCCGAACCCGAACGAGTCGTTCGGTGCGAAATCACCGGCGGCGCCACTGTTGTCCAGGTCGAAGCCGGAGTCCACACCGGTGTTCGACGGTGCCGTGTACCGGTAGCGGTACCTGATCGGCTCTGCTGTTCCGTGGGGGACCGCCAGGTAGTTGTCGTGGAATCCGTCGAGGGCAACGCCGGCTGCGTCGTAGTCGAATTCGTTTATCAGCAGCACGTCTGGCCTGATCCGCTGGATGATCTCGGCGATCACGTCGGGCTGGGCGCTGCCCGGCGCCGAGACCTCGGCGGCCAAGGCCCCTTCCTCAACCCGATTGAGCGATGCGTTGAAGGTGGCAAAACGTATCTCCGGCGCCCGACCGCCATGGCCCCGACCGCCGCTCCCTGCCTCCGAGGCCACCGGAACAATGGCCATGGCCAGCAGTGCCGCCACGACACCGATCATCGCTCGCTTGACTCTCGCCACTACCCTGCTCCGGTCTCCGCCGAGGTTGAACATCTGCCCACCGTCTCGTCGGCTCCGTCGACGGGCGAGGCTGGTGGGAGGCCCAACCTAGTTCCAACCGGTTCGTCGGGCGAGTGGAACCCCTGAGGTCGCCCCGCCCGGTGGGGCTCAGCCGAGCCCGTTGATGACGGTGATGACCAGGTGGTTGAAGCTCGTGTCGCGGTCGGCCGGATTGTGAAAACCCTGGCCGACCTCGAGCGCAACGAAACCATGGATGGCACTGCGGGCCGCCCGCGCCGCGTGGACCGCATCCTCGCCCTGGTGGCCGTAGTTGGCGATCACCCTGGCGAAGACATCGGTCAGGCTGTTGGTGGCCTGAGCCAGCGCGTCGCCCGGTTGGATCGGGGGGCGCAGCGTTGCCGCATACTGACCGGGATGATCGACGGCGAAGCCCCGGTAGGTGTGGGCCAGGGCCATCATCGCATCGTCGCCTGCCTGGCCGACCGCGGCGTTGCGCAGATCGTCGGTCAGGTTGATGGTGGCTCGGACCGCAACGGCATGGCGCAGCGCATCGAGGCTGTCGAAGTAGGTGTAGAGCGCCGATGGGCGTACGCCCAACTCGCCTGCAACGGCCGACAGCGTGAGCGCCTCCAGCGATTCGCGATCGATCAACAACACGGCGGTCAAGGTGACCTCGTCGAGGTTGACCCGCTGTTTCGGCACAACTGCAAGTGTACAGCTGTGCCGGTTGGACCTCAAGGAGGCTGACGGGTTCAAGCCAAAACTGAATGCTCTTCAGTATCGGTCCGGGTGCCCGCTCAAACTCCACTGTCCCGCTTGCTGTCCGACGGCGATGGACCGGCGCCATCGGCAGCTCGATGGTGCCCGCCGACAACGGGCCCTAGATTTGATTCGAACGTCCGTAGACCGCCGACCCTGCTCGCTGCGGCTGTCGGTCGGAGGAGCCCATGACCATCAGCGCCGACCAAACCGATGCCACCGGCGACGGTGGAACCATCGCCACCCCGAACACCGACCGATCCGGCAAACCCGATCCCGACCCCCACTCCGATCTCGACCCCCACTCCGATGTCGATGTCGATGTCGATGTCGATGTCGAGAGCGTGGTCGAAACCGATGAGATGCTCGATGGTGAGCGCTACCTCGACTCACTGCGAGACGGCCGGGAGATCTGGTACGACGGCGAGCGGGTCGACGACGTGACCACCCACGCCGGGTTTCGCCGTTCTGCCTGGGAGGTGGCCCGGCTCTACGATGCCCTCCACCACCCCGACACCCGGGACCGACTGACAACGGTCGACCGGTTCGGCAACCGGACCCATACGTTCTTCGCCCCGGCGTACTCGTCCGACGATCTGCGGGCCGGTCGGGATGCCATCGAGGCCTGGCAGCGCATGACCTACGGCTGGATGGGTCGCACCCCGGACTACAAGGCGGCGTTCATGGCCCAGTTGGCCGAGGGTCACGACTACTACGGTCCCTACAGCGACAACGCTCTCGGCTGGTATCACCGCTCGGCGGGCCAGGTGCTGTACATGAACCACGTTCTGATCGACCCGCCGGTCGATCGGGCCCGGGACCGGGTCGACGTGCGGGACGTGTTCGTCACCGTCGACCGGGAGGACGACAACGGGATCCACGTCTCGGGGGCCAAAATGGTGGCCACCGGCTCGGCGCTGACCCACGCCACCTTCGTTGCGGTCAACAGTGGGGTGGCGGCCCGGATGGAGCCCGGTCGCGACGATGACATGGCCCTGGTGTTCGTGGTCGAAATGGACGCCCCGGGGGTGAAGATGATCTGTCGCCCGTCGTACGAGGCTGCGGCCCGCCACCCCTTCGAGGCGCCCCTGGCCAGCCGCTTCGACGAAAACGATGCGGTGATCGTGTTCGACGAGACCTTCGTGCCGTGGGAAAACGTGCTGGCCTACCGCGACGTCGAGGTGTGCCGTGGATTCTACGCCTCGTCCGGTTTCTTCAACCGCTACAACCTGCAGTCGGCGACCCGGTTGTCCGTGAAGCTGGAGTTCGCCATCGGTCTCCTGCTGAAGGGCACCGACGCATGCGGCACCTCGGGGTTCCGGGGCGTGCAGGCGGCGATCGGCGAACTGATCGCCATCCGGGAACTGGTGTGGTCGCTGACCACGGCCATGGTGGCCGACCCCGAGCCGGGCATCGGGGGCACCGTGGTGCCCCGTTTGGCCACTGCCGCGGCCAGTCGGCTCTACGGAACCAACACCTGGAACCGGGTGCGGGAGATCTTCGAGACGATCCTGGCCGGGGCGCCGATCTACACCGTCTCCGGTCCCGGCGACCTGCGCAACAGCGAACTCCGGCCGGTGGTCGATCAATACTTCCGGGGGACCGGGATCGACGCCGAGGAACGGATCAAGCTGTTCAAGTTGATCTGGGATGCCCTGTACTCGGAGTTCGCCGGCCGCCATGCGCTGTACGAGCGCAACTACGCAGGCAACCAGGATCAGCAGCGGCTCGACCCGCTCACCTGGGCGGTGGCGTCCGGGGCGGCCGATCGATACCGGGCCCTGGTCGACGCCTGCATGGCCGACTACGACCTCGATGGGTTCGTCGACGGCCCCTGATCGTCGGCGCTGCTCGTCACGATCCTGCCACGAACGGCGCAGGGCGCCCCACTCTGCCGGGAAGTCCGCGCGGCCTACGCCCTGAGGGCTAGTCTGTGGCCACTCGCCTGGAACGGGCGACAAACATCAGCCGGTCCATCCGGCTGGAGAAACGGGCCGGATCGCCGCAGTGGCTTCCACCGGCGGCCGGCACCAGGAGAGGGGTGTACAGATGAAGACACGGAGCAGATTCTGGTTGGCCTTGCTGGCGGCGCTGGCGTTGCTGGCTGCTGGCTGCGGAGGTGACGACGATTCGGGAGAGACCTCGTCGGACGAGACCCAGACCGAACAGACCGACACCACCGCCGACGAGGCCGGTGGTGACGAAACCGTTGAGAGTACGGAGGCGCCGGCCGAGGACGGCGGTGACGAGGCCCAGGCCCCGTCTGGCGAGCCGCTCAAGATCGGGGCGTTGACCTCGATCACCGGCAACTTCACCCCATGGGGCATCCAGGCCCGTGACGGTATGCAACTGGCGGTCGACGAGATCAACGCCGCCGGTGGCGTCGCCGGGCGACCCCTCGAATTGGTGGTGACCGACGACCAGTCGAATGCCGAGGAAGGGGTCAGTGGCCTCGAGCGGATGATCGAGGACGGTGTGGTCGCCGTCGGTGGTCCCATCTCCTCCGACGTCGCCCTCAACACCGCCCAGTTCGCCGAGGAGGCACAGGTTCCGCTGTTCCTGGTGAAGGCCGGGTCCGATGCCATCCTCACCAGGGACAGCCGCTACACCTTCCGGACCTGCATTCCGGCCGCCCCGTCGGTGGCGGAACCGATCGCCCAATTCGCCGAGGCCGAGGGGCTGACCAAGATCGGTGCCATTATCGCCGACTACGGCTGGGGCCGATCGATCGAAGCGGCAATGCAGGCCTCGTTCGACGCAGTCGAGGGTTTGGAGTACCAGATCGAGGTCGCGCCGGTCCCCGAACAGGATTTCACCACCTACCTCCGCAATCTCGAGGGTTTCGAGCCGGAGCTGATCGTGGCCACCGGCCACCCGCCCGGCTCGAGCGCCATCACCGTGCAGTCTGCCGACCTGGGACTCGACGTGCAGATCACCGGTGCCTACACCCCGTGGGCCCTGGTCGAGGGAGGCGCAGGCGAGGCCGCCATTGGCCGCTACGCCGACTTCAAGTGCGCCGACTTCGACAGCGAGGACTACCAGGACCTGGCCCGGCGTTTCCTGGCCAGCACCGACAACAGCTTCATGGAGGACGACGCAGTCGCAGGCTTCGGGATCGTGACCATGGTGGCGGCGGCGGTCGAGGCGGTCGGAGATGATCCGGCGGCCATCGGCGAATGGCTCCACACCCAGGAGTTCGACCTGCCGGGCTACGCCTGGACCATGGGTTGGACCGAGTGGGGCGAGATGTCGAATGCGGCTCCGATCTTCAGCGTGCTCGGCGAAGGGCCGGCGCCCGAGGGGGTCAACAACGCCGGCGACTGGTATCCGGAGACGTTGATTCGGCCGGAACCGCTCACGCCCTACGAGCCCTCCTGATCCGTGCCGATCCTGGAGTTGGTCGGCGTCGGCAAGCGCTTCGGCGGGCTGACGGCGGTCAACGATGTGTCGTTCAGCGTCGACGAGGGCGAGATCGTCGCCCTCGTCGGCCCGAACGGGGCGGGCAAGAGCACCCTGCTGAAGGCCATCGGTGGCATGGACCCGCCCACCGACGGCACCATCCACCTCGACGGGGCCGAACTGGCCGGCCTGAAGCCCCACCGGGCCCGCCATGCCGGGGTGGCGATCGTGTTGCAGACCCCGAGGCCGTTCGAGACGATGACGGTCCGGGAGAACGCGGCCCTGGGGGCGCTGTTCGGCGGGGTCGGGGCGAGCGAAGCCGAGGCACTGCGGCAGGCCGATCGGATGCTCGAATTCGTCGGGCTCGGCGAACGCCGCAACGAACCGGTGGCGACCTTGAACCTCCACGAGCAGCGCTTCCTGGAGATCGCCCGCCAGCTCGGCGGGCGACCGCGGCTGATCCTGCTCGATGAGGTCATGGCCGGCCTCAACGATTCCGAGCTCAGCCACTCGGTTGACATGGTGCGCCGGGCCAGAGCCGAATTCGGCCTGACCATCGTCTGGGTCGAACATGTGATGAAGGCGGTGATGAGCCTGGCCGAGCGGGTGCTGGTGTTGAACTTCGGCCGCCTGATCGCAGACGGGCCACCTCGGGAGGTCATGACCCAGCCCGACGTCGTGACCGCCTACCTCGGTGACCGGGCCGTCGCCCCATGAGCCGGCGGGAGCCACGAACCCGGGAGAGGTCCGGGGGCGAGATGGTGGAGGGGCGGTGCCGATGAGCGGCGGGAGCGAGGGCCTGCTCGAGGTTGACGACGTCAGCGCCGGGTACCTTGGCGAAGACGTGATACACGACATCTCGTTCTCGGTGGCCGAGGGTGAAGCGGTGGCCATCATCGGCTCGAACGGGGCCGGCAAGTCGACGCTGTTCCGGGCCATCGTTTCGATGTTGACGCCGAGCGGGGGTGCGATCCGATTCGACGGTCGCGACATCACCAGTACCGGAACCCATCGGATCGCCAGGGCCGGCCTGGCCTATGTGCCGGCCGAACGTCACCTGTTCCCCGCCATGTCGGTCACCGAGAACCTGGTGCTCGGCGCGTTTCCGAGGCGCCCCGATCCGGCGGTCCAGAGCAACGTCTTCGAGATCTTTCCCCGGTTGGCCGAGCGTCGGAGCCAGGCTGCGGGAACCCTCAGCGGGGGAGAGCAGCAGATGCTGGCGGTCGGCCGGGCGCTGATGTCGAAACCGAAATTGTTGATGCTCGACGAGCCGACGACCGGGTTGGCCCCGTTGCTGGCGGCGGAGGCGTACCGGGCCCTGGCCCGGCTCCGGGATTCCGGCCTGACCCTCGTGGTTGCCGAGCAGCAGGTGCCGCTGGCCCTGGAACTGGCCGAGCGGGGCCACGTCATGGAGCAGGGCCGGCTCGGCTTCAGCGGCACCTCCGATGAGCTGGCCGGCAACCCCGAGGTCCAGCGGGCCTACTTGGGGGTGACATGAAATCGGCGCTGCTCGACGGGATCGTGCTCGGCCTCCAATACGGGCTGCTCGGTGTCGGGCTCACCCTGATCTACGGGTTGGCCGGGGTGCTCAACCTTGCCCATGGCCAGATTGCGGTGTTGGGGGCGGTGGTGGTGTCGTTGCTGATGGCGGCCGGGCTGCCGGCGGTGCCGGCCATCGTGCTCGGCATCGCCCTCGCCGGAGGTGTGCTGCTGCTGCTCGATCTCACGGTCATGCGGGTGGTCTACCGCCAAGAGGGGGAGAACCGCATCCTGCTCGGCCTGCTGTTGATGCTTGGGGTGAGTTTCATCATCGACGGATTCCTCCAGTGGCGCTACCCGATCCAGCAGCTGGGCCTGCGGATCGGGGGCGAGCCGATCTCGATCCTCGGGGTCCGGATGAGCACCGGCAGCGTTCTGGCTTCGGTCATCACCATCATCGTGGGGCTGGTCCTGGTCTGCTTCTTTCGGCTGACGTCGCTCGGTCGTGGCGTGCGCTCGGTGATTCAGGACGAGGTCGGGGCCCGATTGTGTGGCATCAACCCCGCACTGGTGCGGACCTTCGTGTTCGCCCTCAGCGGTGTGCTGGCCGGGCTGGTGGCGGTGACCCGCTCCATGACCGGCCCGATCGGCGCCACCAACACGATCGGCTTCACCGTGCTGGCCCTGATCGTGGCGGTGGTCGGCGGGCTGGGCAGCGTCTCGGGGGCGTTCCTGGCCGGCGTGCTTCTGGGGGTGGTTGACCGCCTCAGTTCGTTCTACATCGGGACCTACGTGACCACGATCATCCTGCTGGTGTGCGCCGCACTGACCATCGTGGCCCGACCATCGGGCCTGCTGGGCAAGCGCGGTTCATGACCGCGCTCGACCGGCCGGCCGAGGGGATCGACGACCCCGCATCATCCGGGGTTGTCTCCCGGCTCACCCCGTACGCTCCGATCCTGGTCACCGCGACGCTGTTGGCGCTGGTGCCGCTGCGCTACCAGGACTCGGGATCGATGATGGGGGTGGTCACCGAGGGTATGGTGTTCGCCGCCTACGCAGTGGCCTTCAACATCATCTTCGGCAGTACCGGCCAGTTGTTCCTCTGCGTCGGCGCCCTGGCCGGGGTCGGCGGATTTGCCTCGGCGGTGTTCACCGATCGTCTGGGGGTGCCACTGGTGTTGTCGCTGGTGCTGGCGGCGGCGTGCTCGGCGGCGATCGGTGGTCTGCTCAGCTGGGTCTCGGTCAAGCGGGCGCTGGACACGATCTTCATCGGCATCGTCACCCTGGCCTTCTCCCTGTCGTTCCAGAACTTCGTGCTCGGACGCCGCGACCTCACCGGCGGCGAGACCGGCATCTTCGTCGAAGCCGGCTCCGACACCTTCCTCCACGATCGGGTTGCCCCGTACTACGTGTTCCTGTCCCTGGTCGTGGCCTACCTGGTGTTGTACCGGGCCTTGCAACGGTCCAGGACCGGTTGGGCCTTCCGGGCCCTGCGCGACGACCAGTTGGCGGCGGAACTGTCGGGGGTCGACGTCGCCCGATACCGGGTGCTGGCCGGGACCCTCGGCTCGGCAATGCTTGGCCTGGCCGGGGCGCTCCACGCCCACAGCGGGCGAGGTTTCATCGGGCCGAGCACCTTCGCCTTCGGCGACGTCGACGTCCGGGTCCTGGTGATGCTGGCCTTCGGGGGCATCGGCACCCTGCTCGGCCCCATCGTCGGGGCGGCTTCGCTGACCTGGCTCGACGAGTTCCTGGTCGACTACGCCCAACTCCGTCTGGTGCTCTACGGGCTGGTGGTGATCGGCTTGTTCCTGCGGTTCCGTCGTGGGGTGGTTCCGGCTGCCACCGAGTTCCTCCGCAAGAGGATCGGTCGCTGACCGGATCGGCTCACGCCCAGATGCTCTCGGCCAGCTCCACCACGTGCCGGAGCTTTGCCCACTGCTGTTGGGGGCTCAGATCGTTGCCCTCCATGGTGCTGGCGAACCCGCACTGGGGGCTGAGGCAGAGCTGATCCTGGTCGACATGGGCCGCAGCCTCGGCCACCCTGGCCGCAACCTCGTCGTAAGGCTCGAGCTCCGGGCGCTTGCTGGTCACCAACCCCAGTACCACGGTCTTGTCGGCCGGGACGTGGCGGAGCGGCGCGAAATCGCCTGACCGCTCGTCGTCGTATTCCAGGAAGAACGCGTCGACGTCGAGATCGTTGAACAGCACGTCGGCCACCGGCTCATAGCCACCCTCGGCGAACCAGGTGCTGCGATAGTTGCCCCGGCAGAGATGCACCGCAACCGTGAGGTCGTCCGGTCGTCCGGCGATCGAGTTGTTGATCAGCTCGGCGTAGGACTTCGGCAGCTCGTTCGGGTCGTCGCCTCTGTCGAGCGCACCCTGGCGCATGACCGGGTCGCAGAGGTAGGCCAGGTTGGTGTCGTCGAGCTGGATGTAGCGACACCCGGCTTGGTAGAGGGCGTCGATCTCGGCCCGGTAGCAGGCCGCCAGGTCATCGAAGAACTGTTCGAGATCGGGGTAGGCGTCGAGGTCGATGCCGGCCCTGCCGCCCCGGAAATGGACCATCGTCGGCGACGGAATCGACACCTTGGGGGTGACGGTGGCCACCGATGCCAGATAGCGGTAGTCGTCGACCTGGATGTCGTGGCTGTGGCGCAGCGGGCCGACCACGCTCAGTTTCGGCGGCGTCATGTGTACGGTGTCGGCGGCGTCGGAACTGGCGGCGATGTTGCCGGTGACCGCAACCCCATCGAGCTGCTCCAGGAAGTCGAGGTGGAACCAGCCCCTGCGGAACTCACCGTCGGTCGCCACCTGCATGCCGGTTGCCTCCAGCTCGGCCACTGCGGAGGCGATGGCCCGATCTTCGATGGTTCGTAGTTCGTCGGGGGTGATCGTGCCGTTGGCCCGCTCGACCCTGGCCCGGTGGATTTCCGGCGGCCGCAACAGGCTGCCGACGTGGTCGGCCCGGAACGGTGGATTCAGCTTGTGCATGACTCGGCCCTCTGCTCGCTCATCGTTGGCACACCCGAGCATAGGGACAGTCCCGCCACCCTTGCCGCCTGACCCTTCCGTTCCCGGACGGGCCCGTGCGGTTCAGATCCGGGGTAGCGTTGCCGAATGCGGTTGCTGTCGTATATGACGCCGGGCTTCCCGGCCTCACTGTTCGAGACGCTCGGCGCCGTCATCGGCGCCGATGTCGAGTTCGAGCAGGAGCTCTCCGGTCCGGCCCCCGGGGTCGATCCCTTCGCAGACGGCTCGGCCGACCTTGGCTGGATCTGCTCGACGTCGTACGTCGATCTCGCCACCCGAGGGCCGGCGCCGAGCATCGGCCTGGCCGGTGTGGCCTGGGTACCGGATGACCCCGATGTCGGTGGCAGGCCGGTGTACTACGGCGACCTGGTCACCAGGGCCGACGCCGCGGTGACCGGGCTGTCCGATCTCGCAGGTCGACGCATCGGCTGCAACGACCCGGTGAGTCTGAGCGGGCACCACGCCCTGCGATTCGCCCTTCAGGATCGTGGGCTCGATCCCGACAGCTTCGCCGAGTTGGTGTTCACCGGCGCCCATCACACCTCGCTCGACCTCGTGGTGGCCGGCGAACTCGACGCTGCGGTTGTCGACTCGGTGGTGCGAACCGGGAGGAGCCGCATCGACCCCGGCGTGGCCGGGCTGGTGGTGGTCGACCGGCTTGGACCGTGGCCGGTGCAACCGCTGGTCGCCCGCTCGACCCTGCCGGCCGAGGATCTTGCCAGGGTCCGCCGGCTGCTGCTGTCGGCGGCGAAGACCCCGGCGGTGGCCGGTGAGCTGGCCGCCGCATCGCTGGCCGGGCTGGTGGAGGTCGGGCCCGACCACTACGACATCGTGCGACGGTCGATGGCCGGCTCCACCGGCTGAGCCCGCTGGGCGTCGGCATCGCCCCGCCGGTCGGCTGGGCCGATCAGGTCGACTCGTCGGTGAAACGGGGGAAAGACACCGTCGGGTCCCGCTCCAACTGCTCGACCAGGGCGATCTCCCAGGTCAGATAGTCCTGCATGTGTTGCTCGGCCACCTCGGCACCCTCGTCGTGGTCGTAGGGTTTGTACCACACGTCGTTGGCATCGGTGGTCGGCCGGGTGAAGCCCGGTTCCATGTCGTGGTCGGCATGGCGCCAGCCCTTGTTGCCGCCGGCCAGGGCCAGCACTTCGGCCTCCGGCCACCACTCGGCGGCATCGCCCACGGCCAGTTTGGCCAGCTGCCCGTCGGTGGAGGTCAGCACCAGGGTGGACACCGGACCGATGGCCGCTCGGGCCTCATCCAACCTGCTGCGGACGCCCCACCAGGAGCCGGGGATGTGGCCCCGTTTCCGGTACTTCAGGCTGCTCCCGAGATCGAGCACGGCCAATGTCGCCGGATCGGTGCGGCCGCTGTCGCTGGCGCCGTGGCTGTCGCTGGCGCCGTCGCGGTCGGTCCCGGCGGCCAGGCGCTCGGCCAGTTCCGACACCTTGATCGTCGGGACCGGGCCGAACGATGGGCGGGGCTCGGCTTCACCGGCGAGGGGAAGATCCAACAGGCCGCCGGCCAGGACGTGGACATCGGACCAGCCGAGTTGGCGGAGCCAGGATGCGGTCATGGTGGCCCGCACGCCGTTGTCGTCGACCAGCACCAGCCTGGCGTTGCGGGTCGCCACATACTCGTCTGTGGCCTGAACCAGCTGCCCACCGGCGGCGTTGATGCTGCCCGGCAGGTGCCCGGCCTCGAACTCGTCCGCGGTCCGCACGTCGAGCACGTAGGTGGTTCTGGTCGGGTCCTCCTGCCAGGATCGAATCGCTTCGATCGGCGCCTCCCTGACGCCGAACCGCCGCCCGACCGCAGCCGCGGCCCTCGTCGACCAGGCCCGGGTGTCCGGCCCGGGTTCGGGGGCGTGGACGTCGCAGCCCCGGGCCACCTCGAAACCGGCAAGCTCCCAGCCCATGGTGCCGTTCTCCAGCGCCACCACCCGGTTCTCGAGCCCGGCGTTGATGAGCGACTGGGCCCCGATGATGCTGCGGGTTCGCCCGGCGCAGTTCACGACCACCAGCGTCTCGGGGTCCGGTGCCATCTCCTTGACCCGGTGGACGAGCTCCGCGCCGGGACAATCGGTGCCGGTGGGGATGCTCATGTTGCGGAACTCCCCGAGAGGTCGGGAGTCGAGCACCACCAGGTTCTCCTCCCGATCCAGCAGCTCCTTCAGTTCGGCCGCAGGAATCCGGGGTGTGTCGTAGGTGTGTTCGACGAACTCCCCGAACGCCTTGGACGGCACGTTGACCCCGGCATAGAGCTCACCGCCCATGGCAGCCCATGCCGCGGTGCCACCGTCGAGGACCGAGCAGTTCGACCAGCCCATCTCGGCGGCCCGGCCGGCGGCCCTGGCCGCGAGGTCGGCGGCGCCGTCGTCGCACCACACCACCCTGGTGGTATGGCGGGGGACCAGGTGGTCGAGCAGCAGCTCCAACTGTGACAGCGGGACGCAGGCCGCATGGAACAGGTGGGAATCGAAGTAGACGCCCTGCTCCCTGGCGTCCAGCAGCGCCAGTTCGTCGCCGTCGAGCAACCAACCGGCCAGCGTTTCGGCCGAGATCATCGGCGCCGGGTCCGTCGACTGCTCGTTCAGCACGATTGCAGCCCCAGCCGAGCTTCGCGGATCCCGCTCACGTTGGAGAAGATCTTCCAGGTCCGCGAGACCGGATTGTAATACTCCCGCTCGTCGAGCCGTTCCAGTGCCAACCCGTAGCAGTGGAAGTTGAGCGCGCGACCGTCGATGTGGATCGAGTGCAGATCGTCTGGCCGCATGGCCACCCCGGTGCCGGCCTCGACCATGTGTTCGTGGGTCTTGGTCACCCCGTCGGGGGATCGGTCGAAGAAACGATTGAGTTCCCGGCCCTCGAAGCCGACCACCACCGCCCAGGTGGTGTGGTTGTGGACCGGGGTCGATACCGAGCCCCGACTCGACTGGGCATAGAGGGCGAAGCGGTCGTCCGGATCCTGGGCCAGCCGGTAGAGGTAACTCGTCCGCTCGTCTTCGTCGCCCGGCGGGACGAAGTCACCGATGGGGAAGAGGTCACGCTGTGCCGCCAAGGCCAGCAGCCGGTCCCGGATCGCCTCAACCCCCGGCCGGGTGACGATCCCGTCATCATCGAGATGTTCGGCTTCGATGCGACGGATGTCGTCCATGGTGGTGGTCACTGCATCGGTACGTTGTTCCATGCCCCGAGCCTACTCAGCTGATGGTGTCGGCCGAAAAGGCGGCCGCGGACCGGTCCGCCGGTGTCGTCGTCGATCGGTGACGCGGCCCCGGTGCCGCCGTCGATCGGGTCGAGCCGTTCGTTGTGGCAGTATCGAGAGGGTGCCGGTGCGTCCCGGCGCCCCATTCGGCCGGCCCCCCGGCGGTTGCCGACCGTTTCGTTGCGGTAGGAAAGGACGGAGATGCCCCACTACATGTTGTCGGTCTTCCAGGAGGAAGGTGCGCAGGCCCCGTCTGCGGAGATGGTGGAGACGATCATGGCCCGGGTCGGCGCCCATCAGGCCGAGCTGCGGGAGGCCGGGGCGTGGGTGTTCTTCGCCACCCTGACCGATCCGTCTTCGGCCACCGTGGTTCGCGCCGCCGACGGGGCCGTTTCGATGACCGACGGGCCGTATGCGGAGGCCAAGGAGCAGATCGGGGGCTTCACCATCATCGAAGCGGCCGACCTCGACGAGGCCCTGGAGTGGGCCCGCAGGGGTTCGGAGGCCTGTATGTGGCCGGTGGAGGTCCGGCCGGTCCGCCAGCTTTGAGCGAACGGCCGGACGGTGGCCCGGTCAGGGGCTCGGCGTTCGACCCGGCTGGTTTCGACCGGATCTATCGGCGGGAGGTCGGCCGCTGCACCGCCACCCTCATTCGAGTGCTGGGAGACATCGACCTGGCCGAGGACAGTGTGGCCGAAGCCTTTGCGGTGGCGGCCAGGCGATGGTCCGAACAGGGCATACCCCCCAACCCCGGCGGTTGGATCACCACCACGGCCCGGAACCGGGCCATCGACCACCTCCGGCGGGAATCGAAGCGAGCCGAACGGCAGCTGGCCTCCCACCGCCTGCGCCTGATCGAGCAGGGGGACGAACCGGTGGTGAGCCCCGACCTCGGCGATCTCGACGTGGTGGCAGACGATCAGTTGCGGCTGATGTTCCTCTGCTGCCACCCGGCGTTGGCCCCCGACGCCCAGGTGGCGCTGACCCTGCGGCTGCTGGCCGGCCTGCAGACATCGGAGATCGCCCGGGCCTTCCTGGTGCCGGAGGCGACCCTGGCTCAGCGGTTGGTCAGGGCCAAGCGCAAGATCCGGGACAACAACATCAGCTACCGCATACCGGAGGCCTCCCGGCTGACCACCCGGTTGCAGCCGGTGCTGGCAACGATCTATCTGGTGTTCACCGAGGGTCACACCGCGAGCGAGGGCGACCGCCTGACCAGAGTGGAGCTGTCGGCCGAGGCGGTGCGGCTGGCCACGCTGGTCTGCCGGCTGCTTCCCGATGAGGAAGAGCCGATCGGGTTGCTGGCGTTGCTGTTGCTGACAGAGGCCAGGCGGGCGGCCAGGATCGACGCCCAAGGTCGGCTGGTCCGGCTCGCCGACCAGGACCGCTCGCAGTGGAACCAAACCGCCATCGAGGAGGGCCACCGCCTGGTCCGCGCCTGCCTGCAACGGAACAACCCCGGGCCGTACCAGCTGCAGGCGGCCATCGCCGCGGTCCACGCCGACGCAGCCACTGCCGCCGACACCGACTGGGGTCAGATCGTGACGCTCTACGACCACCTCCATCAGCTGCAACCGAACGCCATGGTCGGCCTCAACCGCAGCATCGCCGTTGCCGAACTGGAGGGGCCGGCGTCGGGTTTGGCCGCCCTCGAGCAGTTCCAGGCCGACCTCGACCGCTACCACCTCTACCACGCCACCAGAGCCGAGCTCCTCGGGCGACTGGGGGCGGTTGGCGAGGCCGCTGCGGCCTATGACCGGGCCCTCGACCTGGCGGCCAACGAGGTGGAACGTCGCCACCTCCGGGCCCTGCGAGCGGCGTTGCCGATCGAGGATCGACCGAGCTGAGCGCTCGACCCCGGCCGGTTGGCAGAGCCGGGCCGGACGCAACCGGAACGGGCATGGATGGCTAGCCTGCCGACATGGGGCATGGCGATGCGGAACGCGGCGACACCGAGCACGGCGGGGGCGAGGAGCATCGTGGAGGGCTGAGGATCGTCGAGATCTCGAAGCGCTACGGGGCGGTCCAGGCCGTCGACCGGCTCAGTATCGATGTGCCGAGGGGATCGCTGATCGGCTTCCTCGGACCGAACGGTTCCGGCAAAACCACCACCATGCGGGCCGTCCTCGGCATGGTTGCCCTCGACGGTGGCTCCATCACCTGGGACGGCTCGCCGATGGACGATTCGATCCGGACCAGGATCGGTTACATGCCCCAGGAGCGAGGCCTGTACGCCAGGATGAAGGTCCGGGAACAGGTGATCTACTTCGGGCGCCTTGCCGGTCTCGAGCGCGACGACGCCGGCCGCCGGGCCGATCACTGGCTCGATCGACTCGAACTGGCCGATCGGGCCGATTCGCTGGTCCAGGAGCTGTCGGGCGGCAACCAGCAGCGGGTCCAGTTGGCGGTGTCTTTGGTCCACGACCCCGAGCTGCTGATCCTCGACGAGCCGTTCGCCGGCCTCGACCCGGTGGCGGCCGAGACCATGCAGGCCATCATCGCCGAGCGGGCGGCCGTCGGCGCCAGCGTCCTGTTCTCGTCCCATCAGCTCGACATGGTCGAAGACCTGTGCGAGCAGGTGGTCATCATCGCCGACGGACGGCGAGTGGCGGCGGGAGCGATCGGTGACCTCCGGTCCGCCTCGCCCACCCGACGGCTCCGGGTCCGGTGGTTGGAGCCGGTGGGGCGGTGGCAACCGGAGGAGGGCCGGGTGGTGTCGTTCGACGGATCCAGTGCGTTGGTGGAGCTGCAACACGGCGCAGACGTGGCCGCCAATGTGGGCGCTGCCCTGAGCGCCGGCCCGATCAGCGAGATCTCCGTCGAACCGCCGGGACTCGATGAGGTGTTCAACGAACTGGTCGGCCCGTCAGGTGACGTTGAGGACCGCCACCGGCCGGACACCATCGATGAAGGCGGGGGCCGGTCATGATCTGGATCATCGCCAGGCGGGAGCTGGCGGTCCGGGGCCGCTCGAAAGGCTTTCAGATCGTCACCGCCCTGATGTTCGTGGCGGTGCTGGCCGTTGCGGTGGTCATGTCGCTGCTGGGGGGCGACGACGGCCCCCGCGAGGTGGCGATCGGGGTGGAGGGTCAGGCGGTCGCCCTGGTCGAACCGCTGTCGGCCGGCAACGACGACCTGGCGCCGACGGTTCGTGTTGTCGACAACGACACCGACGAGCTCGAGTCCGGCGCCATCGACGTGGCTTTCGACGGTTCAACCCTGACCTGGGCCGACGCACCGGACACGACGCTCGACGACTACGTCCGCACCACGGTCCAGCAGCTGGCCTTCACCGAGCGGGCCCGGAGCCTCGGGCTGGACACCCAAGACGTTGCGAACCTGTTCGAGCCGATGGAGATCGACGAGGTCCGCCTCGACGGTGGGGGCGACGAATCGGGGGTTCGGCTCGCCGCGGCGGCAACGGCCGGCTTCGCCAACTTCATCCTGATCCAGGTCTGGGGGGCGTTCATGATGATGGGTGTCACCGAGGAGAAGTCCTCGAAGGTGATCGAGGTCCTGCTGTCCCACGTCCGGCCGGCCACGCTGCTGGCAGGCAAGGTGCTCGGTCTCGGCCTGCTGGCGCTCGGTCAGATGTTGATCTTCGCCACCGGGCTGGTGGTCGGCCTGGCCCTGGTCCGCGATATCGCCGTCCCGGCCGACGTGTGGGGCATCATCCCGCTGCTGTTCGCCACCTTCGTGCTCGGGTTCGGGTTCTATGCCACCGCCTTCGCTGCCGTCGGCTCCATGGTGTCCCGGCAGGAGGATGCCCAGACCGCCCAGCTCCCGGCGGTGTTGCCCCTGCTGGTGGGGTACTTCATCGCCGCCGCCAGCTTCGCCGAGCCGGACAATTTGGCCGTCACCATCGGGTCGTTCGTCCCGTTCACCTCGCCGGTGTTGCTGCCGTTCCGGACCGCGCTGACCGACGTGCCGGCGTGGCAGGTCGTGCTGTCGCTGGCCATCCTGGCCTCGTCCATCGTCGTGATGTTGCAGCTGGCGGGGCGGATCTACCGGTACTCGTTGCTGCGGACGGGGAGCCGGGTCACCTGGGGCGAGGCGTGGCGGAACCGGAACCAGGAGCCGCTGTCGTCGACCAGGCTCGACTGAACCCCCGAGTCAATCGAAGGTGATGACCGTCCGGGCCACCTCGCCGTTCTTCATCATCCGATAGCCCTCGTTGACCCCTTCGAGATCGATCGTGGCCGACACCATCTCGTCGATCAGCAGCCGGCCGTCGAGGTACATGTCGATCATGGAGGGGATGTCGGTCCGGAACTGGTTCGACCCCATCATCGAACCCTGGAGCTTCTTCTCCTGGAGGAAGTCGATGCCCCGGAGGGTCACCTCGTCCTTCGAGGGGACCATGCCGATCACCGTGGCGGTGCCACCGACCGCCAGCATGTCGAAGGCCTGCCGCACGGTCTGCGATCGACCGATCGCCTCGAACGAGTAGTCGACGCCGCCCCCGGTCAGCTCCTTCACCTCGCCGACCACGTCGTCGGTCTGGGAGGCGTTGACGAAATGGGTGCCGCCCAGCTGCCCCGCGGTCTCCAGCTTGGCCGACGACACGTCGACAACGATGACCTTGTTGGCTCCGGCGATCCGGGCCCCCTGGACCGCGGCCAGACCGATGCCTCCGGCCCCGATGACGCAGACCGTGCTTCCCACGGTGACACCGGCGGTGCGGACAACCGCCCCGAAGCCGGTGGTGATCCCGCAGCCGATGAGACAGGCTTTGTCGAGGGGCATCTCCTCGATCACCTTCACCAGACCATTCTGGTGGACCAGCATCTCCTCGGCGAAGCCACCGAGCCGGGCCATCTGCTCCACCGCCGTGCCATCGGCCCGGCTGAGGCGGGGCGCCGCCCCCTTGGCCCTGGACGTCGCCTGGGGGTTGGCGCATCGATTGGGGTGGCCGCCGAGACACTGCTTGCACTGGCCGCAGAAGATCGACAGGCAGGCCACCACATGGTCGCCCGGTTTCACGTAGTCAACATCCTCGCCGACCGCCTGGACGATTCCGGCCGACTCGTGGCCCATGACGATGGGCAGCTGGCTCCGGAACAGGCCCTCCATGAAGTGGAGGTCGCTGTGGCAGAGCCCGGCCCCGACGGTCTGGATGAGCACCTCGCCTCGGCCCGGTTTGTCGATCGTCAGATCCTCGATCACCAGGTCACCCGGTTGTTCGGTCAGTACCGCTGCCTTCACGATCGCTCTCCTTTTGCCGCTGTCAGCGACGTTAGATGGCCGGCACCGAAACCGCCATCGCAGGGCCCGGGTTCCATGGCAGGAGCCCGTTCGGTCGGACCATCGAAGCTGACAGCGATCGAGTGCAGCGCTACCGTCGGCCGACATGGCACAGATCGGCGGGACCATCGATGAGCGGTTCGACGTGCTGGCCGACCTGCTCAGTGGCAACATCGACGCCGGTTCCGACGTCGGCGCCTCGGTTGCGGTCACCATCGACGGTGAGTCGGTGGTCGACATCTGGGGCGGACATGCCGACCCGGCCCGGACCGTTGCCTGGGAGGCCGACACCATCACCAACGTGTGGTCCACCACCAAGACGATGACATCGCTGTGCGCCCTGGTGCTGGTGGAACGGGGTGAGCTCGACGTCTACGCCCCGGTCTCCCGCTACTGGCCGGAGTTTGCGGCCAACGGCAAGGCCGGGATCGAGGTCCGCCACCTGCTGAGCCACACCTCCGGCGTCTCAGCGTGGGAACAGCCGGTCACCACCGCTGACCTGTTCGACGCCGAGCAGGCCGCCGCCAGGCTGGCGGCCCAGGCACCGTGGTGGGAGCCGGGCACCGCATCGGGCTACCACGCCTTGAACCAGGGCCACCTGGTCGGGGAGGTGGTGCGGCGGATCACCGGCCGCTCGCTCGGCACCTTCTTCGCCGAGGAGATCGCCGGGCCGCTCGACGCCGACTTCCACATCGGGCTCGACCCGGCCAACGACCACCGGGTCTCACCGGTGATCCCGCCCGAGGCACCGCCGGTCGACTTCTCCGAGTTCGGTCCGGACCATCCGATGGTCAAGACCCTGACCGGGCCCCCGCTCGACGCCACCGCGGCCTGGACCGAGGGCTGGAAACGGGCCGAGATCGGGGCCGCCAACGGCCACGGCAACGCCCGCTCGGTGGCCAGGATCCAAGCCGTGGTGGCCAACGGTGGCACCGTCGACGGTGTCGGGCTACTCAGCGGCGACACGATCGAACTGATCTTCGACGAGCAGGCCCGGGGAACCGACCTGGTGCTCGGCACCCCCCAGCGGTTCGGCATCGGCTACGGGATCGCCGACCTGGAGGTCAGGCCGTACATCCCCGAGGGTCGGATCTGCTTCTGGGGAGGCTGGGGCGGCTCCACCATCGTGGTCGACTGCGATCGGAACATGACCATCGCCTACATGATGAACAGGATGCTGCCCGGGACCGGCGGTGACGACCGCGGCGAGGGCATCGTCAGAGCCTGCTACGCAGTGCTCGGCGTCGACACACAGTAGGCCCGGGGCGAGCCAAGACCACCGGCCCGAACGGGCCGAAAATGCAGCGTTGGCGCCGAGGCTGGGCCACTATGGGCCCATGACCAACACAGTCCCGGAGGAGACCGCACCGACCCCGCCCGCAGCCGGGGTCGAGCACTTCGACGTGCTCGTCGTCGGTGCCGGGATCTCCGGCGTCGGCGGTGCCTATCACCTGCAGGAGCAGTGCCCGGACAAGAGCTTCGTGGTACTGGAGACCCAGGGCGGTTTCGGCGGCACCTGGCGGACCCACACCTACCCCGGGATTCGATCCGACAGCGACCTCTACACCTTCGGCTACCGATTCAAGCCGTGGACCAGCGCCCCCATCGCCACCGCCGAGGAGATCCTCACCTATATGGGCGAGGTCATCGACGAGAACGACCTGGCCCGCCATATCCGCTACCACCACACGATCGATCGGGCCTCGTGGTCAAGCGACGAGAACCGCTGGACCCTGGAGGTGACCAGGACCGACACCGGCGAGGAACTGCGCTTCACCGGCAACTTCCTTTGGATGTGCCAGGGCTACTACAACCACACCGAGCCCTACACCCCGGAATGGCCGGGCATGGACCGATTCCACGGTCCCATCGTCCATCCCCAGACCTGGCCAGACGATCTCGACTACGCAGGCAAGAACGTGGTGGTCATCGGCTCGGGGGCCACCGCCGCCACCCTCATCCCAGCCATGGCCCCGACCGCCGGCCACCTGACCATGTTGCAGCGGTCGCCCACCTTCTTCGCCACCGGCCGCAACGCCAACGAGCTGGCCGACACCCTGCGGGAGCTGCAGATCGACGAGACCTGGATCCACGAGATCGTGCGGCGCAAGATCCTCCACGACCAGGCCCAGATCACCAAGATGTCGTTCGAGCAGCCGGAGATGGTCAGGCAGGAGCTGTGGAATGGGCTCCGGGAGTATCTCGGCGAGGACTACGACGTCGAGCCCCACTTCACCCCCCGGTACCGGCCGTGGCGGCAGCGGATCGCCTTCGTCCCCGACGGTGATCTGTTCCAGGCCATCGCCAAGGGTGATGCCTCGGTGGTGACAGACGAGATCGAGACCTTCACCGAGACGGGGCTGGCCCTCAAGTCGGGGGAAATCCTCGATGCCGACATCATCATCACCGCAACCGGCTTCAACCTCAACGTGCTCGGCGACATCGAGTTCGGCATCGACGGCGAGCCGCTGAATTTCTCCGAGACCGTGACCTACCGGGGCACCATGTTCACCGGCATCCCCAACATGGCCTGGGTGTTTGGCTACTTCCGGGCCAGCTGGACCCTCCGGGCAGACATGATCGCCGACTTCGTGTGCCGGCTCCTGCACCACATGGACGACGCCGGAGCCGAGGTGGTGGTTCCCCGCATCGGCGAGTCCGATGCCGACATGGCACTGCTGCCCTGGGTCGACCCCGAGAACTTCAACCCCGGGTACATCATGCGGAGCCTGCACCTGCTGCCGAAACAGGGCGACCGCCAACCTTGGGTCCACACCCAGGACTATTGGTCCGACAAGGACGAGTTCCCGGCCGTCGACCTGGAGGACGGAGCCCTGGTCTTCGAGTGAGGCTACGCTCTGGCGGTGACCAAATCGGAGCAGATGGCCCGGTCCCGAGATCGACTTCGGGGGATCTGGGCCGCCACCCTCACCCCCTTCGCTGAGGATCTGTCGGTCGATGAAGCCGGGTGGCGGCGGAACCTGCGTCACTGGTACGGCGCCCTCGGCATCCGGGGCCTGTTCGTGAATGGCAAGCAGGGCGAGTTCGCCTCCATGACCGTGGCGGAGCGAAGACGGACCACCGAGATCGCAGTGGAGGAGGCGGCCCCCTTCGATGGGGGTGTGATGGTCTCGTGCTCGGACCAGAACATCGATGTCGCAGCCGACCTGGCTCGCCATGCCGAGGCAGCCGGCGCCGATCACATCGTGGTCCACTCGCCGCTGCTGTACTTCGGCGCCAACACCGACGACACCATCTTCGAGTACTACCGGTACCTGGCCGAGCAGGTGAGCATCGGCGTGGTGCTGTGGAACCAACCGCCGGACTGCGGCTACCGGCTGGAGCCGGACCTCTGCCTCCGGTTGAGCGAGATCCCGAACGTCGTCGCCATCAAGTACAGCGTCGAGCGTGAGGTCTACGCCGAACTGACCCGCAAGGCCGGTGACCGCCTGATCGTCAGCAGCTCGCCGGAGGCGGACTGGCTCGACAACATCATCGACCTGGGCTGGCAGGTCTACCTCTGCTCGACACCCCCGTTCCTGCTGCAGACCCCGGCCGATCGGCGTATGGCCGACTACACCGAGCTGGCCATGGCCGGGGACGTCGACCGGGCCCGGGAGGTCAGCGCCGGCCTCGACCCGGTCCGTCGGGCGCTGGCCTCGACAAGGCCGGCAGGCAAGGCCACCGCCCACCAGAAGTATTGGCAGGAGCTGCTGGGCCAGGTCGGCGGTCCGGTACGGCGACCGCTGCTGGAGCTGACAGGCGCCGAGAAGCGGGCCACCCGTGCCGCCTTCGAGGCCTGCGGCCTGGCCGAAACACTCGATCGCTAGCCCGGGGCTACCTTCTCCCCCCGGTCCGACACTAGGGTTGCCCGGATGAGAGCCGTGGTGTGCAACGAGTTCGGTCCGCCCGAGAATCTGGTCGTCGAGGAGCTGCCGGATCCGACACCGGGGTCAAAGGAGCTGCTGGTCGAGGTCAAGGCGGCGGCCGTCACCTTCCCCGACACCCTGATGATCGAGGACAAGTACCAGTTCAAGGCACCGCCGCCCTACGTGCCCGGTGGTGAGGTTGCCGGACTGGTGGCGGCGGTCGGCGACGAGGTGAGTGGATTCTCGATCGGGGACCGGGTCGTCGGGGGGCTGGGAACCACCGGCGGCTTCGCCGAGCTGGCTGCGGTGCCGGCCGCGGCGGCCAGGATCCTGCCGGACAACGTGGGGTTCGGCGAGTCGACCGGCCTCAACTACGCCTACGGCACCACGCTCTACGGGCTGAAGCACCGAGGGGAGTTGGCCGAAGGAGAGACCCTGCTGATCCTCGGTGCCGGCGGCAACGTCGGGCTGTCCGCAGTGGAGCTCGGCAAACTGATGGGGGCCAGGGTCATCGCCGCCGCCTCCAGTGAGGAAAAGCTCGACCTGTGCCGGGAGCGCGGTGCCGACGAGACGATCAACTACGCCACCGAGAACCTCAAGGATCGGGCCAAGGAACTGACCGACGGCAAGGGCGTCGATGTGATCTACGACTGCGTCGGTGGCGACTACGCCGAGTCGGCGCTCCGGGCCATCGGCTGGGCCGGCCGGTTCCTGGTGGTGGGTTTCACCGCCGGTATCCCCTCGATTCCGCTCAACCTGACCCTGCTCAAGAGCTGCCAGATCGTCGGCGTGTTCTACGGGGCGATGACGGCCCGGGACCCGGCGTTGCGCGATGCCATCAGTGCCGAGCTGATCGAGCTGACCTCGAGCGGCAAGCTGAAACCCCATGTTTCGGAGCGCTATCCGCTGGATCGGGCCGGTGAGGCGCTGCGGGCGTTGATGGATCGCAAGGCGTTGGGCAAGGTCGTGTTGGAGCCATGACCGTCACGGGGTTGGGTGCGCTGCCGGAGCGGGTCACCATCACCGACGACTCGATGCGGGAGGGGCTGCAGATCGAGCGTCCCGACATCCCGGTGTCGGACAAGCTGCGGCTGCTCGATGCGCTGGGCGAGACCGGGGCCAAGGTGATCTCCATCGGTTCGTTCGCCCACCCGACATGGACCCCGTCGATGGCCAACATCGAGGAACTGGCGGAGCGGTTCGTCCCCAAGCCGGGCATCCGCTACACCGCGGCGGTGTTCAACCGGAAGGGTTTCGAACGGGCAGACCGGTTCCACCCCAAGATCGATGTGCGGACCCGCCGGCCCGCCACCCACATCGAGATGTGTGACTCGTTCGCCAGGCGGAACTACAATCGGTCCCAGGCCCAACAGATTGCGGCCATCGACGCAACCATCGCCGCCGCCCGCAGCAACGGTGCCGAGTTCGGTGCCGTGGTGCTTGGCAGCCCGTTCGGATCGAACTTCGAGGGCCCGTTCAGCCTCCGGCAGCGGCTCGAGTTCGTCGCCATGATGGTCGACAAGTGGCACGATGCCGGGTTCGAGGTCAATCGACTCTCGATCTCCGATGCCATGGGGTGGGACACCCCTCACCGGCTGCGGGGAACCATCCTGGCCTTCCGTGAGACCTGGCCCGAGATCGAGACCTATCACCTCCACCTTCACAACTCCCGGGGCGCCACCATCGCCAGTTACTACGAGGCGCTGCAATTGGGGGTGACCGAGTTCGACACCTCCATCGGGGGTATGGGTGGCTGCCCCTACTGCGGCAACGGGCGAGCGGCCGGCCACGTCCCGACCGAGGACTTCGTCGACCTGTGCCACGAGATGGGAATCGAAACCGGCTACGACATCGACAAGCTGATCGAGGCGGCTTGGATCGCCGAGGAGGTGGTCGGCCATCCGCTGTGGGGCCGGTGGTCGGCCATCCGCTGTGGGGCCATGTCTCGAAGGCGGGGCCGCGGCCACGGGGGGATCGGCTCTACCCGATCGACATGCCGTTCGTCGAAACCCTCGACGAGGCATCACACTTCCGAAACGGGCCGTCGGTCTACCAGGGCCAGATCTCGCCCTGGCAGGAGGGAAGCGCCCTGTCGAGACAATCCGATTCGGACCAGGAGAAGGCGCGGTCCAATGGCTGACGAACCGGAGTCGAAACCGGATTCCCTCAACGACGTCGGGGTCCTCAAGCGACGGGAGATCGAGGCCCGCATCGTCGCCCCACTATTGGAGCGTCTCGGTCAGGAGTTCGGTGAGGAACGTGTGCAGGAGCTGGCCCGGGAGGTGGTGGTGGACGTCGCCAAGGCCCAGGGTGGCGAGCTGGCGGCCCACATTGGCGGCAACGGGCTGGCCCACTTCGCCGACTCGATGGAGAACTGGACCAAGGGTGGGGCGTTGGAGATCGAGATCGTCGAGCAGAGCGACGCCGTGCTGGCCTTCAACGTCAACCGTTGTCGCTACGCCGAGATGTATCGGGAGCTGGGCCTGGCCGACCTCGGGGCGGCCCTGTCATGCAACCGGGACGGCACGATGGTGCAGGGTTTCAACCCGGACATCGACTTCACCAGGACCCAGACCATCATGGGCGGGGCCGACCATTGCGATTTTGTTTACCGCCTCGACGGCACCTCGGTCGAGATCGGCTGAGGTGAGGCGCTACCTCGGCCGCTCCAGGGTGAACCGATCGCGGGTTGTGGCATAGCCGGAGCCTGCCAGCCGGCCGAGGGCATCGAGCTCGGCGGCGTCGACAGCCGGCCGAGGGCATCGAGCTCGGCGGCGTCGATCCGGGTCCCGTCGAGCACCTCGTCGGCGACGTGGAACGCCACCACCTCGCCGAACGTCACCGCGTGGCGGAGCGGTTCGACCCCGAGGACCACTTCGTTGACGACCCGGCACTCCAGTACCGCCTTCGCCTCGGCGACCCCCGGCGCATCGACCGAACCGAACCGCTTTGCGGTCAGACCGGCCAGGCCGAACTCGTCGACCGTAGGCTCGACCTCGGCCGAGGTCTGGTTCATGGCCACCGAGAGCTCGTGGTCGACCAGGTTGGCGGTGAACACCCCCGAGGCCCGGCAGTTGGCGAGGCTGTCCTTGACCGCACCGTCGGCCATGCCGGTCGAGAACAGCACAACCGGGGGATTGGTGGCCACGGCCTGGAAGAACGAGTAGGGGGCCAGGTTGGCAACGCCGTCGGGGCCGTAGCTGCCGATCCAGCCGATCGGCCGGGGAACGATGAGCCCGGTCATCAGCTTGTAGGCGTCGGTCAGGTCGAGATCGGCCACCTCGAACGTCGTCATCGGTCGTTGCATCCGGGGAGCCTACGGCAACAACGGCCGGTCGACCCAGCCGATGCCAACCCGGCCCGGCGGGACGCTCGCCAACCTGGCCCGGTGGGGGGCTCAGTCGGCCAGCTCGTCATCGTCGTGGACCAGCACACAGTCAACGTCGACCGCCTCCTTGACCTCGTTGAGCACGTCGGTCTGCAACCAGCGGGACTCCCGAGGGGGCAGGGTCGACAGGATGATGCGATCGGCGGCGAAGCGCTGCAGGGTCTGGCGGATGGCGACCACCGGCTCGCTGGCCCCGATCTCGCCACTGGCCTTGCCGCCGAGCTTCTCGATCCGGTCCAGTTGCATCTCCAGCCGGGACCTGGCGATGGTGAGGCTGTCGCCGATCGGGAGCGGCACCACCACATGGAACGCCACCGAGCCCGG
>CAMYLA010000011.1:0-154815 GCA_947259095.1 uncultured Acidimicrobiaceae bacterium | reverse complement strand
AGCTGGAACACCGGGGCCAGCCAGCCGTTCTCCAGCCGCTCCAGGGCCAGTTCGGCGCTCCGGGCCCGGACGATGTCGGCCTGGGTGCAGATGCCGACCAGCAGGTCGTCCTCGACCACCGGGAGGTGGTTGATTTTCTCATCGGCCATGATCTTCAAGGCATCGACGAGGCTGTCGTCGGGTGCGATGGCCACCACATCGGACGATGCAACCGTGCCGACCGGGGCGTCGCGCGGCAGGTTCTGGGCCAGCAGGTCCTTCCTGGACACCATCCCAACGCAGCGGCCGGCCTTGTCGACCAGCGGGAATGCGCCCCGCTCACCCCTGGTGATCCGGTCCGCCACCTCACCGAGGGGGGCATCGGGTTCGACCGTGTCGACCATGCGGTTCATCACGTCTGCCACCGCGGTGGTCCGCAGCGGGTCGACCGTGAGCTCGCCGCCGACCCGGATGCCCCGGCGGGACAGCCGCTCGGTGTAGATGCTCTCGTTCGACAGGGTGGAGTAGACCAACGCCGCCAGCACGGTGGCCAGCATCAGGGGCATGATCACGTTGAAGTCCCTGGTGATCTCGAACACGAACACGATGGCGGTGAACGGCGCCCGGGTGGCGGCCCCGAACACCGCGGCCATGGCCACGACGGCAAACGCTCCCTGGGAGATGTCGGCGTCGGGGGTGATCCGCAACGCCAGGGCGGCGAAGAACCCGCCGAACGTGGCCCCCATCAACAGGATCGGGGCCAGGGTGCCGCCGGAGGTGCCCGAGCCGAGAGCGGCCCACCACGCCACCAGTTTGGCCACCAGCACCACGCCGAGGGTGCCCAGTGCCAACCGGCCGGCCAGGACATCCTCGATCACGTCGTAGCCGACGCCGAGCGCCTGGGGCACGAACAACCCGATGGTGGCGAAGACGAGCGCACCGATGGTCGGCTTCCAGAACACCGGGATGGTCATCGAGGCGAAGAACTGTTCGGAGGCGAACAGACCCCGGGCGATGACGACGGCCACCAGCCCGCTGGTGATGCCCAGCACCGCATAGAGGGGGAGGATCCCCAGTCCCGCATAGTCGTGTGGGGGCGCGGTGAACAGCGGGCCGGCGCCGAAGAACGCGGCGTGAATGCCGCTGGCGATGCTCGACGCGACCACCAACGGGATCAGCGACCGGATCGACAGCTCGAACAACAGCAGCTCGATGGCCAACAGCACGGCGGCCAGCGGGGCGCCGAAGGTGGCGGCCATGCCGGCTGCGGCGCCCGACGCCAACAGGATCTTGCGTTCCGACGGCGTGACCTTGACCACCTGGCCGATGAAGGACCCGATGGCCCCGCCGGTGACGATGATCGGGCCCTCGGCCCCGAACGGGGCGCCGGTGCCGATCGCCACCGCAGCCGACAGCGGCTTGGCCAGACCGGCCCGGGGTCGGATACGACTCTGCCGTCGCAACACCGCTTCCATGGCCTCGGGGATGCCGTGGCCCCGGATCAGGGGTTCCCAGCGGGCCATGGTGGCCACGATCATCGCACCGATCACCGCCGCCACGATCAGTCGGGGCGACGGCTCGAGATCGCTCAACGGTGGGATCTCGCCCCAGTGCCACTCGCCGAGCAGCGCCACGCTGGTGATCAGACCGATCGTCCTCACCAGCAGGTAGGCGGCACCACCGGAGATGACCCCGAGCGCCCCGGCCAGGCCGACCAGGTACAGCATCCGGCGATCGAAGCCTGCAGGGCTAGCCATCAGCGGCATCCAACTGCGGCCAACCGAGCAGGTTGCGTCCGCACCGTGGACGGGGCGGTCCGCTCGACGGCGCAGCTGGGCCGTCGACGTCGATCATCATTGCTCCTCCATGTTGGCCCGCTGACCGGTGTGGTCGACTGTTCCGGTCGGGTCGCCGACGGGCGCGGACGACATCTGGACACTACCGAGTGGATCCGTCGCTCGGTGGGCCGCTCCGGGCCGCGAGGCGAATAACCCAGACCGGGGGCCCGATCCGATGACGGCTCAGCCGGCGGCGAAGCGGTTGTAGGTCGGCGTGATGAGGATTTCGTCGAGGGTCACGTGGGGTGGCATCGAGGCCACGAACCGGATCAGCTCGCCCAGGTCCTCGCTCTGCAGGATCCGGGCCCTGTCCTCGTCGCTGACCGGGACCGGCCGGGCGTCGAGGATCGGTGTCGCCACCTCCCCGGGGCAGATGGCGGTGGCCCGGATGCCGTTGTTGCGCTCCTCGATGGCCAGGCTGGCCGTCATGGCGTTCATGGCGTGCTTCGCCGCCTGGTAGGCCGGGCCCGTCAGGGTGCTGATCCGCTTCCCGGCCATGGACGAGATGTTCATGATGAGACCCCCGCCCTGGGCCCGCATCGCCGGCAGCACGGCATGACAGCAGTAGAAGGCGCCGTTCAGGTCGATGTTGATCACGTCGTCCCAGCCGGAGGTCGCGACGACCGACCAATTCCGGTCGGTGATGTTGATCCCGGCGCTGAAGACTCCGATGTCGATACGGCCTCGGTTCTCCAGGATCCGGTCGACGGCGGTCTGGACCGCCGGCTGATCGGTGACATCGAGGGGTTCGACGGTGGCGTCGCCCCCAGCGGCTCGGATTCGTTCCGCCAGCGCCTCCAGCGGCGCCGATCGGCGGCCAGACAGCACGACCGAGCAGCCGGCGTCGGCCAGTGCCACCGCTCCTGCCTCGCCGATCCCGGTGCCCGCCCCGGTTATCCACGCCACGTGTTCGGTCAGATCCTGCATGATCTGGACAGTAGTCTCGCAGGCTGCGATCGTCCCACCTCGATTCCCGCCGGCGATTCGGGCTACATTTCGAGGGCGGTCCCAGCGGCCCCCGATCGGAGCGGCGGGAACGCACAAGCGACATTGCGGGACCCGGTCGGCCGGGGACCGCGCCCGGTTCTGCGAAGCCCGTTTGCAAAGACATCGACACCCGTCAGGGTCTGAGAACACCGAGACCCATGGGGGTCCGGACCACAAGGAGAAGGCGTGAACTATCTGGCACCGGCGACGGTGGAAGAAGCGGCCAACATGCTCTCGGAGCAACCGGCGGCCAAGGTGTTCGCCGGCGCCACCGACGTCATCCCGCAGATTCGGGCCGGCCGGCCCGAACCGGAGACGTTGATCGATCTCAAGGGCATCGCCCGGCTGACCTCGGTCAACCACGCCGGCGGAACCTGGACCATCGGGGCCGCAACCCCAACCGTCGAACTGACCGAGAACGCCGAGCTGGCGGCCGAGCTGCCGGGCCTGGTCGAGGCGGCAGGTCTGATCGGCTCCGATCAGATCCAGAACCGCTGCAGTCTCGGCGGGAACCTGTGCAACGCTTCGCCGGCCGCCGATTCGGTGCCGGCCATGATCGTGAACGGCGCCCGGGCGGTGATCGCATCGGGCAGCGGCACCAGGACGGTGCCGGTGGCCGACATCGCCACCGGCCCCGGCGCCACCTCCCTGGCCGAGGGGGAGTTCGTCGTCGAGATCGAGGTCGACTCACCGCCGGCCAACACCGGCGACGCCTACCTTCGCATGATCCCCAGAACCGAGATGGACATTGCGGTGGTCGGTGTCGGGGCCCGGATCACCCTCGACGACACCGGAACCTGCACCTCGGCCACCGTGGCCCTCGGTGCGGTCGCACCGACCGCGGTGCGGGTGCCGGACGCCGAAGCGGCGCTGATCGGCTCCACCCTCGACGACGCAGCTCTGGCGGCGGTGGCCGAGGCCGCCGCTGCGGCCTGCAACCCGATCGACGACAAGCGGGGCACGGTGGCCTATCGACGGCAGGTCGCCGGGGTGCTGGCCCGCCGAGCCGTCGTGGCGGCGGCGCAACGAGCAGCCGATGACAACCAGCAGGGAGCGCAACGATGACAAGAACCCATGTGGCATGCAATCTCAACGGCGACGACGTCGAGTTCCTCTGCGATCAGAACGAGACCCTGCTCAACGCCCTGCGTGACGAGGTCGGTCTCACCGGGGTGAAGGAGGGCTGCGGCACCGGCGATTGCGGGTCCTGCTCGGTGATGTTCAACGGCCGGGTCACCTGCTCCTGTCTCGTGTTCGCTCCCGAGGTGAACGGCGCAACGGTCGTCACCGTCGAGGGTCTGGCCGACGCCGGCCAGCTCCACCCCCTGCAGCAGTGCTTCCTGGAAGGGGCGGCGCTGCAGTGCGGGGTCTGCACCCCCGGGTTCCTGGTGGCGGCCAAGGCCCTGCTTGACAAGAACCCCAACCCGACCGAGACCGAGGTGCGCTACGCCCTGGCAGGCAACCTCTGCCGGTGCACCGGGTACGACAAGATCATCCGCGCGGTGTTGGACGCCGCAGGCCAACTCAACGCCGCCCAGTAGGAGGACCCGATGACCGTCACCGAAGAACCAACCGAGACCGGTGCCAGCCCCGGCTACAAGTGGGTCGGCTCCAGGCCGGTCCGTCCCGACGGGCTCGAGAAGGTCACCGGCAAGGCCCGGTTCGGCGCCGATCTGGTGCTGCCCGGCATGCTGGAGGCCGCAGTACTGCGCTCGCCCCACGCCCACGCCAGGATCGTCTCGATCGACACCGCGACCGCCGAGTCGATGCCCGGGGTCAAGGCCATCATCACCGGCGCCGACTTCCCGGACCTGGCCGAGGCCGGGGCCCGGCCAGACGATGTCATGCTGTCCCACAACGTCATGGCCAGGGACAAGGTGCTGTACGAGGGCCATGTGGTGGCTGCGGTGGCGGCAACCACCCGCAAGCAGGCCCAGCTGGCGGCGGCCGCCATCGAGGTGAGCTACGAACAACTCGACCACGTGCTGACCGTCGAGGAGGCCATGGCCGACGGGGCCACGCTGCTGCATGAGGACATGAAGACCCGAGGGGTCGATCCGGCCCCGGAGGAGCCCTCCAACGTCGCCAGCCGGATCAGCCACGAGCGGGGCGACCTCGACCAGGGTTTTGCCGAGGCCGATCTCGTCGTCGAGCGGACCTTCACCACCAAGCCCGTCCACCAGGGTTACATCGAACCACACGCCGCCGTCGCCGATACGGGCCAGAACGGCCGGGCCAACCTGTGGTGCTCGTCGCAGGGACACTTCGCCATGCGGACCGCCAGCGCAACCGTGCTGGGTTGGGACCCGTCGAGGATCAAGGTCACCGCAGCCGAGATCGGCGGTGGCTTCGGCGGCAAGACCGTCATCTACCTGGAGCCGTTGGCCATCGCCCTGTCAGCCAAGTCCGGACGCCCGGTCAGGGTGGTGATGGACCGCGACGAGGTGTTCATGGCCACCGGCCCGACGTCGGGAACCAGCATTCGGGTCAAGATGGGGGTGACCAACGACGGCAAGCTCACCGCGGCGGACGCCTGGATGGCCTATGAGGCCGGCGCCTACCCGGGGTCGCCGGTCGGTGCGGCCGGCATGACCATCCTCGCCCCCTACGACATCCCCAACTTCTTCATCGAGGGATTCGACGTCGTGGTCAACAAACCCAAGGTTGCGGCCTACCGGGCGCCCGGCGCACCGATGGCGGCCTTTGCGGTCGAGAGCGTGCTCGACGAGCTGGCTCGAGGCATCGAGATGGATCCGATCGAGCTCCGGTTGCGCAACGCCGCCGTCGAGGGCACCCAGGCCAGCTACGGCCCGAAGTTCCCCAGGATCGGTTTCGTCGAGACCCTGGAGGCGGTCAAGAACCACGAGCACTACAACGCCCCGCTCGGTCCAAACCAGGGTCGGGGTGTTGCCAGCGGCTTCTGGTTCAACGCCGGCATGAACTCCAGCGCCACCGTCCACGTCAACGAGGACGGCACGATCAGCGTGATCGTCGGCTCCCCCGACATCGGCGGCAGCCGAGCCTCGATGTGCCTCATGGCGGCCGAGGAGATGGGGATCGACGTGAACAAGATCACCGCCAACGTCGCAGACACCGAGACCGTCGGCTTCAACGACGTGACCGGTGGCAGCCGGGTGACCCTGGCCACCGGTGCTGCGGTGGTCGAGGCCTGCCGAACCATCAAAACCGATCTCATCGCCAGGGCGGCCAAGACCTGGGACTGCGAGGTCGACGAGGTCGAGTGGGTCGACGGCCAGGCTCAGCACACCAAGGGCAGCGAGACCCCGCTGTCGTTGCAGCAGCTGGCGGCCAAGTCGGGGCGGACCGGCGGGCCGATCTCGGCCACCGAGTCGTTGAACGCCCGCGGCGTCGGGGCGGCGTTCTCGACCCAGCTCTGCGATGTCGAGGTCGACCCCGAGACCGGCGTGGCCCGGGTCATCCGGTTCACCACCGCCCAGGATGCCGGCACCGCCATCCACCCCAGTTATGTGGAAGGGCAGATGCAGGGCGGTGTCGTCCAGGGCATTGGTTGGGCCCTCAACGAGGAGTACATCCACAACGCCGACGGCAAGCTGGAGAATCCCGGCTTCCTGGACTACCGGATCCCGGTGGCCTCCGATCTGCCGATGATCGACACCATCGTCGTGGAGGTGCCGAACCCGGCCCATCCCTACGGGGTCCGAGGTGTTGGCGAGGTCGGGATCGTGCCGCCGCTGGCTGCGGTGGCCAATGCCATCCAGGACGCAACCGGCTGCCGGATGGTCGACCTGCCCATGTCGCCACCCCGGCTGCTCGACGCCCTCAATCGGCAGGCCGAACACCAGAACGGCGACGGGTAGGGTCGGGGTCGCCGATGATCCGGGTCCATCTTGCGTCGTCGCTACGCGACCTCACCGACGGGGTTTCGGAGGTTGAGGTGGAAGCGGCCACCGTCAGGAGACTGGTCAACAAGCTCGACGAGCGGTTCCCCGGGATGGGGGACCGGCTCGCCGAGGGCGTCTCGGTGTCGATCAACGGTGAGATCATTCCCGATGCACTCTACGAGGAGCTGCCGGAAGGGGCCGAGGTCCACTTCCTGCCAACGCTGTCGGGGGGTTGACCCCGCCGATCGGCGCCTTGGCGGCCGGCGGTGGCGCCGGCGGCCGGGATTGACCATACTCGGGGCCCATGGACGCCCTCACCGCCATCATGACCAAACGGGACACCCGCAGCTACACCGACCAGGCGGTGCCGGACGAGCTGGTCGACCGGGTCCTCGACGCGGCCCGGCTGGCCGGTTCGGCCAAGAACGTCCAGCCGGTGAGGGTGGTGATCGTCGGTGATCCCGAGACCAAGGAGGCGCTCAAGGCGGGCGGCGACTATGCGGCCTGGATCGACAAGGCCCCGGTGATCGTGGTCTTCACCGTCACCGCCGACGCCGGGCCCCGGCGGATGTTCGACATCGGCCGCCACGCCCAGAATCTCATGGTAGCGGCCAACGCGCTGGGCCTCGCCAGCTGCCCGGTGACCCTCCATCACGAGGACGTGGTGCGCTCCATCCTGGGCATCCCGGTCGAGGTCGAGGTCCCGATGCTGGTCTCGCTCGGCTGGCCGGATTCCACCGAACCTCCGGCCGGCATCGCCGGGCCCCGGGTGGCCCTCGGGGCCTACGCCATGAGGGGCCGTTGGGGCGTTGCGCCCTGACAGGTCGTCGGCGTGGTGGTCGCCGGTCGCTACAAGTTCGACGCAAAGCCGGTCAACGGTCGGCAAACACAGTACCGTTTTCCCCATGTGTGGCCGGTTCGTTTCCGCCTCGCCGCCCGACGAGCTGGCGAAGTACTTCGGTGCCCAGGAGCCGGAGGGTGAGCTGGAGCCAAGTTTCAACGTGGCCCCGACCAACGAGGTGTACGTGGTCCGGGCCAAGGAGGGCAGCCGCCGGCTCGACATGCTCCGGTGGGGTCTGGTGCCGTTCTGGGCCAAGGACCTGAAGATCGGCTCGAAGATGATCAACGCCAGAGCAGAGACCGTGGCCGAGAAGCCGGCGTTCCGCAAGGCGTTCGAGCGGCGCCGCTGCCTGATCCCGGCCGACGGCTTCTACGAGTGGGCCAAGGTGCCGGGCCAGAAAGCCAAGCAGCCGTACTTCATCCACCGCCCGGACGGGGAGCCGATCGTGTTCGCCGGCATGTGGGAGCGCTGGAAGCCTCGCCTGGAAGACGGCAAGACGGTGGACGAGTCGGCCGAGGTGATCGAGACCTGCACCATCCTCACCTGCAGCCCAAACGAGACCATGGCCGCCATCCACAACCGGATGCCGGTGCTCCTCGCCCCGCCGGTATGGGACGACTGGCTCTCGGAGGAGACCGAGATGGACTACCTCGACTCACTGCTGGCGCCGGCGCCGGACGACCTGCTGGAGCTGGTGCCGGTGTCGACCGAGGTCAACAACGTCCGCAACAAGGGCGAGCAACTGATCGAGCCGATCGAGTCCGTCGACGGCGCGACAACCGATGAGTGAGATTCCGTACCAGCGGCGGCTGGAGCGGGCCGTCGTACGATTCCAAGCCAGACTCGAAGGTGGCCCTGGCGACCGCTGGATCCCGGCTTTGGTGGCGATCGGGCTGACGGCCTGGTTGGCCAGGCTCGGCCTCAGCCGGCTCGAGGGCTTCGGCACCGGGGTGGACTTGGCCGGCTACAGCCAGTCGCTGTGGTTGCTCGGCGAGCTGCTCGAACCTCGGGCCACGCTGTTCGGCAGCGATCTGCACGTGTTGGAGCTGCGCTGGTCGTTCATCCTGTATCCGCTGGCCGTGTTCGGCCGTTTCGCCTCACCACCGGAGGTATTGATCGTCGCCCAGGCCATCGCCCTGGGGCTGGCCGTGTTCCCGCTCTGGCGGTTGGCCAGAGACGTCGCGAAGCTGCGGATCGGGGCCGCTTCGGCCCTGGTGGTGGCCTATGCCCTGCACCCGGCCACCCACCGGCTGGCCGTCGATGATTTCCACCCCGTGGTTCTGGCGGTGCCGGCCATCATCGGCCTGGCCTACTTCGGGAAGACCAAACGTTGGTTCTGGTACTGGGCCTGTGTGATCGTGGCGCTGGCCTGCCGGGCCGACCTTGGTCTGGTCATTGCGCTGTGGGGGTTCGTGCTGTTGGGCGACGGCGAGCGCCGGGCCGGGCTGTGGACCCTGGGGGTCGGTTCGATCTACTCATTGGCCCTGCTTCTGGTGGCCCAGCCGCTGCTGGGACGGGCCGGTGGCGGCACCACCACCGGCTACAACGGCCAGACGTTGGGCGACGTGGTGCTGACATCGGTCCGCGACCCCGTCGATTCGCTGCAGGCGATGGTGGCTCAGGACAATGTGGCGTTGCTGGTTGCGCTGCTGGCCCCGGTCGTCTTTCTGCCACTGCTCTCGTTGCGGTACCTGCTGCCTGCGCTGCCGCTGGCCGCGCTGTATCTGCTGGCCGGGACCGCCGAGGACGTGGCGTTCGCCGAGCGGGCGGCGATGCTGTTGGCCTTCGTCATGATCGCCACGCCGTTCGCCCTCAACCGGCTTGGCAACATGGGTGTCGATCGGGTGTTCATCGATGTCCGGCTGCTGACCACACTGACCGCGGCCTCGGTGCTGCTGTTCGTCAGCACCTCCCCGACATCACCGTACGAGAGCCCCTGGAACTGGGGTGAGCTGGATGCCACCGACCGGGCCATCGAGCGTGCGGTGGCCATGGTCGACGACGAGGTGCCGGTCCGAGCGTCGCCGTCGGCCCTGGCCTCGCTCTCGGAGCGGCCCTGGCTGTACCCGTTGGCGGTCGACGCCGAGCCGACTGCGGTCAACATGGGCTTCCCCGCCATCACCAGGGCGGTGCTGGTGGTGGAGCGGGAGATCCCCGAGCGCACCCCTGCCGAGCGGGAGGAGTTCGATCGGAACATGGCGCGGCAGGGTTTCGAGCTGGACTTCGATCGGGAGGGCGTCGTGCTCTATGCCCGAGGCTGAGGGGTTCGACGGGGTCCCTGGCCGATCGTCGAGCGGTCCGGCCGAGGGGGAGCGGGCCCGGCCAACCTCCCCGTTCGACGGCATTCGCGCCGCCGACGCCCTGACCTGGCCGAACCTGATCACGTTCGCCAGGCTGCTGTGCATCCCCCTGTTCGTCTGGTTGCTGTTCGGTCGTCAGGATCGAGCCGCTGCGGCATGGTTGTTGGCCGTGCTGGGATCCACCGATTGGGTCGATGGCTGGATCGCCCGCCGCTTCGATCAGGCCACGGAACTGGGCGCACTGTTCGATCCGACGGTCGACCGACTGTTGTTCCTGGTGGCGGTGCCGTGCCTGCTGATAGACGGTTCGATCCCGACCGTGGTGGCGGTCGTCGCTTTGGCTCGCGAGGGGCTGGTTGCGGTGGCGGCTCTGGTGCTGGCCGCCCTCGGGGTGCCCAGGTTCCCTGTCACGTGGGAGGGCAAGACCGGCACGTTCCTGCTGATGTTCGCCTTCCCGATGTTCCTCGGCGCGGCCAGCACCCTGTCCTATGCGCCGATCCTGG
This sequence comes from uncultured Acidimicrobiaceae bacterium, assembly GCA_947259095.1. Classification (GTDB taxonomy): domain Bacteria; phylum Actinomycetota; class Acidimicrobiia; order Acidimicrobiales; family SZUA-35; genus JAHELU01. The sequence goes on along the minus strand of CAMYLA010000011.1, from coordinate 144,504 downwards.
GCTGGTTGGCGTGGCTGTTCGCCATTCCCGGGTTGGGCTACAGCATCTATTCGGCGCTGTTCCAGTACGTGCCGGCAGCTCGCCGGGGCCTGGCCGTCCGCAAGGCGGGCGGGGCCGGCACCCCGGCCGCCGGTTGACCGTTTCGGCGGGGTGATTGTGACCGCTCCGAGACCATCGCATTGTCCCTGCCATCTCGGGTAGCGTAGAGCCAATGCTCACTCCAGATGATCTCCGCTATTCCTCCGATCACGAGTGGATCAAGGTCGAGGAAAACAACCGGGCACGGATCGGCATCACCGACTACGCCCAGGATGCCCTCGGCGATGTGGTCTTCGTCGAGCTGCCGGAGGTTGGCGCCCAGGTCAAATTGGGAGACTCGATCAGCGAGGTCGAGTCCACAAAATCCGTTTCCGACATCTACGCCCCGATCACCGGTCTGGTCGTCGAGGTGAACAACGATCTGGGCGACGAGCCCGAGCGGCTCAACAGCGATCCGTACGGCGAGGGGTGGATCTTCGTCATCGAGCTCGCCGACGAGAGCGAACTCGGATCGTTGATGGACGCCGAGGCCTATGTCGGTCTGACGGAGGGTTAGTCCATGGATTCAGGTTGTTCGTCATGCGGATACGAGAACCCACTCGGGGCCAGGTTCTGCAGCTCCTGCGGCGTGGCGCTGAAGGTGGTGACGCCTGGTGCCGACATGACCGAGATCCTCGACCCGACGGCAAGCCACGATCCGGTCCTCGTCGCCGAAGAAGAGCTGGCGGACATGCCGGATGGCACCGTCGGGATGTTCGTCGTCCGTCAGGGCCCGAAGCGGGGGAGTCGGATCGCCCTCGACAGCGACGAGGTGTCGATCGGCCGACACCCCGAGAGCGACATCTTCCTCGACGACGTCACGGTGTCCCGCCGCCATGCGGTGGTCCGGCGGGTCGGTGCAGGCTTCCACGTGTCCGACGCCGGCAGTCTCAACGGCACCTACGTCAACCAGACCAGGGTCGAGACCGCCGCGCTGAACGACGGCGACGAGGTCCAGGTCGGCAAATTCAAGCTCGTCTATCTGGCTCTCAGCGGCCAGAACTGATATCGGCTCCGGTCCGGTCGGATACGGAAATTCTCGGCCGGTCTGTTGGGACGCAGTTCGCCGAACTGAGCTAGCGTGGGTGCCATGACGATCGAGATGGAGCTCGTGGGGGTACGAGTGCAACTGCCCACCAACACTCCGATTCTGCTGCTTCGGGAAACCACCGGCCAGCGGCGCGTTGTGCCGATCTACATCGGCGGTCCCGAGGCGCACGCCATCGACCTGGCCCTGTCCGGTACGCCGATGGCCAGGCCGATGACCCATGACCTGTTCGCCGAGGTGATCGACGGGCTGGGGGCTGCGCTGGAGCGGGTGGTCGTCACCGAGCTGCGGAGCGGAACCTTCTACGCCGAGCTGTACCTGCGGGACGCCAGCGGTGGCGTGCAAACCATCTCCGCCCGCCCTTCCGATGCCATCGCCCTCGCCGCCAGGACCGGGAGTCCGATCTTCGCCGAGGATGCACTGATCGAGGAGGCGGGAATCGAGGAGGAGGAAGCCGAAGAAGACGCCGGCGACGAGGAGGAGATGGTGGAGGAGCTTCGGAAGTTCCTCGACGAGGTGAACCCCGAGGACTTCCTGCCCGAGTAGCCGAGGACTTCCTGCCTCAGTGGCCGGGGTCAGATCAGGCCGACCACGTCGAGGTCGGCAAGGGCGGCGGCAATACGAGTCAGGCTGGCGGCCACGAACCGCCGAGTCCGTTCGGCTGCCACCTCACGTTGGGCGAGGAGCAGCACCGCCAGTCCCGGGAGGGCGAGGCCCAGCCGGTAGCGATCGAAGGACCCGCCATAGGCCTCGACCAGGTCGTTGTCGATCCGACGCCGGGTCTCGACATTGAGGCTGGTTGCGCTCAACCACGCCAGATCGGCCTCACCGAACTGGACCGCCATCTGCTGCCAGTCGAAGAGCACCATCCGGCCGGCGCGGTCGAGCACAAAGTTGTCCGCTCGCGGGTCACCGTGACACAGGGTCGGTTCGGCCGCCTCGAACATTTCGACGAGCTTCGGCCTGGCGTCGACCAGGTTGTGGTACCGAGCCCGCTCCTCGGCACCCAGCTCCTCGGCCCAGGTGGTCTCCAGACGGGCCAGGCCGGCGGTCAGCGCCTCATCGGGAAGGGAGGCGATGGTGTTGCGCCGCACCGACAGCAGCCCCAGCCGGTCGTCGTCGACCCAGGCCCGGTGGAACCGGGTCAGCTCGCCGGCCACCGACACGGCCACCTCGGCCGGGAGCCCGTCCAGTTGGTCGAACCAGCGATGGGCCGAGAGGTCCTCCAGCAGCAGCGAACACGACCCATCACCCGGCTGTTGCACGGCGTAGCAGGTCGGGGTTGCCAGCGGGGCCCCGGACAGGAGCTCCCGGTACGCCAGCGCCTCACGGTCGTAGGCGCCCGAGACCCTGGCCGCTTCGCCGTTCGGCCCCTCCACCGGGAGTTTGGCCGCCACCGATGCCGGACCGCCGCCGGGCGGTGGGGCGCCGTGCCATGCGAGCTCGGCCCGCAACACCACGCTGAACGCCCCCCGGCCCCGGTTCAGGTCTGCCAGGTCGACCACCGTGGTCCGCCCCTGACCGAATGCCAGATCGCAGAGGGCCGAAACCTGTGCGCGGTGTTGTGGCTCGGTGACGGTCGGCTGCGGTTCCGGTTGGCCCGTCATCAGGAGCTCGGGGTGGGGTCGTGGCCGGTCGTGTGCCGCCGGGGCCGGTGCGATGGCATCGAGAAATCCGGATGTCGACCCGGACACACCGAGCGCCGAGCGCGCGAATCGTTGACTCTTCGCGCGCAGGTTACTACGATCAGTAACAGGTAAATTCCTCCTTCGTAATTACGCACTGGTGTTCCTTCCGCTGCGAGGTTGACGACGGTGGTCTTCGGTCGGACCAGATGAGGAGCGCAAAGCGCATGACGGTTGAGAATAGTTTCAGTGGTAAGCGAACCGCCGAGATCGTCGGTATCACCTACCGGCAACTCGATTATTGGGCACGGACCGACCTCGTCCGGCCGTCGCTGGCCGATGCCAACGGTTCGGGTTCCCGTCGGAGATACTCCTACAAGGACCTGCTGGAACTCAAGGTCATCAAGACCCTGCTCGACGCCGGCATTCGCCTGGAGTCGGTCCGAGAGGTCTTCTCGTTCATGAAGGAACAGCTCGGCGAGGATGTCACATCGGCCAACCTGGTCATCCACGGGTCCACCTCCGTGCTGACCCGCAGCGGCGAGGAGCTGATCGATCTTGTCCGCAAAGGCCAGGGTGTCCTGAACGTGCTGCCCCTGGCCGGGATCAAGGACGAGGTCGACGCCAAGATCGTGGAGCTGCAGCCCGGTCGGATCGATCCTGCAGCCAGGACCGGAGGGCGCAGCGGCGATGACGCCCTCGGCGAGGCCGGCGCCGCCGCAGACGAGGTTGGCTACGAGCAGACCGAGCTCGGCCGGAGCGGCTTGGCGCTCGGCCAGTAGCGGCCGGCCGTCATCGGCCGCCCGCGACGACCGCACACCGCCTCAGGCCGACTTGTCGCCGTTTTGCGACGGCCGTTGTTTTGGCTGGACCCACATCTGGGCCCGGTTCTTGCCTGCCGACTTGGCCCGGTACAGGGCCTGATCGGCCCGCTCGAAGGTCTCGTCGACCGGGACCGTCGCCTCGTGCAACGCCACCCCGGCGCTGATCGTGGTCGAACGGCCGGAGCTGGCCCAGCCCCGGAGGATGCGCTGGGCGACAGCCACCGGATCGGCGAAGGCTCGCCTGGCCACGACCAGGAACTCGTCACCCCCCAGTCTGGCCGAGGTGTCGGAGTCCCGGAGGCAGTCCCGCAGGTGGCCGCTGAGATCCTGGAGGACCTGGTCACCGGCGGCGTGGCCCAGGGTGTCGTTGACCGCCTTGAAGCCGTCGAGGTCGAGCAGGATCAGGGCGTCGCCGTCCTCCATGGAGTTGAGCAGGGTGTCGGCATGGCGACGATTGCCAATCCCGGTCAGCTCGTCGCGGGTGGTGGCCCGTTCCAGCTTGTTGATCTCGAACAGGTGCTCGATGGCGATGCCGACCTGGGTGCCGAACAACCGGGCCAGATCGAGGGTGAAACTCGGGTCGTCCGGGCGGATCGGGTGGACGACCACCGCCCCGGCCGGCACGTCGGTCGCCGGCAGCGGCAGGACCAGCAGGGTCTCGTCGACGTTCGGCACCAGGCGAGGCTCGTCGCCGCCGATCGTGTCGACCACCAACTCGGCGGTGCCGGGATCGGGCTCCTCGGAACTGGACGGACCGAGCGTGACCGGGATCAGGCCGCCGACGGTGTCGCGCAGGACCACCGTGGCCCGCTCGACCTCGAAGATCTCCAGGGCTGCCGCCGCCACCTCCTCGGCCGCCTCCTCCAGCGAGGACGGCCTGCGGAACCGGCGGAGCACGTCCTCCAGCCTGGCCAGTCGGTCCGAGCGGGACGAGAAGCGACTCTGGGTCTGCAGGCTGCGATCGACCAGGGCCGACACCAGCTCACCCAGGCCGGCGGCGATGGGCACGCCGATCAGGGGCAGCGCCAGGCTCACCCGTAGCGGCTCGAGCCGGTTGGCGGTCAACATGACACCGATCACCAGGGGGCTGAACATCAGGGCCGCCCCCGGCGACATGACGAAACCGACGTAGGTGAGGATCATGATGGCCGCCGCGGTGAGGCCGATGATGGCATGGGAGGTGTCGGCCAGGTCGGTGAGGACGAGGGCGGCCAGGATGGCGCTCAGCACCACCAGCGGCGGTACGAGCCTCCACGCCGGTCTGAGATGGTTCCAGTCGACAAAACCGGCGAAGCAGGCGGTCAGTCCCAGGGCCAGGGCCAGGAACAGGACCGCGGGGCCCCGCTCGATGGGGTCTCGGGCAATGTAATCCAGCACTGCCAACGCCGCCGCACCGGCGAGAAGTGCAACAGCAGCCAGTCGGTATCTCTCTCGCCAAAGCACGTTGTTCAGAACCTCGTTGCTGACTCGAACCACAGCCCGGCCTTGGCCGGCCACGGTGTACGATCATCGATACCGACCACAGCCTGTGCCATGAACAGTACCCTACGTGAGGATCGTTTCGCGGGTCCTGGGTCGAATTGTGATCGCCATGTCGCACAAGCACCTTGGCGACAGGGGTTGCCATCGCCGATGGCGATGGCGCGGTCGACGCTGGGTGAGGTCGGCTGACCGACGGTGGTTGGACCGGGCGACGGTCGGCACAGGACGATGTCAACCTCGCTGCAGGTCGGCGGTCAGCGTGCCACTGTGGCCGCCATCGTTGAACAGCCGCAAGGTCCATTGTAGCGGGTTCGATCCCGGGGGTTCGATCACCAGATGGGAGATGGAAGTGTGGCGAGCCCCGGTGAACCGGGTGGCCGTCACCCCCATGGCGTAGCCGAGCACGGCGGCGATGACCCCGCCATGACAGAACGCCGCCACCATCTGATCGGGATGGGCCGAGGCGATCCGACGGACGGCTCCGACGGTCCGATCGGTCAACTGCTGGTTCGTCTCCGCCCCTGGCAGCTTGCCCCACTCGCCGGTGCGGCGAACCTCCAGTGCGGCCGGATGCTCGTTGGCGATCATCTCCCGGAACCGGCCGCCCTCGCCGATGCCGAGAAAAACCTCCCGCAGGTCCGGTTCAACCACCGGGGACAAGTCGAGCCGCTGCGACAGCGGGGCCGCGGTCTGGTGGGTCCTGGTGAGGCTGGAGACGTAGATGGCGGCAACCGGCTCCGTGGCCAGGCGCCGACCGACCAGTTCGGCCTGGTGTTGGCCGAGCGTGCTCAGTGGCGGGTCGCCGTGGCCGTCGACCAGGGGGAACGGCGATGCCGGATCGAACGCCTGCGACTGGCCGTGGCGGATGAGGAGTACCTGGCCGGCCCGGGGCGGCGGGTCGTAGAAATGCTGCGGGTACGAGGTGGTTGTGTTGTCGGCGCCGTCGGCTGTGTTGTTGGAGCCGTCGGCTGTGCTGTTGAAGCCGTCGGCTGTGTTGTCGGCGCCGTCGGCTGTGCTGTCCCGGTTGTCGTCGGAGGCTGCTTGACTCATCGCCACAGACCCTACCCGAGGGCCCGGACGGCCGAACAAACCCCCGGAGCCGGGGCGCGGCCATGGACACAACCTAGGATTGCCAGGATGTCGAACAAGGCCGAAACGCCGAAGAACGCAACCGCTGCGGTCGCCCCGGTCGCAGCCCAGGATCCGGTGGAGACCGTGGTGTGGGGCCGGACTCTGGTCGATTCGTATCGCTGGCTCCACGACAAGGAGTCGGACGCGGTCCTGGCCCACCTGGAGGCGGAGAACGACTACACCGAGGCCGTGCTGGCTCCGGTGGCTGCGCTGCGAGAGGAGCTGTACGACGAGATCAAGGGTCGGATCAAGGAAACCGACATGTCGGTTCCGGTGGTGAAGGACCAGTGGTCGTACTACACCAGAACCAACGAGGGTGAGCAGTATCCGATCCATTGCCGACGTCCGGCACCGGCTGATGGAGGCGCCGACACGATGGCCGGCGACCCGTCAGCCGGCGAGCCGGCCCCGGACGAGCAGATCCTGCTCGACGAGAACCTGGAGGCCGCTGACTCCGAGTTCTTCGAGATCGGCCTGTTCGACGTGTCTCCGGACCACCGACTGTTGCTCTGGGGTGCCGATCGCACCGGCGACGAGCGCTTCGCCGCGATGGTCCGCGACCTGGAGACCGGCGAGGAGTTCGTCGACGGCCTGCTCGATCTGAGCTACGGCTCGGCCTGGGCGCTGGACAATCAGACCTTCTTCTATGTTCGCCCCGACGACGCGAACCGGCCATACGAGGTCTGGCGCCACACCGTCGGGCATCCGGTGGCCGACGACACACTGATCTTCCGGGAGACCGACGAGCGGTTCTTCGTCGGCGTGGCCCGGGACAAGGACGACTCGTTCATCTACATCGGCTCGTCGTCGAAGATCACAGACGAGCTCCGGATCGTGCCCGCCGATGACCCGATGGCCCTTCCCCGGCTGCTGGCCGAGCGTCGCCAGGGTGTCGAGTTCTCCGCCGCCCATGCCGACGATCGTTTCGTGATCCTGACCAACGACGGTGCCGAGAACTTCCGGGTCATGACCGCACCGGAGGACGATCCGGGGCCGGAGAACTGGACGGAGCTGATCCCCGAAGCACCGGACGTCACCATCAGCGACATCGACGTCTCGGCCCACTTCCTGGTGCTGTTCGAACGGACCGAGGGCACCACTCGGATCAGGCTGCGATCGTGGTCCGACGGTTCGTTCACCACCGTCGACCAGCCCGAGGAGGTGTCGACCACCTGGCCCGGCGCCAACCCGGACTACAACGCCACCACCCTCCGCTACGGCTACACCTCGATGGTGACGCCGCCGTCGGTGTTCCTGCTCGACACCGAAACCGGGGAACGGGAACTGCTGAAACGCCAGGAGGTCCTCGGAGACTTTGACCCGGCCCGCTACGAAACCAGGCGGGAATGGGCCGTCGCCGCCGACGGCACCAGGATCCCCGTCAGCCTGGTCTGGCGACGCGATGGAGCATCGGGGGCCGCACCGGCAACCAGGCCCTGTGTGCTCTATGCCTATGGGGCCTATGAGGCATCCACCGATCCAGCGTTCTCATCGGTCCGGTTGTCGCTGCTCGATCGCGGCTTCTGCTTCGCCATCGCCCACGTCCGTGGCGGCGGCGAAATGGGGAGGCAGTGGTATCTCGACGGCAAGTTCGACAAGAAACAGAACACCTTCGGCGACGTCATTGCGGTGGCCCAGCACCTTATCGCCACCGGCTGGACCGCAGCCGACCGTCTGGTGTTGCGAGGGGGCTCGGCCGGGGGACTGATGGCCGGTGCAGTGGTCAACCAGGCGCCCCGGCTCTTCGCCGGCGTGGTGGCGCACGTGCCATTCGTCGATGCCCTCAACACCATCCTCGATCCCACCCAGCCCCTGACCGTCACCGAATGGGAGGAGTGGGGGAACCCGGCCGACAACGAGGAGATCTTCGAAGCGATGTTCGGCTACTCGCCATACGAGAACGTGACCGAGCAGCCGTACCCGTCGATCTTCGCCACCGGGGGCTTCCACGACACGAGGGTCAACTACTGGGAGCCGGCCAAGTGGGTCCAGCTTTTGCGGCAGCGCACCACCGCCGAAGCCCCCATTCTGCTGTGGACCGATCTCGGCGCAGGCCACGGTGGTCCGTCCGGTCGCTACGAAGCCTGGCGAGAAGAAGCCCGGATCCTGGCATACATCCTTTGGATCGTGGGTTTAGCCGGGTAAGGCAACTAGTGTGAGAAACGCCGACAACGTGGTCGCCGAATCCGCAATCACCAAACCGCACGGCTGAGAGATCAGCCACCCAACTTTGACCGCACAATTCGTCTCTTCCGGACTCGCCGCCGCTTGAACCGTTCCCCATCCTGCCGAAGGTAGGTGTATGGTCCGGGACCAGAGGTCGCCGGAAGGCAAGATCTGTTCAGGAGGTGGTGGTCGTCAAGACTCCCGACTATGAGAAGCGGCTGACCGAGTACGAAACCGGTATGGCCGAGCTGCAGTCGCAGCTCAAAGCGATGGAGGAGGAAGTCGTCACCCTTCGTCGCAGGCTTCAAGACGCACCGAAACGGGTGAGAACCCTCGAAGAACGACTGCTCGATACCAAGGGCCAGCTGGCCCAGGCCATCAGCCAGAACGAAAAATTGACATATACCCTGCGGGAGGCACGCGAACACATCGCCGCCCTTCGCGAAGAGGTCGACAAGCTCACCCAACCGCCTAGTGCCTACGGCACCCTGCTGGGCCTGAACGACGACGGCTCTGCCGACGTCCACTCCAGTGGCCGCAAGATGCGGGTCGAGAGCCATCCGGCGATCGACTCCGAGGAACTGATCCGGGGCGCCGAGGTGGTGCTCAACGAGTCGCTGAACATCGTCAAGGTCCGAAGCCCGGAACGTTCGGGCGAGGTGGTCCAGGTCAAGGAGATGCTCCCGGACGGGCTGCGGGCCTTCATCGTCGGCCGGGCCGACGAGGAGCGGGTGGTGGACCTTGCCGAGCACCTGATCGGGACCGGCGTTCGGGTCGGTGACTCGATGCTGCTCGACGTTCGCTCATCGGTCCTGGTGGAGAAGCTCCCAAAGGCCGAGGTCGAGGATCTTGTGCTCGAGGAGGTGCCGGACGTCAGCTACGACGACATCGGCGGTCTCGACAACCAGATCGAAACCATCGTCGATGCGGTGGAGCTGCCATTCCTCCACGCCGATCTGTTCGCCGAACATCAGTTGCCGGCGCCGAAGGGCATCCTGCTCTACGGACCACCCGGCTGCGGCAAGACCCTGATCGCCAAGGCGGTCGCCAACTCACTGGCAAAGAAGGTCAGTGAGCTGTCCGGCGATCAGGAGGCCCGAAGCTTCTTCTTGAACATCAAGGGTCCGGAGCTGCTCAACAAGTACGTCGGCGAAACCGAGCGGCAGATCAGGCTCATCTTCCAGCGAGCCAGGGAGAAATCCGAAGAGGGTTGGCCGGTCATCATCTTCTTCGACGAGATGGAGTCGTTGTTCCGCACCAGGGGCAGCGGCATCTCATCCGACATCGAATCCACGATCGTCCCCCAGCTGCTGGCCGAGATCGACGGCGTCGAGACGCTGAAGAACGTGATCGTGATCGGCGCCTCGAACCGAGAGGACCTGATCGATCCGGCCATCCTCCGGCCCGGTCGCCTCGACGTGAAGATCAAGATCGAGCGCCCGGGCGAAGACTCGGCCAAGTCGATCTTCGGCAATTACCTGACGAAGGATCTGCCGATCCACGAGAGTGAGATCCGCAGCCATGTCGAGCTGGAGAGCGCCCTGCTGGCCATGATCGACCAGGCGGTCGAGTTCATGTACCGGACAGATGACGAAACCCGATTCCTCGAGGTGACCTATCAGAACGGGGACAAGGAGATCCTGTATTTCAAGGACTTCTCCTCCGGCGCCATGATCGAGAACATCGTTCGTCGAGCCAAGAAGCTGGCCATCAAACGTTTCCTCGACAATGGCGAGAAGGGGATCATGACCGAGGACCTGCTTGTTTCGGTCACCCAGGAATACAAAGAGCACGAGGATCTCCCGAACACCACCAACCCCGATGATTGGGCCAAGATCTCCGGTAAGAAGGGTGAACGGATCGTGTACGTCCGAACGCTGGTCGGTCCGGCCGGTGCCGAGAAGACGGGCGGCCGGACCATCGAGCAGGTCGCCACCGGTCAGTACCTCTAACGGGCGTCTGGGGAGACTCGGGATATGGCAGTTCCAAAGATCGTCGGGATTGAAACCGAGTTCGGGATCATGGTCCGCGGCACCGCGGACTGGAACCCGGTGTCGGCCTCATCGTTGCTCATCAACGCCTACGTCGGAACCGATGTCGGCGGCCTCGACGATCGCACCGCGCCGGTCGCCTGGGACTTCATCGACGAGATGCCGGGTGCCGACGCCCGGGACCTGATGGCACCGGAGTTCTCGATGCCGCCGGAGGTGGAGACCCACCTGGTCAACGCAGTGTTGACCAACGGCGCCCGATACTACGTGGACCATGCGCACCCGGAGCTGTCAACGCCCGAGTGTCGCGATGCCCTTTCGATCGTGTTGTTCGACCGGGCCGCGGAGTTGATCCTCATCGATTCCATGGCCGCCGCCGCAGACGCCCTGCCCGGTGACCAGGAAATCGTGATCTACAAGGACAACTCCGATCGCAAAGGCAACGCCTACGGGTGTCACGAGAACTATCTGCTCGACCGGAACCTGCCCTTCGGCCAGATCATCAACGCCGCAACCACCCACTTCGTCACCCGGCAGATCTACACCGGCTCCGGCAAGGTCGGCTCGGAGTTGCCGGGCGTCACCCGCCGGGATGTGCCATACCAGTTGACCCAGCGGGCCGAGCACTTCGAAGAAGAGGTGGGCCTGGAAACCACGCTCAAGCGGCCGATCGTCAACACCCGCGACGAACCGCACGCCGATTCCCAGAAGTACCGGCGGCTCCACGTGATCGTCGGCGACGCCAACATGGCCCAGGTCTCGACGATGATGAAGGTGGGCACCTCCTCCATCATCTTCGCCATGCTGGAGGATGGGGCGTACGAGAAGCCGATCCTGTTGGAGGGCCCGGTTGCGGCGATGCATGCGGTGAGCCACGATCTGACCCTTTCCAAGCCTCTGCAACTGGTCGACGGCAAGTCGGCGACCCCTCTGGAGATCCAGTGGGACCTCTTCGCCCAAGCCCGGAGCTGGGCCGACCGGTTCGGCCTGGAAGCGGTTGGCGAGGATGCGGGCAAGATGGTCTTCGAGCGATGGGAATTGACGCTCCAGGGCCTGGAGACCAACCCCGATTCGCTGGCCGGCTCCATCGACTGGGTGGCCAAGAAGCGGCTCCTGGAAGGTTTTATGGAGCGCCACGACTGCGACTGGGAGGACCCCCGGCTCCGAGCCCTCGACCTGCAATACCACGATCTGAGGCCCTCGAAGTCCCTGGCCGCCAGGGCCGGGCTGGAGGTCCTCGTCGACGACTTCGAGGCCAAGAAGGCGGTTACCGAGCCGCCGACCGACACCCGCGCCTACTTCCGGGGTCGATGCCTGCAGAAGTTTGCCGACAGCATCGTGGCCGCCAACTGGGACTCGATCGTGTTCGATGTCGGCGACGATCCGTTGCGCAGAGTTCCCATGCTCGAGCCAGGACGCGGTACTGTCGAGCACGTCGGCAGTATTCTGGATGAAAGCGACAATGTGATCGATTTGCTGGAGAAGCTCGGAGCCTAGGAAGACTGGCCCCGAAGCCGCCGGCGATCAGGAGGACGAGATGGCTGAACGTGAGCAAATCAAGAAGACCGCTCCGAAGCCGCAGGATGACGTGGCCGAGGAGGCACCGGCAACCAGCGAGTCCGGAGAAGCCCTGAAGGCTGAGCTGGATGATCTCTTGGACGAGATCGACGACGTGTTGGAGACCAACGCCGAGGACTTCGTCAAGAGCTACATCCAAAAGGGTGGCCAATAGCGGCAACCCTCCGGGTTGCTGCGAGTTGGGCTTCGCCAAACTCGGGTGGCCAGCAGCGCTGCTGCGGGTTACCTGGGGCTCCGTGATGGGTTCGCCTCGCCGCGACAGGGCGCGGCTGCCCAGGGGGATTGTCGCAACGAGATGAAACCGGTTGGCCACCCGGCCCGAAGCGCAGCGGACCGCCTAGACTCGCCCCCAGTATGACCTTTGCCAACGACGATCCCATCGGTGATCCGGGCCCCAGCTTCGCAGGACTCCTCCGCCAGCTGGGCCACGCCCCGGACTACCGGCTGACCGACCACCGCCACCCGGCACCAACCGACTTCCCGGAGATAGCGCACGGCACCACCGTGGTGGCCGCCACCTTCGCCGACGGGGTGGTCATCGCAGGCGACCGTCGGGCCACCTCGGGCAATCTGATCAGTCACCGCTCCATGAACAAGGTCTTCCCCGCCGACCGCTGGTCCGGAGTGGCCATCGCCGGTGCGGCCGGTCCGGCCCTGGAGATGGTCAAGATGTTCCAACTCCAGTTGGAGCACTACGAGAAGGTCGAGGGTCGTCCACTCTCGCTCGAGGGCAAGGCCAACCAACTGTCGCAGATGGTCCGTCAACATCTCCCCGCGGCCATGCAGGGCATGGTTGTGGTCCCGCTATTCGCCGGCTACGACCGGCGCCGCGGCTTCGGTCGGCTGTTCGCCTACGACGTCACCGGTGGCCGCTACGAGGAGGACAACTTCGTCGCATCGGGGTCCGGCAGCCTCTTTGCCAGGACCGTGATCAAGTTGGGTCACCGCGAGGACAACACCCGTGACGAAGCCATCGACTTGATGATCCGGGCCTTGTTCACCGCCGCCGACGACGACTCGGCCACCGGGGGGCCCGACAGCATGCGGGGGATCTACCCCATCGTGGCCGTCATCACCGCCGATGGCTACAGCGAACTGGAGGAGCCGGACGTTTCCGAGCGCTTCGATCGGGTGCTGGCCGACTTCACCCAGGGGGACCGAACTCCATGAACATGCCGTTCTATGTAGCGCCCGAACAGATCATGAAGGACCGGGCCGACTTCGCCCAGAAGGGCATCGCCCGGGGGCGAAGTCTGGCTGCGGTCGAATTCGACGGTGGTGTCCTGTTGTGCGCCGAGAACCCGTCGCGGAACCTCCGCAAGGTCTCCGAAATATACGACCGCATCGCCTTCGCCGGCGTCGGTCGATACAACGAATACGACCAGCTCCGAATCGCCGGCATCCGCCACGCCGACATCAAGGGATACACCTACTCCCGCGACGACGTCGATCCGCAGGCCCTTGCCAATCAGTACGCCCAGATGTTGGGCCAGGTCTTCACCCACGAGACCAAGCCGCTCGAGGTGGAGATCCTCGTCGCCGCGGTGGGCTACCAGCGCGATGGGGATCGCATGTTCCACATCCGCTACGACGGTTCTGTCACCGACGAGGACGGCTTCGCGGTACTCGGTGGCGAGGCGGAATCGATCCGGGAGCGGCTCGGGGCCAGCTACAACGACAGCCTCGATGCCCCCGCCGCGCTCAAAGCGGCGGTGGAGGCGCTGGCCGGCGACGAACGGACCCTGACCCCCGACGAATTGGAGGTCGGGATCCTCGATAGGGCTGCCGCGAGACGCTGTTTTCGCCGGCTGGAGAGCGGCGAAATCACCCAGCTGCTGGAATAGTCGACTCGGTCGACGAGCGCACCCACCCGGCAAATAAGTGCGGTCCCGGCTGCTCGTCCAGGACCAACTACGGCTAGGTTTGGGACGTGCACTCACGCCGCATCTACGGAATCGAGACCGAATACGGGGTCACCTGCACGCTGCGTGGTCAGCGGCGGTTGAGCCCCGATGAGGTGGCGCGGTACCTGTTCCGCAGGGTTGTCTCGTGGGGCCGGTCTTCCAACGTGTTCCTGGTCAACGGCGCCCGCCTCTACCTCGACGTCGGCTCCCATCCCGAGTACGCCACCGCCGAGTGCGATTCGATCGACGAGGTGGTCATCCACGACAAGGCCGGTGAACGAATCCTGGAACAACTGCTGGATTCGGCGGAGGAGCGGCTCCAGGACGAGGGCATCCGGGGAACCGTGCACCTGTTCAAGAACAACACCGACTCCGCCGGCAATTCCTACGGTTGCCACGAGAACTACCTGACCACCCGGAACGACGATCTGAGCCACTACGGCGAGGTCCTCATCCCGTTCCTGGTCAGCCGCCAGATCTACGCCGGGGCCGGCAAGGTCCTGCAGACCGCCCGAGGCTCGATGTTCGCTGTCAGCCAGCGGGCGGAGCACATCTGGGAGGGGGTGTCATCGGCCACCACCCGGTCCCGGCCGATCATCAACACCCGGGACGAACCCCACGCCGACGCCGAGCACTACCGTCGACTGCACGTCATCGTCGGCGATTCCAACATGAGCGAGTACACCACCTTCCTCAAGATGGGGGCGATGGCGGTCCTGCTGCGCATGGTGGAGGATCCGGCCTGCATCCTGCGGGACATGACCCTGGAGAACCCGATCCGGGCCATCCGGGAGATCAGCCACGACCTCACCCTGAGCCGGCGGGTTCGTCTGGCCAACGGCCGGGAGGCTTCGGCGCTGGACATCCAGAGCGAGTACCTCAATCGGGCCTTGCGTTACGAGGAGACCCACGGCTTGCCGGACGATGAGCTGCGGGCCCTGCGAATGTGGGAACACGTGATGACCCACCTCGAGAGCGACCCGTTCAAACTCGGAACCGAACTGGACTGGGTCATCAAGTACAACCTGATCGAGGCCTATCGGGCCAAGCACGATCTGCCGCTGAACCACCCCAGGGTGTCGCTGCTGGATCTGCAGTACCACGACATCCGCCGAGACCAGGGGCTGTTCTACAAGCTCCAGGACCGGGGGTTGGCCGAGCGGACACTGGTCGACAGCCAGATGAACGACGCAATCGACACCCCGCCCCAGACGACCAGAGCCAAGCTGCGGGGCGATTTCATCCGCAGGGCCAAGGAAAAGAAGCGGGACTACACCGTGGATTGGGTGCACCTCAAGCTCAACGACCAGGCCCAGCGGACGGTGCTGTGCAAGGACCCGTTCAAGAGCGAGGACGAGCGGGTGGCAAAACTGATCGAGACCCTGTAGTCGAACGGTGAACAAACTCGAACGGTTGTTGAACCTCACCGCGGTGCTGCTCGACACCCCCCGGCCGCTGTCGGCCGATGAGCTCAGGCAGAAAGTCGACGGCTACCCACCGCCCGGTCCGGCCTTCCATCGCACGTTCGAGCGCGACAAGGACGACCTCCGGGTGCTCGGCATCCCACTGCGGGTGGAGCGGGTGCCGGCCACCGATCCGCCGATCGACGGCTATCGCATCGCCGCTGCCGACTACTACCTTGCCGATCCCGGACTGGCTCCCGATGAGCTGGCGGCGCTCCATTTGGCCTCGTTGACGGTGCGATTGGAAGGCTTCGGTGACCAGGAGGCGCTGTGGAAACTGCCATCTCCGAGAAGCGCACCATCGGCTTCGGCTATCGAGGCGAGCAGCGGGCCGTCGAACCGTGGCGGCTCGACTTCCACCGTGGCCGCTGGTACCTGACCGGGTACGACCGGGCCCGGGAGGGCGAACGGAACTTCCGCCTCGACAGGATCGACGGGTCGGTCGAGACCACCGATCAGCCGGCAGAGGCCACGCCGCCGGCAACCCACACCGACGGGCCTCGCAAGGCCTGGGAGCTGGGCGCCGAGGAACCGGTTCTGGCCAGACTGCTGGTCGACGAAACGAGGGTGGAGTCGGCGGCGAAACAGCTCGGCGCCGACGTTGAAACCGATTCAAGGCCCGACGGCTCGGTGGTGTTCACCGTGCCGGTGGCCAACTACGACGCCTTCCGTTCGTTCGTGCTGGGGTTCCTCGACCACGCCGAGGTGCTCGAACCGGCCCGGTGGCGGGCCGATGTCGTCAGCTGGTTGGCCTCCTTCGACGTCGCCCCGGTCGACGTCTCATGAGCCGGGTCACCGCAGCGGATCGAATGCGACGGGTTCTGGCCATCGTGCCCTGGATCGTTGCCAACCCCGGTCAACCGGTGGCCGACGTTGCCGCCAGATTCGGGGTCACCGAGGAGGAACTGCTGGCCGACCTCGGGGTGGTCTACATGGTGGGATTGCCGCCCTATTCCCCAGACGCCCTGGTCGACGTGCAGATCGACGACGAAGGCCGGGTCACGATTCGGCTGGCCGACTTCTTCTCCCGACCGCTGCGGCTGACCCCCGGTCAGGGCCTGGCTCTGTTGGCTTCGTCCGACGGCCTGCTGTCTGTTCCCGGGACCGACCCCGACGGTGCCCTGGCAAGGGCGCTCTCCAAGCTGGGAGTGGCCCTCGGGCTCTCCGAAGGCGGCGCCGGTGCCAGCGTCGATGTCCATCTCGGTGCCGCCGAGGGCAAGCTGCTCGACCAGCTCCGGACGGCTGCCACCGCCGGCAAGGAGGTCGAGATGTCGTACTACTCCTACAACCGCGACAGCCACTCGGTTCGGGCCGTCGCCCCCTGGCGGGTGTTCGCCGACGCCGGCAACTGGTATGTGCACGGCTGGTGTCACCAGGCGGGAGGGGAGCGGATCTTCCGGGTCGATCGCATCGAACGCATCGCCGAACTGGACCGTCCGGCCGCGATGCGGCCGGACGACGGTGAGGAGGGCCGCGGGATCTTCCATCCCCTGGAAAGCGATCCCAGGGTGACGCTGGAGTTGGATCCCGAGGCCTCGTGGGTCGTCGATTCGTATCCCTGCGAGCACGTCACCGAGACCGCAGATGGACGGATTCGCGCCACGTTGGTCATCACCGCCGTCCCGTGGCTGGAGCGGTTGCTGGTCCGGCTGGGGCCGTCGGCAACCGTCGTCGAATCCACCGGACTGCCCGATGCCGACCGGCTGGCAGGGCGGACCGCAGCCAGAATCCTGGCCCGCTACCGATAGCCGGTCGATATCGAACCGCCGGGGCCCGGCCGCCCGACCGGCGGATCGCAGATCCGAGGTCAGGGGCTCAACCGGCCGGGCCGCGGCTAGCCTTGTCCGAAGTGGTTACCGATCCTGACGACAAGTGGTCATACGGTCTGGCGGCAGAACCTGAGCCGGACGAACCATGGCCCCCACCGATCGGTTCGAGACCCGGACCGGCCGACACGGTCAGGTTGAGCACCGGCCGCTGGACCTCACCCAGCCTCGGCGCCTACGACCCGGCCGGCGCCAACCCCGCCGGCGCCGACGTCATCGGCGGCCCCGGTCTCGGCCCGGTCGTCGATGACAGCGGCTACTTCGATGGGTACGGCAACGGCGACGATATCGGCGATGGCAGGCTCGACGACAACGACTTCGACGTGGATCTCGACGATCTCGACGAGGAGGATGACGAGCCGGAGCAATCGGGCAGTGCCAGGCGCAACGCCATCGAGTGGGCGGTTGTGCTGGTCGGCGCCGTGCTGCTGGCCCTGATACTGCGAGCGGTGCTCCTCCAGGCGTTCTGGATCCCGTCACCGTCGATGGAATCCACCCTGCTGGTCCGGGACCGGGTGCTGGTCAACAAGATCAGCTACCGGTTGCACGACATCAACCGGGGCGATGTGATCGTGTTTCGTCGCACCGACGATGAGATCGCCAGGAACCCCGAGCTGCCCCGCGACGTGATCAAGCGGGTGATCGCCCTCGAAGGAGAGACGATCACCATTGCCGAGAACAAGGTGTTGATCGACGACGCCGAGCTGTTGGAGCCTTACCTCGACGAAGGGGTACTGACAAGCGACTTCGGCCCGGAGGTGGTCCCGGACGGGCACGTGTTCGTCATGGGCGACAACAGGGAACTCTCGCTCGACTCCCGTTTCGAGACCGGGCCGATCTCCCACGATCGAGTGGTCGGCCGGGCCTTCTTCCTGTTCTGGCCGCTCGGTCGTCTGGGGTCTCTCTAGCCGTCGACGGTCACCTTGCGCCGTCGGCGGGCGGGTCGTCGCCGCCGTAGTACTCGAGGATCACCGCCATCATCCTGTCGACGTGATCGGAGTAGAGGGCATCGATGCCGGCATCGATGACCTCGGCCGCCTCCCGCTCGTAGTCGATCCCCCAGGCCAGGGCCAGCAGCCCGAATCGGTGCAGCAGGGTCACCCGCCCGCCGGACCATTCGCCGTGGGGCAGGCTCAGGCCGTCGACGCCGCGCTGTTCCAGCTCGGCTGCTCGTCGTTCCAGTCCGTGCGGCAGGTTCTTGAGTCGGGTCGAGTTGATGAGTCTCGCCTCGGTCCGGGGCCGCCAGGAGGTGAGCAGTGAGAGGTCGGGATGGCACAGCCACAGGTTGGCTTCGGCGCCGTCATCGAATCGTCGGGCGGCCTCGACGACCGGTCCGAACGCCACCGGGTCCTTGATGTCGAGCGAGATCGCATAGGCCGGCCCCACGGTCTCGTACAGGTCCGCCAGGGTTGGGATGTGATCGGGAAGGTGGTCTCTCGGCGTATCGGCGATCGCCCGGCGGCGCAGCCGGGGCCCGAACCGACCATCGTGATCCAGCACCGGAATGCCGTCGGCCGTCAGCCAGACATCGCTCTCGACGCCGGTCGCCCCCAGTTCGACCGCCAGCCGGAAGCTCTCGATGGTGTTCTCCGGCGCCTGCGCTCTTGCCCCCCGGTGGCCGAATCCCAGCGGTGGGCCGTACAGGGCCGGTAGTCGTGGACTCACTCGCTCATCCTGCCCTGCCGGGTCCCGTTCGAGCACCCTTTTCCCCGATTTCCAACTCACGCAGTCGACGACGAACAGTCGGTCACCGTGGCTCCGGTCCATCCCGACCCGGCCCGACCCGTTGCCCCTGGAGAGGGCGGAGAGCGGTCGGGGTTCACGAGGAGTGCCGGCCGGCGGCCCGGTGGCGGCCAATTTGGCCCGGTTGGCCGTATCCGCTCAAGAGGCGGAGAGTCCCTGCCGAATCAAAGAAGGCCACACCATCGAAGCCGAGTTTTTGCTAGGCAGGAGGAAGTTCACCACCATGGCAACGATTCGTGCCAGCTGTTCGGACTGCGGTGATGTCGAACTCACGACCCAGGACGTTCAGGTTCGCATCTGCGACGACAATAATCAGGGGACCTATTCGTTCCGTTGCCCCCACTGCCGCATGACCGTCGTCAAGCCGGCCGAAACCAGGACCATCGACCTCCTCGTCGCATCGGGGGTGTCGTTCACGACCTGGCGCCTGCCGGCCGAACTCAACGAGGCCCATTCCGGCGAGCCGATAAGCCATGATGACCTGTTGGACTTCCACCATCTCATGCACGACGACTCGAAGTTGACGGCCGCGCTGGCCGAATTCATCAACGGCTGACCCGACCCGCCTCGATCCCGGGTGCGGCTTCCATGCCCGGTTTTCGCGGCCGAAATCAGCCGAAATCAGCCGGAATATGTGTGATCGGCCCGATCTGAAAGTTTCGTGATTGCCGAGCCGTGGTCCTTAGGGAGTGGGCCGACGGCGGTACGCTGTTTGACGTGTTGAACATCGGACCCGGCGAAATAATCGTCATTGCGCTGGTTCTGTTGATCACTGTCGGGCCCGAGCAACTGCCCGGTCTGATCAGGCGAGTGGGCTCCGCGGTCTCCCAGGTTCGGGGCATGACCGACAGCCTTCGGTCGGAGTTCATGGCCGGCATGGACGAGATCGACCGGGTGACCGACCCCAATGCCTGGGCCGCATCGGCCGGTCCATCGGACAACGCGCCGAAACCGAAGTCGACCCCGCCGGCCACCCCGGCATCGGACGAGCCGTCGTCAGCCGAACCGGTCGACGACGTCGATGCCGCCGATGTGTCGGGAAACGGCGCTGCCGCCCCACCATTGGACCCTGCGTCGGCCGCCAAGGCCGCAGGGGCCATGTACCGCCGTCGCCCCGAGCCGCCCGCCGATGTCCGGCCCGGTATGGGTTCCGAGCCGACCGCCGACAACGAGCCTGCTGCGCCCGCCGAACCGGCCGCCGATACTGCGGCCATCGAGACCGATGCCGAGCCGACCGAGACCGATGCCGAGCCGAACGAGACCGAGACCGAGACGGCGACCGATGCCGGGCCAACCTCGCCAGAGGGTGAGGACGAACGGTGATCCGAGGAGCGAGCGTGAGGCTCCCATGGAAACGGTCGAAGAAGCCGGAGGATCCGGTGGCCGAGATGACCCTCGTTGGTCACCTCACCGAACTGAGGAAGCGGCTGATTCGGTCGGTCCTGGCGGTCATCATCGGCGCGATCGTGGTCTACGCCTTCAACGATCCGATCTTCAGCCTGCTCCAGGAGCCGTACTGTGAGTTCCAGGCTGCGGCCGGTCGGGAGTGCGAGTTGCTGGTCACCGCACCGTTGGAGGCGTTCGGGGTCATGCTCACCATGGCCGGCTACGGCGGCCTCATCATGGCCACGCCGATCGTTCTCTATCAAATGGGTCGGTTCGTCATGCCGGGGCTCTACCCCCATGAGAAGCAGGCGCTGATTCCGTTCGTCGCCATCTCAGTGCTGCTGCTGGCGGTGGGCATGACCGTGGCCTACCTGCTGATGCCCAAGGCGCTGACCGTGCTGTTGAGTTTCGGCCCAGACACCTTCACCCCGCTGTTCAGCCCCAGAGAGTACCTGGGCTTCTTCGTCAAGATGCTGTTTGCGTTCGGGATCGCGGCCGAACTGCCGCTGGTGTTGATCTTCCTGCAGAAGATCGGCCTGGTGAAGACCGAGACCCTGGCCGGTAACCGCCGGATCGCCGCGGTGGCGGTGGTGGTCCTGGGGGCGGTCATCACCCCGACCGGAGACCCGTTCATGCTGGGAGTCATCTCGATCCCGATGTACCTGTTCTACGAGTTCGCCATCCTCATCGGTCGGCGGATCACGAAGGACGATGGTCAGGGGCCGGCAACGGCCACCATCGGATCGAGCTGAATGCCGACCTGCACACCCTCCGGTTCCGGCGACAGGGCCTGATCGGTGCCCGCTGAGCCCCGGTCGATCCGCCAGTCGTTTCTGGACAGGATCGGTTTCGAGCCGGATGAGTTCCAGGTCAAGGCGTTCGACGCGGTCGACGAGGGATCGAACGTCATCGTTGCCGCACCCACCGGTGCCGGCAAGACGCTGGTTGCCAACTACGCGGTGGAGGTGGGGTTGGCCGCCGGCCGACGGGTCTTCTACACCACACCGATCAAGGCACTGTCGAACCAGAAGTACCACGATCTGGTCGCAGCCAACGGCAGGGACAACGTCGGCCTGCTGACCGGCGACAACAACATCAACGGCGATGCCCCGGCGGTGGTCATGACCACCGAGGTGCTGCGGAACATGCTGTACTCGGGCACGACCTTGGACGGGCTGCAAACCGTGGTCCTCGATGAGGTGCACTACCTCCAGGACGCCTATCGGGGTCCGGTGTGGGAGGAGGTGATCATCCACCTCCGCCGATCGGTTCAGCTGGTCTGCCTTTCGGCGACGGTCTCCAACGCGGAGGAACTCAGTCGCTGGATCGAGACCGTCCGAGGGCCGACCAGCCTGGTGGTGGAAACCCGACGGCCGGTGGAGCTGACGAACCGCTACGTGGTGGGGGAGCGGGGCGGGAGTCACCTGCACTTCATGAAGACCATGCAGGGCAACCGGGCCAACCCGAAAGGGGCCCGCTACGACAACGATCCCCGGCGCCCCGGTGGTGGGGGCCGGGGGAGAGGTCGAGGGGGCGGCCGCAACGGTCGGGGCGGATCCAAGGAGCGCCGAAAGTGGCGGACCCCCGACCGGGTCGACATCGTGCAGCTCCTCGATCACCGCGACCTGCTGCCGGCCATCCACTTCATCTTCTCCCGGGCGGCCTGCGACGATGCGGCAAAGGCGGTCGTCGACGCCGGTATCCGATTGACCTCGAACGCGGAGCGGCGACAGATCTCGGGGATCGTGACCGAACACGTCCGGGTGCTCGATGAGAGCGATCTCGACGTGCTGCAGTTCGAACGGTTCAAGAACGGCCTGATGGCCGGGGTGGCGGCTCACCACGCCGGCATGGTGCCGCCGTTCAAGGAGGCGGTCGAGGCCTGTTTTGTCCGGGGCCTGGTCAAGGTCGTGTTCGCCACCGAGACCCTGGCCCTGGGGATCAACATGCCGGCCAGGACGGTGGTGTTGGAGAAGCTGACCAAGTTCACCGGGGAGCACCACGAGTTCCTGACCCCGGCCCAGTACACCCAGTTGACGGGCCGAGCGGGCAGGCGGGGCATCGACACCCACGGCGAGGCCCTGGTGTTGTGGTCCCCGTTCGTACGATTCGAACAGGTTGCCGATCTGGCGTCGAGCCGCCGGTTCGTGCTCACCTCGTCGTTCCGGCCGACCTACAACATGGCGGCCAATCTGGTCCGCCGGTATCGGCCGGAGCGGGCCAGGCAGCTGTTGAACCTGTCCTTCGCCCAGTTCAGGGTGGACTCCGGGGTGGTGCTGACCGAACAGCGGGTCGAGAAGCTGCTCGACCGGCGGAGCCAGCTCGAGGGTCGCCTGGAGCGGGACTTCGGACCGGTCGAGGAGCTCCGGGCCGCGGCCCAGACGCCCGAGATCGCAGAGCGGGACGAACAGTCCATCGCCTTCGCCATGAGCAGGATCAATCCCGGCGACGTCCTGGAGATCGAGAGCGCCGAGGCACCGTCACCGGTGATCGTGCTGGCGGTGGCGTTCCGGCGAGGCGGACGGGTCAGGGTCAAGGTCACCGACCGAGAGGCGGAGGTCTACGAGCTGACCCCGAACGATCTGCTGGCGCCGCCAAAGCGCGCCGGTGAGGTGGAGCTGCCCGATCCCTACCTCCCCAACAGCGTGAGCTTTGTGTACGAGGTGAGCCAACTCCTGGCCAGAACCAGGTTGGCCGCCCCCAAGAACCGCAGGTCGCTCGGCCCCAGCGGCGAAGTGGTGGCCAGGACCCAGCTCGACCCGGCCGCGGTGAAGGGCCTCCGCAAGCTCGACAAGATCGAGCGGGACCTGGCCAGGGCCAGGACCGCCGCCGCAGCCAGGGCCGACTCGCTCGGCGCCCAGTTCGATCGGGTCATCGAGCTCATGCAGCGGCGAGGTCATCTCATCGACTGGGAGCTGACCGGGGGCGGGCAACGGCTGGCCCGCCTCTACCACGAGAGTGATCTGTTCCTGGTGGAGGTGCTCGAAGACGGTCTCTTCGACGACCTCACGCCACCGGAGCTGGTGGCACTGGCATCGTCGTTCGTCTACGAGGAGCGGCGCAGCAACGGACCCCGGCTGGAGCCGTGGTATCCGTCGAACGACCTCCGGCGGAGGTTCCGCCAGGTCCAGGCCCGCCATCTCGATCTGAACAGCGACGAGAGCGAGCTGCGCCTCCCGCTGACGAGGGAGCCGGACCCGGGCTTCATGGCCGTCGCCCACGGCTGGGCCTCCGGTGGGGGCCTCGACGATGTGCTGGCCGAAGCGGAGTTCACGCCCGGCGACTTCGTTCGGACTGCGAAACAACTGATCGACCTGCTGCGACAGCTGGCCAAGCTGGCACCCTTGGCCTCGACCGGCGCTGCGGCCCGGGCCGGCGCAGATGCGGTGTACCGAGACCTGGTGGCCGCCTCCTCGATCGTCGACCCGGGGGCCGACCCGGAACCGCCGGAGGGCTCGACGGCGTCGGCCCCCCGGCCCTCGGCCGAGCCGGCACCGGGGACCGAACCGCCGGACGGTTTGGGAACGGATCGGCGGGTGTGACCATCGAAAAGGGTCGGAGCTGGGGTGAGCCGGCGGTCGATCCCGCACCCCGAGCCGTGGCTGGTGGTGATGCCGAGCTGGCGGCCATGGCCGCCGATGCCCTCGGCCGGGGGACCAAGCTGGTGGCCAGGGTTACCGGAGGGGACCTGCTGAACACGCTCGGGGTGTCGGAGGTCCGGCCACCGGCCGAGCGGATCGCCTATCCGATCGATCTGGCCATGGCAAGCCTGGCACCGGACCGAGCCGGACGACCGGGGCCACCGCTGCCGTTCGTCGCCCACCTCACCGCCGAGCCCCCCGGCCGCTTGGCCTCGGCCATCGCCGGCCTCCTCGGCCACCGCTTGCCGTTCAGCGCCGTGGTCATGAACGGCGCCTGGCTCGGCGACCTCCGGTTGGGTCCCCGGGCCCACCCCAACGACGGTTTCGTCGACACCATCGAAGGTCGGATCCGATTCGGCGACCGTCGGGAGGCGGGCCGCCGCGCCCGCTCCGGCTCCCATCTGCCACATCCCGACCTCCGGACCGGTCGGGCCGGCACCTGGGAGACGGACTTCGCCGAGCTCCAGACGATCCGCCTCGACGGCGTCGACCGAGGTCGATGGCGGGTGCTCCGGGTCGAGGTCATCCCGGACGCCCTGACCGTGGTGGCCTGATCGATGGGGGCCATTCGCGACCGTTCACGGCTGCCGATTCATGTTGATCAATCGGCAGGCTTCTTCGCGTGATCCGCGAAAACCGGCCCAACTGGCCCTAACCTCTCTCGCCGTGAGCGCGTATCTTGTTGAGGAGTTCACCGAGGAGGAAGAAGACGTTCTCCGCCGGTACTTCACGAACCTGGATCTCCCGGTTTTTGCCCTGGTCAACCTGCCCGAGGTCGTCAAAGGTGCGCTGTTCGCCCGGTACTCCAGATCGCCGAAGAGCCTTCGGCGGTTGTTCCTCGACGAGTTCGTCGGCGAGCTCGACATCGAGGGCGACGCATCGATCGATGCCACCGTGGGTCTCCAGCGGGCCGAAGACCTCTACGAGCGCATCTTCTTCGAATACGGCGACGATTCGGTCGCCCAGCTCGGCGGTATCCACCTCGCCTGCGAGCAGGCCTCGAATCTGCTGACCAAGATCCTGGAGTGGGGCCGTCTGGCCGCCTATCTCGAGCAGTCGACCCGGTACATCGCCTACGACTCGCGACCGAACGGTCGTTACCGGTACTACCGGGACCCGGACGTGCTCGGGTCCTCGCTGGGGACCCGGTACATCGGGGACCTGGACCGGCTGTTCGACACCTACGCCAGGCTGACCCCGATCGTCCAGGATCATGTTCGCCAGGCAACGCCGAAGCATCCCGGTGACAGTGACTTCATCTACCGGATGGCGGTCAAGGCCAAGGCGCTCGATGCGGTTCGGGGCGTGTTGCCGGCCGCGGCCCAGTCGAACGTCGGCATTTACGGCACCGGCCAGGCCTACGAGCAGCTCTTGTTGCGTATGCGGGCCGATCCGCTGCCCGAAGCCCGCCAATACGCCGACATGATGCTGGCCGAGCTGCGCAAGGTCATCCCGTCGTTCGTCAAGCGGGTCGACCTGGTGGACCGTGGTCAGGTCACGAGCGACTACCTGGAGACCAACCGCCAGGCGATGGAGGCCATGGCCTTCGAACTGCTTGGCGACGTCGAGGTGCACGACGACGATGAGCGGGTCGACCTGATCGACTTCGATCCCGATGCCGAGGTCAAGCTGGTGGCCTCCATGCTGTACCCCTACACCAGCCTGTCCGAGGCGGCCATCGAGCAGAAGGTCCGGGCGATGTCGGTGGAGGAACGCCTCTCGGTGATGCGGGCCTATACCGGGGACCGTCAGAATCGCCGTCATCGCCCCGGGCGGGCACTCGAGCGCCCCTTCTACCGATTCGACATCCTGGCCGACTACGGCGCATTCCGGGATCTGCAGCGCCACAGGATGCTCACCGTGGAGTGGCAGAAGCTCAACCCGTACCACGGCTACACCCGGTCACACCTGATCGACGAGGCCGGGGTGGCATCGGAATTCGACGAGGCCATGGATCGGGCCGCCGAGCTCCATGAGGCGCTCCGAGCCGGGGGCTTCGAGTCGCAGGCATCGTATGCGGTCAGCCTGGCCTACCGGGTGCGGTTCAACCTCAACCTCAACGCCCGCTCGGCCATGCACACCATCGAGCTGCGGAGCACCCCCCAGGGCCATCCCGCCTATCGTTCGGTGGTGCAGCAGATGCACAAACTCATCGAGAATGAGGCAGGTCACCGGGCAATTGCGGCTATGATGTCGTTCGTCAACCACTCCTCTGAGGCGGAGCTCGAGCGGTTGGAAGCGGAAAGACGGGCAGAAGCGAAGCGGACAGGTAGCGCTGTCTAGATTTTGTCGGGCCCCGGGCCTTTTGCAGGTCCAGTCTTTTTGTCAGGAGAGCCGTGATGGCTTTGTCACCGTCCATTGATGCGTCGCCGTCGCACCGAACCCGTTTTCGCACGCTGAAACGCCTGCGCCGCCCGAGCGGCACCCAACCGGGAGCCGGGATCCCCTCCGAATCCGGTCCCGGTCCCGAACCCGATTCCGAACCCGATTCCGAACCCGATTCCGAACCCGATTCCGAACCCGATTCGATGTCGGGCCCCACCGGTGGGCGGCGGCGTCGGTTGATCGGCGCAGCGCTGGCCGCCGCCCTGGTGTTGGTCACCGCCGCCCCGGCGGCGGCAGAGGACTATGTGGTCAAGCCGGGCGATTCGCTGTCCGTCGTGGCCCGTGACCACGGGGTGGCAACCGCCGAGTTGGCATCGGCCAACGGCATCTCCGATCTTCACCTGATCCGGATCGGCCAGGTGCTGACGATTCCCCGGGCCGAGCCGTCGTATTACGAGATCAGGCCCGGCGATTCGCTTGGCATCATTGCCGCCAGGGCCGGCGTCCCGATCGGCGAGCTGATCGAGCTCAATGGCATCACCAACCCCAACCTGATCAGAATCGGCCAGAAGCTGACCCTGCCCGGCGGTGCCGCCGCGGCTCCCAGCAACCCCTCAGCCGGCTACAACTCGCTGCCTGGTCGTCTCCGGGCCAATCCTCAGCGCCTGCAGCTCATCCCGTCGTTCGAGCGATGGGCGGCCCACTACGGCGTCGCTCCTGACCTGCTGATGGCCATGGCCTACCGGGAGTCCGGTTGGCAGACCGGGATCGTGAGCAACAAAGGGGCGGTCGGTGTGGGCCAGCTCATGCCGGCGACCTCGGCCTGGATCGCCACCACGCTGATCAAGGCGGACCTCGACCCCACGGTCCCCGATGACAACATCCGCATGAGCGCCCGCCTCATGCAGTGGCTTATCGGCTACACCGGCAGCGAGGACGCAGCGATGGCCGCCTACTACCAGGGCCAGGGGTCGGTGGCGGCCCGAGGGTTGTTCGACGACACCCGGGCCTACATCGAC
The DNA here is from genome assembly GCA_947259095.1 of uncultured Acidimicrobiaceae bacterium. Taxonomy (GTDB): domain Bacteria; phylum Actinomycetota; class Acidimicrobiia; order Acidimicrobiales; family SZUA-35; genus JAHELU01. The sequence goes on along the minus strand of CAMYLA010000011.1, from coordinate 117,274 downwards.
AACGTGGGTCAGATTCGGCGACTTTTCGCCAAGGGGTGATCGTCGATCCGCTCCGTTGACCGGGCCCGATTCGGGCTCTTCGGCCTCGACTTGCACCCTGGGCGGTTTGTGACATGATGTGGCCGGAAGCCCCGATTGGAAAAAGAATTCCCTCGGTGTAACGAACTCGATCCCGAAGTGGCTAGAGTCCGGCCGTTCCCGCCAAGGTCCGACAACGAGGCATAGTCGATGACTGACGATACCGACGAAGAAACCGAAGAGACCGTTGAAGACGACGAAGTAGAATTCGACGCCGAACCGGACGACGAAGAGGTTGCCGCCGGCGACCTCGAAGAAGACGACGATCTGGAGATCCTCGACGATGCCGTCGACCCGGTCGTCGAGGAAGACGACGAGGAAGACGAAGACGAGGAGCCCGCTCGGCCCCGTGCTCGCAAGGTCACCGACGAAGAAGACGAGGACGAGGACGAGGACCCCGATGATGTCGAGGCCGACCTCGACGCCATCCTCCGGGACCGTCTGGCGGCGTCGGAGGACGAAGACGAGGACGACGAGACCGAGGAAGGCGGTGGGGCCAAACCCGGGAGCAGCAGCAGCCCCGGCCGTGGGGAAGAGATCGTCTGCCAGAGCTGTTTCCTGCTGGTGAACCGAGGCCAGATCGCCCGTGGCCCCGAGCCCCGTTGCCCCCATTGCGGCGAACTGCTGGACGGGTAGGAGCTGACCATGGCAGATGACAAAGCCAAGGATCCGGTGGAGCAACTGATCGATCTGTTCGTCTACGCCCCGGTCGGGATGCTGTACGAGTACCAAGAGGTCATCCCCCAGCTGGTCCGGCGGGGCAAGAGCCAGGTCCAGATCGCCAGGGTCGTCGGCCAGTTGGCCGTCAACCGAGGCGGGCCGGCAGAGGCCTTCAATCAGCTGGCCGGCGGGGTCGCCGGCATCCTGGCCCGGCAGATCACCGAGATCGGCGCCTCGATGGGGCTGGCGCCGCCCGACACCCCCTCCTCGGCCGAGAAGCAGGGCACCCCACCGCCACCCCGCCCGGAGAATCAGCCCCCGGCGCTCACCGCAACGTCGCCTCCATCGGCCGACACCGGTGGCGAAGGTGAGGCACCCGACAATGACACCGGCTCCATCGAAGACGAGGTCGAGTCGCCGCCGGCCGACCGGCAGCTTCCCATCGCCGGCTACGACACTCTCAAGGCCAAGGAGATCATCGCCCTGCTCGATGAACTGGACGAGGGGCAGTTGGAGCGGGTCCGGGCCCACGAGCAGGCCAACCGGGCCCGTAAGACGGTGCTGGGCAAACTCGATCGCTTGGCCGGTTGATGGAATCGGCCAGGGTCGCGACCGTGGCCGACATCGGGTCCATCGAGCTCATCGAGCAGAACCGACGGGCCGAGATCGGCGGCCAGCGGGGGGCAGCGATGCTGCTCCGCCGGGAAGCAGGCCCGCCGCTGGGGGAGCGGCTACGGGACAGCATCGACGATCCCGGCTCGCTGGTGGTGGTCGGCTGCTACGACGAGGTGGTCTTCGGCTACGGCCTCGGGGTGCTGGAGACGCTCCTCGACGGGCAGCGCCTGGCCCGGCTGGATCACTTCGTGGTCGACGCCGAGGCCCGCAAGGCCGGCATCGGCGAGGCGATGATGAACCTGCTCCTGCAGGTGGCCGAGGACGAGGGTTGTATCGGCATCGATTCCCTGGCCCTGCCGGGAGATCGGGACACCAAGAACTTCTTCGAATCGTTCGGGCTCAAGGCGCGGTTGCTGACCGTACATCGCTCGCTCCGCAACCCCGAAGCCGATGGAGACTCCTAGACCGGAGATCTGTGTCGGCGCCGTCGTCATCGACGGCGACCGCCTGCTGCTGATCGAGCGGGGACGAGGGCCGGCGATCGGGCAATGGTCGGTCCCCGGTGGCCGGGTCGAGCCTGGAGAGTCCCTGGCGGCGGCGGTCGAGCGTGAGGTCCTGGAGGAGACCGGGCTGTCGGTGTCCTGCGGGCGGTTCGTCGGTTGGGTCGAGCGGATCGGCCCGGACCACCACTACGTGATCATGGACTTCCACGCTGCGCTGGGGCCGGCCGGTGACGGGCCGGCGCCGGCCGATGCGGTGGCCGGCGACGATGCCGCCGATGTGGCCTGGGTTCCGCTGGCCGAAGTGGCAGACCACAACCTGGTGGCCGGCCTGCAGCAGTTCCTCAGCGAGCACGGCGTGCTGGCCGGCTGAGGTCTGCCGGGCGTCGTCGATCGTGGTCTCGCCGGGCGGAGGGATCAGCCGGGCCTGGCGGCCCGCCCCCACCCTCCGAGCGGTCAGTCGCCGGCGGCCGCGGTCTCCTCGGTCTTCGCCTTGGCGAGCTGTTGGCCGTCCTCGTCGGCGACCGTCTGGTGATCGACCGGTTCGGGGGTTTCGGCGACATCGTTCGTTGCCGCTGTCGTGACCGCTTCGGTCTCCGCCGCGTCGGTCGCCGCCGGTACCGATGCACCCCCGGCGATCGGCGCACTGTCGGCCGCCGGTTCGCCATCAGCGACTGCTTGGGCAACGGCCGGGTTGTCGGTCTCGGCTGTGTTGTCGGTTGGGGCCGAGGTGTCGGGTGCGGCGGCGGAGTCCGCGGGGCTGTCCGGGCTCGGCTCCGGCTCGGGCTGGGCCCGGTCTGCGTGGCCGTTGGTCGGCGCCGAGGTTGCCTCTGACGACGGTGCCTCGGTCGACTGGTCGGCCGGGGTCTGTTGTTTGTCTTCGGTCGGCTCCGGCTTCTCGGCGCCGGGCACCGGGCGGGCGTTGGCCCTGGTGGCCGACGCATCCCGCGGCTTGCGTGGCTCGGCCGAACGGCCGCCACCCGGCTTGCTCTTCTGATCCCGCCGAGGCGGCCGACGGCGCTTTGCGCTCTTTGGAACCTGGCTGGGATCGACACCGAACAGCGCCGCAATGGCCGGGATCCGGTCCGACAGTCGGCGGACCTCGACCAGCAGCTCCTCGGAAGGCTCGGCCGGCGTGCCGACCGGGGTGACCGCTCCGCGGACGGGGGAGAACGCCAGGGCATCGAGCACCGTGGCCCATCGGTCCTGCATCACGTCGGCGGCCAGCGCCTCGGAAGCCTGCTGGGCCAGCTTGCTGGCGATCTCGGTGGGCAGGGGGGCGCCGGCCTTGACCGGCCGGGAACTCAACCGAAGACCACGAACCACCCGACCCTCGGAGACCGCTTGGTCGAGATCTTTCAGCCACGCCGCATGATCCGACTCCAGGCGGGCGTCGAGCACCGTCTTTATCTGATCGGCGACCGCTCGGCTCTCATCGTCCCTGGCCACGTCGGCCCCGGCCACCACCACCGAGCGGAGGTCGCGAATATCGAGTTCTTCGGCATCGGCCAGCGCCGCATCGGCCCGGTCTCGCCACTCGGCCAAGCGAGCCCGGCTCAGGTTCTGCTCGGCGATGGCCAGGATCGGCGTTGCATCGATCTCGGGCTTGCCCGCTTCCTTGGCCTCGGCGTTCTGCTTCTCGATGGCGGCCCGGACGCCGGGCATACCGTCCTTGATCACCTGCTCCACGATCGGCCGGTGCTCCTCGGTGACCGCAGCCAGCATGGCATCGCGATGGACCCTGCGGGGCCGAAGCCGCTTCGGGCGGGGCCGGCGCTCCGCCTCCGGCCGTGGGCCCCGGCGTTCCCCGCCACCGCCACCACCGCCGCCGCCACCACGGCGCTGGCCGCGGTCGTCGCTTCGGCCACGGGATCGACCTCGTTCGCCCCGCTCGCCTCGGCCACCTCGCCGCTCACCCTTGGCGACCCGCTGGGTGGTCACGAGTTCGTCGTCGCGCAACGGGCGGGTCTTGAGCTCCAGCAGATCGGTGCGTTCCTTCTTGGCCTTCGGGGCGAACACCTCGGTGACCTCGATCCCGTCGAGGTGGAACTCGGCTTCGACCTTCACCACATCGCCGATCTTGGCCCCGTCGTAGAGAAGCGAGGCGTCGACGTCGCCCTTCGGCTGTTTGGCTCCCGCCGCTCGCCAGGTCCAGGATCCGTCGTCCCTGGCGCTTGTCAGTTCAATTTCGATTCTGCGGCCCATGCCAAGAACCTACCTTCACGTGTGCTGGACGACGTGTGTCTCTGGGGGCCTGGAATCAACCGATACCGGCCTGTGGGGTCAAGCTCCGGGCTCGGCTCGCCGGCCGCGTCCGGAACGGGAAATCGTATTGGGCTCGACGACGCAATCGTTTCCCTGAATTCAGGTGAAATGGAGGTGTCACAAGCACGGTCCAGCGTATTCGGACAATCGGCGGGAACCGCCCGAACCGCCCGCTCAGTCTGCGGCGGCCCCATCGTCGGCGGCGTGGTGGCCTGCCGGCTCGACCGGGGGGTTCGGATCGGCTGCGGTCTCATCGGTCGCGGTGCTGTGGGCTGCGGCGTCGTCACCCGGCCTCCGCTGCTCGACGTCGATGGTTCGCAGCGCCAGATAGGCCTCGTTGGAGCGGGCTGCGGCCCGGACCTCGCGGGCGCTGGCATCGACATACCGTTGCGTGGTGGCCAGCGACTCATGACCGAGCAGCCGCTGCAGCTCGGTGCCGCTGGCGCCGTTGCGGGCCAGGCTGGTGGCGAAGGTGTGGCGGAGGGCGTGAACCAACGCCCCGGCCGGGACCCGGGTTCGGATCCCGGCTTCCCGATACAGCTGTTCCACCATGTACTGAAGCGCGCCCCGCCGTAGTGGTTCGCCGTCGTTGGCCACGAACAGGGCTGCGTCGGCGGCGATCCGGCCCGGGAACCGGGTCAGCCGGCTCTCGGTGTATCGGCCGATGATGGCTTCGACCTCGGGTTCCAGGGGCACGGTGCGTTCTTTGTTGCCCTTGCCCCGGACGCCGATCACCCGATCGCCGGGGGGGCCGTCGATCGACCGAATGGTCAACCCCAGCAGTTCGGAGAGCCGGAGCCCGCAGGTCAACAGGGTGATGATGACCGCAAAGTCGCGCTCGGGCCAGGGGTCGCGGGCTCCCTGGCGACCGGTCGCCGCCACCCGCAGCAGCCGTTCCACACTGTCGTCGCCGCTGATGGCCTTTGGCCGGCTCTTGGGAACCCGCGGCTTTTCCACTGCGGCCATCGGATTGCCGGCGATGGTCTGCTCGGACACCAGGAACGAGAACAGCTGATTCCACGTCGACCAGGTTCTGGCGATGGTGGCCGCCGACTGGTGGGAGATCCCGGCGAAGGCCCGCCGGAGGACCTTGACCTCGAGGTCGGCCAGCGCCAACTCGTCGGGCCGGCAGCCCTTGACTTCGGCAAGCCGCACCACGATGGCGTCGAAGTCTCGGCGATAGGCGGCCAGGGTGTGCTCGGAGTGCTTCCTGGGCATGCGGGCCAGAAAGAACTCGTCGATGGCCTCCAACAACTCGCCGCCGCCGTCATCTCCGGCCCCGCCCGACCGGCCGACGTCGGGGGTCGACACATCCGCCACCTCCCGAGACCGCTTGTCGGGACCGCCGGAGGGACTCATACGTCGAAGAGTAGCCGGGTACCCTGGAAGGCCGGAGCCATCTGCGGGGTTAGGTCGATCATGGACAGCGAGGCTGGAACGGCACAATCGACACCCCCCGAGCCGACACCCCCCGAGCTCGAGGCCGTTGGGCTGACCGGGCTGCGTTGGGACAATCGCTTCGTCGACGAACTACCGGTCGACCCGAGCACCCTCAACCGGCCCCGCCAGGTCCATCATGCGGTGGCATCCCGGGTTCAACCGGTGGTGGCGCCCGCTCCGGCGCTGGTGGCCTGGTCCTCGGAGGTTTCCGACATGCTCGGCATCGACCGACGGGCCTGGACGGACCAGCCCGAGTTGATGGCCCGGGTCTTCTCCGGCAGCCTTCTGCTGCCCGGGATGGACCCCCACGCCGCCTGCTACGGCGGGCATCAGTTCGGTCATTGGGCCGGCCAGCTCGGTGACGGGCGGGCCATCTCGCTCGGCGAGGTCGCCGACGATCGGGGAGGTCACCACACATTGCAGCTCAAAGGGGCCGGGCCGACGCCGTACTCCCGCAGCGCCGATGGCATGGCGGTGTTGCGATCATCGATCAGGGAGTTCCTGTGCAGCGAAGCCATGCACCACCTCGGTATCGCCACCACAAGGGCACTGAGCCTCGTGGTCACCGGCGACAAGGTGGTCCGGGACATCCTCTACGACGGCAACCCTCGTCCGGAGCCGGGCGCCGTCGTCTGCCGGGTGGCGCCTTCGTTCATCCGCTTCGGAAACTTCCAGCTGTTCGCGGCCCGGCAGGAGACCGACGAGCTCAGGCAACTGACGGACTTCACCATCGATCACTCCTTCCCCCACCTCGTCGATCGGTACCCCCAGGGCGGCAACGAGCGCTACCACGCGTTCTTCGATGAGGTGTGCACCACCACACTGGCCATGGTCATCGATTGGATGCGGGTCGGTTTCGTCCACGGTGTGATGAACACCGACAACATGTCGATCCACGGGGCGACGATCGACTACGGCCCCTACGGCTGGTTGGAGGGATTCGACCCCGGCTGGACCCCCAACACAACCGATGCGGCCCATCGCCGCTACCGGTACGGCCACCAGCCCCAGATCGCCCAGTGGAACCTGTTGCAGCTGGCGAACGCACTGGTGCAGTTGACCGGCGAGACACAACCGTTGGAGCGGTCATTGCATCGCTACGCCGAGGACCACGAACGGGACAACGCCGCAATGTGGCGGGCAAAGACCGGCTTGGTCGGCACCGGCTACGACGTGGCCGCCGATGAAGTGGTGGCCGAACTGTTCGAGTTGCTGGTCGCCACCGAAACCGACATGACAATATTCTTTCGACGGTTGGCCGACATCGAGTCGACCGGTGCAGCCACAAGATCGGATGACGATCTGGTGGCACCGTTGGCCGACGCCTACTACCTCGACGGCGCCGCCGCAGAGGTGACCGCGGCCACCGCCACGTGGCTGCGTCGCTACTGCGAGTTGGCCGCTCGGGCGCCGGGGAGCGACGAGGACCGTCGTGCGGCGATGAACGCTGTCAATCCCAACTACGTCCTCCGCAACTACCTGGCCCAGCTGGCGATCGATGCCGCCGAACGGGACGACTTCGAGCCCGTCGTCGAACTGCTCGACGTCCTGCGGACCCCGTATGCGGAGATCGACGGTCGCCGGTCGTTCGCCGAGCCACGACCGGACTGGGCCAGGAACAGGCCGGGCTGCTCCCAACTCTCCTGCAGTTCCTGACGCCTGCCCGGACTGAGACTTGAACCAGAGGCTCCTCGTCTCATGGGCCTGGGTCGACAGGTAGGTCGTCGGTCCGATCTCGGCGGCGGCAAGTCGGACAAGCGGCAGTGGTGGCAGCCTGGTGGAGACAGATGGATGCGATCGCGTCGATGGGCGGCGGCGTTCTCGGCGGTGTGGTGCCCACGTCGCGACCGTGACCGATGCTGAGCACGGGCCGCAGTACCGACGGGCCCCGTTCCGACGGATGGCCACCGCCCGGGTACCATCGAGGCGGCGGCGATCGGTGGCGGCGGATGGTCTGCCGATCTTCCGGCCCGGGTCCGATCGGAGGTGATGACACTGAGGCCAGCAGCGCTACGTGACAAGCCGACCTCGGTGCCGGTGGTCCAGAGCGGGCTGTCCCTGAACACCGGCGCCATGGCCACCGCCGGGCTCGGCCTGGTCCGCGATGTTCCGAGAGCAGGCTCGAAGACCTCGGCCATTCGTCGTGTGGATCGCGACCTGCTGGTCGAACCCGCAAGGTTCGAGACCGACCCGGCCATGATCGGCGCCGACGCCCCACTGTCGCCGGCGGTGATCGTGCTGGCCTCGCTGGCCCTGGCCGCGGCGGCCGATCGATGACCGTTCGACAGGGTGCCTGGTCGGTCGGTGGTTTCGGAGCCGTGACCACGCTGCTGCTGGCCGTCGGGGCCGACTCCATCGGCGGCGTGTTCGCCCTGTTCCAGCTGGGCTTCCTGGTCGGGGCCCCGCTGGCCTTCGTGCTTCATCACGAGTTGCGCTCGTGGCAGGTCGTGATGGTGATGTCGGCGGCGTTGTCGATCGCCCTTTCGGCCATCTCGGTCCAGTTCCTCATCTGGTTCCGGATCGCCAGCGCCGAGTTGCTGGTGGCCACGGCGACCGCATACGGGTTGGTGCTGGCTCTGCTGTTGTCGTCGGCCGACCTGGGGCGGGACCGACAGAGGGACCGGACGCTCCCATGATGTCGGGCCAGGCCTCGGGACGGCGCCAGGACCATGGACCCCAGCAGTCGTTGCAACAGCAGCTGCAACAGGCCATGGCCGATGCCGTCGCCACCGCCTCGTCGCTCAGCCCGATGGGATGGTTCGGCCTCGGGGCCGGCCTGCTGGCGCTGATCCTGGGCCTGTGGGGCGGTCGGACGATACCCAGCGAGGAGGTCGACGGCTACGGCATCCTGTTCGCCCTGCCCGCCGTCTACTGGGTGGCGGTCGGCATCGGCGTGGTGGCGTCGATCGTGTTGCTGCGGGCCAGCCTGGTGGAGCGGACCCGGTATGCGGTGATGGTCCCGCTGATCTGGCTTGGCATCCTCCACACCGCACCCCACCTGGCCCACGACCAGTTCCGTTTTCCAACCGCGTGGACACACCTGGGGTTCGTCAGGGTGATCGACGAGACTTCCTCGGGGGACGTCCTGGTCGACGCCAGATTCGCTTGGCCGGGCTTCTTCGGTGTGTTCATGGCCCCGCTGGCCAACGTCAGCACCGGCACCCTCGATCTGATCATGAGGCTGTGGCCCACCGCCATTCTCGGGGCCACTGCCATCCTCGTTTCCGCCCTCGCCACCCGGTCCTACCCCACGGTGCCGCTCATCGGCCCGCTGTCGGCCGTGGCCTACATCCTGCTGGCCTGGACCGGGCAGGACTACTTCTCGCCCCAGAGCTTCGGCTTCACCGCCTACCTCTCCATGCTGGTGCTGCTGGAGAGCGGTCCCCTTCGAACCGGCCCGGCCTGGAGTGCCTCGGTCCCGTTGCTGTCCCGCTTCGCCGCCGCCGGGGGCGACCGGCCGAACGCCCGGTCGACGCCGGTCTTCGTGGCCCTGTTGATCCTGAGCTTCGGTGCCATCGTCTCCCACCCGCTGGCGCCGTTCTTCATCTGCACCGGTCTGTTCATTCTCTGGCTCTACGGCCGGACCGTGCCATGGCGGCTGCTGTTCATGGTGGCCACCGCCTACGTCGTCTGGTTCTTCGTCACCGCCGAGCCGTGGTGGTCGACCCAACTGGATGACATGGCGGGCCAGGTCGGCAGCTTCTTCTCCAACCTCGGCGAGAGCACCACCGAACGGGTTGCCACGTCCTCACCGGAGCACCGGTTCGTGGCCGGGGTCCGGACCTGGCTCGGCATCGGCACCTTCCTCTCGGTCCTGGCCATCGGTGTCGCCATGGCAACCGAGCGCTTCCGCCACCTTCGCCCGGCCATCCCTCTCGCCCCGCTGGCCGGTATCCCCTCGATGGCCTTGTTGCTGCAGAGCTACGGCGGTGAGATCGTCTTCCGGGTGCTGCTGTTCACCCTTCCGATGGCCGCCATCCTCATCGGCCGGCTGCTGGCTGCGGTCCGGGTCCGGGCCCTGCCGGTTCTGGTGCCGCTGCTGGTCCTGGCGACTCTCCCGTTCCTGATGCTGGCCCGGTTCGGCAACGAGGCGTTCGAGATGACAACCGACGTCGATCGTGAGGTGTTCCTGGCCGCCTATGCCGCCGCACCGGACGACACGCTGCTGGTGCTGGACAACGGGTTCGCCCCCCAGCGGGACCAGACCGTGGGCCGGAACCGGTTCGTCGAGGTCGAGGCCGAGGCGACCGAGGCCTGGGTCCGGGAGTTGGAACAGCAGGCCGCCGATGCCGGAAAGTCCCGGATCATCGTGTTGTTCACCCCCAGTCAGCGTCAGTGGCGGCTCTATGGCATGGGGTCGTCCGAGGACTACCTCGATGACGTCGCTCGATGGTTGATGGCGCAGCCGGGGGTCACCGTGCTCTACGAGAACGGCGGGGGTTGGGCCATTGAGCTGTAGCCGCCGGTCGAGGGACCGCCGATCGAAAGCGATGTTTCGCCGTGCCTGACTATGTGATTCAGCTGGCCGGGCTGTTGGTGCTGGTGTTGCCGCTCGTGGCGATCCAGTGGAACATCGCCGGACGGGGCGGCAGCCGTCGCCGACGGTTTGTTGCCCCCCGGGAGCAGCAGCGGTGGCGGCTGGAGATCTACTCCAACCAGGACGGCGCCGAGGAAACCATCGTCGACCGGGCCGACATCCCGTTCCCGGTGAAGCAGGTCCGTTCGGCCAAGGGCCAGCTGGCCCAGACCTCGGCCGCCAAGGCCTGGGCCCTGCCCCGGCTGGAACTGGAGGTGGCAGTCGATGATCCCTTTACCGACGATGTGCTTTCCGGTCTGTTCGGGGTGGAACACCATGTTCGATTCGTGACCGGCAATGAGGCGGTGCTCGACGCCAGGGGCGATACACGACTCCGCGTCCGGGCGCTGCCCTTCCGTCGATGAGACGGTGCTGCCTCGGGACCGAGACCGAGCGCCAGGCCGAGGCTGCGGGCCGCACGCAGCTTGCGGCCACCCCCTGGTCCCGGCCGTAGCGCCGGCGCCGGCTCAGGTGCCGCCCACCTCCGGTCGTCGCCACTACGATTGGCTCATCGTCGTTCACCGTGGTCTGCCGCTGCTGTTGTTCTCGCTGTTGGTTGCGGCCGCCGCGGCCTGCGGCGGCGGGACCGATGGTGACGAGCTCGAAACCGGGCCGTCGATCACCCTTGCGGTGGACACCGGGCGACCGGCGGCCACCCCACCCGATCGACCCGAGTCGACACCGGGCACCATCTCGGTGTCGACCCCCTCGTCGACGGGCGGATCGTCCGCCACCTCCGGGGCCGTCACGTCCTCGGCGCAGTCATCGGCCGGTTCAGAGGCCGGTGCACCCTCGCCACCTCCATCATCGACGAGCGCTGCGGCTGCGACGACTGCGTCCGAGACGGTCTCGCCGTCGGCGGGCCCGACCCCGACCACATCCGGGTCCAGTGCCGTTGCCGCTGCGGCGAGCCCGCAACAGGTCCGGCTCCGGTTCGAGTCATGGGTCGACGACGTCCCGGTGGAGAAACTGGCCGCCGAGGCGCTCGCCATCCTCAACGATTCCCGGGGCTGGGGCCAGGCCGGGTTCCGTTTCGTTGCCGATCCCGATGGCCCCTACCGGGTCGTGCTGGCCGAGGGCGACGATGTCGATCGGCTCTGCCTGCCGCTGGAGACATTCGGGACCGTCAGCTGCCAGAACGGGCCGGTCGTGGCACTCAACGCCGACCGCTGGCGCACCGCGGTCGACCACTGGGTACTCGGCGTCGAGACCTACCGGGGCTATCTGGTCAACCACGAGGTCGGGCATCTGATCGGTCAGCGGCACCCGAGGCCACGCTGCCCGGTGGCCGGCCGCCCGGCCGGGGTGATGGAACAGCAGACCGCCGGTCTCGAGGGTTGTGTCGGCAATCCCTGGCCCCGGGCGTGGGAACTCGACTACGCCGCCCGGCGGCCGGTGGTGTACGCCCCGCTCCCGGCCTGGGCACCGGATCCAGTCCCGACGAACCTCGAATCGTGAGACATCTGACACCGTTGGTCGATGCGACCCGGTGGCCGTCTCGGACTGTATGATTTGGCCACTATGCAGATCGAAAACGGCGCGGTGCAGGCGGGCTCGGAGGTAGCTTGCCCGGTTCACAACCAGGCCGGTCTCCGGCTCGGTGGCTCGGATCACGACCTGGCGATGGGCTATGACCTGCTGCGAGAGGTCGACGTCAGCGCCACCGCCGCACAGTTCGAGCGCTCCGGCTACCTGGCCCTGCCCGGCCTGCTTACGCCATCGGCGCTTGAGGACCTGCAGCAGGAGGCGCTCCGGCTCCAGGCCAGGGCGAAGCGCCGCGACTTCCGCATGGAGTGCATGGGCGGCACCCCCCGGCACATGACAACCCTCGGCGGGATCGAGATCGCCGAGACGGCACCGGTCATCAGCGCCCTCTACCGGGATCCGATGCTCCTGAGCACCCTTGGCATCCTGGTCGGCCTGACCCTGCAACTGGCCGACGATCCGGTCGAGCGTCACGTGTTCAACATGCTGCATCGCTCGGGCGACACCCACGGCCTTCACACCGACGACTACCCGCTGGCCCTGGTCATGTTCATCGAGAGTCCCAGCTGCAAGGCCGGTTGCGGCCACCTCGAGTTCTTCGATGCCTGCGAGGCCGGACAGGCATCGGTCAAGTCCCACACCGCCGGTGACGCCTACCTGTTGCGGGCCGACACGTTCCCCCACCGCGTCCGGCCGATTCACGACGGGTGCGTACGAACGGTGCTGAACTTCGCCTACGGTGCCGAGTCGATCCCGATCGTCGGTAGCCCGTCGGCCTCCATCCTGTACTCCTGACCACCAGCAGGCTCTGGCTCCAGTGTCAGAGCGGGTTGCCGTTCGGATCGAGGTAGTCCCGGCTGAGGTGGCCGCCGTCTGCCAGCTCCTGGTACTCCTGGTCGGTCAGGCCGAGCAGCTCCCGGAAGACCGCTTCGTTGTCACCACCGAGCATTGGGATCGGGCCCCAGGCCATGTCCGGTCCGTCCCATCGCCACAGGTGGGTCGGGTAGTGGTGGGTCCCCAGTTCGGGGTTGCCGTTCTCAGCGAACATGCCCCGGTGACGCAGGTGGGGGTCGTCGAGCGCCTCCAGCTCGTGAAGCACCGGCGCGGCTGCCACCCCGTTTTCCTGGCACCGGCTGAAGATCTCCTGAGGGCCGTGTCGAGAGGTCCACCGGCCGATGACCTCGTCGAGCTCGTCGTGATGGGCCCGCCGTCCGGCCTCGGTGGCGAACCGGGGGTCGACGGCCCATTCGGGGTTGCCGGCTGCCACGCCAAGACCGGCCCAGGCCGCATCGTCGGTGACCGACAGCACCACCCAGGCGTCGTCGCCGAGGCACCGGTAGCATCCCTGGGGGGCGTATTGGGCATGGCGATTGCCGAGCGGGCCGTGCTTGGCTCCGGTTCGGTCGGCATCGATCAGGAACTCGCCGAGGTGGTTGAGCATGTTCTCCGACTGTGACAGCTCGACCAGCTCGCCGAGGCCGGTACGGCGTCGGCGGTGCAGCGCCATCAGGGCGGCGTAGGCCCCGGCCGAACCGGAGGCGGCGTCCATGTGGAACACCGGCTCGCTCTCGGTGGGGTCGGTGTCCTCGTAGCCCCGCAATGCGGTCAGCCCGCACAGGCCTTCGAAGTTCACGCCGAAGCCCAGGTAGCTGCGGTAGGGCCCTTCCACCCCGACCGAGGGCATCCTGATCAGGATCAGCTCCGGGTTCCGCTCATGGAGTGTCTCCCAACCGATACCGAGCTTGTCGAGCAGGTCGACCGAGTTGTTCTCGACCATGACGTCGCACTGCTCCACCAGCCGGAGGAATGCCTCCCGACCGGGATCCTGTCGCAGGTCGAGCGTCACGCTCTTCTTGTTCCTGGCGTGGGCGTTGAACAACGCCACCCGATCCCACGGCCGGTCGCCGGGATCGCCGTCCGGGTAGCCGCCGAAGATCCCGCCCACATCGGTAATGAGTTCTTTGGGTGGCCGCGGCAGCACGCCCCGCGTGGCGGAGGGGAAGATCCACGGATTGTCGACCCGGATGATCTCCGCCCCGAGGTCGCCGAGGATGCATGTGGTGTACGGCCCGGCCCAGACCACGGTCATGTCGAGGACCCGGATGCCGTCCAAGGGTAGTTCCCGCCCACCGGCCGGGGTCGCCGGTGGCGTGTCCTCGGGCCGCTGGGCGGCAGCGGCCAACTCGGTGATGACCTCGTCGGTGTGCTGGCCAAGCGTCGGGGCCGGAGCGTCGAGCTTCCAGCCGTGTTCGATCCGGATCGGTGCCCCGGCCTGGCGTAGGTGGCCTGCCACCGGGTGCTCCACCGAGGCGAAGAAGCCCCGCTCGTTGAAGTGCCGGTCGGCCAGCACGTCGACGGGCCGGTTGATGGCGGTGACCGGCCAACCGACCTCCTGGGCCGTTTCCATCGCATCTTGACGGGTCCGGGAAAGCGTCCAGCCCAGGAGGTGGGCGTCGGCCAGCTCCGGCACCATTTCGTTGAAGATGAACCCGGGATCCTGGTAGAGCTCGGTCAGGTCCGGCTCGTCGATCACGGTCAGCATCCTGGGAATCCAGTTCATCAGGGTCGAGATCTGGACGTGACCGTCGAGCGTCGGTCGACAGCCCCCGGGGAACGGCGAGAGGTGGTACCCGGCATTCCGGTTGACGTTGGCCCCCCGGTAGGCGGCGTACAGCAGGTAGGTCATGCGGCGGTCGATGGAGCCGACCTGGGTCTCCACGTTTGCCAGGTCGATGTGGACCCCGTCGCCGTCCCGGCCGGCCAGCATCACCCCGGCCATGATGGAGACGGCGGCCACGGTGCCGCACTGGTACTGGCCGATGGCGCCGCCCATCTTGAGCGGTTCCCGCTCTCCGGCTCCGGTGGCCGACATCGGCCCCCCGTAGGCGTAGTGGACGATCTCCTCCCCGACGTACCCGGCGTTGGGACCGGTGAGTCCGAATGAGGTCACCGAAGCCACCACCAGCCGGGGGTGGCGGGCCCGGAGCTCGTCTGGCGGGGGCTCCGGTCGGGATTGGATCACGACGTCGGCCCACTCGATCAGATCATCGGTCAGCCCGCCGGGGTCGATGACCGAGCGCTTGTTGGTGTTGAGATGCAGAAACAGCGGACTCTGCTCCGCCGCGCCATCATCGCCCCCATTGCCGTCGGGGTCTAGGAACGGACCGATGCGCCGGGCCCGATCGCCGTCGGCCGGTTCGACCTTGATCACCTCTGCGCCGTAGTCGGCCAGGAGCTTGCCGGCGTATGGCCCGGCGATCCCCTCGGCCAGCTCGACGACCTTGACGCCGTCGAGTGGCTGACCGGCGGTCAAATGCCGAGCTCCTCGATGATGGGCACCAGATGGCGTCGTAACAGCTTCCCGGTGGAGGTGCGGGGCAGGTCCTCGGTCACGTGGATCGCGTCCGGCCGCTTGAATCCCGCCAGGTGCGCCTTGACGTGATCGTTCACCGCTTCGACCGATCCACCCGGCCGCAGCACCACCGCGGCCACCACCCGTTCGCCCCAGGTCTCGTCGCTGATCCCGACCACCGCCGCATCGAGCACGTCGTTGTGCTCGTACAGCACCGCCTCGACCTCTTCGGGGGCCACGTTCTCGCCCCCGCGGATGATCATGTCGCCGGAGCGGCCGCTGAGGAACAGGTAGTTGTCATCGTCGAGATAGCCGAGGTCGCCGGTGTGGACCCAGCCCTCGCCGTCGATGGTGACCCTGGTCTTCTCCTCCGAGCCCCAGTAGCCGTCCATCGCCCGGTAGGTCCGGAGCTGGACCTCGCCGATCTCGCCCGGTCCCAGCACGGTGCCGACCGGGTCGACGATGCGGACCTCGACATCGTCGAGGACCTGGCCGACCGAGCTGAGCCTGGCTTTCTTCTCGTCGCTGTCCAGGACATGATCGTCCGGTCCGAGTACCGCCACCGTCGAGGTGGTCTCGGTCTGGCCGTAGGCACCGGAGAACCCGACGGTGGCGGGGAATCGCTCGATGGCTCGCCGGATCACCGCCGGCGGCATCGGGGCCGCACCGTAGGTCAGGGCCTGGAGGCTGGACAGGTCGGCCGAGTCGAGCCCGTCGGCCTCGAGCACCCGGGCCAGCATGGTCGGTACCAGGAAGGCGTGGGTGACCTCGTGGGCGTCGATCAGCTCCAGCCATCGATCGGCGTCGAACTGCTGCATGACCACGGTGATCCGGCCGCAGTACAGGGCGTTCAGCATCGAGGTCAGCCCGGCGATGTGATAGAGCGGGGCGGCCAGGATCATCCGCCCCATGTCGGAGCCGTCGGCGGCGTCGTTGGCCCCCATGATGTAGCCGCTCAGCGAGCCGTGGGTCAGCTTGACCCCCTTCGGCAACGACGTCGTGCCCGAGGTGTAGAGCAGGGCGGCCAACTCGTCGTCGTCGACATCGACCACCAGAGGGAACTCCTCGGCCATGTCTCGCTTGGCGGCGTAGTCCTCGTCGAGGTAGATCGTGTGGTCGAGCGAAGCCGGCCTGCAGGACTCGATCAGGTCCCGGTAGCGGGATTCGGTGAACACCAGCTTGGCCCCTGAGTCGGCCAGCAGGTGGGTGACCTCCTCGTCGGCGGCCCGGTAGTTCATCGGAACCAGCGTTGCGCCGACCGCCGAAACGGCAAAAAGGGCTTCCAGCAGGGCGGTGGAATTGGTGGCGAACAGCCCGACCCGGTCGCCGGGCCCGATGCCCAGTTCGGTCAGCAGCCCTGCCGCCTGCGAGACCGCGGCCCGAAGCTCGGCGTAGGTGATGGTTTGAGCAGTGCCATCGGTGGCGCTGTCATCGGTAGTAGTGTCGATGAGAACCACCGACTCTGGAGCAATCATTGACGGCAGGTCTAACAAACTGGCCAGATTCACGGATCCCCCAACGTTGGTTTCTCAGATAGTGGCAGGTACCGGTGAAAGAGTGCCATCTGCCACGGTCCCAACGCAAAGGGCTTCGTGCAGCGGCCCTGCCCGTCGTGCTCCAGGCCGCGCTGCGGGGGCCTGCCGCTGCAGGACGGCGAGCCGATTTGCCCTGAAGATCTGACGAGGGATGCCGATGAGGAATATGGTGCCAACCATCGAAGCCAGAACGACCTTTGTCCTCGATACATCGGTGCTGCTGAGCGCCCCGACCGCCCTCGATGCGTTCGGCAACAACGATGTCGTGCTCCCGATCGTGGTCCTCACCGAGCTTGAGGCCAAGCGCCACCATCCGGAGCTCGGCTGGGCCGCTCGAACCGCCTTGCGGCGGCTGGAGCAGGTTCGGGAGGAACACGGTGGGCTGACCGAGCCGTTCCCCATCAACGGCGACGGGGGCACCGTCCGGGTCGAACTGAACCACGGGTCCGATCACCTGGTGCCCGAGGCGATGCGGACCGAGCCGGGCAACGACTACCGGATCCTGATGGTGGCCCTCAACCTCCAGGCCGAGAACCGTCGGGTGGTGCTGGTGACCCAGGACCTGCCGTTGCGGCTCCGGGCCGGCGTGGTCGGGGTTGCGGCCGAGGAGTTCCTGCACCAGGTCGACGCCGATCTCGAGTGGCGGGGCATGACCGAGCTCTCGGTGACCGCCGACGCCATCGATCGCCTCTACGAGAACTCGGTCATCGAGCTGGCGGAGGCGGCCGAGCTGCCGACCCACACCGGCATGATCCTCCAGGGTTCCGGCCAATCGGCCCTGGCCCGGGTCCAGGCCGACGGCAAGGTCCGCCTCGTCCCGGATCGTTCGATGTTCGGGGTTCGGGGCCGAAACGCCGAGCAGCGCATCGCCCTCGACCTCCTGGCCGACGAGTCGATCGGTATCGTCTCGGTCGGTGGGCCCGCCGGTACCGGTAAGTCGGTGCTGGCCCTGGCAGCGGGGTTGGAATCGGTGCTTGAGCACCAGACTCATCGCAAGATCATGATCTTCCGCCCGCTGTACTCCGTCGGCGGCCAGGACCTCGGCTTCCTGCCCGGCACCGAGGACGAGAAGATGCGGCCCTGGACCGACGCCGTCGGTGATGCGCTGGAGGCGATCACAAACGAGCACGCTCGCGACGAGATCAAGCGGCAGGAGCTGATCGAGGTCTTGCCGCTGACCTACATCCGGGGCCGGACCCTGACCGACGTGTTCGTGATCATCGATGAGGCCCAGAACCTGGAGCGCAGCGTGCTGCTGACCGCGCTGAGCAGGCTCGGCACCGGCAGCCGGGCCATCCTGACCCACGATGTCGCCCAACGGGACAATCTGCGGGTCGGTCGGCGGGACGGTATCGCCTCGGTCATAGCCAGCCTGCGGGGCCACGAGCTGTTCGCTCACGTGACCCTCAGCCGCTCCGAGCGCAGCGCCATCGCAGCGCTGGTTTCCGAGGCGCTCGACGTCGAATAGCGGCCCATTCCCGCTGTCGGCGGGCTCTCGGTCAGCGGCCGGCGACCACCCCGCGGGCCAGCCGTCGTTCCAGCGCCAGGCCCTGGTGGAGTGGCAGGTCGGCGGCACCCCGCAGCGCCCGCTTGGTCGCCACCAGGGCGGCCCGATCGAAGCCGGCGAACCGGGCCGCCAGTTCGAACGCCCGACGATCCGGGTCGTCGGCCGTGAACGACACGATGCCGAACCCCAGTGCCTCGTCGGCCGTCATCGTCTCGGCCAGCGCCACGATCGGCACCGCCGGGTGCGGACCGACGGCCTTGGTCAAGGACTGGGTGCCGCCGGCGGCCGGCAACATGGCGAGCTTGGTCTCGGGGAGCCCGGTCCTGGTGGTCGGGCCGGCGATGCGGATGTCGCACAACAGGGCCATCTCCAGGCCGCTGCCGAGCGCAACGCCATGGAGGGCGGCCACGGTCGGTACCGGCAGGTCCCACAGCAGGCCCCACGGGTCCCGATCCCAACGGATACGGCGGGCCTCGAAGATCGACTCGGCCGAGCCGAACTCCGACAGGTCGGCCCCGGCGCTGAAGTGGTCACCGTCGGCCCGCAGGATCATCGCCGCCACATCATCCAGTTCACCGACCGCCCCGAACGCCTCGATCAGCCCGTCCCGCATGGCGAGGTCGAAGATGTTCAGCGGCGGGGCGTCGAGGGTCACCACGGCGGCACCATCGACCAGCTCGAGGCGAACCGGATCAGCCATCGGCCGGCATTCGGGCTCGGGCCACCAGCGGCTCGATGCCGGCGGCCAGGCTCACCTCCACCATCCGATGGGCTGTGCGATGCTGCGCCCCGTGATGCAACAACCGGAGGGCGGCAAGGTAGCCGGTGAGCCCGGTCAGGAAATCGGGGTAGGCCAGCGGGGCCGGCGTCGGTTGTCTGCCGATCAGGCCGAGGCCGCTGGCGGCGTGGACACCGGGGCCATAGGCCAGCCAGTTGCGTTCCGGGCTGCCGGCTGCGTAGGCCTTGACCGACAGCATCGACAGTCGGGGTGCCAGCGCCCACAGATCGCAGGGACGGTAGCCGAGGTTCGCCAGGACCCTCCGGGAGAAGGATTCGACCAGGAGGTCGGCACCGGCCAGCAGCCCCTCGAACCGGCGCCGGTGTTGGCCGTTCCGCAGATCGAGATCGATGATCTCCTTGGCCCCGTTCAGGTGGTGGTAGAGGTTCGGCCTGGCCCGGAACCCGTCGGGCCGGCAGTCGGGGTCGATCTTGATCACGCTGGCCCCGGCCTCGGCCAGCAGCTTGGTGATCAGGGGCCCGGCCCAGTGGGTGGTCAAGTCGACCACGACGGTGTTGTCCAGCGGCAGGTCGTCCGGTGAGGGGTTGTCAAGTGACAGGTTGTCCGGTGACGGGTTGTCCAGTGACAGGTCTTCCGGTGGGCGGACGCAGGCCGAGGAGGCTTCGCAGGAGGCATGTCCGGGCCGCCGGCCCGACATTGACGGCAACGGCCGGTAGGGGCTGACCGGCAGTCGGAGCTCCTGGCAGCGGGCCGCCGTCTCCTCGGGGCCCGACGATGGCCGCCGGTCGAGGAGCATGTCGAGTAGTGATCGGTCATCGTCGATCACCTCGGCGTGGACCCAACCACCGGCCACCGCCACCGGGGCGGCCGGGGCCGGCCACGGGTGGTCGAGGCGAAGCGGGGCGGTGAGCAGCTCCGCCAGCCGGCCGT
Organism: uncultured Acidimicrobiaceae bacterium; assembly: GCA_947259095.1. GTDB lineage: Bacteria > Actinomycetota > Acidimicrobiia > Acidimicrobiales > SZUA-35 > JAHELU01. The sequence goes on along the minus strand of CAMYLA010000011.1, from coordinate 97,592 downwards.
CCTCGTCGTCTTCGGACGATGGTTGGAGCTCACCGGAGAGCGCACACGCTTGCCGCCGCAGCGTGCGGGCCACCTCGAACACGCCGTCGGGAAGCCCGGCCGGGACCGGCCATGGCCCGGTTCCGCCGGCCGCGGTCGACGCCAACCCGGAGGCCGCAGTGATCGGGCCGGTCATCGGCCGCTGAAGTCCGGGGGCCGCTTGTCGAAGAACGCCTGGAGGCCCTCGGCCCGATCCTCGGTGGCGGCCAGTTGGTGGTTCAGGTCGCCCTCGAGCCGCAGCCCGTCCCGCAACGGCAGCTCACTGCCTCGGTGGACCGCTTCCTTGGTCAACTCGAGGGCCAGCGGCCCCCGTGACACCAGGGTGTCGACGAGCCGCTCCACGTCGGCGTCGAGATCGGCGCCAAGGGCGTACAGCAGGCCCAGCCGACGTGCGGTCTCGGCGTCGATGGGGTCTCCCAGGAGGGCGAAGCCGATCGCCGCACCGGGCCGGATGGCCCGGGGGAGTCGCTGGGTCCCACCCCAGGCTGGGACCCGCCCGGCGGTGACCTGATCGAGGGCGTAGCTCGATCGCTCGGTTCCGATCCGGATGTCGCAGGCCAGGGCGATCTCGAGACCCTCGGCTCGACATGACCCGTCGACGGCCACGATGACCGGTGGTCGCAATGCGGCCAGCGCTGCGGCGGGGTCCGGCCGCAGGCCGAACACATCGAGGTCGGCTGCGGCACCGGTGCAGAAATCGGCCCCGGAGGCCCGGAGGGCCACCACCCGAACGGAGCGATCCTCCTGGATCGAGCGGCACGCTTCGGCCAGCTCTCGGGCCACCGATGCGGTGAGCGCACCGCCGGGCACGACGATGCGGGCCGACCGGCCGTCGTTTCCACGATGCAGTTCAACGGTGGTCAGCTTCATCGGCAACCACCTCCGGAGACCGATCGACCGGTTGGCCGTCGGATCGACGGCTCGCCGGTGGCGAGCATTGCGTCGGTCAGTCGGCGGACTTTGTCTTCTTGGGTTCCTGCAACGCCATCGGGGCACCGTTGCAGTACAACGTGGCATCACCTTTCTTGGTGACCAGCACCTGAATGCCGGTGTCACCGCACTCATAGCGCTTTCCCACCATGAGGCCGTCGCCTCCCGCCTGGGCGGAGAGGTCGCCATCACCACCCTTGGTGACGATGACCTCGACCCCGAGATCTTCGAATGGCATCTTTTCGCCGGGCTTCACAGGCACCGCTCACTCCTTGTTGGCTAACGGACAAAAGGTACCCCATCGGGGCCCGGTGGATACAACTTACGGCCGGCTTCGGGTCGCGGCGGTTCGCCGATTACACTTTCGATCGCTTCGCAGCGGTGTCGAAATGCCGCGCCGGAAACGGGGGAACGATGAGTTCGGCATTGCACGGGATCCGGGTCCTCGACCTGTCGACGCTGGTGCAGGGGCCGCAGGCCGCAGCACTGCTCCACGACCTCGGGGCCGACGTGATCAAGATCGAGCTCCCCGGCGTCGGCGATGTCGGCCGTCATGTCGCTCCGATCCCCGAGCGGGGCCAGTCGGCGGTGTTCGTTGCCAACAATCGGGGTAAGCGCAGCGTCACGCTCGACCTTCGGACCCCCGGGGGGCAGGCGGCGCTCGAGCGCCTGGTGGCGCAGGCCGACGTGCTGCTGTCCAACTTCAAGCCGGGAACGCTCGACGAATGGGGGCTCGGCTACGACCACCTCGCCGCCATCAACCCGAGGCTGATCTGGGCCGCAGGATCGTTCCTGGGGCCGCACGGCCTCGACGCGGCCCGGGAGGGGGCCGACATGGTGGGGCAGGCCTACGGTGGCATCATCTCGGCCAACGGGCTCGATGACGGCCCCCTGACCCCGGTCGGGGCCCTGGTGGCCGACCACTGCGGCTCCCAGAACCTGTGCAACGGCATCTTGGCCGCCCTGTTCGCCAGGGAGCGCACCGGGCGTGGTCAACGGGTCGATGTGTCCCTGGTCGGCGGCCAGATCTGGATGCAGGCCAGCGAATACACCCACTACCTGCTCAGCGGGACCGAGGCCGGCAGAGCAAACGGCGGCCATCCGCTGGTCTACGCCCTGTACGGGATCTTCGCCACCCTCGATGGTTACCTGGCCATCGCCGGCTGCCCCGAGCACCTGTGGCCGGGCATGCTGCGGGCGGTGGAGCGGCCTGATCTGGCCGACAATCCCCGCTTCGGCGTCCACCTGTCGACCCCGGAGGTCAAAGCAGAGTTACGGGAGGTGTTCAGCGAGATCTTCGCCACCAGGACCACCGCCGAGTGGAGCGAGCGGCTGGCGGCCGAGGGTCAGCGGTTTGCCCCGGTTCGAGGCCATGCGGAGGTGGTTGCCGACCCCCAGATGGCGGCCAACAACTACATCGTGGAGGTCGAGCATCCCCAGTGGGGGTCGACCAAGCTGGTCGGCTGCCCCATCACCATGTCCGACACCCCGACCCGGTGGGGGGTCGAGGCACCGGAACTGGGCCAGCACACCGAGGAGGTGCTGGTGGAGTTCGGCTTCAGCTGGGATGAGATCGGCGAACTGCGAGACGAGGGCGCCCTGTAGGGGCGCCCGCCATCACTGCATCATGTCGTTGACCCGCTGGATGGCGTCGATGAATTCGTCGACCATGTCGAGCACCACCCGATCGGCGTGCTTGGCCTCGTTCATCGAGCCGACGATCTGGCCGACAAAGTAGTTTGCCAGTTTCACCGCCCCTTCGTTCTCCGGGTTCATGGCGGCCCGATCGACCCGGCGGCTGGCTTCGGCGATCAGCATCGGCTGCAATGGCATGCCGAGCGTGCCAGGGGAGTTCGGACCTTCCCATTCGTCGGTCCACGCCGATCGGAGCTGGCGGGCCGGTTTCCCGGTCCGGGACCGTGACCGCAGCGTGTCGGACGAGGTTGCAGCCAGGAACTTGTCCTTCACCGCAGGGTGGGTCTCCGCCTCCAGGGTGGTCAGCCAGACCGAACCGCACCACACCCCCTCGGCGCCGAGGGCCAGCGATGCCGCCATCTGCCGCCCCGTGCCGATGCCCCCGGCAGCCAGCACCGGTATCGGGGCCACCGCATCGACGATCTCCGGTACCAGCACCATCGTGGCGATCTCGCCGGTGTGGCCTCCGGCTTCGTGGCCCTGGGCGATGATCACGTCGACCCCGCTGGCGACATGGCGAACCGCATGGGACTTCTTGCCGGCCAGCGCACCGACCTTGACCCCGTTTTCGTGGGCCCGCTCGATCATGTCCGGCGGGGGCGGGCCGAGGGCGTTGACGATCAGCGAGATCGGATGGGAGAAGGCCACGTCCATGAGCGGGACGGCCTGGTTGTAGGTCATCGGCGCCTCGGACTCGCCGGCCCGCGGGGCTTCATCCTGCTTCGGCTGCAGCGGGGGCACGTCGTAGCGGGCCATCATGTCGTCGAGGAACTCCCGATGGGTCTGCGGGATCATGTCCTTCAGTGACGAGACCGACAGCCCGCCGTCGTCCTTGCCTTCGTATTTCGCCGGGACGATGATGTCGACGCCGAACGGCCGGTCGCCGACCTCATCGGTGATCCAGCTGAGGTCGATGTCGAGCTGCTCCGGCGTGTGGCCGGCCGCGCCCAAGACCCCGTAGCCGCCGGCCCTGGTCACCGCGGCCACCACGTCGCGGCAGTGGGTGAAGGCGAGAATCGGGAACTCGATGTCGAGCAGCTCACAGATCTTGGTCTTCATGGGTCCAAACTACGCCAGGTCGATCCGGTGGTCGAACCACGAACCGCGGTGGTGGTGGCGGCCGGATCGACTACCTTCGCCGTCACCGGGGGACCTACGATGGCCGGGCCGGTCGGGCGGTCCGATCGGCCTACAGACATCATTGGAGCAACGATGGGCCAGCGGCTGACCATTGATCGCCACCAGACCGAGCGGGGCACCATCGTGGTGTTGACGATGGTCGACGGTGAGAACCGGTGGAACACCACCTTCACCAGGGCCTTCGACGCCGCGCTCGACGAGGTGGAGGCGACGGAAGGCCCGGCGGTGCTGGTGACCACGTCGGCCGACGAGAAGTTCTTCTCCAACGGCCTGGACCTGGAGTGGGTCACCGGAACCCGGGAGGGCTCGTCATCGGACGACGACGGGGGCGACCGGGCCGCCTTCGGCCCCGAGGCGATGGCGCTGTTCGCCAGGCTCCTCACCTTGGCCATGCCGACGGTCTGCGCGGTCAACGGCCACTGTTTCGGTGCGGGGCTGATGATCGCCCTGTGCCACGACATCCGGCTGATGCGGGTGGACCGGGGCTACCTGTGCGCAAACGAACTTGAGCTGGGGTTCGCCATTCCGGAGCCGGAGTTGGCGTTGTTCGAGCACAAGATCCCCCGCCCCGCCTTTCACCAGACGGTGGTGCTGGCTCGGCGGTGGACCGGCCCCGACGCACTGACGGCCGGCATCGTCCAGCAGGTGGCGCCGCTGCCGGAGCTCATGCCGAAAGCCATGGCCGCCGCCGAGGATCTGCTTCGGGTGGCTCGAAACCGGGAGATCACCGCCTGGACCAAGGAGCGCCTGTACGGCAGCAACGCCACCCTGAACCGTTCTCACGGCCCCGCTCACCTGTTGCGGCATCCCGAGAACTACGCATCGGGCCCGGGACACATCCCGGCCGCCCCGCCGTCGTGATGCGGTCGATCCCGGGGCGCTGAGCGACGTCGACGGCTGCCGAGACTGCGGCCCGGGGTCGAGCTCGCCGGCCCGGCCCAGGGTCAGGTCTGCTAGTCCAGCACCCCGGCGATGACCAGCTCGGCGATCCGGTCGGTGTCATAGCCGAGCAGGTCGGCCAGCACCTCGAAGTTGTGCTCGCCCCACATCGGGCCGGCCCGGCGGGGCGTCCCGTCGCTGCGGGACAGCCGAAAACCGTACTGCTCGGCCCAGGTGTGACCGTAGATGTCGTGGGGCACCTCGTGGAAGTGGTCCCGGTGGATCAGTTGGGGGTCGGCCACCACCTCGGGGCTGTTCTGCACCTCGTGGGCCGGTACCCCCAGGGCCTGCAGCTCGGTGTGGATCGCCACCGGATCGCAGCCGGCGGTCCAGGAACCGATCAGATCGTCGAGCTCGGGCTGCCGGTCGAGCCGCTCGGCCACCGTGAGCTCGGCCAGGTCGGCCCGGCCGATCGTCGTGGCCAGGATCCGCCACTGGTCGTCGGTCTCGCAGGCAATGGCCACCCACCGGTCCGCGCCGGCTGGGCCGCACCGGTAGACCGAGTGGGGTGCCATCCAGCGGTCGGCGTTGCCCATCCGGCGCTGGCCGTGCCCGTTGACCTCCTGATCGAGCATGGCCTCGGTCAGGAAGTGGATCCCACCCTCGGCCTGGGAGAAGTCGAGGCTGAGGCCCTGCCCGGTCCGTTCCCGCCAGTCCAGTGCGGCCAGGATCAACGCCGCGGTCAGCCGGGGAGAGGTGGCGTCGGTGTAGGCCAGGAACGGCCCGGCAGGCAGCCGATCGGCCCAGCCGGTCAGCTCGTAGTAGCCGCCCATGGCCGCGCCCATGTTGCCGAAGCCGGGGATCGCCGACAGGGGACCCGACTGGCCGAACAGGGTGGTCGAGACCGCGATCAACCCCGGGTTCACCTCATGCAGATGCTGGTGGCCGAGGTCCAGCCGGTCCAGTACCCCGGCCGAGAAGGCGTTGATCACCACATCGGCCTTGCGGGCCAGGTCGAGCACCACCTGCCGGGACTCCGGGACCTTGAGGTTGAGCTGCATGCTGAGCTTGTCGGCGTTGATCGAGTGCCACTGATGGCTCGACTCCGGTCCGTCGTCGCCCGGGACCCTGGCCAGTCCCGATGACCGGACCTGGTCCGGCCTGGTCTGCGACTCGAGTCGGATGACGGTGGCGCCGTAGTAGGCCAGCATCCTGGTGGCGAACGGTCCGGCATAGACCCAGGTGAAGTCCACGACCGTCACCCCTTCCAGGGGTCGAGTTCTCGTCGTCGGGCCGGCCGGGTCGGAGCGGCCGCCGTTGTCGTTGCGGCGGCCGCCGGCAGAGACCGGTTCGACGGGAGGCGGGCCGTCGCCATCGCGCTTGGCCAGTTCGGCCAGCACCGCCGCGGTGTCCTGGCCCAGCGTGGGGGGCGGGCCCAGCCGCCGCAGGCCTGCGTTGTCGCCCTTGGCCCAGGGGCCGGGAAACCGGACCGGGCCGCCGAGCTGGTCGAGATGGACCTCGTCCCAGAACCGGCGACTGCTGTAGTGCTCGGTGGCGAGCACATCGGCCGGCGTTGTCACCGGGACCAGCAGCAATTTGTCCCGCTGGGCCATGGCGAACAGATCGGCCTTGGTGTGCCTGGCCAGCGCCGCGGCCAGGCCCTCCGCAGTCCTGGTGGCGATCGTGGCCACCTCCTCGAGCTCGCGGGCCTCGAGCAGATCGGACCAGTCGATGGCTGCCAGCTCCGGGGGCAGGTCGCCCTGTTCGGCGACCCAGCTCAGCAGCCGGTTGGTGAACGAGCCGACCAGGATCCCCGGCAGGAAGGTGACCGTGACGTGGCCGTCGAGGCACTCGTAGACGAACCGGAAGTCGATGACACCCAGGAGCTGGAGCCCGCCACCGCTGCGCCGGGCCGGCGGGTTGTCGCACAGCGCCGGAGCCAGCCAGCCCTGGGCGGTCAACATCATCGCCTCCTGGGCCGACACCTCGACATGCTGGCCGAGCCCGCTCGTCCGACGATCGGTGAGGGCCAACAGTGCCCCGCAGGCCATCTCGGCTCCGGCGTTGACCCAGATCTGGGGGGCGCTGATACGAACCGGCGCCCGATCCTGGTAGCCGTTGAGCGACATCTCGCCGCCGGCGGCATTGATCGTCAGGTCGGTCCCGATCCAGTCGGCCTTCGGGCCATCGGCCCCGAAGGGGGTCAGCGACACGGTGATCAGGCCCGGGTTGACCGCTCGCATGGCGGCCACGTCGACCTCGATGGCGCCGCATTCGAACACGATGTCGGCGGTCCGGGCCAGATCGAGCAGCTGTTGGTCGTCGAGGACCACCGAACGTTTCCCACGGTTGTAGGCCCAATGGAGCAGCGACCGTTCGACCCCCGGCCGATCGTGGGCCCAGGGTCCCCGGTGGCGGGACCGCTGCCCTCCCGGCGGCTCGACGGCGATCACCTCGGCCCCCAACTGGGCCAGCTGGAAGGCGGCGAAGTGGCCTCGATCGTCGGTGAGATCGAGCACCCGATATGGCGACAACATCTCCGCAGGCTAGACGAGGCCGTACGGCCGAACCCAAGGCAGGGCCCTGGAGGGCCGCCCGGGTGTGTGCGGCCCCCCGGAGGCCGCCCGGATGTGCGCGGGTCGTCAGCGGGGCAGCTTGGAGGGGCAGAACCAGCCAACGAGCGAGCCGTACAGTTCGCTGAAGCCGCTGAGTGTGATCTCGGCCGCCTCGTCCGGGCGCAACGTCTCGTCGTAGCTCGCCACGATGGTGAGCCCGAACTCCTCGGTGTTCATGTTCTCTCCTGCGTCGGTACAGGCCGACACCTGCAGCTGGTCGAGCCGGCGATCGTCGAGGCCGGCGACGAAGGTCTTTGTCTCCCTCGAGGCCCCGGCGAAGCCCTCCATCAGGGTCCTGAACTGCTCGATCCCAGGTTTGTCGGGAGGTTGGGCGGCCCGGTCCGGGGTATCCGGCAGCCGGTCGGGACAGAAGAAGCCGATCAGGGCGCCGTAGAGGCCGCTCCACCCGGTGACCGAGATCGCCGCCTGCTCGTCATCGGGCAACCGGCGGTACATCGCCAGGCCGGCGACGCCCAGTTCGCCATCGTTCATCGAGGCCGAGACGGCGCCACAGGCCTGCTCGGCCAGCTGGTCGATCCTGATCGGCCTGGTTGCGGCCACGAAACCCTGGACGTCGCCACCCAGTTCGCCGATCGTGGGGGCCAGGGCCATGAACGACTCGGCGTCGGCGCTGGCCGACGTCGGTGCGGAGCTCTGGGGCGCCGTCGTCGAGATCCCGGCCGGGCCGGCATCGCTGGTCTTGGGACCGGCAGCCGTCGTCGGACGCTCGGTGGTCGGCGTGGCCGCCTCGTCGATGACGGTGGTAGACGATGATGCGCCGGCCGGTGGCGCGACGGTGTCGGCTGGTTTGACGGTGTCGGACTGCAGCCTGGTCTGGTCGGAGGTCTGGGAGCAGGCGGCGGTCGAGATCGAGAGCACGGCCAGCAAGGCCAGGATGATCGGCAGCGGCCCGCCTGCCCTGGCGCCGGGGCTCGGCGCTGCCGGCTGCTTGCCTGCGGCGGTGGATTGCATCATGCCAGGATGGCATCATTCGCCCCCACTCCAACGCCGGATCGGGTTGTGGCGTCGGATTGTCGGTCCCGTGCCGGTGCCGGAGGCCGGCCCCGGAGTCGTGTTCCGGGCCGATCGGCTCTCGCCGCGGGGGTCGGCCTGTGGCTTCGATCCGGGTCTAGTGGACCGGATTGGAGGCCGGCACGGCCTGACCCCGGTGGGCGCCCGGGTCGGCCCGCACCGCAGCCGGCTGCGCCTGCTGTGGTTGGGCTGCGACGGGAGCGGCCGCCGGTGTTGGTTGTTGCCGGACCGCCGGTGTCGACCCCTGGCGAACGAAGTAGACCCCGGCCACCCGGTCGATCAGCCGCTTGTCGAGGCGTCGTTCGAGCTCGTCGTAGCGGCAGACGCCGAGGGCCAGCTCGCAGAAGTCGATCGCCACATACGGTCGAAGTTCCCCGAGGTGGGCTCTGGTGACCTGGGAGAGGTAGGCCGCAGACTCCGAGGTCACCTCCAGCTGCTCCCGCTGGGCCGCCCGGACCAGGATCCAGTTGAACGCCGATTCGGTGCAGGCACCGACATAGACCTTGTTGCGGAGTCGCCGCAGGAAGGCGTCATCACCCAATGCGTGGGGGTCGAGGTTGGTCGAGATCACCAGCTTGACCTCGAACGGCACGGTGAATTTGGTGCCGCTGTTCGGCCGGAGGAAGTCGATGCCTCTCGACAGGGGCACGATCCACCGGTTGAGGATCTCGTCCGGGCTGGCGGTCTGGCGACCGAAGTCATCGAGCACCAGGATGCCGTTGTTGGCCATGAGCTGGATGGGTGCTGCGCTGACCCCGGACACCGTATCGTGTTGCAGGTCCATCATGGCCAGGGTCAGTTCGCCACCGACCAGGATCAGCGGACGCTTACACAGGACGTAGCGCGGATCCAGGCCCGGGGGCTGGGTCGGCTCGGCTTCGTGGACCGCCGGATCGAAGACCGAAATCATCTGGCCGTCGACTTCCAGGAACCGGGGGACCAGGACCCGATCGGTGAAGAACCGGGCCATGCGTTCGGCCAGGCTGGTCTTGCCGGTGCCGGGAGGACCATAGAAGAAGATCGCCCCCTCGCTGAGAAAGGCCGGGCCGATCTGGTCCAGCAGGCCGTCTTCGAGGACCAGGTCGGCGAACACCTTCTTGGCTGCGGCCCGGCTGATGGCCATCTCGGCCCGCTGGATCTGCACCACGGAGTGGTAGTGGGCGAGCGGCACCGGCATCTGGGACACGTGCCGACCGGATCTCATCCGCTCCGCGGTGCTCCGCTGCCCGAGCTCGGTAAGCCCGATCCGGTAGTCGCGGCCGTCGACCCCGTGGTACTCCAAGAGGTTCTTCTGCCGCAGCGACTCCGCCAGCTGGTCACCGACCCGGTGGGAGATGCACAGCGCGTCGGAGGCCTGGCTGATCGTGGTCACCCGTTCGGCCAGCACCCGCCTCATGAACAGGTCCTCGGCCAGTCCTTCAGGGATGCCGAGGTCCTCAACCGTCCCTGGTGGGCGAAGTCCGTCGCCGACGTCGGATGCATGTACCATCCCGATCGTTATCGGCCGATCGGGGCCTGTGCATTACCGATTTCTTGCCCGACAGGTTCTCGCGGCCGGTCCTCCCCGTCCGGCGGTGCCGGCCGACCGGCCTGCCAAGGGTCAGCGGGAGCCGGTTGCCGCCTCCAACTGGGCTGCTCTTGCCTGCTGGAGCTGGCCGGCCAGGAGCTGCTCGGTGGCCGGATCGCTGCCGCCGTCGCGCCGATGGAACAGCGCCAACCGGGCCAGCGCGGCGTGGACCCGGTCGAAGTACCGTCGTTTCGGGCGGGCCATGGCTCGCCTGGTCGCCAGCATCCGCTGCCAATCGCCGAAGACGCCAACCTCCTCCGCGGTCAGTCCGTAGCGCCTGGCCAGGATGGGAACCAGCTCGGTGAACTTCCGCTGCTGATCGCGCCTGATGAGGATCACCGTCAGCACCGCGGCGAAGAACAGCAGCACGAAGCAGCCGGCGGCGATGCCGATGGCCGCTTGGTTGCCGGACTCACCGGCGTAGGTCAGCGAGCCGTTCCATGCGGCGTGGGAGGCCACGGCCAGCCCGTAGCCCCAGAAGGCGTTGGCCGCCACCGATTGCCGCCTGGCCACCGCCAGCCCGATGGCAAGCCCGATCCAGGCGGTGAACAGGGGGTGGGCGAAGGGTGTGAGCACGGCCCGCAGGATGAACACCTGGGTCAGGATGCCTTGCTCGACGGCATCGGCGAAGTACAACACGTTCTCGATCATGGCGAAACCGAGGGCGACCCAGCCGGCGTACACGATGCCGTCCATCACACCGTCGACCTCTCGCCGGCGAAGGGCCCAGTAGATCCCGAGGCCTTTCATCAGTTCCTCGATGAGCGGCGCCGACACCACTGCGGCCCAGGCCTCACCGGCGCTCAGGGCCACCAGGGAGTTGACGACACCGGAGACGAAGCCCGCCACCGCCGCCCCCCACAGCAGGGCGTGGATGCGAGATGAACGAGGTTCCGGTTCCACCCGATCGAGCCAGCTGAGAACCGGGAGTACGATGAACAGCGGCACCATGCCGAGGATCGCACCGACCAGGGTTGCGCCGGGGGAGTACACCAGGAGCAGCAGCATCGAGATCACGGTGGCGGCGATCCCCAACAGGACCGGGACGCTGAGCCAGGCCGGAAGCCGGGGCTTTGACCGGTTGGCCTGGCCGATGTGGGCCGTCCACGACTCGCCGTCCCACCAACGCCAGGGTGCCATGTGCCAGGGGTCGCCATACCATCCCGGCGGATGGCCCGTGGGCGCCATCGGCTGCTGGTCGGGAATCATCGGTTCATTGTCGCCGGTTCGGCGCCGACTCGCGCCCAACCGGTCGGCCTGATCGAACCCGGTCGGCGCCGATCTCGGTGATGGCATTGCCGGGCGCTTACCCGACCCCGTCCTCGACGGTGTTCGTGGTGGCGCGGCCCTGTGAGGTGGGGGGCGGCTCGGTGCTCTCGGTCGATGACGGTGTGGTGGTGTCGGTCGGCGGCGGGGTGGTGGTGGCGGTCGTCGATGCGTTCGGGTCGGGCTCGGTGGTGGGCGCCGACGGGTCGGTCGTTGTGGTGTCGGCCGTGGTCTGAGTGGTCGAGCCCTCCCCGTCAATCGACCGCAACGAGGTGGTGGGCCCACCCGTTGACGAGCGGGCCGGTCGGCCCGGCAGCCCGAACGGTTGCTGAGCGGGGTGTTGCCATTCTGTGGTGGTGGTCCGAGCGGCCGGGGTCGAGGTTGTCCCGGCGTAGGGGGCTTCGATGTCGGTCCCCCCGTCTCGGTCGGCCCCGACCGAGACGGGGTCGTCACCGCCGATCCGGAACCCGACGAAAACGAACAACACGAGTGCGGCGGATGAGGCGATCAGGATCGAGGACGAGCGGTGGCGGTACAGCTCATCGATGATCCACTGGGCGATGAGGGCGGCGGTGTTGGGGTCCTCCCGATTGTCGGGGGCCTGATCCTGCGCCGCTCGGTGTTCGGGTGCCGGGTGTGCCCCTCCGCCGCTGCCGGAACCGGATTGGGGATCGAAGGGATCGAAGGGCGTCGTCACTTGATCCGAAGGTACCGTCCAGCTGCCGCCTGCGGCAGTGCCGGCGGTCCCGTCCCGCCCGGTTGGTTGCGCCCCTCTGGGCCGAACGACCGCACCGTCCGGGCATGGATACCCGGCGTCGACTTGCTTGATGACGGGGCGATCGGTGGCCGCAGCCCACCCGGTCCGGAACCGGGCCGACCGCATAGGACGAGCTACCCAGGAGACGGTGGGAGCGCCGATCCCGGGCTCAGAGGTTGCGCCGCTGCGGCTCGGGCCGCTATCGCAGCTCCTTGCGGACCCGTTTGCCGGTTGCGGTCAGCGGCAGTTTTTCGACGACATGGAAGGCCGTCGGTACCTTGTAGCGGGACAGGTAGTCGCGGCAGTGGTCGGCGATGGCCTCGATGTCGGCGGCCTCACCATCGGTCGAGGTCAGGTAGGCCACGACCCGTTCACCGCTCACGTCGTTGGCCTCGCCGACGACGACCGCCTCCTCCACGGCAGGGTGGGCTTCCAGCACCTCCTCCACCTCGGCCGGGTAGACGTTGAACCCAGAAACGTTGATCAGGTCCTTCTCCCGGCCCACCAGGTACAGGGTGCCGTCGTCGTCCTGGATGCCGATGTCGCCGGTACGGAGCCAGCCGTCGGAGATCAGCACCTCGGCGGTTGCCGGGGCGTCTGCCAGATAGCCCTCGAAGATCGATCCGGTGCGAAGCCACACCTCGCCACGGTCACCCGGCTCGACCTCATTGCCTTCCTCCACCAGCTTGAGCTCGACGTCTGGCAAGGGCCGTCCGACCGAGCCGGGGTGGAGCCGGGCCGTCTCCTCGAAGCTGACCGTGCCCGCCGTTTCGGTCAAGCCGTAACCCTGGGCCAACTCCAAACCGAACACCTCGTGCACCGTCTCGGCAACCGACGGGCTCAGGCTGCTTGCCCCGGCCCTGGCGAAGGTCACCGATGTCATCTGTTTCGCCAGTCCTGGATCGGCCTGGGCCACCGAGCACAGTGCGGCCCACATCGGCGGGACCCCCACCACGTGGGTGACGCCGTGGCGGGCGATGAGCCCCAGCGCCCCCTCGGGGTGCCACCGCTGCTGCAGCACCACTGAGGCGCCGGCCCGCAGGCTCGGGAGCAGACACATGTTCAGCCCAAGCACATGAGGGAAGGGCAGGGCGGCCAGGCTGATGTCGCTCGAGGCCACCCCCGGTCCGGCGGCGATGATGCGGTTTTGGGCCGCCTCCAGGTTCTGGGCGGTGAGCACTGCGGCTCGAGGAGCGCCGACGATGCCGCTGGTGTGGAGGATGGTCGAGGCGGCCGCCGGGTCGACCTCGACCCTGTCGACCGGTGGGCCGTCGGGGAGCGGTGCCAGGTCGTCGCAGGGGCAGCCGGCCGGTGTCCCGGCCCGGGCTGCGTCGATCAGGCCGCTCTCCACGGCCCAGACCCCCAGCTCGGCCGTCGCCGGGCCGACGATCAACGCCGCCGGGGACAGCTCGTTGAACCGCAACGTCAGAACCGTCTCGGGATTCTGATGGCTGATCGGGCAGGCGACGGCCCCCAGCTCCTGGGCCGCCAGGAACCCGACGACGAAGGCGATGTCGTTCGGTGCCAGGATGGCGACACGGTCTCCCGGGCCGACCCCGACGCTCCGCAACCCGCCTGCGGTACTGGTGACCAGCGAGATGAGCTCGCCGTAGGTCACGGATCGATCGGATTCAATCAGCGCAGTGGCGTCCGCCGGATGCGCAGCCAACACGTCGGTCTGCATGGAGTCGGTGCCTTTCCCTGGTCCTCACTCGGTTGTGGTCTCGTGGATTCTTGCTCGGGTCTGGTCTTGCGTTTGGTTTCTTCCCAACGGCTTTGATCGGTTCATTCGGCGGTCTGCTGCAGCCGGTAATGCTTCGTTCATGTTAGTGCCTCGGGTACTGCGGCTTCTAAACGGAGGTTCGACCGATCTCGGCGTAGCGGTCCACGTAGGTTTGTCCCGACAGTTGGGCGATCTCGAACATGACGTCGTCGGTGAGGTTGCGCTGGCTGCGCTTGTCGCGGCCGGCGTGGCGGGAGATCGACACCGGCCGGCCGATCCGGATCGAGCACTCGCCCTGCAGCGCCGGCAGCCGGGCGCCGGGTGGCTGGATGGTGTCGGTGCCCCGCAGGCCGACGGGAATGATCGGCGTCTGGGCTTTCATCGCCATCCAGGCCAGACCGGTGTGGCCCCGGTACAGCCTGCCGTCGCGACTGCGGGTTCCCTCGGGGAACACCCCCAGCAGTTGACCGTGGTCGAGCACCCCCAAGCCGCTCCGCAGCGAGTTCAGGGCGGCCCGTCCGCCGCTCCGGTCGAGCGGGATCATCCCCAGCGCCGGGAACAGCAGGCGGCTGACCGTCGAGTCGAGGTATTCCGCCTTGCCGAGGAACCAGACCCGGCGGGGCAGTTGGAACATCATCAAGGGCGAGTCCAGGAACGACACATGGTTGGCGGCCAGGATGGCCGGGCCGGTTGCCGGGAGGTGTTCGAGCCCCTCGATCGTCAGTCGCCAACGCCTGCTGAGGAGGCGGATCACCTGCTGCACCCCGGCGAAGACCAGCCGGCTCGTCGGCCGGTTGGTGACGGCAACGGCGTCGGTGGTCGGGGGCCGCGACCGGCCGGCGACTCGAGCTGGCGGATCCCGTTCCACACCGGCGACGGTCCGTTGCGACATGACCAATCCTCGCCGCCCCCGTGGTCGGGCGCAAGCCGCCCCCGGGGCCGGCGACGGTCGGCCGAGCTCAGTCGCCGAGCGAGCGCCGCAGCACTTTGCCGGTGGTGGTCCGGGGCAGTTCGTCGACGAAGGTCACGTCCCGGGGAACCTTGTGGCGGGCCAGACGGTCGCCCACTGCGCTGCGGATCTGTTCCACGGTCAGCTCGGTACCTTCGGCGGCGACGATGAAGGCCGCCAGTCGTTGGCCGAAGTCGGCGTCCTCGACGCCAACCACCGCGACGTCTGCCACGTCGTCCATGGCCAGCAGCAGGTCCTCGACCTCGCCGGGAAACACGTTCTCGCCGCCGCTGATGATCATGTCGTCGGCCCGGCCGGTGACGAAGAGCAGGCCGTCGTCGCTGAAGTAGCCGACGTCTCCGGAGGACATGTAGCCGTCGACCACCTCCTTGCCACCGCCGCCGGTGTAGCCGGCGAACTGCGCACCGTTGCTCACGAAGATCTGGCCGGTCGAGCCCTGAGGAAGGGGCCGGCCGCGGTCGTCGAGGATCGCCACGTTGGAACCGGGGGCGACCCGGCCCACCGTGCCCGGTGCCGCTCGGAGCTCGTCCGGGGTGGCGATGGCGGCCTGGCCGACCTCGGTCGAGCCATAGAGGTTGTACAGCGTGTCGCCGACCTGGTCCATCCAGTCCAGGGCCACAACCGGTGGGAGGGCCGCCCCACTGCTGGCCACGATCCGCAGCCCGGACATCCGGCCCAGGTCGACGGCTGTCTCCGACAGCATCCGCTGCAGCATCACCGGTACCACGGTCAGGACGGTTGCTCGATGCTCGGCCACCGCATCGACGCACCCCGACGGGGAGAAGCGGGGCGACAGGACCACCGTCGAGCCAAGCGAGGCGGCCACGATCAGCTGGCTCAGACCCCAGGCATGGAACAGGGGGCTGGCCACCACGAAGACGTCACCGGCCCGGTAGGGGATCCGTTGCAGGAGCCCGGTGGCCGAGCGGGCCCCGGCCGGGTTGTTGGATCGCTGGGCCCCTTTCGGCAGTCCGGTGGTCCCGGAGGTGAGCAGGACCGGCGACGAGGTCCGGGGGACCAGCACCCGCGGGCGACGCCGACCGGTCCGACGGACGTCGTGCATCGACCGCAATCCGTCGACCTTGCCGTCGGCGACGACCGTCGGCCGATCCGAACCCGGGGCGTCCAGCAGCGGGAACAGGTCGGCGTCGCACACCACACCCGCCACCTGCTCCCGGTCGAGCACCTCGGCGAGCTGCGGTGGGGCGAACCCGGTGTTGAGGTAGACCACGTCCAGCCCGGCCTTGGCCGCCGCCACGTTGGCTTCGACGAAATCGCGGTGGTTGTGACAGAGCAGGCCGAGGTTCTGCCCCGGGCGCAGACCGATGCCGAGCAGCCCCTTGGCCAGGGCCGTGGAGCGACGGTCGAGCGCCACGTAGCTGAGCGATCCACGGTGATCGATGATCGCCGGCCGGGTCGGGAATCGCCCCGCTGCGGCTGCGTAGAGGCTGGCGATGTTGGGGCCCCATCTGGCAAGGGCCGCTCCGGTTGCCACCAACCGGGCCGGGTCGAGCAGGCCGAGGTTCTTGACCGTCTCGAAGACACCGCCTTCCCGATCGGCTCGGGTGGTGGATGAATCGTTGGCCGTCATGGTCGTCCTCCGGTACGGGGTACCGAGCTCAGCTTCGGGGTCTCGCCGGTCTGTGACCAGCCTAGAGCATGGCTTTGCGAACAATATCAAGCAAGTGCTTGGCATTGTGCGAGGTGCGTACTATAGTGCGAAACAGACAACGAGTCCGCCTCGACTGCGGCGGACCGCACAGGAGATGTGTCCTAGATGACTGTTACCGAACAGATGACCGAAGCTCAAGACCGGGTCCTGAGCACCATGGAAGCGGCCCAGGGCCGGATGATCGAGATGAACCAGCGCATGGCCGAGGCCCTGACCGGCGCCGTGCCAAAGGACAGCCGTTTCGAACTGCCGTCGCTGCCTTCGATTCCCGGTATCGACGAGATGCCGAAGCCCGAGGTGATCATCGATCGCTACTTCGACTTCACCACCAGGATCGTCGAAGCCAACCGCGCCTTCTACAAGGAGATGGTCGGGGCCTGGGTCCCCGCCGCAGCCGAGGAAGCCAAGCCGGCTCCGAGGGCCAAGAAGGCCACCGAGTCGACCAAGGCAGCCAAGGCCAGGAAGAGCACCAAGGCCAGGAAGAGCACCAAGGCTGCGAAGTAGCCTTCACGTCGTGAGCGGGCCACCGGTTGCCGGTGGCCCGTCTCGACGGTTTTGAGCACCGAACCTCGGTCGACAGGGTCTGCGAGGTTCGGTGTCACATCCAGCCGCCAAGACCACAGGATGGTGTCCATGACCGCTACCTCCAAGAATGACTACCTCCGGGGCCTCGGGGAGTTCATCAGGGCCCAGCGGCGGTTGGCGGAGCTGTCGCAGCGGGAGTTGGCCAAGATCGCAGACCTCTCCGACGGCTACGTGAGCCAGCTCGAGCGGGGCATGCACGAGCCGACGGTGAAGGTCCTCCGGTCGATCGCCTCGGCCCTCGACATCCGGGCCAACACCATGATGAGGTACGCCGGCTGGCTGGAGGATGCGGCCCCCGACGATCAGGATCAATCGACCGAGCTCGACGTTGAACGAGCCGTGAAGGCCGATCCACGATTGAGCGACCAGCACAAGCAGGCGTTGCTCTCGGTCTACCGAGGTTTCGTCGAGGCCGGCGAGACCGAATGACGCAGACCCGCCCGCCCCGAATCGGCCTCGTGCTGGGGGCGGGGGGTATCACCGGGTTCGCCTACCATTCCGGGGTCCTTTCGGCCATCGGGCGGCTCACCGGCTGGGACGCCAGAACCGCCGAGGTCATCGTCGGCACCTCGGCCGGGTCCGGGTTCGGCGCCATGCTCCGAGGTGGCGTACCGGTCGACGAGGTGCTGGCCCACCTGCTCAGCGCCCCGTCGAATCCCCAGACCATGGCCAGGCTTCG
The DNA here is from genome assembly GCA_947259095.1 of uncultured Acidimicrobiaceae bacterium. Classification (GTDB taxonomy): domain Bacteria; phylum Actinomycetota; class Acidimicrobiia; order Acidimicrobiales; family SZUA-35; genus JAHELU01. The sequence goes on along the minus strand of CAMYLA010000011.1, from coordinate 80,043 downwards.
TGTCCTGTCCGGTCGGGAGGGTGGCGGTCCCAGCTGGTTGTGGTTCGGGCCGGGATCGCCACGCCTGCTGCTGCGCGAGCTGTCGCGGCCGTGGCGCATGCGGCCCGGACGGGTTGCGGTCGCCCTGGCCCCCAACGGTCGGATCCCGACCGAGTTCGTCGGCGACCGAGCTCGGGAGCTGCACGGTCTGGACTGGCCGGAGGCCACGTACTGGGCCTGCGCCGTCAGACTCGGCGATGGCCGTCGGGTGGTGTTCGGGCGGGGCGGCAGCGCCGCCGGGAACGAAACCCAAACCGAAGCCGAGCCAGGGAACAAAACCGAAGCGGACGCCGCCGACCGGGTGGAAGCGGAAGACGTCGACCGGATCGAGGTCGACGTCGGCACGGCGGTCGAGGCGTCGAGCGCCATCCCCGGCTTCTTCCAGCCGGTCGGTATCCACGGCCACAGGTATGTCGACGGTGCGGTGAACTCGCCGACCAACGCCGAGCTGGTGTCGGCCATGGATCTCGATCTGGTCGTCGTGGTGTCACCGATGTCGGGCACTTGCCGGTCATCGATTCGCAGCCTCGACCTCCCGAGCCGTTTGCGGAGCGGCGAGCACCTTCGACGTGAGGTCAAGGCGCTCCGGCGGGCCGGCCGGGCGGTCCTGGTCATCGAGCCGGGGGCGGAGGAGATACGAACCATGGGGCCGCTCTACATGGACCCGACCAGGATGGTGCCAACCGTGCTGCAATCGACCGCTGCCACCCTCAGCCGTTTGGCTGGCGACGAGTTCGCCGACGCCCTGGCCATCCTGGGCCGGGCCGCCGACCAAACCGTTACCCTCCCCTCGGTTCCCTACCCGGCAGAGGCGACGGGGAGGATCTCATGAGACCGATCAGGATGACCCCCGAGGACTCCGCCTTCTGGAAAATGGAGTCCGAGGTCAGCCGGATGCACAGCGTCACGGTGACGATCTTCGCCGGCCCCGCCCCCGCCGAAGGCGAGCTCGAAGCCCATCTTGCAGCCAGGGTGCCGTTGGTGCCCCACTTCCGGCATCGGGTGGTGGAGGTGCCCCTCGATCTGGGGCGGCCGATGTGGGTCGAGGACGTGGACTTCGACCTCGACAACCACCTCATCGCCGCCTCGCTGTCCTCGGGGCGGGCCGGGCTCAACGAGTTGGTGTCGCTGATCCTCTCCGAGCCCCTCGACCGTTCAAAGCCGCTGTGGCAGCTCACCGTCGTGACCGGTCTCGAGGACGACCGTTGGGCGCTGGTGTCCAAGGTCCACCACTCGATGATCGACGGGCTCTACGGCACCGAGCCCCTGGCGGTCCTCGTCGACGATGCGGCGATCGACCTGCCGGCCACCGACGGCTGGAACCCGTCCCCGACGCCATCGGCCAACGAGCTGGTCGGTCGGACGGTGGCCGAGCTGCTGTTCGATCCAGCCGAGCAGTATCGTTTCGCCCGGGCCAACTCCCGGCGAAACCGTCGCCGGTTCGACCGGCTGCTGGGTCGGGGTGGCGAAGCGCAGGCCCCGGATCCCACCGGTCTCCGGGGCCCGGTCGGCCCGGCCAGGACATGGGCGTCGGTCTCGGTCCCGATGGACACCATGCGGCGGGCCCGATCCCGCCACGAGGTCAGCACCCACGAGCTGGTGCTGGCCATGGTGACCAGCGGACTGCGGGATCTGCTGGTGTCCCGGGAGGAATCGGGGCGGGGTTGGCCACGGGTCAAGGCCGTGGTGCCGATTGCGGTTTCCGGACCGACCGGCGAGCCGAGCGCGGCCGGCTTCGTGGGAGGCGTCGCAGCCGAGGTGGTCGAGTTGCCGACCGGTCAGGCCGACCCGGTGGCCAGGCTCCGCAGCCTCCACCAGCAGGCCTCCGCCGACGAGTCGAACCCGGTCACCATCGACGCCAGGCTCGATGTGGCCGGCTTCTCGACCCCTGCCCTGGCCAGTCTCGGGTTGCGGGAGGCGACCCGCCGGGGGGTCGTCGAGTCCGGCGCCCAGACCGTGGTGGTCAACGTGCCGGGGCCCATCCATCGGTTGACCGTGCTCGGCCGGCCGATGCTCGAACTCCATCCCGCCCCACCGCTGGCCGGTGGGGTGAGGGTCAGCATCGGCGTGTATTCCTACCTCGACACCCTGACCTTCGGCGTGACCGCCGATCGCCGATCGGTGACCAGCGCCGGGGTGGTGATCGGGGGGATCCGTCGGGCCCTCGATGAACTTGTCGATCCACAACAGGAGAGAAACAACAATGCCAAAAGCTGACAACAACGGCGTGCCGATCGAATACGACACGATCGGTGACCCCAACCATCCGGCGGTCCTGCTGATCATGGGTTTCGCCACCCAGATGACGGCATGGGACGAGGAGTTCTGCCACATGCTGGCCAATGACGGGCAGTTCGTGATCCGCTTCGACAACCGTGACTGCGGGCTCAGCCACAAGACCGAAGGTGATGCACCGAACATCATGGCCTTGATGACGGCAGCCACCTCGGGCCGCGAGATCACCGAGTTGGTGCCGTACACCCTCTCAGACATGGCGTCCGACGGCCTGGCCGTGCTCGACGATCTGGTCGTTCAACAGGCCCACGTGGTCGGGGCGTCGATGGGCGGCATGATCGCCCAGCAAATGGCGATCGAGCACCCCGGACGGGTGCTCAGCCTGACGTCGATCATGTCCACCACGGGAAACAGCGAGGTCGGACAGGGCACGCCGGAGGCGATGATGACCCTGCTGAGCCCGCCGCCTCAGGACCGCGATGCCTTCATCGAACGGGGGGTCAAGGTGGGCAAGATCATCGCCGGTCCCCACTACGACGAGGACGAGGCCAGGATCCGAATCAGGAACGCCTTCGATCGCTCGTTCCATCCGCAGGGGGCGCCGTTCCAGCTGGCCGCCATCGCCAAGACCGGCGACCGTACCGAGGGCCTGGCCGCACTCGATGTCCCGACCCTGGTGATCCACGGCGAGGTCGACACCCTCGTCGGGTTGTCCGGCGGTGAGGCCACGGCGGCGGCCATCCCCGGTGCCAGGCTGCTCACCTTCGACGACATGGGCCACGATCTGCCCCGGGCCCGGTGGGGGGAGATCTCCGGGGCCATCGCCGGGTTGGCCCGATCGGTCTGACGGTCCGATCCGGTCGGCTCAGGCCGACGCCAGGAGCTCGGCGAACGCCTGCTCCACGTCGGCCCGCAGCGGACCGGGCTCGGTCACCGCGGCCGGGTCGACGGTCAGGGTGATGTGCATCGTGTCGAGGTAGGAGATGACCGAGGCGATCATGGCCGAGCCGGCGACCGGCCCGGGGGCGAACACCTCGGTCATTCGCTGACCGGCGACCCACAGCTGGCTCCTCGTCGAGCGAACATTGGTGGTGGCAAAGTCGATCTTCGATGCCTGTGACCGGGCGGTGCTGGTCGTCAGCGAGGTCGGCAGCAGGTTGACCACCCCGGCCAGCCCACCCATCAGGCCACCGCCGTGGACCGCCGATCGCTGCTGTTGGACCCGCTCCTGCACCGCCCGGAGCCGATCGATGGTGGTCATCGGCCCGGCCGGCACCCGAACCCGCACCGGGGTGAACGAGTTGCCCCCTTCGGCGCTGTCGGTTCTGGTGGAGACCACGAACGAGGTGTTGAACGCCTCGGCCGGTTGGTCTCGTTTGTCGTGGTGGGCGACGGCACCGTTGATGAGGCCGGTCATGAACACGTCGTTGACCGAGGCATCCAAGGCCTTGGCCGCCTTGCGGACATCGCCGAGTGGGACCCGCAGGATCTCCAGATGTCGGTGCCGCGACCGGCCGGTCCACATCGGCGAGCCTGCCGAGCCACCGTCGTCATCACTTTGACCGGAGCCGAGCTGGGACGAGAGCATCTTGGCGTAGCCCTCGGCCGAGCCGGCGGTGCCGATGGCGGTGTCGAGAAGCACGCTTGGATCGGCGCCGGTGAGGGCGGCTCTTGCCAGCAACCGACGGGTCAGGCGGGCCTGGGCCGTCGCCAGCTCCAGCGCCCGCCCTGCCGGGCCCGGGCCGCCCCCCTCGACCGACTCCTCGGCGCAGGTCCTGGCAACCACGGCATCGAGATCGACGGGGTCGGGCACCGGGGATGCCGGATCCCGGACCATGAATCGCTCCTGCATCCTGGCCATGCCGTAGCCGTCGGCTATCGAGTGGTGGAGTTTCATCAGCAGCGCCGAACGGTCGCCGTCGAGGCCTCCGATCAGCGTCACCTGCCACAGCGGCCGGGTCCGATCGTATGGCTCCTGGAACACCAGACCCACGTAGTCGAGCAGTGCCCGCTCGTCTGCGGCCTCGGCCAGGTCCAGGTGCCGGTAGTGGTAGTCGAAGTCGAACTCGGGGTCTGGCTGCCAACTCGGCCGCTCCAGCCGGCCGAATCCCGGCACCACCCGTTCTCGCAGCCGGGGCAGTGCCGCGACCGTCGACCGCAACCAGCGCTCGAAGACCTCACCGTCGACCTGGCCGTCGATGATGCTGAGCGAGGCCCCGCTGGGGTTGAGCCACGGGTCCTTCTCGACGTTCCACATCAGCGCCTCGGCCGGCGACATCTGCCGGTCGAAACGGGAGCCGCGACCCGATTCCTCGCTCACGTCGACGAGCCGGCGGTCGATTCCTTCTTGCGCTCGGTGCCGTAGGTATCGACGTAGGTCTGTCCGGAGAGCTCGCCGATCTCGTACATCAATTCGTCGGTCACCTCCCGCAGCAGGGCTCGGGTCGGAGTCCGGCCCCGGTATCGCTCGGTGCGGATCGGGGCCCCGAAGTTGAAGCTGCAGCGTTGGAATGGTTTTGGCATCGCCGCCCCCGGCGGTTGGATCGTATCGGTGCCCCGGATACCCACCGGAACGATCGGCGCCCCGGTTCGAAGGGCCAGCCTGACCACCCCGGTCCTGCCGCGGTGGAGGTAGCCGTCGCGAGACCTCGTGCCCTCGGGGTAGATCAGGAACAGATCGCCCTGTTCCAGCGACGACGCCGCCTGTTCCAGCGCTGCGTCGCTGGCAGACCCGCCGGAACGGTCGAGCGGGATCATGCCGATGGCGGGGAACAGGTGGCGGGTCTTCCAGCTGTCCATGTATTCGGCCTTGCCGACCGACAGCATCCGGCGAGGCACCAGCGCCAGCAGAAACGTGGAGTCGATGAACGAGATGTGGTTGGGAGCTATCAGGGCCGGACCCTCGGTCGGGATGTTGTCGAGCCCCTCGACCCTGGCCGACCACAGGCTCTTCATGACGGGGCTCAGCAGCTTCCGGGCCGACTCTTGATACCGCCCTGCGGTGACCTTGGCCTGCGCCGAACGGGGAGCGTCGACCGGTTCGGTCGGCGGGGAGCCGTTCGGCGAGGAGTTCATAAGAACATCCTTCATCAGCACCGGGGCGACCGTCCAGTCGTTTGGCGCAGATATCCGCCGGTCATTTGGCCCTTTTTCTTCGGATCTTCAGCGCTTTGAACAGAATGTCGACTTCCTCCATATGGAGATCGATCAGGTATTCGAGGTCCGGTACCAACTCCCGACATGCCACGAGGCCGAAGTCAAGCTCGTTCAGGTAACTGTGCACGGTGATGTTCAGACCCATGCCCTCGGCGATCGTCGACACCGGGTAGTAGTGCTGGAGTTGGGCTCCGGCGGCGTAGAGGGGCTGGCGGGGGCCGGGCACGTTGGAAACCACCACGTTCACCGGGGGATTGGCCTGATCGCCGATGTGCAACGAACTGGCCAGCCTGGCGGCCTGGGTGGCAAGCGCCGGCGATGAGAAGTTCGCCAGATCGACCAGGGCGTCGGCCGGGATCAGTTCGAACTGCTCTTTTGCCTGCTCCATTGCCTGCCGCATGGCGTCGATCCGGTCCAGTGGGTCCTCGACGTTGGTCGGCAGCGCCGCCACCAGACTCGACACCCGGTTGGTCCAGCGGTCGGCCTCCTGTCCGGTCCGGATCGAGATCGGCACCATGGCCTGCAACGGTTCCTCCGGCAGCGCGTCGTGGTGGAGCAGATACTGGCGGAGGGCCCCGGCGCAGATGGCCATCACGACGTCGTTCACCGTTGCACCGGCCTTCGTCTTCAACTGCTTGATGTCGGCCAATGGGACGGTCCGCATGGCCAGACGGCGGTGGGGGGTGATGGACCGGTTGAACGGTGTGGCCGGACCGGTCACCGACGGCGTCGTGTCGCCATTGTCCGACGATCGACCCCACGGGGTCTGGCGGCGGGCGTTGGCCACCATCTTCTCCAGCCCCTTGTTGCGGGTGATCTCGGCCATCTGCTGGATGGCGTTGAGCTGCACCCTGGCCAGCCGAGCCGGTCGGCGGAAGTACGATCCGGCGGTACGGCTCAGCAACTCCAGGTCGGTCGGGACCTGTTCGGCCTTCCACGCCCCGGTGTCGGCCGGCACCTCGTCGCCATCGGGGTCGGTGTCGAGCAACATGGTGAGCAGCTCGACACCGGAGGCACCGTCGACCGTTGCGTGGTGGATCTTGGTCAGCACGGCAAAGTCGTCGTCGGCCAGCCCCTCCATCACGTAGGCCTCCCACAACGGCTTGCTGCGATCCATCGGTCTTCCGATGATGCGGGCCACCTGGGCTCCGAGCTGCTCCCGGTCGCCGGGTGGCGGGATGGCGATGTGGCGGACGTGGAAGTCGATGTCGAAGTCCGGGTCGTTGATCCAATACGGGTGATCGAGCCCCATCGGCACCTCGACGAGCCGACGTCGGAACGGGTCGAGCAGATGGAGCCGGCTCTCGATCTGGGCCTTGAAGGCCTCGTATGGCTGGTAGTCGGGATCGTCCGGGCGACGGTAGATGCCGAGCCCGCTGACATGGCCGAACGAACTCGGGGTCTCCATGTACAGAAAGGTGGCGTCGAGTCCTGTGAGTTGTTTCATCGGTCGGCTCCGTCTTGTGATCCGGTTGTGGCGGGGTACTGCTGGATGAGCTCGTGGAGCTCGTGTCTCGATTCGGTCGGTCGGCCGCGCTCGAAGGCCTCGGCTGGGGTCGACCGGCCGGCGACCACCTCCTCGACCAGGTTCATGAGCGGTGTGTCGACCCCGACCCGCCGGGCCAGGGACAGCAGGTTGTCAACGCTCTTCACTCCTTCAGCAACCATATTGGTCTCGTGGCTGATCTCCTCGACGGAGCGGCCCTTGGCCAGCTCCCGACCGAAGTGGTGGTTGCGGCTGTCCTCGCTGAGGCAGGTGGCGACCAGATCGCCCTGGCCGGCAAGGCCCAGGAACGTCTCGGACCTGGCGCCCAGGGCGGTGCCGAGACTGGCCATCTCCACCAGTCCCCGGCAGACCAGCGCGGCGATCGAGTTGTGGCCCCGATCGAGACCGGCCGCCATCCCGGCCGCAACCGCGATCACGTTCTTGATCGATCCCCCGAACTCGCAGCCGATCACATCGTCGTTGGTGTAGACGTCGAACCGGGGCCCGCTGAACACCGGCTGCAGCCGGTGGGCGAGGTCGAGATCCCGGAACGCCAACACCGTGGCCGCCGGCTGGCCCCGGACGATCTCCCTGGCCAGGTTCGGCCCGCTGAGTACCCCGACCGGTTGGTCCGGACCGAGGACGTCGCCGATGATCTCGGTCGGCCGGTACAGCGTCTCGGCCTCGATGCCCTTGGACAGGCTGACCAGCGGAACGTCCTGGGCCACCACACCCCTCAACTGCCCGGCCACACCCCTGGTGAACTGTGTCGGGACCGCCATGACCACCAGTCGGGCACCGTCGACGACCTCCTCGATGTCGATCCCGGCCCGCAGCGCGGGAGGCAGCGGAACGTCGGGGTGGAACAGCCGGTTCTCGTTCCGCCGGTTCACCGATTCGACCACCTCGGGCTCCAGGGCCCACATGGTGACCTGGTTGCCTCGTTCGGTCAGCAGAGCCGCCATGGCGGTGCCCCAGGATCCGCCGCCGACGACGGCAACCTTCACTGGCTCACTCATCGTGGCCCCTTCCGTATTCGATCGTCGAGCCCCCACCGGGCGCCGGGCTGGGCGGAGCCTCGGCCGGTGGCCGGGTCACGTCCGCTTGCCTTTTGTGTTCTTCGGCTTCTGGCCGGACTTCGACGTGCCGGTCGGTTTCCCGGCCCGGCCCGACCGGTCGGTGGCCTCGCCGTCGGTGTCGTCCTCGTCGTCAATGTCGTCGATGTCTTCGTCGATGTCTTCGTCGGTGTCGTCAACGTCGACCGATTCGGTCTTTCGTTTGCTGAAGTCCTGGCCGGTGACCATGGAGGCCATCCTGACGAACGGCTCCTGGAAGCCTTGGATCTGCTCGGCCGCCGTGGCCAGCCGTTCCGCCGTCGCTTCCATGTGGGCCAACCGGTCGTCGAGCTTGCGGACCGCATCACGCTGCTCGGCCAGTTCCTCCCGCAGCGCCTCGATCTGGGCCAGGGGTGGTCCGAAGGCATCGATGAAATCGCTCATCGCCCTGACCCCGTCGGTTGGGAACAGGAGCTGGGTCATCCCGTCGGCAAGGGCCTGGCGTTGCTCGGTCGGCATGGCGTAGCGGGCGAACGACTCCTGCATCCGCCGCAGCGCCTCCCGGCCGGCCTGGAATGTGTCGAAGAAGTCGGGCTCAGCCATCGACGACCACCCCGCCCGCCGCCAACAGCTCGTGGTAGGCCTCCTCCATGCATCGGGCGAGCCCGGCCGGATCGTCGACCGCGGCCGGGTCGATGAAGATACCGAGGTGGAGATTGCCGTCATAGGAGATGGTCGTCAGGTTGAAGGCGGTGCCGGCAACCGGGCCCATGGTGACGGTCTCCAGCACCTCGGCCCCCGATATGTAGGTGGTGAACGGTGCGGCCCGGAGGTTGGACGTCGCAAAGTCCATCTTGGCCGCCTGGGATCGGGCCACCTGGGTCACCACCGAGGTCGGGAGCAGGTTGGCCAGGCCGGCCAGGCCGGCCAGCGCACCGTCACCGCTGACCGATGATCGCCTTGCCGCCATTCGATCCCGGATCTCGTGCAGTCGCTCCTCGGGTGTCATCTCTCCACCCGGGACCTGGACCGGGGTCGGGGTGAACGAGTTGCCGCCGATCGCCTTGTCGCTTCGGGTGCTGACCACGAAGCTGATGTTGAGGGCCTCGACCGAGGTGTCACGTTCGGCGTGGTAGGCCAGGGCCCCGTTCACCGCACCGGTGACGAACATGTCGTTCACGCTGGCACCCAGCGCCTTGCCCGCCGCCTTGACCTCGTCGAGCGGAATCCGCAGCGACTCCAGATGGCGACGTCGGGATCGGTTGGTCCACAGCGGGGACCCACCCTCGGTGCCGTCCTCACTCGGATTGAGTTGTTTGACCGTCGAGCCGACGCTTTCGAGCGCTTCCTCCAGCACGTCACGGGCACGGCTGGGGTCGGCCGACCACAGCGCCAGCTCGCCGATGGTCCTGCGGGCGATCCCGGCCTGCCGTCGGAACAGGTGGCCGAAGGTATCGACGGTCGACTGGATCGGGTCCGGCGGGTCGCTCTGGTCGTCCTCGGCGCTCTCGGCCGCAATGGCCTCGGCGATCATCTGATCGAGGTCGATCGTCGGCGGGAGGTCGGCGCTGCGCTCGGCCTCCATGTACAGCTCCGACAGGCGGATGGCGCCGATCCCGTCGCTGATCGAGTGGTGCAGCTTGGTGAACAACGCACCCTTGCCACCCTCCAGGCCGTCGATCACCACAAAGCTCCACAGCGGTCGGGTCCGGTCGTACGGGTCCTCGTAGAGCTTGGTCGCCAGGTCGTAGAGCTGGCGGGTCGTGCCGGGCGCCGGCAGGCTGATGTGGCGGAGGTGGTAGTCGAGGTTGAACTCGGGATCGGTCGACCACGCCGGCGGCGACAACCGGCCGAGACCGGCCACCACTCGATCCCGCAGCCGGGAGATCCTGGAGACGGCGTAGGCCATGCGATGGCGGAACTGCGCCATGTCGATCGGTTGGTCGAGGATCGTCACCATGGCCCCGCTGGGATTGAGCCAGGGGTCCTTCTCGATGTTCCACATGAGCGCTTCGGCATCGGACATCTTGCGGTCGAAACGTTGTTCTCGTTCACGGCGTTCAGCCATTGTCATCCTCGTGTATCGGTGCCGGGTCGACGATCGCTCTCGCCGGTCGGGTCGCCGTCGTAGCCGGGGGGATAGGTCTGTGCCAGCTCCTCCTCGGTCGGGGTGTGTTCGATCCTGGCCTCCGGTGGCAGCTGGTCGACGATGGCCTTCATGATCCGTTTGGTGTCTGCGTCGAGGCTGCGGTATCGAAGGTCGACCGGTTCGCCGACCCGGACGGTGATCGTCGGCGGTTCGGTCACGAACATGTTCGGTAGGCGCTGGCTCCTTGGCCACACCTTCTCCGTCCCCCAGATCCCCATCGGGATCACCGGTGCTCGGGTGGCGTGGGCCAGGCGGGCCGTGCCCCATCGACCCTTCAGCTCGGTCTCGAAGAAGGCCGGACCGCGGGGAATGGTGCCCTGGGGTGCAATGGAGACCATCTCGCCGCCGTTGAGGGCGCGGATCGCCCGCTTCAGCGGCTCGTCGGAACCGGTGCCCCGATCGACTCGGATCCCGCCCATCATCTTCGACAGCCTTCCGATCAACGGCGCATCGAAGACCTCCTTCTTGCCGAGGAATCGGGCCGGCCGATTGGCCTTGGCCAGGGTGAAGTTCACGGCGGTGGAGTCGAAATAGCTGCGGTGGTTGAACACCACGATCGCCGCACCGTCGGATGGGATGTTCTCGGTTCCCTGGATGTCGAACCGGGCGTTGGCCGCCAGTTCCGGTCGGTTGAGGGGGCGGAGCCAGTCCTGGAGCTCCCGGCCGGCGACCTTGACCACGCCGGGGGGCACGTCGAGGTGGCGGATCGGCCACTGGTTGAGCGAAGCCACGACGCTCAATTGGGCATCGGGGTTGACCGCAACCGGGTGACCGACCGACCGCAGCATCGGCACGTCGTAGACGCTGTCGGAGTAGGCGTAGCTGGCTCCCAGGTCGACGTCGTGCTCCTTGGCCCAGACCTTGATCTCGGTCATCTTGTTGCGGCCCCAGAGGAACCGGCCGTCGAGCCGCCCGCTGTAGGTCACCCCGTCGTTGTCCCATCTGGTGGCGAACACCTTGTCCATGCCCAACCGGTCGGCGAACGGTCCAACGAAGGCGAGGGGGGAGGTGGTGGCCAGGGCCGGTATCCGCCCCGCCTCACGGTGCTCCTCGATCAGGAGCAGGGCGTATGGCAGGACCTGGTCCATCAGTTCCTCGGCTGCGGCCTCGGCAGCCTTCTTGACGTCGGCGACCGACCAGCCCTTGGCCGCTCTGACCGCATAGCGGGCGGCCTGCATGGCCAACGGGTTTTCGCCCATGACCTCGTAGACCCGGTAGAGGCCCTCGATCTGTTCGAGCGGGGCATCGGTGACCCCGGCTTCGGCGAGGTGACGCTGGAAGACCGGCGCTGATGATCCGGAAATGATGGTCCGATCGAGATCGAAAATGGCTAGGGCGGTCATCGGTTCTCCTGGGATTGTTCCGCGTGGGCGCGGGAGGCGTTTGCGAGTTCGTCTGTGGCGGATTCGAGGGCTTCCATCAACGGCCACAGATCATCGATGGCGTCCCGACATGCCAGCAGGCCGAAGTTGATCGATCCGTCATAGGACGCAAGGGTGATGTTGAGGCCGGCACCGTCGCTGATCACCGGCAGGGGGAACGATGCCACCTGGCGGGCGCCGGCGCAGTACAGCGGGTGCTGGGGGCCGGGGATGTTGGAGATCACGACGTTGAACGGCGGATTCGTCATGTCGGCCAGCTTGGTCCTGGCCACCAGGCGGGCCACCCTGGCCGCCACCGCCGGGGGAGCGAAGCGGCCGAAGTCCTGGAGCATGTCGGCCGGGAGCGCGGCGTGGTCGGTCTTTGCCAGCACCATGGCGGCGTTGGCCAGCCTGAGACGGTTGAGCGGGTCGGGTTCGTTTGTTGGCAATGGTGCGATCATGGCCGAAATCCGGTTTCCGGTCGAGAGGTTGGCGTCGGTGTCGTCGGCCTGGTTGCGAACCGAGACCGGAACCATGGCCAGCAAGGGGTCCGTCGGCAGTTCGTGGCGGCTGTCGAGCCAGTTCCGAAGGGCGCCGGCACTTATGGCCATGATCACGTCGTTCACCGTCACGTCGTGACGGTCCTTTATCTCCTTGACGTCGTCGAGGGAGATCGATCCGAAGGCCAGGCGCCGGTGGGCCGAAATCGAGCGGTTGAACGACAGCCGGGGAGCGGTCAGCGACGGCCTGGACAGGAAGCCGTCATCCGGTGCCGGTTCCGGCACAAGGAAGCCGAGTCCCGGGGTTCGACGCATCGCTTCCTGCATGGTTGCCAACGTCGGGGCGACCTGGCGACGCCCGGTCTGGAGCCCGGTCTGGAACAGCCGGCGTTGCATGCGAACCTGGACCCGGGGTTGGGTGGCCAGGGCGGCCAGGCCTCGCCCCAGCATCTCCAGGTTGCCCGGCGTGCGGTCCGGGCTCCAGGGAACGGCCTGGCCGGCTGCGGGGCGGCCCTCCGGTTCGGTGTCGAGCAGGGTGGTCAGGACCTCGGTGCCGGTGACGCCATCGACGCAGGCGTGATGGATCTTGGTGTAGTGGGCGACCAGCCCACCCTCGATCCCCTCGATGAAGTAGAGCTCCCACAGCGGACGGGACCGGTCGAGCGGTCGGCTGTGGAGCCTGGCGACCAGATCGGCCAGCTGCTCCCGGGAGCCGGGGGAGGGGATGGCGATGTGGCGGACGTGGAAGTCGAGGTCGAAGGCCTCGTCCTCGATCCAGTACGGGCGGTCGATCCCGAACGGGACCGAGACCAGTCGCTGGCGGAACGGGCCCAACTCGTGGAGCCGCTCGGTGATCAGGCCCTTGACCGTCTCCAGCGACAGCGGCGATTCGGTGGTGTCGAACAATGCCAGGCCGCCGACGTGGCCGTGCACGGTCGGGGTTTCGATGTTGAGGAAGCTGGCATCGAGGCCGTTGAGCTGCTCCATCAGTCCGCCGTCTCCGCCGTCTCCGCCGTGCCCGGGCCGGACTGGCCGCCGTTGCGCCGCCGCACCTTGTCCGGTGGCTGGGGGAAGGCCCGCCGTGTCGTGTCCGGTCGGTGGAACGGCCGCCAGTCGTCGCGGTGTTGGGCCAGGCGGTCACCGACGATGTACATCGCCCACGGGTTGCCCGGCAGGCCGATGTGGCTGCTGACCACCTCCACGTTCTCGACCGGCCCGGGCGAGCGATCGATGCAGGACCGCCAGGCCACCACGCCGTCGCTCTTGGAGAAGATCGACGTGGTGGGGACCGGTGGCGCCTGGGCCATCCTGTCGGCAAAGTCATCGGGAAGGGAGGCCACCCGGGTGCCGCTGGCCGCTTCGAACATCGGCCAGACGTGGTTCGCCTTCAGATCGTTGATCGGCGATCCCAGGGTGACCACGAAGCGGACCGCGTCCGGTATGTACCGGGCAACCTCTCGGGCATAGACCCCGCCGAGGCTGTGACCGATCAGGGTGACCGGCTGACCGCTGCGGCCGCTCACGTCGAGCACCCGATCAGCAGCGACGTGAACCAACCGGTGCAGGCCAAGGACCTCGGGGTGACCCCAGGGGTGGACCACATAGCCCCGTTTCGCCAGGAACGATCGAAGGCTGGCGGTGAACTGATCGGCGGCGCCGAAGGGGGGCAGCACGATGACCGGGTGCCCATCGCCTACGGGTACCCGGCGAAGCAGCGGCCGAGCCAGCAGCCCGACCGCACCCTCGATCGGCGCCCGGCCTTCGAGGGCCATGAGCAGCGGGTTCGGCGCTTTGGTCACAAGTGGTTCCACAACGAGACGTCATCTTAATGTCAGCTGCTGACATATTGCAAAGGCTGACTTCTGTCGGTCGATGGATTCTGTCGGCAGCTGGCTTTTGTCGTCGCCTGCGGTACTCTGAGACGTTCATGGCCGCGGACGCACCCATCGACTCGGACGTCGACGCAGACAGCGACGCAGACCCGGAGGCGGCCGCCGAGCCGACCGGCCGCCGTGAACGCAAGAAGCGGCGGACCCGAGATGATCTGATCCGTCAGGCGGCCAGACTGTTCGCTGCCAACGGCTTCGACGAAACGACCACCGAAGACATCGCCGAGGCCGCCGACCTGTCCCAGCGCACCTTCTTCCGACACTTCTCGTCGAAGGAAGCGGTGCTCTACGGCGACATGGACGAGCTGCGGCTACGGGTTCGCAAGGCGCTGATGGACCGACCGACCGGCGAGCCGCCGATCCTGGCCGTCCGCCATGCCATCATGACCCTGGCCGACAACTACGAGTCCGAGCGTGATCATCGGTTTCTCCAGGCCAAGCTGGCCGCCGCCTATCCCTCGGTCTCGGCCTACAGCCGGGCCGTGGTGCAGGCCGAGTGGGAGCGTGAGCTGATCGCCGCCCTCAGTGAGCGGCTGGGCGTGGATTCGATGCTGGACCCTCGGCCCGAGATCGTGGCCGGTGCCGCCATGTCGGCGCTGCGAGTCTCCATCCGGCGTTGGACGTCATCGGGTGGTCGTGAGAACCTCCTGGATCTTGTCGGCGAGGCGTTCGATGCCCTGGCCGACCTCAGCGCACTGGCCGCACCCTCGGACAGCGACAGCGACACCTGAACCCACTCGGTTGTGGTAAGGATTTGCCCCTGACCGCCGGTGTGGCCAAGGTGTCTGACTATCGTCTGTAGTGGAGGCGTCCGGGGAACCGAGTCAGCAGGAGATCGATCATGAACGAGTCAACCTTCACCCTTGACGCCGATGGCGGCCAGCAGCTGTTCGCCTACCGGTGGCTGCCCGATGACGGTGAGCCCCGGGCCATCGTCCAGATCGCCCACGGCGCATCCGAGCACGCTGCTCGGTATCGCCGCCTGGCCGAGGCGCTGACCGGCTCCGGCTACGGAGCGTACGCCGCCGACCATCGTGGCCACGGCCGCACGGCGGCAGACTTCGGGCGGTTCGGGATCGCCAGGCCCGGGGGCTGGGCCGCCATCGTCGAGGATCTCCACACCCTGACCGACAAGATCAAGGCCGAGCACCCCGGTGTTCCGGTGGTGTTGTTCGGCCACAGCATGGGTTCGATGATGGGCCAGGCCTACCTTCATCGGTGGTCGCACGATCTGGGGGCCGCCGTGCTGTCCGGCACCACCGGCGGCTCGATCCTCGACGAGGCGATGCTGGGCGGCCTCGTGGCCATGGGCCAGGGTGAAGGAGCCGATCAACCGTCGGAGGTGTTCGCCGCCATGTTCGCCGGTTTCAACGAACCATTCGCCGCATCCGGTGCCGACGGCGAGCCGGTGACCGGCTTCGAGTGGCTCAGCCGGGACCGGGCCGAGGTGGCGCAATATGTGGAAGACCAGTGGTGTGGCGAGCCGCTGTCCAACGGTTTCGTCGCCGACATGATGAGCGGCATGGACGCCACCTGGTCCGGCGACGGCGAGGCGTCGATCCGCAAGGATCTTCCTGTCTATGTCTTCGGCGGCGACCATGATCCGGTTGGCGGGACCGAGGCCGACTCGGTCAAGGAGCTGGTGGCGCGCTACCAAGCGCTCGGCATCGACGGCGTGACGCTGCGGCTGTATCAGCATGGCCGCCACGAGATGCTGAACGAGACCAATCGGGATGAGGTCGAGGCCGATCTGATCGCCTGGCTCGACGGTCTCGGCTTCGGGTCGGGGGCCTGAGCCGCCCGTGTCGGACCGGGTTCCCACCCTGGTGCTGCCCGGCTTCGGCGCCGGCGACGGCTCGACGGTCGGGCTGCGAACCGGGCTGAGCCTGGCCGGGCATCCCACCCACCGGTGGAACGTCGGCCGCAACAGCGGCCTCGGCGAGACGCTGTCGGCCGCCCTGCGGGACCGGCTGCTCGAACTGGTGGCCCGTCACGAGCGGCCGATCGCCCTGGTCGGATGGAGCCTCGGCGGCATCCATGCCTGGGCGCTGGCCAATCGTTTCCCGGCCCAGGTGGAGCAGGTCATCACGCTTGGCAGTCCCCTGCGGACGATGGCCGACGTGTCGGTGCCGGCGGCCATCCCGCTGACGTCGATCTGGTCCCGCAACGACCGGGTCGTCGGTTGGCGCAATGCGTCGATCGACGATGGCTACCGCCGGGAGAACATCGAGGTCCGATCGACCCATGCCACCTTGGGCTTCGACCCGGCCGTGGTGGCGGCCGTCGTCGACCGGCTGGGCCAGTCCCCGGCCGACTGGCAGCCGTTCCGCAGGCCGGGCTGGATGCGCTCGGCCTTTCCCCGGTCGTCCGGCTCCGCCTGACCATCCCGGCCCTCACCGAGTGGTTGGCGCGGGGCGAAAACCGGCCGGGCAACGACGCTGAGCCGAGTGACGTGGCGGGAGGTTCAGCCCGTTGCCACCAGCCCGGAGCTCCGCAGCGCACCGTCGACGAACCGCTTGACCTCGGGCTCGAAGGGAAACGACAGGTGTCCGCCGGAATACCAACAGATGTCCGGTCGGCCCCACTGCTCCCAGAGGGTCTTGACGTTGCCCGGTCGGACCCAGCGATCGACGAGGCCGGCGTAGATGAAGAGCTTCTCCGGCGGCAGCATCGGATCCATGGCCAGCGGTGACACCACGCGACTGGCCCGCTCCAGCGAGCGCCAACTCAGGCCCCACTGCTCGTAGAACGGGGGGAGCAGGGGCTCGACGTTGCGCCGCATGCCGCGGACCAGATCGCACTCGGGAATCCCGGCGATGGCGCAGGCCAGGTCGCCCTCGAAACAGACCAACAGTGCGGTAAGAAAGCCACCGAGGGAGATCCCGCTGGCGCCGACCGCCGGGGCCTGTTCGACGTCGGTTATCCAGCTCTTGAGACGCCTGATGTCCCACAGCGCCTGGGCCGCGGTATGCACCGTGTTCATGGCGCCGGCGAACATCACCCGATCCCCGGACGAGCCTGCGGCTCGCGGCCCGTGCAGCGGCTGGACCGGGAACGCCAGATTGAGTCCGAGGTTGTGATGCAGCCATCGGGCGTTGAAGGCGGCGAGGTCGACAATCGGGCTACCGGTTCGATAGCCGTTGACGTACTGCAACCAGCGCTCTCGGCCCGGCTCATCGTGATGCGGCTCGTACCCGCTCTCGAACGTCAACTGCTCGTAGCGGAACGGTCCCGATCGCCGTTCCTCGAGGTTCGGATGCTCGAGCGGCGGCGGGTCGTGATGATAGGAGCGCGGATCGTCGACCCAGCCCCGTTCGTTGAACATCTCGACCGCATCGCCCAGTTCGGACCGCAGCCGGCGACGAAAATCGATCGACGGCCAACGGGTCCGGTTGTTGGCAAGCTCGGCCTGGAGTGCCCACTCGTCCACGAGCCATTTGCCGACAACATCGGGGCGACGCCGGACCCGGGGCAAATCGGTTTCCCGATGCCCGACGAACCAGTCTCTTGTCTGGCCAAGCAATTCTTCGGCAATGGTCACCAAGATCGCTCCTTCGGGCTGCGGCCCGCCCTCTCATTGGATCTCCTGTTTGGAGGTTCGTTTGGGAATCTAACCAACCGTACCCGACCGGGTCGGGATGGTCCGAATTCGTCGCAGCCTCGAAACGGCCCTCAGGCCTCGATGTCGGCCAGCGCCAGGTCGGTCGATTTGAGCATTCGCTCCAACAGATCGGCCAGCAGGACCCGCTCGTCGGTGGTGAACACGGCAAAGATCTGCTGGTAGATCTCGAATGCCCGGTCGACGAAGAATCGGTGGAGTTCCGCTCCTTCTTGGGTCAGCTCGAGCAGCACCTGTCGGTGATCTCTCGCCGCCCTGGACTTCTTGATCAGGCCGGCATCCTCCAGCCGCGACGTGGCCCTGGTGACCGTGGACGGCTCGACCCCCATCGTCATCGCCAGCTCGCTGACCGGGCACGGTCCGTGGGCCGCCACCGCATCCAGGGCCCGGAACTGGCCGGGCTCGATCGATCGAGTGCCTCCCTGGAGGACATGGCGGCGGAGTCGTTCGACGGTCGGGCCGAGGCGGGCCGACCGCCAGAGCGCAGCGAGCTTGTCGTCGATGGCCCAGTCGTCGCCGATTGCGTCCAGCGCAACGGCAAGCGTCTTGCGGGGCTGCGGATCGTTGGCGGGGTCGTCGGGGTCGGCATCGGTCGTCATTATTTGCACAGTGTATGACACCTATCACGAAAGGAGAAGGGTTTGACAGTACCCCTCTCCCCGGAGATACTTGCATTACGTCAGGCATGCTTATTTGACGAGGGCGATTCCGCCCTTCCAGCCTGTGATCCGGAGGAAACCATGGCCCCCAGATGGCGCCAGTTGTTCGACACGTGGGAAAAAGCGGTGGCGCCCGGCCTCGAGGAGCTGACCGCTTCCACCGAGTTCCGTGATGTGACGGCCACGATGGCCCGATGGAACGCTGCGGCCAGGAAGCAGTCCGAGGCGGCGTCCCGGCAGTGGCTCCACGCCTTCAACCTCCCGGCCGCCACCGACATGCGCCGGCTACGACGGCAGATCACCGACCTGGAACGCGAGGTCGGCGTGCTTCGGCGGGCGCTGCAGGACAACGGCGAAGACCGGACCACCGAGCGATTGGCCGCCCTGGCCACCATCGGTGATGCCAACGGCGCCAAGAGGAAGGCCCCGGCCAAGCGCTCGAACAACTCGAGCAACGGCGCCGGCAAGAAGACCTCGGCCGGCAAGGCCCGGCGATGACCCGGAAAGCCTCTTCCTCCTCCTCCTCCTCCTCCTCTTCCTCCTCGGCCTCGTCCCCGACCCCCCGGTCCTCGTCGGCCTCTGCCGACAGCGGCGGAGTCGACAACGGAGCGAAGCCCGGCGGCGGTCTGCCAGACCCGTTCGACTTGGTGAGCCGGGAGTTCACGAAGGGTGCAAAACGAAGCTGGAATCTGACCCGCCACCTGTTCGGCATCGACCGGGCCCAGGTCGGTATTACCCCCCGGGACGAGGTCTGGTCACGTGGCAAGTCGGTGCTCTATCGCTACCGCAGCGATGACCGGTCGGTCCGACCCCCGGTCCTGTTGGTGATGAGCCTGGTCAGCCGGGCCTACATCCTCGACCTGCAGCCCGGCAACAGTTTCGTGGAGCACCTGCTCGATGAAGGATTCGACGTGTTCCTGCTCGACTGGGGCGTCCCGGACGAAGACGATGCAGCAAACACGCTCGAGACCTACGTCGACGATCATCTGCCCGATGCGGTGGCCCTGATCGACGATCTCGGTGGTGGCAACGGTGTCACCGTGTTCGGCTACTGCTTCGGCGGCCTGCTTTCGCTGCTGTACGCCGCCGGACATCCGCACGACCCGATCCGCAACCTGGTGGTCATGGCCACGCCGGTCGACTTCGATCACATGCCACCGGCGATGAGCGGTGTCGGCGGCGACGGGACCGACCCGGACGACATTCTCGATCTCGATGGCAACGTCCCGGCCAGAACGGTTCGGGCAGGATTCACCCTGCTGACCCCGACCGCCGATCTGGCCACCTACGCCGACTTCTGGGAGCGACTGGACGACGACAAGTTCCTCGCCTCCTACCAAGCGATGACCGGTTGGGGCCGCAACCACGTGCCGTTCCCGGGGGCGGCCTTCAAGCAGACGGTCAAGACCTTCAATGACGACAACGGGTTCGTGAACGATCGCATCGTCATGAACGGCCGGTCGATCCATCTGTCCGACATTGAGGTCCCGTTCCTCAACGTCCTGGCCGAACGGGACCACATCGTCCCCGCCGCGGCCAGCTTGGCCCTCGACGGGCTGGTCGGCTCCGACGACAAGACCCAGATCGTGCTGCCGGCCGGCCACGTCGGCCTGATCGTCGGCAGGGGAGCAAGGACGAAGTGCATGCCGGCGATGTCGGGCTGGATGCTGGACCACAGCGACCCGGCAGAGGCAGCGGGCGGGGCCTGACCGCCCCGGCGGGCGCCAAACGGAGGTCCGGTCCGGGGCAACCCCGGTCGACCGGGCGCTCGTGCCCGGCTGGGGTGGCGCTGTTAGCGTTTGGCAATGAGCAGCTTCTACAGCGAGTCGTCACGCCGATTGCAGGAGCAATTCGAGACCGTTGCGTTGGCCGATCGGCTGGAGGCGGCGATCATCGCAGATCGGCTCAGCGACGCCGACCAGGAGTTCGTGGCCGGCCGTGACTTCTTCTTCCTGTCGACGGTCGGCGACGACGGCTTCCCCACGGTGTCGTACAAGGGTGGAGGTGTTGGTCTGGTGACCGTCGTCGACCCCGGCACGCTGGCGTTTCCGAGCTATGACGGCAACGGCATGTACCTGTCGATGGGCAATCTGGCGGAAACGGCAAAGGTCGGCCTGCTGTTCATCGACTTCGTGAAGCCGACCAGGCTCCGGGTCCAGGGTAGGGCCACCATCGAGGGTGCCGACCGGTCGAGCGACCTGGCCGGTCGATACCCGGGAGCGGAGCTGATCGTCCGGGTCGAGATCACCGCCGCGTTCACCAACTGCCCCCGATACGTGCATCGCCACGATCGGGTGGAGACGTCGCGCTATGTCCCCGACGATGAGGGCCGGGCCCCACTGGCCCCCTGGAAGCGGATCGATGTGATGCAGGACGTGCTGTCGACCGCGGAACGGTCGCAGGTCGAGGCGGAGGGGGGCAGGATCAGCGTCGAACAGTACGAGGAGATCCTCGAAGGCGAAGCGACCGACCCTGACGCCGGCTGACCGGCCCCGTCCGGCTTGATCATGGCCCCCCGCTCGACAGACCCACCGCTCGCTCGGCCAACGGCCGCCGTGCTCAGACCGAGGCCCGAGCCGTGTCGGTGGTGGTGGAGCGATCCGCCTTGTCGGCTTGCGATCGCTCGGCCCGGAGTTCGGTCACGATCGACTCCATGATGTCGCTCGAGGTCAGCACAAAATACTGGGCCCAGGCCAGGACACCGAGGAACTTGCAGGCGTCTTCCAGGAGCAGGGCGCCCGCTTGGTCGATCCCCGGCAGGGCCGCCCCGACCTGGTCGGTGACGATCGAGCCGGCAAAGGCCGCGGTGGAGGCCAGCAGCAGTTCGGTTCTGGTTCTGGCGATCTCCTCCCGGCCGGTGGCGAACCACCAGCCGGCCACGATCAGGTAGGCCAGGTAGACCACCGGCTTCGACAACCCCAGCAGCGGTTTGACCGCAACGTGGAGTTGGAACAGATCGTCGAGCAGCAGGATCGTCGACAACACCGCACCACGGCCCAGCATGGTGGCGGCGGCGTTTCGGCCCCCGTACCTGGCAAGCCACCACCCGAAGAAGCCGGTGGCGGTTGCCGTCGTCCAGCCCAGGATGCCGAGGTTCGAGACCAGGCCGGTGTACCACGGGACCCTGTTGATGCTGTTGGGGTCGAGCAGCAGCTCGTCGTACGGCACCTGTCGCTGCACCATGAGCACGACCAGCAGTGTGCATCCGGCGAACCAGATCACGGCCAATGGCAGCAGGGGTCGGAAACGCGATGAACCGGTTCTGTTGGTCCGCCGCTCTGCCATGCTCGTTGATCGGTCGATCCGGCCCCGAGGTTGAGGAGATGCGGCGCCGGCGACCAGCGGCCGATTACCGGTGACCAGCGGCCGGATGCCGGTCACGTTGTGTTCGGAACCCGCTATGGCGGTGTCACGAGGACCCGGTGACGTAAGGCCAGACGACGAGGCCCAAGGCGCCGATGGCCACACCGAGGAAGGCCAACTTCGCCACCCTCCGGATCAGCCCGGCCACGATGATGAACAGCGCCAGGGCGACGAGAATCAGTGGCCAGTTGTCGATGAACCAGTTCATGGCGAACATCCTAGGGTCGGGGCTCTGACATGGGGATCGATACTCGTCAGGCTGCCGGTCGGCGCTGTGGTGGTCGGCACTGTGGCGGTCGGCACTGTGGTGGTCGGCACTGTGGCGATCTGCGAGGTGGCGGTGTCACCGGAGGATCGGACCGCGCTGCGGCACCGTGCCCGAGACCTTGTCGGCGTCGGGGGTGCAGCGTGTCACCGCGGCGGTGCGCTAGGTTCGAGTGTCTTGTTCGGGCCCGGGCGCGGAGATTCGGAGCAGATCGTGTTGAGACTGCGAGCCGTGGCTGTGTCGGTCATGGTTGCCGTGTTGGCCACCTCTTGTGGCGGCGAAGCTTCGACGGTGGAGGTCGGTGCCGAGGATGCGGCACCAGGCGAGCGCATCCAGAGTGTCGTGGTCGTCGACGGCACGACGACGACCTCCGACCAGACAACCTCGACGATCGGGTCGGCCCCCAGCTCGACGGGCGTGACCCAACCGATCGAGCCGCCGAGCAGCGAGGCATCCGGTGCCGGCTCGACCGTGCCGGACCTGTCGGAACCGGCCACCGCCCCCGCCGGCGCGGCGCCGGCAGAGCAGTCCGAGCCGGAGGCCGAGGCCCAGGCCGTCGGCACGGTCGCCCGTGGCCTGGGACCACCGACCTGGGTCGAGATGGCACGCTTCGCCGAGGTCACGCTGGTCCACCCATCGAATCGGGTGGAACGGGTCGGGTTCCACGAATCGAACCACGATGGCGCACGGCAGCTCGAGCCGGCCCCCTCCGCCGTGCATCCCCTCGTTCTCGAATCGCGGGACCGGGGAACCGGTTCGAGCACGGCGGCCGACGTTGTCGTCGAGCCGGGGACCGAGATCCGGGCTCCGGTGACCGGCACCGTGCTGCGGGCCGGCGGCTACATCCTGTACTGCGAGCATGATGACGACTTCGTGGTGATCGAACCCGATGCCCGTCCCGGCTGGGAGGTCAAGGTGCTGCACATCAGCGGGGTGATGGTGGCCGCCGGTGATCGGGTCGAGGCGGGGGTCACGGCGTTGGCGCCGTCGGCGACGCCGCTGCCGTTCGATTCCCAGGTCGACGAGTTCACCGCCGAGCCGTCCTGGCCCCATGTTCACCTGGAGGTCGTCGACCCGTCCATCCCGGATCGCCCCTCCAGCGGTGGCGGTTGTTGAGCCGCCGGTCGGAGGCGCAACCGCACCGCATCCCTGATCCGGTCTCAGTCGCCCTTGAGTAGCGCCCGGCGGTCACCGTGGACGGCGGTGATGGTGCAGTCCGACGGGTTGGTGATGTCCTGGTCGGGGACCAGCACCACTTCTCGCTGCTCGCCGGCGAGGAGTTGGGCGACCCGGGCGGTCGCGCCGACGGTGGTCCCGGCGTCGGATTGCAGCGCAGCCGTGACCACATAGTCGGTCTCGGTTGTGGCCAGATTCTCGATGACGATCAGGAAGACGTCATCGGCGGTCCGGTCCCGGAGACATCCGACCGTCAGTGGCAGCTCCGAATCGTCGAAGGTCAGGCGGGCCCCCGGGTAGGCCGCACTGGCGCTGGCTGGTTGGCTCTGGTCGACTTCGGGCGTTGAGGTGCTGGGCGAGGCGGTGGTCTCGCCGTCCGACATCAGCCGGGACAGGGCGACGCCGGTCAGGAGCAGCACCAACGCAACCGACAGCCCCAGGACGGCCCGTTTGAGGAAGAGGTCGGAGAAACCCACCTCGACAGTATCGCCGACAAACCTCCATGCGAGGCAGCACAACCCTCGTTGCCGCTCGTGGACCGTCGGCCCGGCTGACTAGGCTGTGGTGGTGGTCTCCGCCATCGGCTCCACCAAGACCAAGCGTGTTCTCCTCGGCCGTAGCGGGTCGGAGAAGTCGTTTGCCCAGTTGGCCGATGGGTTGCGGAGCGAAGGCTTCAAGGTGGTCGAGGAGAAGTCCTCGCCGGTCGGCGCCCACAGCACGGCCGAGGCGATCGAGGAAGTCCTCGACGGCATAGATGTCGTGCTGCTGGTGGTCCACAAGAACGACGGGATCCTTGGTCCGTCGGCGCCGTTCGAGCGGGTGATGCAGGACGCAGAGATCATCCAGCAGTCGATAGGCGCAGGCCAGGTGGTGCTGCTGGTCGAGGAGACGGTCGACGGGCTGCCGCCCACCGAGATCGAGCATGTGCGTTTCCCCACCTCCCGGGCCGACATGGTGCTCCAGGACGTGGTCAACAAGATCGGGGTTCCCCCCGCCCCCGAAGCTCGAGATCTACACGCCAGGGTCCCAGTGAGCGAGCAGGCGATGTCCGGGGCGCTGCGTGTCCCTTGGTTGCTGGTGCTCATCGTGTTGTTATCGGCCGCAATCCCGCTGGCCATCGTTTTGAACTCGCTGTTCGCCGATGACGGCGTTGACGTGGTCGTGATTCAGGATGTGGCCTCCGCCATCGAGACGCCGCCTGCGGCATCGGGGACACTGCCGCCTGCGGCATCGGGGACACTGCCGCCTGCGGCATCGGGGACACTGCCGCCTGCCGCCCCCGAGGGGTCGACCACAACGGGGGTGGAGGGCCAGTTCGGCGCCGCCGTCCCCGACACGATCCCCCCCGGTGCGGCCGTCAGCCCCCAGGTTGGCGTTGCGGGGGTAATCACCCTGAACCGGCCGCCAACCGAGTCGGAGGCGACGCAGCCGACGGTCGAGTCGGGTGCGGTGCCCCAGCCCGCCCCTGATCCCGCCTCGCCCTCGGTCACACTCGGCGCAGACAACGACCTGCTGCCTGCGGTCTGCGAGGTCGATCTGGAGAGGGGCGTTGTCCTCAACGCCTTCGAGGTCTGCCGGGACGTCGGTGTACTGGTGACCGAGGGGCCGACCGGACCGTGGCACAACAACATCAGGGCGGTGGTGGTCGTCGAGGGCGTGGTCGGGGAGCTCTATCACGAACTGCGGTCCAACGGCACCACCGAAGGTCCGCCGGTTGTCGGGCTGTCGACTGGCGTGGTGGTGCTCAACCCCAGCGATGCCGCGTTCGGGGTCGACCGACTGGTCCTTCGATTCAGCGCTCACGGTCAGCACATTCACTTGTACCCGAACGCCGACGGTTCCGGTGAGTACGTGACGCTCAGGTTCAGTCTCGACGGGTAGCGGTCCGCTCGGCCGACTGCTCGGCTCCGCCTCGATCGACCGTGGTGACCGGCCCCCGGCCGGCCCCGATCGCGGCGGCGGCCGGATCGAGCCTGAAGGCGAGGAATGCGCCGACGGCAACCAGGCTCGCGGTCACGGCGAACGCCACCGTCGGTCCACCGAAGGCGAACAGCGGCCCCGCCACCAGGGCCATCATCGCGGCCCCGGCGATGCTGGCCCCGCCGACCAGGCCCTGACCGGTGGCCTGCCGGTCGGCTGGGCAGGCCCGGGCCATGGCGGCCAAGGCGTTGATGTAGGCAACGGCGCTGATGGCCGCCTCCACCACACCGATCATCAGCAGTGCCCAGTAGCTCCGGGGCAGGCCCGTGACGGCGGTGACCGCAACCAGCCCGATGGCGCAGAGCAGCGCCACCCGAACCGAGCCGAAGCGATCGCCGAGCCTGCCGCCGATCGGGGCCATGAGCAGGTACGGCAGGCCGTAGAGGGCGACCGACAGTGCGATGATGTTGTTCGATCCGCCGAGGTTGGAGATGTGTTTGGCCCAGATCGTCTCGTAGAAGCCGACCGGCAGGAACAAGGCGACGGCCAGCAAGGTCGCCTGACGGGCCGGTCTGAGGGCCAGGAGGTCGGTGACGCCGCCCGGTGCCGGGCCGGCACGGTGTTCCATGATCGCAGAGCCGAACAACACCGGGGTCATGGCCAGGATCAGGGCGGCGAAGACCAGCAATGCGGTCTCCACAGAGTACGCCGACGCCAACAACGAACCGGCCAGAGGGCCGATGACCAGGCCCCCGGTGTCGCCCATGGCCAGGTAGCCGAGCCTCGTCGCCGTCCGGTCCGGCCTCCTGGCGATGGCCATGGCCCGGGCCGCCGGGGCCCAACAGCCGGCCGCCAGACCGCCGAGGCCTCTGGCCAGGATCAGCTCGACCAGCGAATCGGCCTGTGACAGCCAGACCAGGCCGACCACCCCGAGCAGGATGGCGGTGATCAGCAGGGCTCGGGCGTGACCCCGGTCGGCGTGGCGGGCAAGCCCGAGCTGGGCCACCAACGATGCGGCAAAGAACACCCCTGCGATGGGCCCGTAGCCCCAGGTCGCAAAGCCGACCTCATCCTGGATCGACGGCAGGAGGGTGAAGACCACCGAGCCGGACGCCATCAGCAGCGATGTGCCGACGATCAGCAGTACGATCGGGTCGTATCGGGACGGGTTGGTAGCCACCAAGGGTTGAGCGTATGGTCGGGCGGCGTCTTCATCCACCGTCGAACCGCGGTCGATCTCCGCTGCGGTCAGAGCGAAGGAGCCAAAAAATGGAGCTTCCGGGCCCCCTGGTGTCGAGCGAGTGGCTGGCCGAGAACCTGGAACAGGTCAGGTTGGTCGATGTTCGCTGGTCGATGGACGGTGGACCGAAACACCGCGACTATCTGGCAGGACACCTGCCGGGAGCGGTGTTTGCCGACCTCGACGTCGATCTGTCGGCTCCACCCGGTTCCGGCGGCCGCCATCCACTGCCGACGCCGGAGCGATTCGCTGAGGTCCGAGCTGCGCTCGGGCTCGTCTCCAAGCCGGTCGTGGCATACGACGACCACGGCGGTTCACAGGCGTCCCGCCTGTGGTGGATGCTCGACGCCATCGGTCATCCCGTCGCGGTTCTGGACGGGGGGATCGCCGCCTGGAACGGTCGGCTCGACGCCGATGAGGTCATGGTGACGCCCGAGCCGGTTGCGGCCGCGGCCTGGCCCGAGGATCGGTTCGTGGACGCCGACGATGTACTGCCGGCGATCGCCGGTGGAGCGGTGCTGGTCGACGCCAGGACTGCCCAGCGGTTCGCAGGCGAAGCCAATCCGATCGACGCCAGGCCCGGCCACATTCCCGGGTCGAGGTCTCGGCCCTGGACCGACAACATCGACGATCGAGGCCGGTTTCTGCCGGTCGAGCGGTTGCGGACCGACCTGGCCTCATTGGGGATCCAACCCGGCGCATCGATCGTGGCCAGCTGCGGCTCCGGTGTGACCGGCTGTCACGATCTGCTGGCGGCCAGACTGGCCGGGGTGGAAGGTGGCAGGCTCTACACCGGCTCATGGTCGGAATGGTCGCAGGATCCCGAGCGCCCCATCGCTCGTACCGTCGACGACTGAGCCTCCACGGCCGGGCGCGATGTCGGGAGCCAGGTCGGCAGCCGATGGTTCCCGCCGGCCGACCGGTCCGGTTCGGTCGTGCGCTTCGGACGGTCGACCGGTCCGGTCTCCGGGAGTTTGCTCAGACGGTGCCGGGTGTGGCCGCAGTGTCGGTGTCGGTGTCGGTGTCGGTCAGGTCATAGGTCGCCACCGTGCAACCCACGGCGAAGATGGGTATCGGGGCGTAGAAGTGCACCGTACCGGTCGCACCCCTGGCCGCCGCGCTGACCGCCAGGAAGGTTCGGATCTCGAACCCGCCCTGGCCGGCCTCGAGATAGATGCTCGGATCGTCGTAGTCGAGCATGGCGTCGCGATCGTTGCGAGACCAGCGGTCGAGGAATTCCCGGTCCCACGGTTCGTTGATCTTGCCCGAGTCCGGTGTGGCCGGCCAGTGGGAGATGCCGCCGGTCCCGACCACGGCGATGCGTTCCGGCACGGCGTCGGCCGCAGTGCGGATCGACTCGCCGAACGCCCACGCTCGATGGAGCGGGGCCAGCGGTGGGCCCTGGCAGTTGATGTTGGCCGGGATGATCGGGAGGTCGTAGTCCGGCGTGAGGAAGTGCAGCGGGACCATGATGCCGTGATCGAACTTCCACTCCTCGGCGTAGGCCACGTCGCTGGTCTGCATCACCGCTTCGATGAGGCGCTGCGAGAGGTCCCGGTTCCCCGGTACCCGGACCTTGGCGATGCCGAGCCAATCCGGGTTCTCGATCGGGCCGTCGTAGAAGTCGGCCATGCCGATGGCGAACGACGGCATGTTGTTCATGAAGAAGTTGGCGAAGTGTTCGGCCGCAACCACCACCACCGCATCGGGCCTGGAGGCCAGCAGGGCCATTCGCATGTCGGCATAGGCGGCGTAGAACCGATCCCTCACCACCGGGTCGGCCTGATCGGCCCGCCCGGTGATCCCTGGCGCATGGCTGGCAACGCCGGCGAAGACCAATGGCATCAGTTCTCTCCTCGGTTCCGGGGCGGAGCCGAGGCGGATGTGGTGCGACTCTCCTGGCCAAGTTGCCTGGCGTGGGCGTCGACGCCCACGTAGCCGGTCATGGCGTAGACCCCTTCCCGGACCGGGCCGTGTTCGGCGATCCCGTCCCGCATCAACTGGAGGTAGTCGGCCCACTGGATCTCGTGCAACGCGGCGAAGTGCATCAGGATCTGACCGTTGACGCCGAGGTGGAACAGCAGACCGACATCGGGTTCGACCAGTGCAGCCGCCTCCTCGGTGGTCAGCTCATAGCCCTCCAGCACCGCCCGGCGGTCCTGGTGGTACCGGGCCTGCAGCTGCTCGTCCCGGTTGAGTTCGTAGAGGAACTTCTGTACGTAGTAGAGGCTCATGGCCAAGGCTCGTCTTCGGTCGGGTTCGACCAATCGTAGTCAGTCCGCTCCCGGACCCACAGCCTGGGCGGGGGCGCTAGGCGACGTGCACGTCGAATGCGCCGAGCGGTCCGTAGTCGGCCCGGAAATGGTCGCCGGGCCGAACATCGACCGGGCGGGTGAACGATCCGGCGAGGATGATCTGCCCGGCTTCCAGCTTCATACTCTGCTCGGCGTAGCGGCGGGCCAGCCAGACGATCCCGTTGGCCGGATGGTCGAGCACACCGGCGGCAACCCCGGTCTCCTCGATGACGTCGTTGCGATACAGCAGGGCCGGAACCCAGCGAAGGTCGATGGCCCGGGGGTCGACCTCGTTGCCGCCTGTGATGATGCCGGCATTCGCCGCATTGTCGGCGATCGTGTCGACCACGGTTCTGGTTCGGCCGGATTGGGGATCCCGGCGATGGGTTCTGGCTGCGATCAGCTCCAGGGCCGGGACGACGTGATCGGTCGCATCGAGGACCTCTTCGATGGTGTGATCGGGTCGGTCGAGGTCCCGGCCGAGGACGAAGGCCAGCTCCACTTCGAGCTTGGGATCGGTGAAGTCCGCTGCGGTCAAGGTGTCGCCGGCGGAAAAGGCCATGGCATCGGTGAGGAAGCCGGAGTCGGGCGTGTCGATGTTCATCGAGGCCTGCATCGCTCTGGAGGTCAGGCCGATCTTGTGACCGATGAGCCGTTCGCCCCGACCCAGCCGTAGCAGCTGCCACGCAGCCTGGATGCGGTAGGCGTCGTCGATGGTCGTTTCCGGATGGAGCAGGGTGGTCTGGGTTGCCTGTGAGCGGTCCCGTTCCGCCCGGTCCAGCCGGGCCGCTTCGGCCGCAGCCTGCTCATCGGTGAGGGTGACCATGGGCGGGAGTGTAGTGCTCGGCCGGCGAGTTCTCGGGCTGCGGGGCCGGGGTGCCCGGTCGATCGGGGTGCCCGGTCGACCGATCGTTCAGACCGGGAGGGTCACCACCTGTGCCCGCCGGGCCGGGATGCGGTCGCCGGAGAGAATGACGCTGGTGAGGTTCAATGGGTCGGTGCCGCAGACGGTGATCGTCTGCTCGTTCGCCGGGGTCCGCCGGATGGCCTTGAGTGCATCCACCGCCTCGGGGAGGGCAAACTGCTCACCGCTGAAACCCTTGACGAACCGGCCACCTTTGACAAGCCCCCGATCTTCGAGCCGACGTAACGCCCACTGCAGATCACGCCAGGGAACGGCCAGGTTCTCCACCGTGATCAGGTCGTAGAACAGCACCCCCCAGCGTTGGAGCAGCTGATCGGCGACCGCCTCGACGAACTCGTCGCGGTCGGCGCCGCCCACTCCCGATGATCCACCATCGGGCTCGGCGGCGTCGGGGGGCGCGACCGCCCCGGGGACCAACGACCACCGTCCGGCCGCGGCCGAACCGAGCTCGGTCCGGCGAAGCCGGGACAACGAGCGCTGCCGCGTCCTGGTTCTCCTGCCACCGGAGGTGAGGGATCGGATCGCCTCGAATCCGTCGGCCGTGAACAGGCCGCGGGCAACGCCGTCCCACAGGGCCGCCTCGATGTCGGAGCGAAGCCTGCCGGTGTCGCCCACCAGGTCGGTGGCGAACCGGGGACCGTGGCGCTCCAGGGCCCCTGCGATCTCGGCTACAGCGCCGGTGGCCGGGACCATAGGCGCCGACGCCCCTCGGAACGCCGGCAGTAACCACGGCATGTCCTGGCGGAAGACGATGCTGATCGGCGTTGCCTTCGACGGGCCGGCGCCCCGTCGATCAGGATCTTCCATCAGCCGGGGCGACAGGCGGAGCCATTGGATCTCGCCGTCGTGGCAAAGCCGATCGATCCACTGCGGATCGTAGTCCTTGACCCTGCCGGCCAGCAGCTGCGGTTCCCACGAGGCGACCGCCGCCCCCCAGCCCTGGAGCTGTTCCAGGACTCGCCCGAGACCCAGCGGTGACGTGACCTGTGCCCCGGGGGCGACATACTGCCAGCGGGCAAGGAACCGCATGAACTGCTCGGGCGAGATCGGCTCAACCGAGCGACGGCGGGTGGTTCGTGACCTGCCGTGCATCCTGGCCAGGAGGCGTCGGGAGCACCACTCGACCGGCCCGTCGGGCGACGTGAAATGGCCTTGCAGTGCGGTGCCCTCGGCTTCGAGGGACAACACCCCAACCTTGAACGAGGTGGTGGCAAGACCGGTTTCGGCCTGCAATGCGGCCTCGGCGATCGGGGAGTGCAGCTCCAGGTGGCCCCGCAGCACCGTGGCCGCCACCTGCTCGGGGAAAAGGTTGTCGATCGGCGAGTCGAGCTGCAACACCTCGACCGCCTTGGCCGATTCGATGGCGAACCATCGCCAAACGTCCTGGCGCTCGGGATCCTCCGGTGGATCGGCCGCGGCGGCGAGCGGGGCCGCACTCACCGCGGGTCCTGCCGACGGCGGACCCAGCATCTTGTCGGCTCGGCCGTTGGTGGCCAGCTCGTCGAACAGTGGCTGCCACTCCGGTCTGGCTCGCAGCAGGACCACATCCCGGAGCAGGTCGTGCAGCTCGTCTGCGGTTCGTGGCGCCGGGGCCATCTCGGCCCGGACCTCGGCGATGGCATCGGGCAACAGGGCCCCGATGTTGGTGAGGTCGACCGGGAGCCCCCGTCGGATGGGGGCGGCGTGGCTCCGACGTTCCGGCAGCTCGCCGTCGTCGAGAAAGGCGTAGGGGCGGGCGGTGAGGATCTCATGGGCCAAAACGGACGGCTCGGTGGTGTCGACGCAGGTCATCCTGGTCCGGCCCGAGCCCAAGGCCCGCCACAGCTCGATGAGGCCGTCGACGTCCATACCTTCGGTGAGGGTGTCGTGGATGGTCTGGCGCACCACCGGATGGTCCGGAATGGTCACCGGGCCGGTGACGTTCTCCTGACAGGCCGCAGCGTCGGGGAACAGCGCCGCCAGCAGGTCGTCGCTCTCCATTCGCTGGATCGGGGGAGGGTTACGTTTGCCGTTCCGCATCCTCAACACGATCAACGAACGGTTGAGGTTCCATCGCCACCGGGACTGGAACGCCGGTTGGTCCAGCACGGCCTGGGTCAGCGTGTCGGCGATCGTGTCCGGTTTGAGGTAGTGCTGGACGTCGGTCAGTGGGAACGAATGGTGAGGCCCCAGCGAGATGACAACCGCATCGTCGCTGGCCGCAGCCTGCAACTCGAAGTTGAAACCGACGCAGAACTTCTTGCGCAGGGCGTACCCCATGGCCCGGTTGATCCGCCCGCCGAGAGGCGAGTGGATCACCAGTTGCATGCCGTCCGCATCGTCGAAGAACCGTTCCATCACCAGCTCGCAGGAGGTCGGCAGCAGCCCGAGGGCGGCTCTACCGGTTGCCAGGTAGGCGACGATCAGCGATGCCGAGTCGTGGTCGATGCCGGTGTCCTCGATCAGCCGGGCCGCGGCGCCGGCCGGGTCGCCCCGCTCGAGGTGCCGGTCGACCGATGCTCGCAGCCTGGACACCTCTTCGGACAGCTCGGCGGTGCGGGCCGGGGCCTCGCCTGTCCAGAACGGCACCGTCGGTGGTGCGTCACCGGCGTCGACCACCCGGACCTCGCCGCCGGTGACCTGGCGTATTCGCCACGAATGGGTGCCGAGCAGGAAGATGTCGCCCGCCATCGACTCCATGGCCCAGTCCTCGTTGACGGTGCCGATGAAGGTCTCGTCGGGTTCCATGATGACCCGCATGTCGTAGATTTCGGGAATGGCCCCACCGGAGGTCAGCGCAACGTAGCGGGCTCCTCGCCGGCCCCGCAGCTCGCCGTTGCCGTCGTCTCGGTGGACCCAGGCCGCCCGCCGACCCCGGCCGGTCATGATGCCGTCGCTGGTCAACTCGACCACCTCGTCGAACCTCGCCCGATCGAGGGTGGCGAAGGGGTGGGCGGTGCGGATCAACCGGAAGAGATCGTCGGCCCGCCAGTCCTCGGCACCGGTTTCGGCCACCACCTGCTGGGCGAGGATGTCGAGCGGGGCATTCGGCGGTTCGACCGAATCGAGCCGCCCGGCCCTGATCGCCCCCAGGAGCGCTGCACACTCGACCAGTTCGTCGCGGGTCAGCGGGTAGAGCCTGCCCCGTGGCGTGCCGTGCCGGGTGTGATTCGATCGGCCCACCCGTTGCAGGAAGGTGGCGATCGACCGGGGGGAGCCGATCTGGCAGACCAGCTCCACCGGGCCGACGTCGATGCCGAGTTCCAGCGATGCGGTGGCGACCAGTGCCCGCAGCTCTCCGGCCCGGAGCCGGCGCTCGACCCGGTGCCGTCGGTCCTTGCTGAGGCTTCCGTGGTGGGCCGCCACCACGTCTTCGCCCAGCCGCTCGCCGAGTTGGTGGGCGAGCCGCTCGGCCAGCCGCCGGGTATTGACGAAGACGAGGGTCGTCCGGTGCTCGGCCACCAGCTCGGCGATGCGATCGAGCATCTGGTCGGACTGGGCGTGCGATGCCACCGCTTCGAGCTCGCTGTCGGGGAGCTCGAGACCGACGTCCAGCGCCCGCTGGTGGCCCCCGTCGACGATGGCACAATCGATGGGCCCGGCCGCCGAGCCGTCGGTGGTCCTCGTGCCGACCAGCAGCCTGGCCACCGTCTCTATCGGGCGCTGGGTGGCGGAGAGCCCGATCCGGGCCGGTGGATCGTGACAGATGTGGTGGAGCCGCTCCATGGTGACCGCCAGGTGGGAGCCCCGTTTGTCGCGGGCCATGGCATGGATCTCGTCGACGATCACGGTGCGCACGGTCCGGAGGGTTTCCCGGCTCTTGGCCGCGGTGACCATCAGGTACAACGATTCCGGCGTGGTGACCACGAAGGTTCTCGGTTTGCGCAGCATCGCCTGGCGCTCACTGGGCGACGTGTCTCCGGTGCGGACCCCGAGCGTGATCGCTGGTACGGGCAGCCCGAGCTCCTCGGCGACCTCGGCGATCTCGTGAAGCGGCCGTTCGAGGTTCTCGGCGATGTCCACCGCCAGCGCCTTCAGCGGCGACACGTAGACCACGGTGGTGATGGCGACCGGCGAATCGCACCCATCGAGGGCATCCATATAGAGCCGGTTGATTGCCATCAGGAAGCCGGCCAGGGTTTTTCCCGAGCCGGTGGGGGCGGCGATCAGCGTGTGTCGACCGGCCTGGATGTGGGGCCAGCCCTCGAGCTGGGGTGGTGTCGGCCCTTCGAACCGGCGACGGAACCAGCGGCTCACCGCCGGGTGGAGGCCGACCCCCGGCACCAGCTCGGTGTCCACCGGTGACGAGCCAGGAGGCGCCCCCACCCCGCTCCGGGCGACCGGTCCGAACAGTTGGCTGCCGGGGATCTCCGCATCGAGGACCGGTTGGTACGGGCCCTGGTTGCGCAGAACAGGTTCGTCGGTGACGGCCATCCTCGGCTCTCCCGGTGTGACGTGTCGTGGCGGGTGGTGCCTCAGAACCTAGATGGACGCTATGACAGCGAGCGAGCGACGCCGCGGCGAGATCGGCCCCTCAGCGCCCGCTACCGACCGGTTCGGCCACCCACGGACCGACACCGCTGAGCCGATCGACGGTCACCCGGACGGTCACGGCGGTGGGGGATTCCCTCAGGCGGAGCGGGTGGTTGGCCAGCCCGACGTACTTCAGGCAGAGCTGGTCGATCAGCTTGGCCGGAATTCGCCGCTCGACGGTGGCGGTTCCGCGAACCACCAGGTGACGCTGGAAGCCGCGTTCATTTCGTTCGGTGTCCTCGATGGACAGGATCACCTGTGGATCGTTGGTCAGGTTGCGGGCCTTCACGCTGGCGCCATCGGTCCCGAACAGGATCTCGTCATCTCTGACGATCACCCACACGACGGAAACCTGGGGGCTGCCATCGGGGTTCCGGGTCCAAACGTGGGCCACCGCATCGGTGCCTAACAGCGCTTGGGCTGAAGCGGGTATCTCGGCCATGGGCGAAATCCTCCCGGTTGGTTTCAACACTAGCCACTGGATGAAGGGGCCACCAGCGGTTCACCGCAGGGGACGGTCAGGCCGCCTCCGAGCCGGCCGCCAGCTCGACCAGTTTCCGGACCGCCCGCTCGGAGCCGAGCCGGCCGCCATACCGTTCGACCAGGCCCGCCTCCAGCTTGGCCAGGGCCGATGGCGACCAGCCGGTCGCCGTGCCCCGGATCGACACCGAAAGGGCGGCGAACAGATCGGCGGCGGCGTTGAGGTGGACCACCTCGGCCGCATCACCGGCCGGCCCCCCGGCTGCCTGCGGTGGTTGTGGTGGCTGCGAGGGAGACGTTGCCATGATTCGATCATGCACAGGCGCTGTGACAGCGACCATTTGTTGGCTCAGGGGTGGTGCGCGAGAATCGAGCGAGTCCTCGTTTTCGGCGACGCCATCGGCACTGGAGAAGACACTTTGGCTGAACAAGCACAACGTACCGGGCAGGTTCCCCTCGTCGACTATCTGGTGCTGGGTGACGAACCGCACCTGGTTGCCGTCGAGTGCACGAAGTGTGGTGCCCGATACTTCGATCGCCGCAACGCCTGCGCATCCTGCTTCGGTGACCAGTTCAAGACGGTGCCGATCGACAACGACGGCGTGCTGCGATCGTTCACCATCGTGGCCCACGCCGGCCCCGGAGTCGAGGTGCCGTTCGTGGCCGGGGTGATCGACTGTGGCGGCACCAGCGTTCGGGGCAACGTGATCAACGTCGAACCGGACCCGGACAACGTGACACTGGGCATGGCGGTTCGGCTCGCCACCTACTCACTCGGCCAGGATGACAACGGCACCGAGGCGATCGGTTTCGGCTACGAGCCGGTGGGGGCCGCCGCCGCCGGCTGACGCCGCCGATCCAAAGCCACCGGAAGCGACCGAATTCGACCGGAGCCACCGAGTCGGACCCCACCAAACACAGAACCCGATTCGGTGCCGTTCGACCACGAGACCCGAGCCGGGCAGCACACCAACCCGAGGAACCCGCAACAAGGAGAACGCTCATGAGTGCAAGTGAAGACATCTGGATCCTTGGCATCCACATGACCAAATTCGGCAAGCACCCGGACAAGGACGTGGTCGACCTCGGTGCCGAAGCGATCAGGGGAGCGCTGGCCGATGCCGGCACGACCATGGCAGACATGGGGATCGTGGCCGCCGGGAATCTCATGGGCGGTGGCGGTGTCGGCCAACAGCTCCAGAAGCAGGTCGGCCAGACCGGTGTCCCGGTGTACAACGTCTCCAATGCCTGCGCCACCGGCGCCACCGCCCTTCGGACGGCGATCATGGCGGTGAAGGCCGGCGAATGCGACATGGGCTTGGCCGTCGGGGTCGAGAAGCTGGCCGGGGCCGGTCTGCTCGGTGGCGGCGGCAAGGCTCGGTCCGACGGCAAGGTCTACGAGCCGTCCGGCCGCTTCGGAGCGGTCGCCCCGACCGACGGGCGGATCGGCACCGCCACCATGCCCGGTGTGTTCGCCCAGGTCGGCATGGAGTACGGCCACAAGTACGGCGGTACCAGTTTCGAGTTGTTCGCCAAGATCAGCGAAAAGAACCACTCCCACTCCACCCTGAACCCGCTGGCGGCCTACAGCAAGGCCATGCCGTTGGAACAGATCATGAACGACGTCATGATCGCCTACCCCAACACCCGGCCGATGTGCTCTGCCAACTGCGATGGGGCCGCGGCGGCGGTGGTCACCAACGGTGCGACCTTGAAGACCCTGTCCACGGAGCAGCAGCGACGAGCGGTCAAGGTTTCGGCATCGGTGCTGACGTCTGACCCCTGGCAGGAGTCCTGCCAGATCCTGCCGGACGTGAACACCCTGACCCGCAACGCCGCCACCCAGGCCTACGAGCAGGCCGGGGTCGGCCCGGACGATCTCGACCTGGTGGAGCTCCACGACTGCTTCGCCACCGCCGAACTGGTCCACTACGACAACCTCGGTCTCTGCGAGCAGGGTGGGGCGGTCGACTTCTTCAACTCCGGGGCGCCATGGCGCGACGGCGAGAAGCCGGTCAACGTCTCGGGCGGGCTCCAGTCGAAGGGTCATCCGATCTCGGCCACCGGTATCGCCAACATCTGGGAGGTGTGCCAGCACCTTCGCCACGAGTGCGGCGATCGCCAGATCGCCGACGCCAAGGTGGGCCTGGCCCACGTTATCGGCCTCGGCTCGGCCTGTGGGGTCCACATCCTCGAGCGAGCCGCAGCCTGACGAACCGACCCATCGGCGGCCGGGAGAGGAACGTGCATCATGAGTGAAGAGCCGGCCGTGCTGACCGAGCAACGGGATCGGGTCCTGCTGATCACCCTCAACCGACCGGATGCCATGAACGCCATCAACGGTGCTCTGTCGGCCGGGTTGGTGGCGGCGGTTGAGGAGCTCGACGGCACCCCCGGTTTGACCGCCGGGGTCCTGACCGGGGCCGGTCGCGGGTTCAGCGCCGGGATGGACCTCAAGGCCTTTGCCCGGGGTGAGGACATCGGGCCGATGATGAAGTTCATCCGCCACGGCGCCGACAAACCGCTGATCGCCGCCATCGAGGGCTTCGCCCTGGCCGGGGGACTGGAGCTGGCGTTGAGCTGCGACCTGTTGGTGGCGGCCAAGGGCGTGAAGTTGGGGATCCCCGAGGCCGGTGTCGGACTGTTCGCCGCTGCCGGGGGCCTGGCCAGGCTGCCGACGAGGGTCGGCTACGGCAAGGCGATGGAGATGGCGCTCACCGCCGACCCGATCACCGCCGAAGAGGCTGCGGCCTACGGCCTGGTGACCCGGGTGGCCGAGAAGGGCCAGGCCCTCGAGGTGGCGATGGAGCTGGCCAACCGGGTGGCCCGCAATGCACCCCTCGCCGTCTCGGCCTCGAAGCGGTTGATCCGAGCGGCCCAGGGAAGCACCGAAGAAGACTTCTGGAAACTGCAGGAGCCACTGCAACGGGAGGTCTTCGCATCCGACGATGCCAAGGAGGGGCCGCAGGCGTTCGCCGAGAAACGGCCGCCACGGTGGATCGGGTCCTGACGGTGGACCGGGTCCTGATGGTGCCGGCCCGCCGGGGGCGGCACCGATGAAACCGCTGCGAGCACTGGCGGCCCGGTTGGCCGACGGTTCGCTGACCTCACGGCAGCTTGTCGAGCAATGCCTGGCCGCCATCGAGGACCCGGCAGGCGAGGGGTCCCGGGCCTTCCTCCGGGTGGAGGCCGACCGGGCCAGGGCCATCGCCGACGGCTACGACACCATCCGGGCCGGCGGGGCCGTACTGCCCCCGTTCGCCGGCCTGCCGGTTGCGATCAAGGACCTGGCCGATGTCGCCGGTGAGGTCACCACCGCCGGCTCGACCGTCCTGGCCGACCGAGCCCCGGCCGTCGCCGACGCACCGGTGGTGGCTCGGCTGCGGGCGGCCGGCTTCATCATCATGGGCCGAACCAACATGACCGAGTTCGCCTACTCCGGGCTTGGTTTGAACGCCCACCACGACACCCCGCGGAGCCCCTGGAACCGGGAGGTCGGCCACATACCCGGTGGCTCGTCGTCGGGGACCGCGGTGGCGGTAGCCGACGGGATGGCCCCGGTCGGTCTCGGCACCGACACCGGCGGGTCCTGTCGTATCCCGGCTGCGTTCTGTGGGATCGTCGGGTTCAAGCCCACCGCCAGACGCATCCCGCTCGACGGCGTGGTGCCCCTGTCATTCTCGCTCGATTCGATTGGCCCGCTCGGGCGGTCCGTCGATTGCTGCGCCATCGTCGACGACGTCTTCGCCGGTGGCTCCGGCCTGGTCGACGAGCGGGCGATCCCGGTTGATCGACTTCGGCTCGGCGCCCTGAGCGACCTGGTGCTCGACGACATGGACGACACGGTGGCCGATAGCTACCACCGAGCCCTGTCGGCGCTTTCGGCCGCCGGGGCGACCGTGATCGACGCCCCGTTTCCCGAGCTCGACGACCTGCCCCACATCAACCGGCAGGGTGGTCTGGCCACCGCCGAAGCCTACGCCTGGCATCGGGAGCTGTTGGCGTCGAGGGGAGACGAGTACGACCAGCGGGTCCGGACCAGGATCGAGCCCGGTCGGGACATGTCGGCCGCCCACTACATCGAGGTGCTGCAACACCGGCGCCGACTGATCGCCGCCGCGGCCGAGCGCTCGGTCGGCCTCGACGCCTTCGTCCTGCCGACGGTGGCGATCCTGCCTCCGACCGTGGGCGGTTTCGACGATGGTGACCGCGACCACTACTCGAAGCAGAACCTGCTGTGCCTCCGCAACACCTCGGTCGGCAACTTCCTCGACGGTTGTGCGATCAGCGTGCCGGCCTCGGCCCCCGGAGAGCCGCCGGTCGGCCTGATGCTGATGGGCGGCCCGATGGCCGATCACCGGTTGCTGGCGGCGGCGAGAACGGTTGCGGGCCTGGTCGGCCGCTGAGCCTCGGCCCGATCCCGGGCCCGACTCGCAGAGGCGGACCGCGGTTGGGGTCGGTCGTGGCGTCGGCGCCGACCTCGACCCGAACCTCGGTCCGGGTTGCACCGTGCCACACTGAGGCCATGGGCAATCCACATCCCGGCCCGATGAGCCGAAGCACACCGGGCCCCGGGCCGGCTGTGGCCGCAATGATCCTTGCCCTGCTGATCACGGCCTGTGGGTCCGACCGCGCCGACGGCGCCCCGGCCGTTGCGGCCGAGGCCATCGAGCCGGCCGAGGAGCTCTACCCCGACGTGGTGGAGGCGGTTGCGGTGCGGGACGCCGACGGTGCCTGGACCTTCTCGGCGACCCTCAGCTCGCCATATGACACCCCCGACCGCTATGCCGATGCCTGGCGGGTCAGCGGCCCCGACGGCGAGGTCTACGGCATTCGAGAGTTGACCCACGACCATCAGTCGGAGCAGCCCTTCACCAGGAGCCAATCCGGTATCGAGATCCCCGAGTCGGTGGTCAAGGTGATCGTGCAGGGCCGCGACCAGGTCAGCGGCTGGGGTGGCGCAACCGTCGAGGTCGAGCTCCCCGGCCAAGGCTGACGGGCGGCACAGGAGCCTGACGTCATGTCCATCGGCGATGAGAAGTATGTGGCCTTGACCACCTACACCGGGAACGGCGGGCAAAAGGTCACCCCGGTCTGGATCGCCGAGGTCGACGACCACCTGGGTGTGATCACCGCCCCAGACGCCTGGAAGCTTCGCCGGCTCCGCAACGATCCCCGCTGTGCGGGCATCCTGATCACGCTGGACGGTGGAACCGAATCAGCCGACAACCCAACAGATCACCAATGAAAGCCCGATCATGACCACGACGCCCTCAAAACACTTCCCCACGTTTCGATCGAGTCTCCCATCGATGACCGGCAAGACTGCGGTCATCACGGGCACAACATCGGGCACCGGCAAGGTGGCCGCTCTCACCCTGGCCGAACTCGGAGCGAAAGTCCTCGTGCTCAATCGAGCCTCCGACCGATCGACCGCCAGCTTCGCCGAGCTCACAACCGCGTGTCCCGACGCCGAACTCCAGAGTGTCGAATGCGACCTCCAGTCCTTCGCCTCTGTGAGGGCCGCTGCCACCCTCGTCCGGGAAATCTGCCCCGAAGGAGTGCATGTCCTGTGCAACAACGCCGGCGTCATGGCGCTGGCTGACACAGCAACCGCCGACGGCTTCGACGTGCAGATGCAGACCAATCACCTCTCACATTTCGTGCTGGCGCGTGAGTTGATGCCGTTGTTGGAGCGGGCCGCAGATGCGTCTGGCGAAGCCCGGATCGTCAACCACTCCAGCATCGCCAGGATGAGCCCCGGCAAGACACTCCTCCCCGACTACCTGGAGGAAAACGGCGGACGGCTCGGTGGCGATGGGTCGCAGATGGAGAATCTCATGTTCCGAGGAGCGCGCTGGATTCGCTACAACCAATCGAAATTGGCGAACGCAGCCTTCACCGCCGCGCTTCACGACCGCTTGCAGCAGAGGGGATCGAATATCAAGGCGCTCGTGGCTCACCCCGGATTGGCGAATACGCACCTGCAACTGACGTCGGTCAGAGAAGGCGGTATGGGGAGCTTCTTCACCGGGTTGTTCATGAGATTCAGCCAGAGTCCAGAAGACGGGGCGATGGGCATCTTGAGCTGCATGTGTCTGCCAAGCGCAGAGTCCGGTCAGTTCTACGGACCCGGCTCCGGCAGCAGTGCGTTCAAAGGCAAGGCCGAGCCGTTCGCTCTCGAATCCTTCTACGACAACGCCGAGACGCGCGACCTTCTCTGGAGCAAGAGCGAGGAAGCCATCGGCGACACCTTTGTCATCTGAGGCCGACGCAGTCAAGAACCGGTGGTCCGGCCAGCTCAGCCCTGCGACACCGAAGAGGCGGCGCAGCTCCTTGTCGCTGCCCGTCCCGACGCCGATCGTCCCCTTTTCTCGAAGGTAAGTTATAGTCCTTCCGTGGAGGATTCGATCGCGGGCCTGGTCAACCCATCTTGGCAAGCCGGGAAGTCGCTGGGGTCGGCAAGACGCCACGGCAACGAGCCCCACGCATAGGGCCCGGTCAGCCAACATGACCGAACCAGGATCTTCCAGACTGGCACGGCTTCGGGCCGCCCCGGGTCGAATCGCCAGAAACATCTCGGTCGCAACCCGGTTGTCGCTGGTCGTGCTCCTGGTCGCTCTCGTCTCGCTGGTGATCACGG
This sequence comes from uncultured Acidimicrobiaceae bacterium, assembly GCA_947259095.1. Lineage (GTDB taxonomy): Bacteria > Actinomycetota > Acidimicrobiia > Acidimicrobiales > SZUA-35 > JAHELU01. The sequence goes on along the minus strand of CAMYLA010000011.1, from coordinate 39,077 downwards.
CGGCCGTGGGGCTGGCGCGCGGTGGCGAGATCACCGACGAACTTCTCCTGGCACGAACCACGTCGATCGGCGCGTCGCGCGCAGATCAGGTCGAGCTCTATATCGGCGGGCTCGAGCGAGCGTTGATCTCACAAGCGATCAGTCCCGGCACCGCCCAGGCGATCGACGAGCTCGCCGACGCCTATCGAGAGCTGCAGAGCGAGGCGCCGTCGGGCAGCGACCGGAGCGCCCTCGAGGAGTACTACGTCGAGACGGTCGCACCGTCGCTGTCAGCTGTTCGCGGACGGCCCGTCGCTGCCGCCAGCCTCTTTCCTCGTGACCCGGCTGCCATCCACCTCCAGGCCAACTACATCGTCCCCGACGGCGGCGATGGAGGCTTGCTCAACGACGCCGGTGACGGGAGCCGCTGGTCCGAGCTGCACAGCGCCATCAACCAGTCTGCTCTGGCGTTCGCGACCCGCTTCGGTGTGGACGACCTCTACCTCATCGAGCCGGAGCAACAGACCATCGTGTACTCCACGGCGAAGGACATCGACTTCGCCACCAGCCTCCTTACCGGCTCACAGAGTGGGACTGCGCTGGCCGCCCTCATCAGCTCCTTCGGCCCCGATCCCGAACCCGGTGTGGCCGTGATCGAAGACTTCACCAGCTACACCGCGGCGGGCGACGAGCCCAGCCTGTTCATCGCCAGCCCCGTTTTCGCCAACGGGGCTCTTGCCGGATTCGCTGCAATCCGAATCGGTCCCGATCGGATCAGCTCGATCACCACCGACGACGGCTCATGGGAAGCACTTGGCGACACCGGCGAGACGTACGTGGTTGCCGGCGACAGCCTGATGCGCTCAGACGCACGCGGTTTCATCGAGGACGAGAGCTCGTATCTGTCGGCGGTGACAGCCGCCGGGACGGCAACCGAAAGCCAGACCGCATCGATGGCGATGCTCGGGACGACCGTCTTGTTGCAGCCGATCGACGACCAGGACGTCGCTCGCGCCCTCGACGAGGAGCCCGGTTTCGTGGACAGCACCAACTACCTCGGTGCCGATGTCCTCCAAGCTCGTCGTGCCCTCGACATCGAGGGGCTGGAGTGGGCGTTGCTCACAGAGGTCGAGCTTCAGGAGCTGGACGCGCCGATCGAGGAGTTCGTTCGCAACCTGCTGATAGCGATTGCCTTGTTTCTCGTGGCGGTCACCTTCATTGCCGTGCGATGGGCTGATCGCCTCCTCCAGCCCCTGCGGATCATCTCCACCAAGCTGAGGGCGGTACGGGCCGGCGACCGGATCGAAAAAGGCGTGAGCTCGGCCGCGCTCCCGGCCAACAGCCCAACGGAATTTGTCGGCCTCGCCGGCGACATCGACACCATGCTGGAAACGCTGGCGGCCCGATATGCCGCCGCCACCGAGCGGGCGGCCGAGCGGCGTCGCTTACTGCGGCAAATCCTCCCCCCGCAGGCCGCCCAGCGAGCCGAGGCCGGAGAAGAGAATGTGGTCGATCAGGTGGCGCAGGCCACGGTCGTGGTTCTGGTGATCGGCGGGCTCGGATCGCTGATGCGAGCCGGTTCAACCGACGAAGCCCGGGCGCTGCTCGATCGCGTCGTCGAGGAGACCGACGCGTTGGCCAAACAACGCGGTCTCGAACGGATCCGGCTCACCGGTGACGCCTACGTTGCCGCCTGCGGCACGATTCGACCACACATCGACCACGCGGCGCGAGCGGTGTCGTTCGTGCTGGATGTACGTGACCTCGTCGCCGATCTCGGTGACGACGGCCAGGTCATCTCGATGAAGGTGGGTGTCGACTCCGGGCCGGTGACCGTCGGACTCACTGGCGGCTCGGGGCTCGTGTACGACGCCTGGGGAACCACGGTACAACGGGCGGCGGATCTGGCCAGGCGCAGCAGCTGGAATGAAGTGACGGTCTCCACTGAGGTCCGGACACAGTTGCCGACACGCTTCGCAATCGAGGACCGCATCGACGTGGTCGACGGCCGCGGCACGGCCATCGTGTCGGGACGGGCGATCGAGGGCGAGGCAGTGCGATGAGCACGCTGTTCCTCGACTCGAACGCCGCGCTGGCCGGGCTGATCATCATCGTCCTGCCGCTGTTGATCATCGGCGTCGGTGAGCTTCAGGAGCGGTTGCGCCAACGCGATTCACGGTTCCAAGCCACAGTCTCGACAGTCGGTGCGTGGGTTGTGCCGCTGCTGACGCTGTGGGTGTTGGCTCGGGTGCTGCTCGACGTCGAGGACGACAACCTCTGGCTGCAGCTGCTTGGCAGCGCCGTGCTCCTCGCCGGCGCAACGGCCGGACTGTCGGCGCTTCGGGTGGTCGTCGCCGACCTGGCCGGCCGACCTCGGCGGTCCGGCGGGCGTCCGGTCCCTCGGCTGTTGCTGGCCCTCCCTCGGCTGCTGCTCATCCTGGCCACTGCTTGGCTGCTCATCGCCGGGGTGTGGGGCGTCGATCTCTCGGCCGCACTCACCGCGCTCGGCGTGACCTCGCTGGTGATCTCCTTTGCGCTGCAGGACACGCTGAGCGGAATTGCCTCCGGTTTCACCCTGCTCGCCGATCAGCCCTTCGGGCCCGGTGACTGGATCGAATCCGAGGGCGTCGAGGGCCGGGTGATCGACATCAACTGGCGCTCGTCCCGGATCCAGGACCGTAACGGCGACCTGGTCGTCATCCCGAACGCAACGCTGGCCAAAGCGACCATCACCAACTTCGACCAACCGAACCGGTTCCACAGGGTGATGGTCCCCGTGCAGATCGAGCGATCAGCGCCGCCGACCGCAGCGATCGAGATGCTGATCGACGCCGCCCGCTCGACCCCAGGAGTCGTTGAGGACCCGCCACCGTCCGCCAGGGTCAGCCAGATGGCCGACCCGGTCGTCGACTACGAGGCGTTCATGTGGATCGAGGACTACACGATCGCCAAACGGGTGAAGGCTGACTTCGGCGCGCTCGTCTGGTATCTGTCGTATCGCCACGACGTCCCCCTCCCCAATCCGGCGCAGGATCTCTACTTGTTCGACGGCGCGCAGACGGCGATCGAGAACCAGGTCACCGCGGCCGATCTTCGCAGGCGCATTGCCGACATGCCGCTCCTGCGCGCCGTCGATGACGACGTCCTCGACCATTTGGCGGCCGCAGCGTCCCTGGTCCAGTACCAGCGAGGTGAGACCATCATCGTGGAGGGTGCTCAGCGCGACTTGTTGCTGCTCCATCAGGGCCGGGCCCGGCTGGCGCTCCGACGGGACGACGCCGAAGATCTGGACGTGTTGGATATCGAGGCCGGCGACTTTGTCGGCGTGCTGGCCGAGCCGCCTGAGGGCGGCGGGTCCCCGGTGGTCATCGCCGCGACCGACTGTGATGTGGTGAGGGTTCCGCCTGAGGCCGCCGCTCGCGCGGTCTTGGCCGTCCCTGATCTGGCCGCCGTGCTCGATCAGCTGGCGGTCACGAGGCGGCGGCGCATCGAACGCGTGCTGCGCCGATCCGTCGGTGATGGTGAGGGCGACTCATTGTCGGCGCCGACAGGACCGACAGGACCGCCGGGTGAAGGGTCATGAACCGAGCCCGTCCCACCAGCCTCCGCCGGCGACTCTCGACTGCGCTGATCGGCCTCGCCCTCGTCGCAGTGCTCCTGCTCTCAGCTGTTATCTACGTCTTTGCCAGCAGGCTGATCGACGACACCGTGCAGTCTCAGCTCACTGCGGTGCGCGATGGGCGCGTGGAAGCCCTCGAAGCCGGCATGGCCCGCCTGCAATCCCGAGTCTCGGCGCTGGCCGCCAACTCGAGTGTCGAGGCCGCCCTCGTCGACCTGTCGAACGAGTTCCAACAGATCGACGGAGATGCGACGTCGGAGGAGATCGGTGAACTCGTCGCGGTCTACGACACCGAATTCCTCCCGCCGATCGTCGACGCCGGCGTCGATCTCCCGGCGATTGATCTCGTGCCACAGTCCGCAGCGGGCCGCTACCTCCAGTCTCGCTACATCGCCCAGAACCCGAACGGCTTCGACGAGCGCGATCGGCTCGACGATGCCGGCGACGGCTCGGGCTACAGCGCGGCCCACGCCGAACACCACCCGCTGCTGCGGTCTCTGATGGAGAACGCCGGCACGGCCGACCTCTTCCTTGTGGACGCCGATGGCAATGTCGTGTACTCGACGAAGAAGCGAATTGAGTTCGGTACCAATGGGCTGACCGGGCCGTACGCCAACAACGTCGACGGTGTGAAGGCTGGGCTCGGTGAGGTCCTCGACAAACTGACAACGGTGGCCGTCGGCGACACCGTCGTGTCCGACAGTGTCTTCTATGTCCCGACGGCGGGGGACCCCGTGTTCTTCCTCGCGGCGGCGATCCGATCGGAACGAGAGGTTGTCGGCGCCATCGTCACCGAGGTGCCGGTCGAGGTGGTGACCGCCGCCATGACCGCGCAGCAGGATTGGGAGCTGCTCGGTCTCGGCGATACCGGGGAAAGCTACATCGTGGGTGTCGACCGTCAGCTCCGGTCCGACTCGCGGGCGTGGCTCGAGGATCCCGACGACTACCTGCGCCGATTTGTGGACCAGTACGGTGACCAGGATGAGGCCGATCTGATCGCCACGATCGGCTCCCCGGTTCTCCTGCAATCGGTGGACAACGAGGCCGTCACGGCAGGCCTGGACGGCACCGAGTTCGTTGGGTCCGTGTCGAACTACCTTGGCATCGAGACCCTGGCGACGTCAGCCCCCGCTCGGGTCGCCGATCTCGGCTGGGTGGTCGTCGTCGAGCTTGACGAGTCCGAGACCGACAATGCGCTCAACTCGCTCCTGCGCGGCATCTTGTTGGTCCTGGCGGTGCTGCTGCCGACGATCGCCTTGGTGGGGGCGTTCCTCGCCCGCATCCTGACAAAGCCGGCCAAATCCCTGGTGCGAAGCGCCTCGCTGATCGCTGACGGCGATCTTCAGGGCGAGGTGGAGGACCTTGGGGACAACGAGCTCGGAGACGTGGGGCGCCAGCTCCAAGGCGTCGCACAACAGCTCGAATCACAGGAACAGGCGATCCGCGACGAAGAGCAACACATAAACGACATGCTGGCCGCGCTGTTGCCAAAACGGCTGATCGATCGGGTCCGGCAAGGCGAGCGAGCCATTAAGGACATTGTCGACACGGCAACGGTTGTCTCCGTCACCGTCGACGTTTCCGAAGTCGCCGGCGACGATCCGGACCTCGAGCTGGAGATCGCGGAACAGCTGAACGGGAGAGTAGGAGCGATCATGGAGCGCTACGGGGTCGAGCGTATCCGCCAGTCCTCCGGCAGTCAGCTGTTCCTCACCGGACTTGACCAGGAAGACGTTCGGGCGGTCGACGCGGCCGAGTTCACCCTCGCCATGACCGAGCTGGCAACCGAGATCGGCGCCGAGTACGGCCACCAGCTGTACGTCAGGGCCGGCATGTCCGCCGGCGATGTGGCGACGGGCGTCCTCGGCGACGATCAACTCGCCTTCGGCGTCTGGGGCGACCCGCCCGGCGTCGCCGAGACACTGGCTTCGCTGGCGGGACCCGGTCAAGTACTGGTCGATGTGAACGTGGCACAGGCCCTGAGCGAATGGGATATCGAACCGGTCGCCGAACTCCCCGGTCTCGCTGACAACATCGCTGCCTACGCCGTCAACGGTCCACTGAGCGCAATCGCCGAGATTCCACAGCCCGATCGGACCTGACACGCCAGGTCTTCCCGAAGCGAACTCGAACCGATCGACCGCACGGCACCGGCTGGTGGGCCGGCGCCGGTTGGCCGTACTGTTGTTGGCATATCGCACAGGGGCGCTGACGGAGGTTCCACCATGGCCGAGACCAGCTATCAGACCATCACCGTCGACCGGTTGTCGCCGGCGGTCGGCGCCGAGATCGGCGGGGTCGACATCGCCGCCGGCGTTTCCGAAGACCAGATGGCCGAGATCCGCCGGGCCTTCATCGACAATGGTGTGATCTTTCTCCGGGATCAGGACATCACGCCGGACCAGCACATCGCATTCGCCGAACGGTGGGGGGAGATCAACGTCAACCGGTTTTTCAAACCGGTCGACGGCCATCCCCAGATCGCCGAGGTCCGCAAGGAGCCGGACCAGACGCGCAACATCGGTGTGAACTGGCATACCGACCATTCCTACGATCAGGTCCCGGCCATGGGTTCGTTGCTCTACGCCCGGGAGGTGCCGACCCTGGGCGGAGACACCTGCTTTGCCGGGATGGCCGCCGCCTACGACGCCCTGTCCAATGGCATGAAGGCCACGCTGCGGAACCTGCGGGCCGAACACTCGAGCCGGCATGTCTTCGGCGCACTCGAATCGCCGCAGCCCACAGCCGGCCCGAACGGCAACGACATCGCCGGTCGCATCGGGAACGCCGAAGCCGCAACCCAGGACGCGACCCATCCGGTGGTGATCGAGCATCCGCTTTCCGGTCGTCCCTGCCTGTATGTGAACACCGACTTCACCCTGCGGTTCGAAGGCTGGACCGACGAGGAGTCGAAGCCCCTGCTCGAGTTCCTCTACCGCCATGGAGCAATGGAGGTCTTCAGTTGTCGGTTCCGGTGGACGGCCGGTGCCATGGCGGTGTGGGACAACCGGGCTGTGCAGCATCGGGCCCTGAACGACTACCACGGCCAGCGGCGGCTCATGCATCGCATCACCATCGACGGCGAGAAGTTGCAGGCGGCCTGAGCGGCCCCGCCGCCCCCAGGAGAGGAGATGCCCGTGTCGGGAGATGCCGAGGCAGCGGTCCTGTACGAGACGGTCGATGGGGTGACGACGATCACCCTCAACCGACCGGACACCTTGAACTCGATGAACGACGAGCTGATGATCGAGCTCCATCGGGCGCTGCAGCGGGTCGTCGATGATCGGTCGGTCCGGGCGGTGGTGCTCACCGGCGCCGGCCGGGGCTTCTGCTCCGGCGCCGATCTCTCCGGTGTGGACTCCACCGTCAATCCGGCCGAGCGAGCCGAGGCGATCGCTCGCAGCATGGATGAGGTCTTCCATCCGCCGATCCGGCTGCTGGCCGAGCTCCCGGTCCCGACGGTGGCCAAGATCAACGGCGTCGTCGCCGGAGGTGGTCTCGGGCTGGCGCTCGGTTGCGACATCGCCGTGGCAGCCCGGTCGGCCCGATTCGTCTGCACCTTCGGCCCCCGGCTCGGCATCGTGCCCGATCTGGGCATCACCTTCCACCTGCCACAGCGCATCGGGGCGGCCCGGGCCAGGGCCGTGGCGATGCTGGGCCAGCCGATCGATGCCGAGCAGGCGGCCGCCTGGGGGCTGATCTGGTCGGTGGTGGACGACGAGCGCCTGGCCGACGAGGTCGCCGACCTTTTGTCGTCGCTCGGCCGATCCAACCCGGAGGCGATGTCGAGGATCCGCATGGCGCTGGATCAGGCCGGTCGCAACACCTTCAGCCGGCAACTCGACCTGGAGCGGGATCAGCAGCGGGTGCTGATCCCGAAGAACATGGCGGAGGGGGCGGCAGCCTTTGTCGAGAAACGCGAGCCGAGCTTCGGCGCCGATCGGTTCGAGCCCGGGGATTGACACATGATGCCACCCGGAGACGGCGCCTGGGGCCGGCAACGGAGATCGGTTTCGGCCAGACGGACCGGTTCGGCTGGCCACCCCGATGCGGTTGGGCCAAGATCGGGTGTCCGGCGCCGGGCGCAGCCAAGCCGCTTCCGGCCGTGAACACTCGAGCGATCAACACCTGCCGGCCTGCGCCGGCCCATGGCGCCGCCAACATCGGTCAACCACAGGAGAGAACCCATGCCCTTCCGCTTCGCCAACGTTGCCGGCCGGTCGGCGCTCGTCGATGTCGACGACCGCTGGTACGACCTCGAACGGCTGACCGCCGGGGCGGTCTCGTCCGATCCGATGGCTGCCATCGGTGACGCCCCAGCCCTCGATCGAGCGGCGGCAGGGCTGGCCGATGCCACCGCCGACGGCGCGCTCGGTCAGGCCATGCTTGGCTCGCCGGTTCCCACCCCTCGCAACGTGTTCGGCATCGGCCTGAACTACCGGCCCCATGCCGAGGAGTCCAATATGGAGCTGCCGGAGCGACCGCTGGTGTTCGCCAAGTTCGCCAGCTGCATCGTCGGCCCCAACGACGACGTAGAGCTGCGGTCAGAGACCGCAGACTGGGAGGTGGAGCTGGTGGCCGTCATCGGCACCCCGGGTCGCGACATCGCCGCCGCATCGGCCTGGGACCACGTGCTGGGCCTGACCGTCGGCCAGGATGTCAGCGATCGCCGGCTCCAGTTCGCAGCCAAGCCCCCGCACTTCGACCTCGGCAAGTCCCGCGACACCTACGGCCCGATGGGGCCGGTGTTGGTGTCGACCGACTCATTCCACGATCCCACCGACCTCGCCATCACCTGCGACATCAACGGCGTGGCGAAACAGGCCGACCGGACCACCAGCCTGATCTTCTCCGTGGCCGAGCTGATCGAGTATCTGTCGGCCATCGTCACCCTCGATGTCGGCGACGTCATCTTCACCGGCACGCCGGCCGGCGTCGGGGCGGCGTCGAAGACATTCCTTCGGCCCGGCGACGTGATCACGTCATCGGTCGAGGGCATCGGCACGATGGTCAACACCTGCAAGTGAGCGTGAAACGATGAACAGTGTTGATGTGGCGATCATCGGCGGCGGCCCGGTCGGGGTCGCCGCGGCCCTGTTGCTGGCCGATCGGGGTTGCTCGGTCCGGCTCTTCGAACGGGCCACCGGCGTCTACGATCTGCCCCGGGCGGTGGGGATGGACGCCGAGATCCAACGGGTGTTCCAGAATGCGGGGCTGGTCGATCGGCTGCGATCGCTGACAACGCCGATTGACGGAGCCGAGTTCGTCGATGCCGAGGGGACCAGGATCGTCGGCGGCGACATCGCTCCGGGAACGGTGGGCCCCCTGGGCCATCACCCGACCGTGATGTACCACCAGCCCTGGTTGGAGGCCATGCTCCGTGACGCGGCCGTGATGGCGGGCGCCGAACTGCACCTCGGTGTCGAGGTGTTCGGTGTCGGCCAGGACGACGACGGCGTCACCGTGGAGACCGGCGACGGGGATGTTCGGGCTCGCTGGGTGGTGGCGGCCGACGGTGCCGGGAGCCCGATCCGCAAGGCCCTGGGGGTGGCCTTCATCGATCAGGGTTTCGATCAGGACTGGTTGGTGTTCGATGTGGCCCTCAACGGCCCTGACCCGATGCCCCGGCTCGCCCAACAGATCTGCGACCCGGCCCGCCCGGTCACGGTGGTTCCCGGTCATGCCAACTTCCGCCGCTGGGAGCTCCAGCTCCAGCCGGGGGAGTCGGCCGAGGAGATGACGAAACCGGATCGGGTCTGGGAGCTGATCGGCCGCTGGCTCGGCCCGGACGACGGCGAGCTCAGCCGGGCCGTCGTCTACCGGTTTCACGCCACGGTTGCGGAGCGGATGCGGGTGGGGCGGGTCTTCCTCGCCGGGGATGCGGCCCATCAGATGCCGCCGTTCCTGGGTCAGGGGCTCTGCTCGGGGATACGGGATGCGGCCAACCTGGCCTGGAAGCTCGACCTGGTGCGACGAGGGCTGGCGTCGGAACGGTTGCTCGACAGCTACGACGAGGAGCGCCGGCCCCATGCGGTCGACATGGTGGCCCATGCGGTCGAGACCGGCCGGCTGATCGATCAGCTGGCCGGGCGGATCGACAGTGGGGTCGGCATCGAGGCTGCGTACGGGGGCGGCCGGGAGTTCCCGTACCTGCGGCACGGCCTTGTCCACGGCGACCACCCACGGGTCGGCAAACAGATGCCCCAACCGATCGTCGACGGCCGGTTCTTCGACGATCGGCTCGGTCACGGCTTCGCCCTCCTGGTCCGGGACCGCTCGATGATCCCCGAGACGGTCGAGCGGCTGTGGTCGACGGTCGACGCGGCGATTGTCGAGGTTGCGCCGCCGCTGTTCGATGGGCTGTTGCCGCCCCGGGGGGCGGTCATCGTTCGCCCCGACCGGTACGTGGCGGCGGTGGTCGACGACGCCGACGGGCTGACGTCGGCCACCGAGGCGCTGGCGGCCCGGATGGGGCTCGGGGCCTGATGCGCCGGGAAGTGATGTCCCGGTCGCCGGCCGGCCCGTCCTCGAACGACGGCTCGGCGGCCGATTCGGTCCTCAAGCTCGACTGCGGGCACCAGCTCCCGGCCGGCCCGGCCGACGCCATCGTCGAGGCCGGTGGCCGGCCCCAGGTCGATGCCGTCGTCGAGGCCGGTGGCCGGCCCCAGGTCGACTGCCGGTTCTGCGACGAGCGGCTCATCCCGGCCGGCACGACGATCGGCCGTCGAACCCCGACCTTCGACCACCGTTCGGTGCCGCCGGCCCTGCTCGATGAGCATCGAACCAATGCCTGGGCCGAACTGGTGGTGCTCAGCGGCTCGGTTGCGTTCGAGGAGCAGGAGCCGCCGTGGACGGCAACCGCGGTCCCCGGTCGGCCGGTGGTGATCGTGCCCCGCCGGGATCACCGCATCACGCCGGATGCCGACGCCCGCTTCCACGTCCAGTTCCACGATCTTCCGGCCGCCCCGGGCGACCCGGTCGGCCGGAGGCCCCGCTCCTGAGCCGATAGTGATCGCCGCCGACTCACCGCGCTCAACCCTGCCAGGGTTCCCACTGGGCCCGAGCCCGCTGCTCGAACGCCAGCTCGTGGATGGTCTGCTCGACGGCCCGCATCAGCCTCGTCGTCTGGCGGCCCTCGGGCACCGCGGTCGACAGCAGGCGTTGGATGGGGGGATCGATGATCCGGCGGGCCACCAGCCTGCCTTCGATGACCAGTCGCTGCACGCCGGCGAAGTTCATGATCGAATGGGCCCGCCCCGATTCGATCAGCTCCACCAGCGCGTCCTCGGCGTCCACCTCCAGCACCACGTTCGGTCGGAGTTGGCGTTGGGCGAAGGCGGCGTCGATGATCGCCCGGAGACCGGGCTGGATGGCCGGCAGGGCCAGTGCATGGTCTGCCACCTCCGCCAGCGTCACCGTCTCGACCACCGGTTCGATCACCGGCGCTTCGGCCCCACGGCTGCGGGGTTGCGGCGGCCGCCGTCGTCGGGGGGCGGCTCCGACGAGGTGCAGGTGCTCGTTTGCCAGCGGTGTGGTGATCAGGTTGTTGTCCTTGTGGGCGCTCGACACCACCCCGACGTCGGCGTCACCGGCCATGAGGGCCAAGGGTACGCTGTTGGGGTGGGCGGCCATCACCCGGAGCTCCACGTCGGGATGAATGCCGGCGAAGCGGTCGATGAGTGGGATGAACAGCGAGTGCCCGACGGTGTCGGGCATCGCAACACAGATCTTGCCGACCAGGCGGCCATCGAGCGATCGGATCTCGTCGGTGACGTCGTCGAGGGCCTGCAACGCCTCGCCGGCCCGTTCGGCGAAACGTAGCCCGGCCTCGGTCGGTGTGGCCCCGCCGGCGTCACGGGTGAACAGTGGCTGGCCGAGATCGCTCTCGACCCGTGACAACATACGGCTGACCGTCGGCTGGGTGAGCTGCAATTCCACTGCGGCGTGGGAGATGTTGCGCCGCTCTGCGATGGCCACGATCGCTCGGAGCTGCCGGGCCGTCCAGTTCATTGCCGAATCGTACCGGCTCACCAGCCATAGTCAAGACGCATACCTGACATGCAGAATATGCAACTATCGACATAGCCGGGTCGGCGGAGTAGCTTGTGACTCATGACCATGGCTGGATTCGACACCGCCGGGTCGACCCCGTCGCCGTTGCCGGAGCGGGCCGAAGTGGTCATCGTCGGTGGGGGCATCGTCGGCTGCTCCATTGCCTACCACCTCACCAGGCGGGGCCTGACCGATGTGGTGATCGTCGAGCAGGGGCAGCTCACGTCCGGCACCACCTGGCATGCCGCCGGGTTGGTCAGCCAGCTGAAGTCGTCCCACAGCCTGACCAGGCTGGCCACCTACTCCGCTCGACTGTTCGAGGACCTCGAGGCCGAAACCGGCCAGGCGACAGGCTACCGGGCCCCCGGGTCGATCTCGGTCGCCTCGGACGCCCAGCGGTGGGAGGAGCTGCTCCGTGGCAAGTCGATGGCCGGGACCGTCGGCGTGGAGGTTAACGAGATCGAGCTCGACCAGGCCAAGGAGCTGTGCCCGCTGCTCAACATCGACGACCTGGTGGGGGCGCTCCACCTGCCCCAGGACGGCATCACCTCACCGGTCGACACCACCATGGCCCTGGCCAAGGGGGCCAAGGCAAGGGGGGCTCGGGTGTTCGAAGGGGTGGCGGTGACCGGACTGGCCGTCACCGACGAGCGCATCACCGGGGTCACCACCGAGCGGGGTCCGATCGAGGCAGAGACCGTGGTCCTGGCCGGCGGGATGTGGACCAGGCAGCTGGCGGCCACCATCGGGGTGAACGTGCCGCTGCAGGCCTGTGAGCACTTCTACATCGTCACCGAACCGATCGACGGCGTGCTCCAGGGCATGCCGACGGTTCGGGATCCGACCAACCACACCTACTTCAAGGAGGAGACCGGGAAGATCATGGCCGGGTTCTTCGAACCCCGGGGCAAGATCTGGTGCCTCGACGGCGTCCCCCGCGACTTCGCCTTCGGCACCCTGGCCGAGGACTGGGACCATGTCGGCCCGATCTTCGAGCGGGCCATCCACCGTATGCCGGTCCTCGGCGAAGCGGGGCTGCAGCTGTTCTTCAACGGCCCGGAGTCGTTCACCCCCGACGGCGTCTACTACCTCGGCGAGTCGCCGGAGGTCGATCGCTGCTTCGTGGCCGCCGGGTTCAACTCGGTCGGCATCCAATCGGCGGGGGGTGTCGGGTGGGTCATGGCCGACTGGATCATCGACGGACATCCACCGATGGATCTCTCCGCGGTCGACATCCGCCGGGCCTTCCCGTTCCAGGGAGAACCCGGCTACCTCGATGCCCGCATCCCCGAGAGCCTCGGCCTGCTCTACGCCATGCATTGGCCGTTCCGGCAGTACGAGAGCGCCCGTGATGTGCGTCGCTCGCCCTTGCACCAGCGGTTCGCGGCCGCCGGCGCCGTTTTCGGGGAGCTGGCCGGCTGGGAGCGGCCAAACTGGATCGCCGTCGAGGACCAGAAACGCCAGTACCAGTACTCCTGGGGAAAGCAGAACTGGTTCGAGGCCAGCGGTGTCGAATGCGATGCGGTGCGACAGGCGGTCGGGCTGTTCGACCAGACCTCGTTCGTCAAGGCCGAGGTCACCGGCCCGGATGCCCTCCCGGTGCTGAACTGGATCAGCGGCAACGAGATCGACGTGCCGATCGGCAAGGCGGTCTACACCCAGTGGCTGAACGACCGGGGCGGCATCGAAGCCGATCTCACCGTCACCCGGCGGGCCGACGACCGGTTCTTCGTCGTCACCGGCGCAGGCTCCGGCACTCGGGACATGGCTCTGCTCCGGCGGGCGGCTCGAGGCCGCAACCTGACCATCACCGACGTCACCGAGCAGATCGCCATGCTCGGCCTCATGGGACCGAAGGCAAGACCGGTGCTGGCCAAGCTGACCGACGCCGACCTCTCAAACGACGGCTTCCCGTTCGGGACGGCCAGGACCATCGCCGTCGGCACCGGGCCCAGGGCGATCGAGGTCTTCGCCATCCGGATGACCTATGTCGGCGAGTTGGGTTGGGAGCTCTACATCGACCGGGCCGACGCGGTGGGCCTCCATGATGCGCTGGTCGACGCCGGTGCGGCCTACGGCCTTCGCCATGCCGGGTATCACGCCATGAACAGCCTGCGGCTCGAAGCCGGCTACCGGCACTGGGGTCATGACATCACAGACGAGGACACGCCGATCGAGGCCGGGCTCGGTTTCGCCGTTGCCTGGGATTGCCAAGGCGGTTTCCGGGGCCGCCAGGCACTGTTGGCCACACGGGACGAGCCTCGCATGAAGCGGCTGATCCAGTTCCGCCTCGAGGACGCCGACCGGCTGGTGTATCACGATGAACCGATCCTACGAAACGGGGTCCTGGTCGGTCGCACCACCGGCGGCATGTGGAGTTACACCGAGGGTCGCTGCCTGGCGATGGGGTATCTGAGCCCGACCGACGATGATGAAGCCGGCGGTGCCGGCGTGACCCAGCAGTGGCTGGACGACGGTGACTTCGAGATCGAGGTTGCGGCGGTCGCCATCCCGGCAACACCGTCGATCCGCTCCTTCTACGACCCTCGCAACGAACGAGTCCGCCTGTAGCGGGCCGACCAGACACCGACCTCTCGAGAGGAGCCAGTATGCGTGAACAAGCACAGGTCGTGATCATCGGCGGTGGCGCCATGGGGGCCGGGCTGATGTACTTCCTGGCCCACGAGGGTTGGACCGACACGGTGCTCATCGAAAAAGGTGAGCTGTCGTCGGGGTCGACCTGGCACGCCGCCGGCTTGATACCGCACTTCATCGGCAGCCTCAACATGGCAAAGTGCCATGCCGTGGCTCCCGAGTTGTATGCCGCCATCGAGGCCGAGACCGGGCTCCACGGCGGCTGGCACGGCACCGGCGCCATCCGCCTCGCCATCACCGACGAGCAGGTGGACTGGTTCAACCACGTGCAGGGGGTGCTGGAGCTGGTGGGCGTCGAGAGCCATCTGATCGGCCAGGACGAGATCCTGAGCTACTGGCCGTTCATGGACGTCTCCGATGTGAAGCTGGGGTTCCACACCCCGAATGACGGCTGGTCCGACCCGTCCAGTGCCACGGCGGCCATGGTCAAGGGAGCCCGCCAGCTTGGCTCACAGCTGGAGCGGAACACCCTCGTCACCGAGACCAACCGGCTCGGCGACGGCCGGTGGGAGGTCATCACCGACAAGGGTCGCATCGTCTGCGACCACCTGGTGAACGCTGCCGGCTGCTACGCACCGCAGGTGGGGGCCATGGCCGGCGTCGAGGTACCCATCGTCTCGGTGATCCACCAGTACCTGATCACCGACACCCTCCCCGAGATGCAGGCCCTCGACTACGACCCGCCGATCGTCCGCGACCCCCGGGTGTCCTCGTACTACCGGCGGGAGATCGACAGCCTGCTGGTCGGGCCCTACGAAACCCGGAACGCCCAGATCTACGGGGTCGACGGCATCGAGTGGAACAAACACTTCTACCT
The DNA here is from genome assembly GCA_947259095.1 of uncultured Acidimicrobiaceae bacterium. GTDB lineage: Bacteria > Actinomycetota > Acidimicrobiia > Acidimicrobiales > SZUA-35 > JAHELU01. Next base: position 23,955 of record CAMYLA010000011.1, on the reverse strand, counting down.
GACACCACCGGATGTCGATCAGATCATGCCCCACCTGATCGACGCCGGCGACCGGATCCCGCCGTTCCAGGAGGTCGGGATCAAGAAAGTCATCTCCGGGCCGATCACCCACACCCCCGATTCCGGCTATCTCATGGGGCCGGCGGCCGGGTTCGACAACTACTGGCTGTGTGCCGGGGCCTCGATCGGGGTCACCCAGGGTCCGGGAGCGGGCAAATTCCTGGCCCAGTGGATGGTGCACGGCCAAACCGAGATCAACGTGGCCGAGATGGATCCCCGCCGGTTCGGTGACCACTGCGGTCCCAGGGGCCGGTACGCCATCGACAAGGCCATCGACGAGTACCACGAGATGTACGTGACCCGGCTGCCGGGGGAGCAGAGGTTCGCCGGACGACCCCAGAAAACCGACCCGATCCACGACCGGCTGGAAAAGCGGAACGCCCAGTGGATGGAGACCTTCGGCTGGGAGCGGCCGCAGTACTTCTCGCCGGACGGCTCGCCCGAGGACCATTCGTTCCGTCGATCGAATGCGTTCGAGGTGGTGGGCGAGGAGTGCCGGGCCACCAGGGAGCGGGCCGGTATCGCCGATCTCACCGCCTTCTCCAAGTTCGAGGTCACCGGAGCCGACGCAGCGGCGTTTCTCGAACGGCTGGCGGCCAACAGGATGCCGGCCGGCGACGGCGGTATCCGCCTCACCCACCTCCTGACAGACAAGGGGGGCATCGAGGCCGAGATGACCGTGACCCGGCTCGGCCCGGAACGGTTCTACCTCAACTCGGGCATCACGATGCAGTTCCACGACCGGGACTGGCTGGTCCACCACATCGCACCCGGCGAGGACGTGACCGTGACCGACAGGACCGAGCAGCTGGCGATCCTGTCCGTCGCCGGGCCTCGATCCCGCGACATCCTGGACCCGCTGACCGACGCCGACCTCGGCAACCCGGCATTCCGGTGGCTGACCGGCCAGGAGATCGAGGTGGCCGGGGTGCCGTGCATCGCCCTGCGGGTCAGCTACATCGGCGAGCTCGGCTGGGAGCTGCACCACCCGATCGACCGGATGGCCGAGCTGTACGACGCCCTGGTCGACGCCGGTGAACCCCATGGCATGGTCCACTACGGCAGCTACGCCATGAACACCATGCGAATCGAGAAAGCCTACAAGGCCATGGGAACCGAGCTGACCACCGAGATCACCCCGGTGGAAGCCGACCTCGGCCGCTTCGTGGACCACACCACCGACTTCATCGGCAAACCGGCAACCGAGGCCCGCCTGGCCAAGGGCGACGACATCGACATGATCCTGGTCTACTGCGAGGTGGCCGAACCGGAGGACGGCAGCCCCGCCCGAACCGCAGACGGTCGGCCTGCGGCCAACGACTGCCGGGGCAACGAACCGATCCACGACGGCGACCGGCTGATCGGCCTCACCACCTCCGGGACCTGGGGCCACACCGTCGGCAAGGGCCTGGCCTTCGCCTACGTCGAACCCCGCTACAAACAGCCCGGCACCACCTTCGAGATCAAACTCCTGGGGGAGCGGCGGAGGGCGACGGTCTTGGCCAATGCCGCCTACGACCCGACCAACGAGAAGCCGAGGGCCTGAGCATGGGTCGACGGGCCGGAGGCCGTGCGGCCAGGGTGGCGTTGCGTCTGGCGCCGACGCCGACAGGAGCCGGGGCCATTCGGCCGGGGCTGAGCGGTGGAGCCTATCGACCGCTCAGCGACGGCCAGTTGGCCGATGTGTTCGATGCGGCACTCGGCCTGCTGGAAGATCTTGGCATGGGGGATCCGACGCCGGAGATTCTGGGTTTGGTCTGCGCTGCCGGTGGCCGGGTCGACCATGACGGTCGGCTGCGGTTTCCCCGGGACATGGTCAAGCGGGCCATCGACACTGCAGCCAAGGAGTTCACCCTCCACGGATTCGACGACGATCACGGCATCGAGATCGGGGGCGACCGGGTGCATTTCGCCACCGCCGGTGCTGCGGTGCTGATGCTCGACCACGAGACCGGCCGGTTCCGGGAGAGCACCCTGCAGGACCTGTATGATCTGGCCCGGCTGGCCGACACCCTGGACAACATCCACCTGTTCGTCCGGCCGGTGGTCACCAGGGACATGGAGACCTCCCGGGACGTCGACCTCAACACCGCCTTCGCCACCATGATCGGCACCTCGAAACCGATCGGCGTCTCGATGTTTCAGCCGGCACAGGTTCACGAGGTCGCCGCCATGTTCGACATCGCCCTCGGCGGCGAGGGGCGATTCCGGCTTCGCCCGTTCTGCAAGGCCAACAACACGTTCGTGGTCCCGCCGCTGCGGTTCGCCGAGGACTCGGCCCTGTGCCTGCCCGAGCAGGTGAGGGTCGGGATGCCGATCAACCTGCTGTCGGCGGGACAGGCCGGGGCCACATCGCCGGCGGCCCTGGCCGGCTCCCTGGTCCAGGCATTGGCCGAATGCCTGGCCGGACTGACCGTGGTCAACCTGTTGGCCCCCGGTCATCCCTGCGTGATGGGGTTGTGGCCGTTCGTGTCCGACCTGCGGACCGGGGCGATGACCGGCGGCAGCGGTGAGGAGGCGGTCCTCAACGCCGCCGCGGCCCAGACCGCCAACTACCTGGGCCTGCCATCGGGGGTGGCGGCCGGGATGGCCGATGCCAAGGTGCCGGACGCCCAGGCCGGCCACGAGAAGGGCCAGACCGTCATGCTGGCGGCCCAGGCCGGGGCCAATTTGATCTACGAGTCGGCAGGGATGTTGGCCAGCCTCATGGCCTGCTCCCCGGAGATGATGGTGATCGACAACGACATGTTGGGGTCGATCAACCGAACCGTTCGCGGCATCGAGGTCACGCCGGACAGTCTCTCGACCGCCACCATCGCCGAGGTGGTGTACGGCGCCGGCCACTACCTGGGTCACAGCCAGACGTTGGCCATGATGCAGACCGAGTACGTGTACCCGGTGGTCGGCAACAGGCTCAGCCCCGACGACTGGGTCGATGCCGGGGCCCGTGGCGCCCACGACGTCGCCAACGACTACGTGCGTCGAACCCTGGCCACCCACCACCCGGACCACGTGCCGGGGGCCCGGCTCAGAGAGATCCGCAACAGCTTCCCGATCAGGCTGGCGCCACAGGGCTGCTGGGCCGGCTGAACCCACGTTGCCCGGCCCGGCCGGCCGGTCTACGTTCGGCTTCTATGTCGGGAACACGATCACGGTCGTCGGCCTTCGGCGCCCGCCACTTCACCCTGGTCTGGCTCAGTGGCCTGATCTGGCACTTGACCAGATGGGGGGTTGCCTTCCTCGGCACGTTCCTGGTCAACGACATGACCGGCTCGCCCCGGCTGGTGCAGCTGGCGGGCACCATGCTGTACGCACCATTGCTGCTCGGCGGGGTGTTGGGCGGGGTCGTTTCCGACCGTTTCGACCGCCTGCTCACCGTTCGGACCCAGCTCGGCGTGCTCATCCCGCTCTCGGTGGCCGTGGGAATCCTGGTCAGGACCGACCGGGCGCCGCTGTGGGTGATCTACCTGTACATGTTCCTGGTCGGCATCGGTTGGGTCACCGACATGACCAGCCGCCGGGCCCTGGTTTTCGACCTGGTCGGCGATGACCGAATCGACCACGCCATGGCCATGGAGTCACTGAGCCTGTCATCGGGCATGGTGCTCGGCGCCCTGTTCGGCGGTTCGGCGGTGGGGGCGGTCGGAGTCGGTTCGGCCTACTTCTTCATCGCCGGACTGCTGCTGGTGGCGCTGCTGCTGCTCACCCCGGTCAGGAGCCCGCCCATCGTCCGATCCCAGGCGACCGGATCGCCGATCGCCGACCTGGTGGACGGGGTCCGGGCGCTGCGGGCCCAGCGGGGTGTGTTCGCCATCCTCGGCGTCACCGTGATCGCCAACTTCTTCCTCTTCGCCTACTTCCCGATCATCCCGGTGGTGGCCGAACGGTTGGATGCAACGCCGTTCCTCGTGGGGCTGCTGACCGCCGGGACCGGGATCGGCATGATGACCGGGTCGCTGGTCATGGCCCGCCTGGCCCCGGTCCGCCGAGGCATGTTCTACGTCGGCGGTCTGTTCATCGCCCTGGGCTTCCTGGTGCCGTTCGCCAGGGGAACGGTCTTTGTCGTTGTCCTGGCCTCATTGATCTGCTCCGGTGTCGGCAGCGGCTTCTTCGGCGCAACCCAAACCACGCTCGTCATGGCCGCCGCCCCCGAGGAGCTCCGGGGGCGGGCCCTCGGGCTGCTGTCGATGGCAATCGGGGCCCTGCCCCTCGGCATGTACGTGCTGGGGGAGGTGGCCGAGCGAATCGGGGTCTCCGACGCCCTGACGCTCAACGCCGCGCTGGGGGCGATCGTGCTGCTGGTGTGGTCGCTTCGCCGACCGGAGGTGGCCAGGATGACCACCACCCAGAGTCCCGACACGGTGGAGACGCCGGTGTCGTGACCGGTCCGCCAGCCCTCGTTGCCCGGGGATCGCCGGGCCCCAAGCCCGATCTCGTGCGACAACGGTCGCGGTGCTAGTTTCTTGGAGGGGTCGCCAAGGGGGCCGGCCCGGCCTTGACGGCGAGCGGGTCGTCACCATCGCCGTTGACCGGCCGCTCGCCACCACATACACCGTCGTCGACAACCCGTCGCAGGCACGTCCGAAGGGGACCAACCGTAATGAACCGTATGAAGTTCGGCATGTTTCATGCTCCGTTCCATGACCACGCCACCAATCCCAACGCCAATCTCCATCGAGATCTCGAGCTGATTCGCCATCTCGACTATCTCGGCTTCGACGAGGCGTGGATCGGTGAACACCACTCCTGCGGCACCGAGATCATCGCCGACCCGCTCATCTTTTGCGCCACGGCCCTCGAGCGGACCCGCAACATCAAGCTCGGCACCGGTGTGTTGTCGGTCCCGTACCACAACCCGCTGTGGGTGGCCGATCGCATCACCCTGCTCGACCATCTCAGTCGCGGTCGATTCATGTTCGGTGCCGGGCCGGGGGCACTGCCGACCGATGCCCACATGATCGGCATCCACCCCTCCGAGCAGCGACGCATGCTGGAGGAGGGCATGGCCGCGATCATGCACTTGCTGTACGAGGAAGACCCGCTGACGATGAAGACCGACTGGTTCGATCTGAACGACGCCAAGTGCCAGCTGCCGCTGTACTCCACCGACCTGGAGATCGCAGTGGCGGCCATCGCCTCACCATCGGGCCCCCGCATCGCCGGGCGCCACGGCATCGGCCTGTTGTCCATCGGTGCGACCCTGCAGATCGGAGCCGACATGTTGGCGCTCCACCATGACGTCTGGAAGGACATGGCAGCCGAGCACGGCAACACGGCCGACCGGGACAAATGGCGTCTGGTCGGGGTGATGCACATCGCCGAGACCAAGGAACAGGCGCTTCGAGATGTGGAGTACGGGATCGAGCACTGGTTCGACTACCTCCAGCACACCGCCGCCGCCCCCCAGTTCTGCCCCGAGGGCGACACGCTGCAGGAGCGGATCGCCTGGGTAAACGAAACCGGCATCGGAGCGATCGGCACCCCGGAGGATTGCGCCAAGCAGATCGAGTCGTTGTGGAAGCAGTCCGGCGGGTTCGGCGGCTACCTGTGCATGGATCACGACTTCGCCAACCCGGCGGCCAAGGCCCGCAGTTACGAGCTGCTGGCCCAGCAGGTCATGCCCCGTTTCCAGGGAAACACCTACGCCAGGATGCTCGATGCCGTGGTCCGGGCCCAGGCGGTCCGGGAGAAGCTCAACACCGAACAGTCAGACGCCCTGGCCGCCTGGACCGAGAAGCACGCTGTCCAAGCGGACTGAGTCGGAATCGACCCACCCCGGACCGGGTTCGGGGTGGGGGTCGGCCGGCCGAGATGGGAACGGTGCGATCCGCAGTCGTTCCCACCTCGAGACCGGGCCGGGTGGGGTCAATGCCTCGGTCGCCGGTCGGCGATCCCCACTCGGGGCGTTGCCGCCCGGAGCCGTCAGCTCATCCGGAACTCGGGGTGATGCTGGCGGATCTCCCGGCGGGCGATGGTCATCTTGTGCACCTCGTCCGGGCCATCGGCGATTCGCAGGGTCCGCATGTGGGCCCACATGTGGGCCAGCGGCGTGAACTGGGTGACACCGGCTGCGCCGTGGACCTGGATGGCCCGATCCAGGACCCCGAGGGCCATGTTGGGAACGGCGACCTTGATGCCGGAGATCTCCTGGGCTGCCGCCTTGTTTCCGACGGTGTCCATCAGATGGGCCACGTGCAGCACGTACTGGCGGGCCTGGTCGATCTCGATCCGGGACAGGGCGATCTGATCCTGGACCACGCCGTGCTGGGCCAGCATCTTGCCGAAGGTCTCCCGTTCCACGGATCGCTTGACCATCAACGCCAGGGCCCGTTCGGCGACCCCGATCGTCCGCATGCAGTGGTGGATACGCCCCGGCCCGAGGCGGGCCTGGCTGATGGCGAAGCCTTCGCCCTCGCCCCCGAGGATATGGTCCTCCGGGACTCGGACGTTTTCGTAGATCACCTCGGGGTGGCCACCGCGATCGTGGTAGCCGAAGACCAACGGGTCGCGGCCGATACTGATACCGGGCGTGTCCTTGGGGACGACGATCATCGACTGCTGGCGATGGCGGGATCCGTCGGGATCGTTCTTGCCCATCACGATCAGGACCTCACACTCGGGCCGGAGTGCATTCGAGGAGAACCACTTCTTGCCGTTGAGGACGTAATGGTCGCCGTCTTTGTCGATGCGGAGCTCGATGTTGGAGGCATCCGAGCTGGCGACGTCCGGCTCGGTCATGGAGAACGCGGAGCGGATCTCACCCTGGAGCAGGGGAGCGAGCCAGCGCTCCTTCACTGCGTCGGAGGCGTAGAGGTTGAGGATCTCCATGTTCCCGGTGTCGGGGGCCGAGCAGTTCAGCGCCTCGGAAGCGAACGTCACCTGGCCCAGCTGCTCCGAGATCGGTGCGTAGTCCAGGTTGGAGAGCTTGGTGCCGGGGGCCTGGGGGTCGAGGTGGGGAATGAACATGTTCCACAGCCCCCGCTCCCTGGCCGCCGCCTTGAGTTTCTCCATCATCGGTGGCGTGGCGTGCACGTTGTCGAGGGAGGCGTACTCCTCGTAGTACTCCTCCTCGTTCGGATAGATGAAGTCGTCCATGAACGACTTGACTTGGGCCTGTAGCTCAAGACCCTGCTCGGTGGATTCCATTGACATGTCACGCTCCCAGACGTCGACTGCCCCGGTGGGGCCGCGGGCTTGCTTCATTCGTAGCACGATCGGGCCGGAGCTTGCGAAGTGGGATCCGGCGCCCGACCGCAGGCTGCGACGAGCTGATGCGGCGCCGCAGAGGGGTGAGATACGGTGGCTGCATGCAAGCCGACAGCACGAACGCCGAAGACGAAAAGGCGCTGGCTCGACAGGAGCAGATCTGGGCCGGGCTCTACGGTCCGCCCGGGGCCGCCGACCTGGTGGCCAAGGCCCGGCAGGCCCGCCGCAACGATCCGGCAGGCGACATCACCGCCATCATCCGGTCCGTCGAGCCCGACGACGAGGGCGACCCCGACGAAGCGGGCACGATGCGACCCGGGGTCGGCTGAGCCGGGGCTCCGGCTCGGCCCGGCCGTCGGCGCCGGACCGACCGGTCACGCCGGCGATTGGGCGATCAGTTCGGCCGGCGCCTGAACGAGCTCGATCAGGACACCCTGGCCGCTGTTCGGGAACTCGTCGTTTCCCTTTGGGTGCACGAAGCAGATGTCGTGACCGGCCGCGCCGGGCCGGATGCCGCCGGGGGTGAACCGCACGCCGTTGGCTGTCAACCACGTGACTGCGGCGGCAAGATCATCGATCCACAACCCGATGTGATTGAGCGGCGTCCTGTCGACCTTGGGGCTGGCGTCGGGATCGACCGGCTGCATGAGGTCGATCTCCACCGCTGCGGTGCCGCTGCCGACCTGGAGAATGTCCTCGATGACGTTCTCGGTCTCGCTGGTGTACTCGCCGACCTTGGCTATCCCCAGCAGCTGGCCCCAGAAATGGCGCATCGGATCGAGGTCGGGTCCGCCGATGGCGATCTGTTGCACACCGAGGACCTTGAACGGCCGGTCGGCTGGATTCGTCATTGAGAGCCCTCCTGTTGCTTGTGGGGACCGTGGGGTTGCGGGCACCGGCCACGATCTGCCGAGAATGAAAACCTAACCAACCGGGGCCGGACCCGGCCATCCAGCGGGGCACCGGCTCGGGTTGCCGGCCGGTCAGCGCTCGTCGATCAACCGATACACGCCAACGGCGATGGGGCGGCGAACCTCGAAGCCGAGGCGGAGGTAGAGCCGGTGGGCCGGGTCGTTGCCACCCCGCACATGGAGCATGGCCCTGTCGCCGCGGTCGGTGATGGCCTTGGCCGCGGCCAGGGTCAGCGCCTCACCGAGCCCCTGGCGCTGACCGTCGGGGTGAACGCAGACCGCCGAAACCTCGCCCCAGCCCGCCACCCGCATCCGCTCGCCGGCCATGGCGATGAGACGCCCCTGGCGCCGCACTCCGAAGTAGCGTCCGGTGCGGTGGGTCTGGGTGCTGAACGGGCCGGGTTCGGTCAGCTTCGCCAGCGACACCATCTCCTCGACATCATCGGGGCCCAGTTCGGTGATCCCGATGTCGGGAGGATCGACCAAGCCGCCGGCAACGTACTGGGTGATCTCCTCTCGGAACAGCTCCTTCCACGGCGCAGGCGCCGGGTTGATCTCGTCGCGGAACAGGCTGACGTAGCCGCCGGGACCGGCCAGGGCAGCCAGCCCGGCCCAATCGTCGGCGCCGGTGGTCGGCACCCCGCAGATGGGGGAGACCTTGCGCCGGTAGCGGCCGGCCCGCCCGTCTGGTGACCACTCCGCCAGATCGGCCTGGGGGCCCCGAAGCGCATGCCAGGCCATATTGTCCAGCACCGAGAGATCGTCGGGCCCCGACGCCGAGGACCCCTGATCCGGCTCGCTCACGAGTCGACCGCCGGTTCGCCGAGGACCGCCAGACCGTCTTCCACCGCCGGCGCCCCGTCCGTGTTCAGCACCTCGAACGGGACGGTCCGCAGGCCGTCGCCGGTGTCGTTGGCCGGCCAGATCAGGATCGTGACCGTCGACGGCAACCGGACCATGGCCTTGAAACGGCAGGACAGCCGCCGCACCAACGCCGGCCGTCCGTCGGCCCGATGCTCGACGACGGCCGACACGCCGTGGGCCAGGTTGGCGGTGCCGTGGAGGATGATGTCTGGCAGCCCCGCCGCCAGCGCCACCGCCTTGTCGGTGTGGATGGGATTCCAGATCCTGGCGCACTCGGTGTAGATGTGGGCCGCGCCGGCGTCGATGGCGACGTCGATCCGTTGCGGCTCGCCCTGCCGATCCGATCCCGGTATCGGCGGCGGTGGTGTCGGATCGGGTCGATCCTCACCGGTGGTGTGGACCCCCAGGTAGATCCCGTTCTGGGTGGTCGTCGCCACCGGGGAGCCGTCGGCATCGGTGGTCTGCAGTCGGGTTGTGGTCATCGCCCCCGGCTTGATGTCGACGACGCCGCTGGTTTCCAGCGACGTGGTCAGCACGTCGCCGGGTCGGATCAGCCGGTGGATGACCACATCGTGGGTGGCATGGACACCGGTTCGAACCTCCTCGGCCGAGACGCCGGCCTCGGTCGACAGCTGACGGGCCCGGACGATGACCGGCCACTCCGGACAGACCGAGAAAAGCGGATGGGCCACGACCCCGCCGGGCCGGGTCGTGTCGAGGTAGACCGGCAGATGGTCCCCGATCGAGGCCGCATAGGCCATCGTCCACCGCGCGTCGACCCGATGAACCATCGGCTCGACGCCGGTTCCGGCCAGACTGGTGGGGATGGCCACGCCGGGACCTCATCTTTCGATCGGCGACGGACCGTGACCCGTCGTTCGGTTCTTCGCAGGTTCATCGCAGGTTGGAGGTCAGACGTTACCGCCCCGGCCCCCGACCGTCGAGTCGCCGATCGGGCCCGCCGACACCCCGATCGGCGCGGTCGGAGCGGACCGCCCGACGAGACTGGCGTCCCCCGGAGGCCACCTCTACGATCGCCGGGATGGTTCGATCACTGCTGGCCCCACCGCTGCCTTCGACGGTCGACCCCGGGAGCCCCGAGTTCGCCAAGAACAAGGGCGACATGATGGAGCAATTGGCCGAGATGGAGGAGCTCCTCGACCAGGCCGAGGCCGGCGGCGGGCCGGATCGCATGGACCGACTGCGCTCGAGGGGCAAGATGCCGATCCGGGAGCGGATCGCAAACGCCCTCGACCCCGACAGCCCGTTCCTGGAGATCAGCCCCCTGGCCGGCTACGACTCCGACTACACGATGGGTGGGGGCATGGTCATCGGGATCGGGGTCATCGCCGGGGTGGAATGCGTGATCCTCGGCAACGATCCCTCGGTCCTGGGAGGGGCGCTGACCCCGTATGCGGCCAAGAAATGGGAACGGGCACTGCAGATGTCCCGGGACAACCGAATGCCGTACGTCAGTTTCGTCGAGTCGGCGGGGGCCGACCTTCGGGTCGAGACCGACGGTGGTGGTCGCAAGGCCCAGACCACACACTTCGCCGAGTCCGGCCGGTTCTTCTACGAGATGATCGAATTGTCGAAGATGCGAATCCCCACCGTGTGCATCGTGTTCGGCTCGTCGACCGCCGGCGGCGCCTACCAGCCCGGCATGTCCGACTACACGATCATGGTCAAGGAGCAGTCGAAGATGTTCCTGGCCGGGCCGCCGCTGGTCAAGATGGCCACCGGCGAGGAGAGCGATGACGAGACGCTCGGCGGTGCCAAGCTCCACGCCGAGGTCTCGGGATCCGGCGACTACTTCGCCGAGGACGAGATGGACGCCATCCGGCTGTGCCGGGAGGTGGTCTCCCACCTCAATTGGCGGAAACCGGCCCCGCCCCCTCGATTCGACGTGGAAGCACCGATCCACGATGCCGAGGACCTGCTGGGCCTCATCAGCAGGGACCTGCGGCAGCCGGTCGATGTGCGGGATGTGGTGGCCAGGATCGTCGACGGGTCCCGGTTCGAGGAGTTCAAACCCCGGTGGGGGCCGACCATGGTCTGCGGCTGGGCCTCGATCCACGGCTATCCGATCGCCATTCTTGGCAACAACGGTGTGCTGTACCCCGACTCCTCGCAGAAGGCGGCCCACTTCGTGCAGCTGGCCAACCAGATCGATGTGCCGCTGCTGTTCATCCAGAACATCACCGGTTTCATGGTGGGACGAGACTTCGAGGCCGACGGGATCATCAAGAAGGGTTCCCAGTTGATCAACGCCGTTTCCAACTCCGAGGTGCCACATCTGTGCGTCACGATCGGCTCGTCCTACGGCGCCGGGACCTACGGCATGTCCGGCCGGGCGTTCAACAACCGGTTCACCTTCACGTGGCCAACGGCCAAGATCGCGGTCATGGGCCCCAAGCAGATCGCCGGCGTCATGTCGCAGGTCCGCCGGGGCCAGGCCGCCCGCAAAGGGGAGGCGTTCGACGAGGCCGAGGACGCCAAGATCGTGGCCGCGGTGGAGGCAACCCAGGAGGCAGGCTCGTTGGCCCTGGTCGCCACCGGCGCCATCTCCGACGACGGCATCCTCGACCCCCGCGACACCCGGAACGTGTTGGGGATGTGCCTGTCGTTCGTCGGCAACGCCCCGATCGAGGGTGCCCAAGGCTACGGGGTGTTCCGGCTGTGACCGGCGACCCTACGGGTCGCTCGAGTTTCGCCTACGGCGAAACGTCGGGGCTGATGAGGCGGCAAACCCTGCAGGAGGGGGGCATCGATGACAGGTGACGCTGCGGGGTCGGGGCGATTCGACAAGCTGCTGGTGGCCAATCGGGGCGAGATCGCCCGCCGGGTGTTCCGCACCGCCCGGGCCATGGGCCTGCGGACCGTGGCCGTCTTCGTCGCCGCCGACGAAGACGCCCCGTTCGTCGCCGAGGCCGACGAGGCGATCAGGATCGACGGCTATCTCGACGGTGAGGCGATCATCGCCGCCGCCGCCGCAACCGGGGCCGGGGCGATCCATCCCGGGTACGGGTTCCTGGCCGAGAACGGCGACTTCGCCGCCGCCACCCAAGAAGCCGGCCTGGCCTGGGTTGGACCGTCGGTCGAGGCGATCCGAGCCATGGGCGACAAGATCGAGGCCAAGAAGCTGGCCATCGAGGCCGGCGTACCGGTCCTGGTGTCGCAGGAGGACCCGGCCCGGTTCGCCTCGATCGGCTTTCCGCTGCTGATCAAGGCTGCGGCCGGTGGTGGTGGCAAGGGTATGCGGATCGTCGAGTCGGCCGCCGTACTCGACGATGCGGTGGTGGCGGCAAAACGGGAGGCCCATGCCGGTTTCGGCGACGACCGGGTTTTCGCCGAGCGCTACGTCGCCCGATCCCGCCACGTCGAGATCCAGGTCCTCGGCGACAGCCACGGCAACCTGGTCCACCTCGGCGAACGCGAGTGCAGCATCCAGCGCCGCCACCAGAAGATCATCGAGGAGTCACCGTCGCCGTTCGTGTCCGACGAGCTCCGGGCAGAGATGGGAGATGCGGCGCTGCGACTGGCGGCGGCCCTGCAGTACCGCTCGGCCGGTACGGTCGAGTTCCTGGTCGACGACGAGACCGGTGGGTTCTTCTTCCTGGAGGTCAACACCCGGCTCCAGGTCGAGCATCCGGTGACCGAGGAGGTCACCGGTCGGGACCTTGTCCGGGACCAGCTGCGGATCGCCATGGGTCAGCCGCTCGGCTACGGCCAGGATGACGTGACCTTCGAGGGCCACGCCATCGAAGCCCGCCTCTACGCCGAGGATCCGGCCAATGGGTTCCTGCCGGCGATCGGAACCCTCGATGCGTTCGCCCCGGCCGACGAGCCGGTGCTTCGATGGGACACCGGGGTCGAGGCCGGGTCGGTGATCGGGGTCGACTTCGACCCCATGATCGCCAAGGTGATCGCCCACGCCCCCAGTCGGACCGAGGCTGCAGGCCGGTTGGCCCGTGGCCTGGAAGATCTCCACCTCGACGGGGTGGTCACCAACCGGGATTTCCTGGCGGCGGTGCTGCGGACCGACGCCTTCCTGGCCGGCGACACCACCACCGACTTCATCGAGCGGATTGCTCCCTCGCAGCAGCGGACCGTGCCAACCGATCAGGTGGAGCGACTGGCGGTCGCCGCCGCGATGTGGGTCCAGGGCGACAATCGGTCCCGGGCCAGGACCCTGGCGGCGCTGCCGAGCGGCTTCGTCGTCGGTCGCATCCCTCCGGAACGGGTCGAGCTCGGCCACCAGGGCGACACCCTGACCGTGCACTACCGCCGAGCCCGGGACGGCGGGTTCCGGCTCGGCTCGGACGGAAGCGGCGGCCGGGCCGTGGTGCACCATTGGGCTCCCGACGGCATCGACGTCGAGGTGAACGGCCACCGGCTCGGTCTGCGGGTGTCGACATCGGCGTCCCGAATCCAGTTGACCGGAGCCGGCGGGGGTGTTGGCTTCGATCTCGTCCCCCGATTCTCGGTGCCCGAGATCGAGCTGCCGGGCGGGGCGGTGGCGGCGCCGATGCCGGGCAAGGTCCTGGAGATAAGGGTGACGATCGGCGACGAGGTGCAGGTCGGGCAGGTGGTTGCAGTGTTGGAGGCGATGAAGATGGAGAATCATCTGGCCGCCACCACCCACGGCCACGTCACCGAAGTCCGGGTCGCCGTCGGCGACCAGGTGGAGAAGGACGTTCTGCTGATGGTGATCGAACCGGCCGAAACGGCCGATGGCAACTGATGGTGCTGCAACGCGCCGTGGAGCGAATCGAGAGGCACCGACCGATGGCCAGCAACCTGATGGACACCATGCCCGGCATCGACGATCTTGAGCGTCGAGCCGGCAAACGCATTCCCCACTTCGCCTGGGAGTACCTGGCCAGCGGCACCGGCGACGATCGGGCGGTGCAGAACAACCTCGACGGCATGGCCCGGGTCCAGCTGATCCCGCAGTTGCTCAAGGGGCCATTGGAGCCCTCGATCGAGACAGAGCTCTTCGGCATCACCTATGCGGCGCCGATCGGCATCGCCCCGGTGGGGTTGACCGGTCTCATCTGGCCCGGGGCCGACGCCGCCCTGGCCACGACCGCGGCGGCGAAGCGTATCCCGTACACCATGAGCACGGTGGCCACTGAGAAACCCGAGGTCGCCGGCCCCAACGCCGATGGCATGGGCTGGTTCCAGCTCTACCCACCTCGGGATCCGTCGTTGCGGGCCGACCTGCTGGAGCGGGTCCGGGCATCCGGTTTCACGGCCCTGGTGGTCACCGCCGACGTACCGGCGGCCAGCCGGCGGGAGCGTCAGCGCAAGGCCCGGGTCCGGGTCCCACCGGTGATCGGTCCGACCCTCGTGGCCCAGTCCGCCATCCATCCGGCGTGGAGCATCGGTGTGCTGCGTCACGGCCTGCCCCGATTCCGGACCTTGGAGAAGTACATCGACGATGCCACGATGCGGAGCACCGCCGGGTTCGTCGGGGCCAACCTGGGTGGCACCCTGTCCTGGGAGTACCTGGCCGAGGTTCGGGAGCTGTGGGACGGTCCGCTGGTGGTGAAGGGCATCGTCGATGTCGATGATGCCCAGCGCTGTGTGGACACCGGTGCCGATGCGGTCCAGGTGTCGAACCACGGCGGTCGCCAACTCGATGCGGTGCCGCCGGCAATCGACAGCCTGCCGGCCATCGTGGAACGCATCGGCGATGCCGTACCGGTGCTGTTCGACTCCGGGGTCCGGTCCGGGCTCGACGTGGCCCGGGCCATCGCCCTCGGCGCCAGCTTCGTCTTCTGTGGGCGGGCGTTCATGTTCGGACTCGGTGCGGCTGGTGATGAGGGCCCCGGCCACGCCTACGAGATCCTCCGGGAAGGGCTGATCAACACCATGGCCCAGGTCGGCTGTACCCGGCTCGACGAGCTGGCCGATCGCCTGGACCGATCGACCATTCCCGCTCGCTGATCGCCGGCCGATGGCCGGTGGCGCCACCGCCGGGCCGGTGGGTGGCTGCTAGGGTCGACGGTGCCATGGGAAGCATCGACATCCAGCGTTCTGCGCCCGTCGCAACGGCTGCGTTCAACCGGGTGGCTCCCGAGACCGCATGACCGACGACGCCGATCAGACGATCGAGCACCGGGAGCTGCCCCGGCCCGGCGAGCGCGGTTGGAGCTCCACCGGCTGGCCGGACTCGGCCGGTCAACGGCAACCGGATCGGGCCGCGGCGCCGACCCCACCAGATTGGGCGGACCGCTCAATCGCAGATCCGGCCCCGCCCGAACGCTTCGTCCTCTACCCGCCCGAGGCGGATGCGGGGGTCGATGGGGCGGTCACGGACCAGGACCCGACGGTGCCATCGTCGGTGCCAGACAAGACCAAGCGGATCGAATGGTCGACCGCGTCGACTGCGTCGACGTCGTCTGCGCCGTCTTCGTCGTCTGTGCCATCTTCGGCGGCGGCCGAGGATGCCGGGACCGAGCGATCGCTGCGGGATCGGCTCGATGCGGTGGCCGACCGGGTCGCCGGCGCAGCCAGCGTCGAACGACTCGACGACTCGTTCAGTCTCCGACGCCTGTTCGCCAACAGCTTCCGTCGCCGCCCGCAGGCCGACGTCGAGGCGGAGCTGATGGTGGGAACCGCGGTCACCACACCGCCGCTGTCGACGGTGACGGCCGAGTGGCCCCAGCCGTGGCTGTTCGCCAGGACGCTGCTGGCAACCGGCGTCGTGTTCGCCCTGTTCCTCGCCGGCTGGACGGTTTTCGGGGCCATCACCCTGTTGCCGGGGCTCATCATCGTCGGCTCGTTCGCCATGCCGGTCACCGCGCTGCTGTTCTTCTTCGAGGTCAACCTCCCGAAAAACGTCTCGGTGGTGGCGGTGTTGCGGATGGTGTTCCTGGGCGGCACCGCGTCTCTGCTGTTCTCCCTGCTCGGCTTCGAGTTGTTCGACTTCCCCTGGTTGGGGGCCATGGTGGCCGGCCTGATCGAGGAACCGGCCAAGTTGTTGGCGGTCGTCCTGGTGGCCCGCCGGGTGCAGCACCGATTCGTGCTCAACGGCATGCTGTTCGGGGCGGCCATCGGTGCCGGGTTCGCCGCATTCGAGTCTGCCGGGTATGCGCTGGTTGCCGCACTGTTCGCCCTCGACAACGGCGATGTGATCGACAACATCGTGCTTCGGGGGCTGCTCTCGCCGTTCGGCCATGTGGTGTGGACCGCCATCACCGCCGGCGCGCTGTGGCGGGTCAAGGGTTCGCAGCCGCTCAGGATCGAGCACCTGAGAGACCCGCGGTTCTGGCGGGTCATGGTCCTTGCGGTGGCCCTCCACACCGCCTGGAGCAGCCCGATCCCCAGCCTGTTCTACGTCAAGTTCGCCGTCCTGGGCGCAGCGGCGTGGCTGGTCTGTTTCTCATTGCTCCAGGAGGGCATCGGCCAGGTCCGAGAAGAACAGGGCCGAGTCGGCCCCTGACAGCAGGCTGGACCGTCGATCGGCCCTCGTCGATCAGCCGGGCGCCAGCTCGTCCCGGAGTTGCCGTTTGAGGATCTTGCCTGCGGCGTTTCTCGGCAGCGAG
Source organism: uncultured Acidimicrobiaceae bacterium (assembly GCA_947259095.1). Taxonomy (GTDB): domain Bacteria; phylum Actinomycetota; class Acidimicrobiia; order Acidimicrobiales; family SZUA-35; genus JAHELU01. The sequence continues at coordinate 7,361 of CAMYLA010000011.1, read as the reverse complement.
TCGTTCACGACCGCCACCCTGGCCGGGACCTTGAACTTGGCCAACCGCTCACCGAGGAACTGCTGGAGCTCCGCCGGCTCGAGGGTCTGGCCGGGTTTCACCATCACGTGGCACGCCAGGTCTTCGCCCAGTCGCTCGTCGGGGATGCCGTAGACCGCGGCCTCGTACACCGCGGGATGTTCGTAGATCGCCGCCTCGACCTCGATGCAGTAGATGTTCTCCCCACCCCGCAGCACCATGTCTTTGGCTCGATCGCTGACATAGACGAAGCCGTCGTCGTCGATTCTGCCGATGTCGCCCGATCGCAGCCAGCCGTCGACGATGGTCTCGGCGGTGTCGGCCGGCCGGTTCCAGTAGCCCCTGATCAGCGACGGTCCCCGAAACCACAGCTCGCCGGTTTCGCCCGTCGGCAGCTCGTTCCCCTCGGGATCGGTGACCCGCATCTCCACGATCGGGATCAGGCGGCCGGTCGAGCGGGGGTGGTCCAGGAAGTCCTGGCCGGAGTTCTGCGGACCGTAGGCGTTGGTTTCGGTCATCCCGTAGCCGAGCCCCGGCCGACCCTTTGGGAAGTTGTCGTCGATACGCTTCACCAGCTCCGGGGGCATCGGTGCGCCCCCACCGCCGATCGAGCGCAGGGTGGAGACATCACGGCTTCCCCAGCTCGGGGCCTCGAGGAGATCCCAACTCATGGTCGGTACACCGACGAAGTTGCTGACCCCCTCCCGCTCGATCAGCTCCAGGGCCCGGTCGGGATCCCAGCGATGGGTCATCACCAGTTTGGCCCCGCTGATGATCGAGCCAAGCATGACCGGCACCAGCCCGGTGACGTGGAACAGCGGGACCGACAGCATGAACGTGGTCTGGGGCGGCTCGGCCGCGTCGTCTTGCGGCGGCTCGTACAACGCCCCGACCTGCGCCCTGGCGGCAAAGCACATCAGTGCGTGGATGACCGCCAGATGGGTGCTGACCGCTCCCTTCGGATGGCCGGTGGTGCCCGAGGTGTAGAGAATGGTGACGTCGTCGTCGGGGCCGACGTCGACGACGGGCATGGTGGCGTCGCCGGTCATGAGATCCTCCAGGGCCACCGCTCCGGGCGGCAGCCGGCCCTCGCACCGCACTGCGATCACCTTGGCGTGGCTCACCGCCTCGCTGCCTGCGGTATCGAGGCGATCGAGCCGGTCCCGGTCGGCGATGATGACCGAGGTGCCGGAGTCTTCGATGGCGTAGGTCAGCTCGTCGCTCTGCCACCAGGCGTTGAGCGGTACCGCCACCGCGCCGATGGTGGTGATGGCCATGAAGGCGGCAATCCACTCCGGGTAGTTGCGCATGGCGATGGCGACACGATCACCCTTGGCAACGCCATGGTGCTCAACCAGTACGTGCCCGATACGGCCCGCCATCGCCAGCAGCTCCGGCATGGTCCAACGCTCGTCCTCGTACACGATGAACTCGTCGTCGCGGGCTGCGGCCAGGCCGTAGAGGGCCCCGAGGCTCGGCGGGGCGTTGACGAACAGCTTGGTGGGGACGCCGTCGACGTCGGCCTCGGTGATCTCGAACATGGTGCCCGGGCCACAGACCGCATCGCAGGCCTCGTCGAACGTCATCGGGTGTGGGGTGTCTGCCATAGGACTGCCAGTTGTAGCGTCACGGCCGTTGCACCGCCAGCCGGGTGGGCGTCGGGCCGGTCGCCCCGGTTGGGCCCCGTCAACGCTCGGTGCCGACGCCGAGCAACCTGGCGGCCCGTTCCCGAAGGTCGACCTTGCGAATCTTGGTGCCATTCGGTCCGTCGGTGACCGGGAAGTCCTCGACGAAGATGATCCGCTCCGGCCGCTTGTAGTTGGCCAGCCCCTGGTGGCAGTGGGCCAGGAGATCGGCCTCGTTCACCGGTTTGGCATCCTGATTGCAGTCGCTCAACAGGACGAATCCGACCGCCACGTCACCGACGCCGGGCCGCCTGACCCCGACCACCTGGGCCAGCTCGACCCTCCGATGGAGCTCGAGGTGGTGTTCGATCTCGGCCGGGTCGCACAGGAAGCCCCGCAGCCGCAGGGTGTCGCCGAGCCTGGCCAGATAGATGAAGCCCTGGTGGCCGTCGCCGTCCGGTTCGACGGTCTGGCCGAGGTCGCCGGATCGGTACCAACCATCGTCGGTGAAGGCTCGCTGGTCGGCATCGGGATTGTTCAGGTACCCGGTGATGAGATTCGGTCCCCTGAACTGCAGCTCGCCCGGTTCACCGTTGCGCAGCCTCGCACCGCTTTCGGGGTCGCAGCAGCGAACGGCCATGTCGGGGGACACGAGGAACCCGCCGTTTCGGACCCGCTCCGATTGTGGGGCCCGCCTGTCCCAGGTCGACATCAGGGCGAAGCCCTCGGAGGAGCCGTAGAGGCCGGCCAGCCTCGTCGCCCCGGCGGTGATCTCCTCGATGGTGGCCACCGCCTCCGCTCCGGCGTTTGTGAAGTCGGCGAACCCGCCGAGGGTCCAGGTGGTGTCGACCCGGAACCGATCGCTGCTGGCCAGGCCGAGCAGCATGTCGTCGCTGGCGTTGAAGAACGTGACCCCTTCCTCGTCGATGGCCGCTGCTGCTGCGTCGGCCGACCAGGTCTCGTGGGCCGCAACCGCACCGCCGGCCAACAGGGTGGCCATGGCCGCGGTGTAGCCGAAGGCGCCGCACAGGGGAAGCGGGGCCAGGGTGACCGTGTCGGCGCCGAGGCCGAAACGGTCGATGACGGCCACCAGGTGATGGTGCGTCTGGCGCTGGGTGTGCATGGCGATCTTGGGCAGGCCGGTGGTTCCCGATGTGGTGAACCCGATCAGCGGATGTTCGCCGGCCCCGACCGCCTCACCCGGCCGGTCGCTCAGCAGGTCGGACAACAGCTCGGTCGATGCCGTCATGGCGTCGTCCGCCGGGCCGATGCCGTCATCGCCGGGGTCGACGATGACCTGGACCGGGCGGTCCAGCCGGTCGAACAGCGTCGGTCCGTCGATGCCGAGGAACTGGTCGGCCACCACCACGACATCGATCTCGGCCACCCCGAGCAGGTGGTTGAGCTCAGCCCGGCGGAAGCGGGTGTTGAGACCGAGCACGCCGATCCCGGAATGGGCTGCGGCCAGGGCCAGCACCGGCCAGCTGACCCTGTTGGGGAGGAACACACCGATGATCGATCCGGGTCCCAGTCCGGAGGCGGCAAAGCCGGCCGAGGCCCTCCCGGCCAGCTCCTGCAGCTCCCGATGGGTCAGCCGACGACCCTGTTGATCGGCCACCGCCCACCTGTCTGGGTCGGCGGCCACCGTGGCGGTGTAGTGATCCCACAAGCTGGACTCGGGAGCGGCCATCGGGTGAGGATCGCAGCTCCCGGCTCGATCGTCGAGCCGGAAGCGGGTTCGGTCGGGTGGTGCAGGCACCCCGAGGCCCTCGCCCGGCCGGCAACGCCTTGGCCTGGCGGAGGTGCCGCCGGTAGTGTCCTGCGGTAACGAACGGGACCGGCTGCCGAGTCGCTGCGGTGACACCTTCGGCCCGACCCGACCCTGCGAGGAGCCCTGATGACCGACCTGGCAAAACGACCGGCGCTCACCACCGACCAGGCCGACCCGACCACCGTGTGGCACAAGACCGTCTGCGTACTGTGCAGCAACAACTGCGGTGTCGAGGTCCGACTCGATGGGCGGACCATCACGAGGGTCCGGGGCAACAAGGCCCACGTCTCGTCGAAGGGGTACACCTGCGAGAAGGCGCTCCGCCTCGATCACTACCAGAACGCCACCAGTCGGTTGACGACGCCGATGAAACGCCTCGACGACGGCGGCTGGGTCGCCGTCGACTGGGACACCGCCATCGCCGAGATCGCAGACGCCCTGCGGCGGGTGGCCGAAGAGCGGGGCGGCGACAAGATCATGTACTACGGCGGCGGCGGCCAGGGCAACCATCTCTGCGGCGCCTACGGTTCGGCGACCCGCAAGGCCCTCGGCATCACCCGGCGGTCGAACGCATTGGCCCAGGAGAAGACCGGGGAGGCCTGGGTCGAGGGTCGGATGTTCGGCACCCATACCCACGGCGAGTTCCACAAGGCCGAGGTCTCGGTCTTTCTCGGCAAGAACCCCTGGCACTCGCACGGGTTCGACGAGACCCGGCGGGTGTTGAAGGAGATCGCCGCAGACGGGTCACGGTCGATGGTGGTGATCGATCCCCGGCGCACCGAGACGGCCGACCTGGCCGACTTCTGGCTGCCGGCGAAGCCGGGAACCGACGCGTTCCTGCTGGCTGCGATCGGAGCGGTCCTGGTCGAGGAGGGGTTGGTGGCCACCCGGTGGCTGGCGGCCAACGGTCGGGGTGTCGAGGAGACGATCGCCGCCTTCGAGACCGTGCCGATCGGCTCGTTCGCCGAGCGCTGCGGGATCGACGAGGCCCGGATCCGGGAGGTGGCCCGCCGCCTGGCGGCGGCCGAGAGCGTGTCGGTCTATGAGGATCTTGGCATCGAGATGGCACCCCATTCGACGTTGGTCTCCTACCTGCAGCGGGCGGTATGGGTGTTGCTCGGCAGCTTCGCCAAGCCGGGGGCCATGACCGCCCACACCGCCATGGCCCCGTTGTTCAGCTACGGGGCCTCGGGATCGGAGCCCACCGATCCGGTCACCGGTGGTGCCATCATCTCCGGGCTCGTGCCCTGCAACGAGATCGCCGATGGTGTGCTCAGCGACTCACCGCAGCGGACCAGGGCCATGATCATCGAGAGCGCGAACCCGGTGCACTCCCTGGCCGACTCCGACAAGTTCCGCCGGGCCATGCGGTCGCTCGACTTCTCGGTGGTGATCGATGTGGCGATGACCGAGACTGCGGAGCAGGCCGACTACGTGTTGCCGGCGGCATCCCAGTACGAGAAGGTCGAGACCACCTTCTTCAACATGGCGTTCCCCGAGAACCGTTGCTGCATCCGGCCCCCGATCCTGGCGCCGCTCGACGGCACCCTTCCGGAGCCGGAGATCCACAGCCGCCTGGTCCGGGCGCTGGGGGCGATCGACGACGATGATCTCGAACCCCTCCGGGCCGCCGCCGATCGCGGCTCGGCGGCATTCGGTGAGGCGTTCATGGCCGCCGCCACCGCCAACCCGACGCTGGCCGCCGTCGGCCCGGTGGTGCTGTACGAGACCCTGGGCCGGACACTGCCGGCCGGGATGGAGGGTGCCGCGGTGCTGTGGTTCAGCGCCCAACAGGTCGCCCTGCGCCATCCGGACCAGGTCAGGGCGGCGGGCCACGATGGCGAGGGACCGGCGCTCGGCGACAGATTGTTCGAGGCGATGATCGCCAATCCCGACGGGGTGGCCTTCACCCGACACGAGCAAGGCCAGGCCTTCGATCTGCTGCGGACCCCGGACCAGAAGATCAACCTGGCCATTCCCGAATTGCTCGACGCGCTCCGAGCGCTCCCGGAGGCCGAAACCGACCACACCACCGAGGACTTCCCGTTCGTCCTGTCGGCTGGGGAGCGCCGGAGCTTCACGGCCAACACGATCATCCGCGATCCGGCCTGGCGAAAACGGGATCCGGAGGGGGCCTTGCGGCTCAGCCCCGGCGACGCTGCCGGTCTTGGTGTCGAAACCGGTGATCGGGTCCGGGTCACCACCCCCGGTGGGAGTGCGGTGGCGGTGGCCGAGGTCAACGACACGATGATGAACGGTCATGTGGCCATCCCCAACGGGCTGGGGCTCGGGTACGCCCCGGCCGGAGGGGAGCCGGAACTCACCGGTGTCGCTCCGAACGAGCTGACGACCACCGACTGGCGCGATCCGATCGCCGGGACGCCGTGGCACAAACACATTCCGGCCCGCCTCGAGCCGGTGACGACATGACCGGCCACGGTGGGACCTCACTCGACTGGTACGGCTGCGCCACGTTCCGGCTGCGGACCGGCGGTGGCCGCTCGGCCGACCCGCTGACCATCTTCCTCGACGCCTACATCGATCGGGCGGCGGGCGCCGCCGGACCCGGACTGCGGGCCGACGACATAGACCGGGCCGACTGGATCCTGATCGGCCATTCCCACTTCGATCATCTGTACGGCGCAGAACGAATCGCCGCCAACACCGGGGCTACGATCATCGGGAGTTATGAGACGGTGCGGGTCATGGAAGCGGCCGGTGTCGATGTCGACCAGATGATCTGCGTTGCCGGCGGCGAGACCATCGAGCTCGGCGAGGGGGTCAGGGTCAAGGTGTACCCCAGCCTCCACTCCTGTGTGTGGAGCCATGCCGAGATGGGCCAGCCCGACCAGGAGTGCCTTGGCGACCTCGGCGTGACCTGGCACCAGCGCCAGCATCGGCTCGAGCAGTTGGCCGGCTATCTCAACACGGAACTGGCCCCCGAGGCGGTCGACCACCTGCGGGCCAGCAACCAGGGCGACCGGGGCGACGGCGGGGCACTGGTCTACGTCATCGAGACCCCGGACGGCACCCTGTTCTACCAGGACACCTCCGGCCATTGGACCGGGATCATCGATGAGCTGCCGAACATCGACGTGGCCATCCTGGCCGCAGCCGGTCGGGGCAACATCGACGGGGAACCGATCCAGGGTTCGCTGGCCCAGTTCGTGGCCGGCCAGGCCGAGTTGCTGCAGCCGTCGAAGGTCATCCTCGGCCACCACGACAATTGGCTTCCCGGGTTCTCGGTCGACACCGACGTGGCCCCGATCGAGGCCGAGCTGCGGCATCGCCTCCCCGATGTCGAACTCCTGGCGCTCGGCTACGTCGACGGCACCGCCGTCCTCTGAGCGAAAGCCCGGCGTCAGCCCCCGGCGACGGCGGTGGTTTGATCGGCGGGAAACGGCTTGCCGCCGAGCACGGTACCCCAGACAGCGATGTCCTTGATGGCCACCGGATCGACGGTCAGCGGATCATCGTCGAGGACCGTGAAATCGGCCAGCTTGCCGGCTTCGATGCTGCCGACGTCATGATCGAGCTTCAGCTGCCAGGCCGCCCCCAGTGTCACCGCGTGCAGCGCCTGGTCGGCGCTGATCTGCTCCTCCTCGCCGAGCACCCGGCCCGAAGCCGTCAGTCGGTTCACCGCACACCACATCGTGTGCAGGTGCCCCATCGGCGTGACCGGGGCATCGCAGTGGATGGAGAACGACACACCCTCCCGGACCGCGGTGGCGCAGGCGTCCATGCCCCTGGCCCGCTCCGGCCCGATCGTGACATCGTGGTGTTGGTCGCCCCAGTAGAAGATGTGGTTTGAGAAGATGTTGGCGCACATACCGAGCGCCGCCATCCGCTTGTACTGGGCCTTGGTGGTCAACTGGCAGTGCTGCACCGTATGACGGTGATCCCACCGCGGATGACGCTCCAAGACCTGCTCCACCGCATCGATGAAC
>CAMYLA010000010.1 GCA_947259095.1 uncultured Acidimicrobiaceae bacterium | reverse complement strand
CGACACCCCCCGGTCCGGCAACCCCACCTTCACCGGCTGAGTCGTCCGATCACCGAGAAAGGATCCGATCATGAAACGCATCAACCTCCTGGCCATCTTGGCCGCCACGCTCCTCCTCCTTCCCGCCTGCTCCGCAGGCTTCGGCACCACTGACGAGATCGACTCCGGCATCGTGGTGGAGCCCGCAGCCTCCGAAGGCTCGGACACCACCGACGACCAAACGTCGCACAACAGCCTGCTGGGCGACGTCCCGGTCGACCTCTACGTCGACAGCTCGACCCGAGCGGTGGTGTCGGCCGGTCTCGAGGTGCTCGACGCCCCGAACGGCCGCCCGATCACCACCCTGGCGCCCACCACCGCATTCGGTTCGACCCGGGTGCTGCTGGTGGAACAGCGGCAGGGCGACTGGGTCGAGGTTCGGCTGCCGGCCAAGCCCAACCATCGCAGTGGCTGGATCCCCGCTGAGGAGGTGGCGTTGGAGACCGTCGATCTGGCGGTCTACGTGGACCTGCAGACCAGGACGCTCTCGGTCCGTTCGGGGGAGGAGATCGTCGTCCGCTCACCGATCGCGGTGGGCACCGACCAGAACCCGACCCCGCTCGGCACGTTCTATGTGACCGACAAGCTGGAGACCCCGGACGCCGGCGGTTCCTACGGACCCTATGCCCTGGGCCTGTCCGGCTACTCCGAGACCCTGACCGAGTTCGGCGGGGGCGACGGCCAGATCGGCCGCTGAGGCGGGGTCTCGTGGGTCCGCTGAGGCGGGGTCTCGTGGGTCCGCTGAGGCGGGGTCTCGTGGGTCCGCTGAGGCGGGGTCTCGTGGGTCCGCCGCGGCGGGTTCGCAACGATGCTCGGCACCGGGGCGCCGTGCAGACGTCGGCCGGTGCTGCAATGATCTTCATCGAGGGGGGACGTCGTGCAGCGTAGCGAGCGATCCGACACGGATCTGGTCCTGGCCGCTCTGGCCGAGGAGAGCGAGGCGTTCGGCGAACTGTTCGACCGATGGTTCAACAGCTCGTGGAACGTGGCCAGGACCATCGTCCGGGATGACGATCTGGCAGCCGATGTCGCTCAGGACGCCCTGTTGGCGGCGTGGCAGCGGTTGGACCAGCTCGACGATCCCGATGCCTTCGGCGGCTGGTTGCTGCGGATCACCCGCAACCGGGCCCTCACCCGGCTGGAGCGGGAGAAGCGGAGCCGAGCGACCGGGGACGATGTCGTGAGCGGCCTGCGCGACCGGGGTCTCCCGGATCCCACCGGCGCCGAGCGACCGCTGGGTCCCGATTCGATCAGCGAGGTGCGCGATCGTCAGGAACTCGTGTGGGCCGCAGCGGCGGCGCTCGGCGAGCGGGAGGTGAGCCTGCTGGACCTCCATCTGCGTCACGGGCTGTCCCCGGCCGAGATCGCCGATGAACTCGGGGTCGAGGCCAACAACGCCCACCAGCAGCTGTTCCGGCTCAGGAACCGCTTGGGTGATGCCATCGGCTCCTACCTGCTGTGGCGCAACGGTCGCCCGCTGTGCGACGGGTTGGCCGCTGCGGTCGGTGGCGACGTGGCCTTCGATCGGTCGGTGGCCCGGGCCGTGACACGCCATCAGGCGGCATGTGATCACTGCTCGGAACGGCGAGCGGCGCTGGTCGATCCCGGCAAACTGTTCGCCGCCGCGCCGCTGGTGCTGGTCCCGGCCCAGTTGAAGGTCGGGGCAGCAGCGGCGCTGCAATCGGCAGGCGTGCCCCTCGGCAGCCATGGCACCACCGGCGCCGGCTCGAACGCGGCCGATGGCGGCACCAGCTCTGGCCCAACCGACGGGGCACCCGGCCCGGGCGGACCCGATGGCGGTGTCGGTCTTCTCAGCGCCGACGGACCGAGCGCCGGCGCCGGCGATCCCACCACCGTCGCACCCCGGGCCAAGCCGCCGTCGAACACCTTGGCCGGTCGACTGTCGGCGCTGGCCCCGGCGGCCAAGACCGGCGGAGCCTGGCTCGCCGCCGCGGCCGTCCTGGCACTGATCGCAGTGTCGGTCTCCCAGTTCCTGTCCGACGACGGCACCTCGGTGGCCGCCATCGAATCGGAACCCACGGCCCAGCCCCTCGCAGGACCAACCGCCGAGCCGGCCGACTCGTCGGGCCCCGGGTCGGCCTCAGGCGTCCTCGGGTCGAGCACCCGGACCTCCGGTGGGCCCGCCGACAATGAACAGCCCGAGACGGCGCTGCGGCCCCCGGCCGGACCGGCGACCTCCTCGACGAGCGTCCGCCGACCGCCGTCCTCCCCGTCCACCGCCGCCACGGGGGAGACGAGCAACCCGGTCACGACCCCGACATCGTCGACGACGTCCTCATCGACGACGGCGATCACGGTGTCGACCACCGGTGTCACGGTCACCACCCCGACGACAACGGCAACGACCCCGACCACCGGGACCACCCGGCCACCGGTCGACACGACGACTTCAACCACCGAAACCACGGGGACCACAGGCACCACGGGAACGACGCCACCCCCGGCGCCGGATCCGCCGACGATCATCCGCTTCACCAGTGGGCGCCCGAGCGGGCCGCTGCTCTGCCAGGATCGGAACCAGAGCCCCTTCCAGGCGAGCTGGACCACCGAGAACACCGACTCGGTGACGCTCGGCCTGCCAAACGGGACCCATCGGGGCGGCCCGACAGGGCAATACAGCTTCTGTGGCTCCACCGGCGACACGATCAGCATCGTGGCCACCGGCCCCGGTGGCCAGGACAAGTCGTCGACCAGACTCGGGTGACGTCCTGGCGATGTCACCCGATTTGCCACGGTTTCCGGGCATCCTGGGACGATGAGTTCGTCCGTCGCAGCCCCTTCTCCGGTCGCCAGGAGCGACAGCCCGGCGACCGACGACGCTCGGCGGCCTCGACTGGCGATTGGTCCCCTGGCACTGGACGTCCCCGTGGTGCTGGCACCGATGGCCGGGGTGACAAACGCCCCGTTCCGTCGGCTGTGTCGCCGCTTCGGGGCCGGGCTGTACGTCAGCGAGATGATCTCGGCCCGAGCCCTGTGTGAGGGCAGTGAGAAAACCGACAAGCTGGCCAGTTTCGCCCCGGACGAAACCCCACGAAGCCTGCAGCTGGCCGGGGTGGAACCGCAGTACGTCGGGCGGGCGGTCCAGCGTCTGGTTGACGAAGGCAGGGTCGACCACATCGATCTGAACTTCGGGTGCCCGGTCCGCAAGGTGACCCGTCATGGCGGTGGAGGGGCGCTGCCGTTCAAGCGCAACCTCTACCGCAGCGTCGTCACCGCCGCCGTCGAAGCGGCGGGAGCGGTCCCGGTCACGGTCAAATTCCGGGTCGGCATCGACGATCGCCATCACACCTACGTGGACGCCGGGCGCATCGCCGAGGACTGCGGCGTGGCCGCGGTCGCCCTTCACGGCCGGACGGTGGCCCAGCTCTACGCCGGCCAAGCCGACTGGTCGACCATCGCCCGGCTCAAGGAGGCGGTCACCACCATCCCGGTTCTGGGAAACGGCGACATCTGGGAGGCCGGCGACGCCCTCGACATGATGGCCAGAACCGGCTGTGACGGGGTGGTCATCGGTCGTGGCTGCCTTGGCCGACCATGGCTGTTCGGTCAGTTGGCCGCGGCGTTCTCCGGCCGCCCCGTCCCACCGCCGCCGACCGTGGCCGAGGTGGCGCCGATCATGATCGAGCACGCCAACCTGCTGGTGGAGTGGTTCGGGCACCACAAGGGCATTCGAGAGTTCCGGAAGCACACCGCCTGGTATCTGAAGGGATACCCGGTCGGCGGCGGGTTGCGGGGTGCGCTGGGGCGGCTGGAAAACGTCGACCAGCTGGTCGAGCTGCTGTCCACCGTGGCCGATGCTCCGCTCCCGGACGAGAACCGGCGGGTGGCCAGAGGTCACACCAGAGGTCCCCAGGTCGTGGCACTTCCCGACGGCTGGCTCGACGATCCATACGACGATATCGTCGCTTCGGCCGACGGCGACAGCGCCGCCTCGGGCGGCTGATCGCCGGTCGGGCGACCTTGCCACTCGGCGGCGCCGCCGGGTTCCACCGAACGGCCGATGCAACATGTCGGTCCGGGATCTGCCGGCCCTAGATCTGTGACGGGCCGGGTTGCGACGGGCTACTTGAGGGCGGCCAGCGCTTCGGCCGCGGCCTCCAACACGCCCTCACCGAGACCGGGGAGCACACCGAACAGCACGGTGACCCCGGCGGCAAGGAAAATGGCCGCCATCGCCGATGTCGGCATCGGGATCTCCGACGCCGGCCTCGGCACCACGAGCGTCCTGGCATCACTGCCGGCCTCCGCACCGAGATCGGGATCAAGATCGGGATCCGACTCCCCATCGCCACCGGCGTCGGGGTCGGCCTCCAGGTCGGCGGTGGCGGCATGGGCCACCGCCGGTGCCTGCACCAGGAACATCGACACCACGATTCGCAGGTACAGCACCGCGGCCACGACGGCGCTGAGCATGGCGATGCCGGCCAGCACATAGGAACCACTGCCGGCGGCGGCAACGATCACCCGGAACTTGGCCCAGAATCCGGAGGTGAACGGGATGCCGGCCTGGGCGAAAAGCAGCACCGCCATGAGCCCGGCCAGGACCGGTCGCGATCTCGACAGGCCGACATAGTCATCGAGACTGTGGGCGCCGTCGCCCCGGCCCCCAACCAGCGTCATCACGCCGAAGGTGCCGGCGACCATGATGGTGTAGGCCAGCATGTAGAACAGCAGCGCCTCGCCGGCCAGGATCGAGTCGACGATGTCCTCGACCGCCAACGCCTGCACCGCGGCCAGCATGAACCCGGCGTGGGCGATCGACGAATAGGCCAGCATCCGCTTCACATTGGTCTGGGCCAGCGCCAGGAACGAGCCGACCAGCAGGCTCGCCGCCGAGAGCACGATGATGATCGGCCGCCAGTCCTCGAAGTAGAAGCCGAAGCCCTGCCAGAAGACCCTGACCAGGCCGGCGAAGCCCGCAACCTTGACCGCCGAGGCCATGAATGCCGCCACCGGGGTCGGCGACCCCTGGTAGACGTCGGGTGTCCACATGTGGAACGGCACCGCCGAGACCTTGAAGCCGAACCCGATGAGCACCATCGCCATGCCGACCAGCATCAACGACGAGTCCTCGAGCGGATTCAACCCGGCGAGATTGTCGCTCCGGGCGCCGGCGATGACCGGCAGGGAGGTGGAGCCGGTGGCGCCATAGACCAGGGCGATGCCGTAGAGAAACAGCGCCGAGGACAGGGCCCCGAGTACGAAGTACTTGAACGCCGCCTCCTGGGAGTCGGACCGGCGCAGATGCAACGCCGCCAGCACGTAGACCGCAATCGACAGGATCTCCAGCCCGAGGAAAGCCAGGATCAGGTCCTGGGCCGAGGCCAGGAGCAGACCGCCGGAGGCCGACATCAGCATCAGCACGTACCATTCTGGGCCGTCGAGCTGCTCCCGGCGCAGGTAGGCGTCGAGCAGGGCCGCCACCAGGAAGACCGAAACGCAGATGACCCCCCAGACGAAGATCGTGAACTGGTCGATCGACAGGGCGCCTCCGACCACCGATTGGGCGCCGTCGTCCTCGACCCGGTTCCAGATCGGGACCAGGAACCCGGCCGCCACCGCGGCGATGATGATGGTGGCCGCAGCGGGAAAGCCCCGACCCCGCAGGACCGGCACGATCGAGGTCACGGTGATGAGCAGGATGCCGCCGACGGCCAAGACGATGAACGGGGCAAGCAACGACCAGGCGACGTCCGGCACCTGGACGGTTGTCGGGTCGACCTGGGCCAGCGTTGTTCCGGCAACGACGGTCATTCGCCCGCCTCCTCTTCGCTCGACTCCCCATCGGACTCGGCTTGGCCCTCTTCGTGGGCCTCCTCCGCGGCCTGGACCAGACCCGGGGTACCGGCCCGGACGGTCGGCACCGGTTCGTCCTCCTGGAAGTCCGGGTCCTTCGACTCCATGTGGGCGATCAGCTCGTTGACCGCCGGTTCGATCCGCTCCAGGACCGGCTTGGGATAGATCCCGAGGAACACGATCAACACCAACAGCGGCATGATGCCGAGCAACTCCGACAACCGGAGGTCCTCCATCGTGGCGTTCTCACCCTCGGCCGGGCCGTGGAAGCTGCGCTGGTAGGCCCACAACAGGTAGAGGGCGGCCAGGATCACGCCGGTGACCGCAACCACGGCCCACCACCGGGCCGAGGAGAACGCACCGAGCAGGATCAGGAACTCGCCGACGAACCCGTTGAGGCCGGGGAGCCCGATGCTCGACAGCATGACCAGGGTGAAGACCCCGGCCATCATCGGCGCCGAACGCTGCAGACCACCGAGCGCGGCGATCTCCCTGGTGTGACGGCGATCGTAGATCCAGCCGACCAGGATGAACAGCGCCCCGGTGGAGATGCCGTGGTTGACCATCTGGATGACCGAACCCTGCAGACCCTGGGAGTTGAAGGCAAAGATGCCGAGCACGATGAAACCCATATGGGCCACCGAGGAATAGGCAACCAGGCGCTTGAGGTCCTTTTGCATCGTGGCCACCGCGGCGCCGTAGACGATGCCGACGACGCCAAGGGTGAGGAACAGCGGGGCCAGGTCGCGGACCACCTCGGGGAACAGGTAGAGGCCGAACCGGAGCAGACCATAGGTGCCGAGCTTCAGCATCACCCCGGCCAGGATGACCGAACCGGCGGTCGGTGCTTCGGTGTGGGCATCGGGGAGCCAGGTGTGGACTGGGAACATCGGTACCTTCACCGCAAAGGCGAGGGCGAACGATCCGAAGACCAGGAACGAGGCCACCCGGCTCAGTTGCTGGTTCTCGGCCAGGACGGTCACGTCGAACGTCGGGCCACCGGTGTCGCCAGAGGCCAACAGCACCAGGCTGACGATGCCGACCAGCATGAGGGCCGAGGCCGCCATCGTGTAGAGGAAGAACTTCATCGCGGCGTAGACCCGGTCGCCGTGGCCCCACCCTCCGATGAGGAAGTACATCGGGACCAGCACAACCTCGAAGAACAGGAAGAACAGCAGGAGATCCAGGGCCATGAAGGCGCCGAGCGACCCGGCCATCAGCATCATGAGCCACAGGTAGTACGGCTTGGCGTCGTGGTGCGGGTCGGTGGTGAGGATGGCGATCGGGAACAAGATGCCGGTCAGCACCACCAGGAACAGCGAGATCCCGTCGACGGCCAGGAACCAACTCAGGCCGAGGCCGGGGACCCAGTCCCGCTGGGTCACGAACTGGAAGCCACCGTCGGCGGCATCGAAGTTCCACAGCAGGTAGATCGTCATGGCCCCGGTGATCGTCGACCCGACAAGGGCCGCCAGCTTGGTGTAGTCGGCCCGACTGGCGGGCAACAGAGCGATCAGCACCGCGGTGAGCACCGGGACCGCGATCAGCCCCGGCAGCAGGGAGTAGCTCCCGCCTTCGGCGGCCAGCAGCGTGGCGATCGTGGTGGTCGCAACCATCAGAACAACCTCCCGACGAACCAGGCCATGACCAGCACCGATCCCAATCCGATCCCCAGGGCGTAGCTTCTGACGAATCCCGGCTGGAGCACCCGAAGGTTGCTCCCGATCGACTCCGAACCCTTCCCGACCAGGCGAACCGTCCCGTCGATCACGTTGCGGTCGAACCAGGCCATGGCCTCGAACAGTCGGCGACCCGGACCGCCCATGAAGTTGGCGTAGGTCTCGTCGACATACCAGGCGTGGGCCAGCGACCGGAGTTCGATCCTGGCCGGATCGACCCGTCCCCGGAGGTAGACGGTGATCGCGGCGGCAATGGCCGCCAGCCCGACGGCGATGGCCACGATGGCCAACAACCACTTGGTCCCGGTGGTGGCGGTCAACTCGCTCTCGTGGCCGAACAGCGACGGCTCGAGCCAATGCTCGAGGAAATGCAGGTCGCTGGTGAACGGGAGGTTCAACGCCCCGCCGACGGTGGCCAGAAAGGCCAGGGCGATCAGCGGCAGCGTCATCGTCAGCGGTGACTCGTGGGGCTCGGTGTCCTGGCGGTGTCGATAGCTGTCCGGCAGATGCTCAGCGAGTTCGCCGAGCTCGACCGGTTCGGTTTTGGCCGTCACCCATTGGGGCGGTCGAGGAGTCGACCGGACCTGGTTCTCAACCTCGACGACCCTGGCCCGGGCCGCGACCAGCTCCTTGGAGGCGTCGTCGACCTTGGCCGACTCGGAGCTGGCCTTCTCCTCCGCCTTCACCACGGCCGCTTCGGCCTTCGGCACCGCCTTGGTCGCTTTGTCGAGGGCCTTGACCAGCTTGTCGTGGTCATCCTTGGACGAGCCGCCGTCGGCGTCCGGGGTGGAGGCGTCGACTGCGGTCGTGGCCTTCGCCAGTGTCGACTCGGCCTTGGTCAGGGCGTTCCGCCGCTTCTCGATGTCGGCGCTGGCCTTGTCGGCGGCCCCCCGGGCCTTCGTCTCGACCTCAGACGCCACGATCACACCCTCATCGACGTCGGCCACCCGGCGCCGCAGCGCCTCGGCGATCTCGTTCCGGGTCGGATCGTAGTAGCGGGTCCGACCGAAGAAGGTCAGGATGACCTGGCGGGTCATGTAGAAGGCGGTCAGCAGTGCGGTCACCAGACCGATGACCCACAAACCCTTGCCGCCGAGGTTGTCGGCGTTCCAGGCGTAGAGCAGGATCTCGTCCTTCGACCAGAACCCGCTGAACGGCGGCACGCCGGCGATGGCCAACCAGCCGACGATGAAGGTGAAGGCGGTGACGGGCATGAACTTCTGCAGGCCACCCATCCGCCGCATGTCCTGCTCGTCGTGCAGGCCGTGGATCACCGAACCCGACCCGAGGAACAGCAGTGCCTTGAAGAAGGCGTGGGTGATCATGTGAAAGATGGCGGGAACGTAGGCCCCGACACCGACCGCCAGGAACAGGTAGCCCAGCTGGGACACCGTGGAATAGGCCAGCACCTTCTTGATGTCGGTCTGGGCCACCGCAATCGTGGCTGCGAACAGGGCGGTCAGCGCTCCGACCCAGGCGATGAGGCCGAGCGTCCACGTTTCGGCCTCGGCCAGGACGGGATTGAGCCTGGTCAACAGGAACACACCCGAGGTGACCATCGTTGCGGCGTGGATCAGCGCCGAGACCGGGGTGGGGCCGGCCATGGCGTCCGGCAACCAGACGTAGAGCGGCAGCTGGGCCGACTTCCCGGCCGCCGCCAACAGGAACAGGACGACGGCGAACGTGGCGGTCCTGGTGCTCAGTTCACCGGATCGGGTGAGGATGTCGTCGTAGTTGATCGAGCCAAGCCCGACGAAGATGAAGAAGGTGGCCAGCATGTAGCCGAAGTCGCCGACCCGGTTGGTGACGAAGGCCTTCTTGCCTGCGGTGGCGTTGGCCTTGTCGCTGAACCAGAACGAGATCAGCAGATACGAACAGGCGCCGACGCCCTCCCACCCGAGGAAGGTCAGCAGCAGGTTGTCGCCCATGACCAGCAGGATCATCGAGGCGATGAACATGTTCAGGTAGATGAAGAACTTGGAGAAGTTCGGATCACCGTGCATGTAGCCGATCGAGTAGAGGTGGATCAGCGTGCCGACGCCGGTGATGAACAGGCACATCGTGACCGACAGCGGATCGACCAGCAGGCCGACGTCGACGGTGAACGAGCCGGATGCGATCCAGGAGAACAGCGTCTGAATGTAGAACCGCTCCTCGCCCTCGAGACCGGCCAAACCGAAGAACACCACGACGGTGGAGACGAAGGCACCTGCGCTGGCCAGCGTTGCCAGCCAGCCGGCGAATGGCTCGCCGAGACGGCGACCGAACAGCATCAACAGAATGAATCCGGCGACCGGGAAAGCAGGGATGAGCCAGGCAGCTTCGATCATCGGCTCAGCCTCTCAGGGCGGTCAGGTCATCGACGGACAACGACGGTCGGCGGCGCATCAGCGCCACCAGGAGCGACAAACCGACCACGACCTCGGCCGCCGCCACCACCAGCACGAAGAACACCGCGGTCCGGCCTGCGATGTCATCGAGGGCGGTGGAGAAGGCGACGAAGGTGATGTTCACCGCGTTCAGCATCAGCTCGATGCACATGAACATGACCAGAGGGTTGCGGCGGACCAGCAGACCGACCAGTCCGACGCTGAACAGCAAGGCGCTCAGGACCAGATACCAGGTTTCGGTTACTTCCATCCGAACACCCCGTTCGACTCCACTCGTGACATGACCCCTTCACCCATCTCCCAAAAAACTTTCGATCGGCCTAGTTGGTGGCCGTACCCGGCTCGTCGACAACCAGGTCTTCGGCGCCCCGGTTGCGGACCAGCACCACCGAACCAACGGTTGCGATGGTCAAGAGCAGTGCAGTGGCCTGGAAGGCCAGCGCGTTCCGGCTGAACAGATCATCGGCCAGTAGATCAACATCGGCTTGCGACTCCGACAACTCCAACGATCCGACTCGACTCTGCTGGCCGGTCAGGGCCACTGCGCCGTCATCGCCGCCGGGCCCGGAGAGGAACAAACCACCAAGCACCAGCGCCAGGATGAGCCCACCCATCAGCACCGCAGCGGCTCGTTGCCCGGCAAGCGGTTCGAATTTCAGATCGTCGGAACTGTCGACGCCCAGCAGCATGATCACGAACAGGAACAGAACCACGATCGCCCCGGCGTAGACCACGACCTGGACCAGGGCCAGGAAGTGGGCCTCCTGGAGGATGAACAGCACCGCCACCCCGAAGAACGAGGCGATCAACGACAGTGCGGCCCGGACCGGGTGGCTGCTGGCGATGACGCCGATGGCCCCGCCGAGAATGATGGCTCCGGCCACGATGAACACGATCGCATCGACCATCAGCGGCCCCCACCGTGCTCGTCGGCGGCCGACTCCTCGTGGTGATCGTCGGAGACCTCGCTCTGGCCGAGCTCCGGTGCCCTGACCCCGTAGCCGAGCTCGCCAGACCAGCCGACGACACCCTCGTACCCGGCCTTGCCCGACGGGGAGGTGGCACGCATCCAGCCGGAGGTGTGCTCGTCCTCGCCGGGACGCCAGTCCTCCCAGGGGAGCTGGTTCGGCAGACCGTCGTCGTCGACCAGCAACTCGTCCTTGGTGTAGATGGCGTCGTCGCGGTTGGTGAACGAGAACTCGAACAGTTTGGTTTCGGTGATGGCCTCGGTGGGACAGGCCTCGACGCAGAGGTCGCAGTGGATGCAGCGGAGGTAGTTGATCTCGTAGACGTAGCCGAAGCGCTCACCCGGTGACTTGGGGTCCTCGGGCGGATTCTCGGCCCCCCGGACGTAAATGCAGTTGGCGGGGCAGACACCGGCGCAGAGCTCGCAGCCGATGCACTTCTCCATGCCGTCCTCGTAGCGGTTCAGGACGTGGCGACCATGCAGCCGCTCGGGCTTCGGGGCCTTGATATCGCTCTTGCCGCCCTTGCCGGCCCGGTAGGAACGGGTGGTGACACCTTCGGCCACCTTCTTCAGTGTGACGGCGAAGCCTTCCAGGTATCCCATGAGCTAGACCTTCCCCGCCACCATGGTGGAATCGGTGGAATCGGTGGAATCGGAGGAATCGCTCGGCTCCGACGGTTGGGGCGGATCGGGCACCCGGGCGGTGACGACGGCCATGGCCGTTTCACCAACCGGTACCGCTTCCAGCCCGCTGGCCTTGAGCCGCTCGTTCCTGGCGGCGCGGATCGCCAGCGACAACAGCGCCGCCCCGGCCACAAGCCCGGCAACACCGATCGACATCACCAGCGCCACGTTGGCGAAGTCCGATCCGCCGAAGTCGATCTGGCCGCTCCTGGCAAGGCGGATGCCGGCCAGCAACAGGAGCCAACCGAGGGCCAGCGGAATCAGCAGCTTCCACCCGAGGTCCATCAGCTGGTCGTAGCGAAGCCGTGGCAGGGTGGCCCGGAACCAGACGAAGGTGAACAGGAACACCAGCAGCTTCGAGAAGAACCAGACGAAACCCCAGAGCCATCCGGGCAGGAATCCCAGATTCGGTCCGGCCGGTCCGCCGAAGAACAGGGTGACGATGATGGCCGACATGGTGACCGTGTTCATGAATTCGGCCAGGAAGAACAGGGCGAAGCGGATCGAGGAGTACTCGGTGTGGAAACCGCCGACGATCTCCTGTTCGGCCTCCACCAGATCGAATGGCGGCCGGTTCAGTTCGGCCGTGCCGGCCAGCAGGAACACCACGAACGGAACAAAGCCGGTCACGATGATGTTCCAGTTGGGGACGAATCCCCCGAACCCGCCGGCGGCCTGGACCTGGACGATGCTGTTGGTGCTCAACGCACCGGTGACCAACAGCACCGACGCCAGGGACAACCCGAGGGCCGCCTCGTAGGAGATGGCCTGGGCCGAGGCCCGGACCGAGCCGAGCAGCGGGTACTTCGAACCGGACGACCAACCGGCCAGCATGATCCCGTAGACGGCCAGGGAGCTCATGGCCAGGAAGAACAGGATCCCGACCGGGAGGTCGGCGACCTGGAGGTAGGTCTCCCGACCGAACATCGTGACCGCACCATTCTGCCCGTCGGAGAAATCACCGGCGATGGGGATGATGGAGAAGGTCAGGAACGCCGGCACCAGCGACAGGTAGGGGGCGAGCTGGAACACGAACCGGTCGGCCCGGGTGGGGATGATGTCTTCTTTGAAGAACAGCTTGATCCCGTCGGCCAGGGTCTGGAACAGGCCGAACGGGCCGGCGACGTTCGGGCCGAGGCGGTTCTGCAACCGGCCGACCACCTTTCGCTCGAACCAGACCATCAGCATGACCGCCACCAGCAGCACCACGAACGCCAGCGCCGCCTTGCCGACCGCCAGGAGCACGTCGCCGAAGTCGACGCCGTCTGCGAGGTACGGATCGCCGGTCATGTGCTTTCCGGGCCCCGGACCCGGATGTTGGTGATCGAACGGCCGGCCGACAGCAGCTCCCGAACGTCGAACCCGGGGAGCCTGGCCGGCAGCCAGGCGGTACGGGGGGCGACGGTGGGGTCGATGACGAACGGCAGGTCGAAGGAGATGTCACCCTGGTCGATGGTCACGAAGTCGTTGTCGACCACGTCCATCAGGTGCACATCGGAGGGTGAGAGGTGGAGTTCTGCCCGCTGGGGCAGGCCCGCCAGCGAAGGCGAGTTCTGCACCATCGTTCCCATGTCCCAGAGCTTTCGATCCACCACCAACCGGAGACCGTAGCTCGATGAGGGGGGCGCTGACGCAGCATCGCCGAACTCGAGGTCCCAGTTGCGCTCGGAGCGAAGCAGCGGACCGTCGTCGGCCGTGGCCAGGGCGGACCAATCGACGGCGACCAACGACGGGACGATGGCGCTCATCTCGGCCCGGAGGCCGTCCAACGAGTCGAAGCCGAGGTCGGGGCCGATGGCCGCCGACAGTTCGGCGGCGATCATCCAGTCCGGCCGGGCCAGCCCCGGGGCGGTGACCTTGGCCGACAGCGGACTCAGCCGGGCCTCGGCGTTGCAGAAGGTGCCGTCGGCCTCGCCGTACATGGCGACCGGGAGGAAGATGTCCGCCCGCGAAGAGGAGGCGGTCTTGAACGAATCGACGGCGATGACCGTGTCGATGTGTTCGAAGGCCTCTCGGGCCAGGTGGGAATCGGGGAAGTCGTCGATCGGGTCGGCGCCGAGGAGCACCAGGGTGTCGATCTCGCCCGCCACCGCGGCCCGGAGGATGCCGTCGGTGTCCTTGCCTTCAAAATCCGGGGTACTGGCCCAGTGATCCACGAACGGCTCACGGTTTCGCACACCACCGGGGAGGAACCCGGGGGTCAGCCCCATCTCCAGGGCGCCGTTGATGTTGCTCCGCCGCAACGCCGGCAGATACACCGCATCGGGGCAGATCCGCCGCAGGCCGCCGACCGCATCGGCGGTGTAGCGGGCCGATTCGGCGAGGTTCGATCGGCCGTAGACCACCGAGACCGGCCGGTTGCCGGTCAACATCGACCTGGTCCGGCGCAGCTGCAGCGAATCGACCGAGCCGACGGCGTCGTCAAGCCGCTCCTCTGCGATGGCGGCGAGCACCTGACCAACGGTGCCGGGGCTCGATCGCAGGCTGATCGCCGCCAGGTCGGAGAGGCTGGTCTCGCGGGGGGTGATCTCGATCAGCGTTGCGCCGTCCTCGACCACCGCATGGCGGATGCGGAGGTACAGCGTCGCCAGCTCCTCCTTGGGGTCGGCGGCCATCAACACGATGATCCCGCCCGGCCGGCAGACCTCGTCGATGGTGGCCCGGGGCAGGCCGAGGGCCAGGGCAGCGGGGAGGCCGTCGCCCAGCTGGGCATCGACGTGATCGGTCCCGACCACACCCTTGACCAGCTTGGCCCAGGCGTACTGGCTCTCCAGGCTGAGCCGAGCCCCGCCGATGACGGCGACCCGGTCGGGGTCGATCCGCATCGCTCGGGCTGCCGCCCTGGCGGCGTCGGTCCAGCGGGTGGGACGGAAGCCGTCCCCGCTGCGGACCATCGGCTCGGTGATCCGGTTCTCGCTGTTGGCGGCCTCGTAGCTGAATCGGTCCTTGTCCGACAACCAGCTCCAGTTCACCGCGTCGCTGTCGACGCCGAGCATCCGAACCACCCGGTTCTGGGAGGACTGCAGCACCACCCGGGCGCCGCTGGCATCGACGGTGGCGGTGGACTCGACGGCGTCGAGATCCCAGGGCCGGGCCTTGAACCGATAGGGGGCGGCGGTGAGGGCGCCGACCGGGCAGATCTGGACCGTGTTGCCGCTGAAGTAGGAGGAGAACGGGTGGTCGGGGAAGGTGTTGACCTGGGTCGACGAACCCCGATCGATGAAGTGGATCAGGGGGTCGCCGGCCACTTCGGAGGCGAAACGGGTGCAGCGGTCGCACAGGATGCAGCGCTCCCGATCCAGGTGGACCAGGTCGCTGATGGGGATGGGCTTTTCGTAGTGCCGCTTCTCCTCGACAAAACGGCTCTCGCCCGGCCCGAAGGCATAGGCGTTGTCCTGCAGGGGGCACTCACCACCCTTGTCGCAGACCGGGCAGTCCAGCGGGTGGTTGGTCAACAGGAACTCGAGCACGCCGTCCTGGGCCTGCTTGGTGGCCTCGGACTCGGTCTCCACCTTCATTTCCGGGGTGACCGGCAGCATGCAGCTTGGCTGCAGCGACGGTCCCCGGCCGGTGTCGACCTCGACCAGGCACATCCGGCACATGCCGACCGGCCTCATTCGATTGTGGTAGCAGAATCTGGGGATGTGGACGCCGTTGCGCTCGCAGGCCTCGATCAGCAACTCGCCGTCCTCGGCCTCCAGGTCGGTGCCGTTGAGCGTGAACGGGACCCCGGTGGTCGCCTCGGCCGACCCCGACTCGGTGGCGGTCATGGGGCACCGCCGACGACTGCCTCGGCGTGGGCGACGTCGTCTCCCACACCCGAATCGGTGCCGTCCGAATCGGTGCCGTGCGAATCGGTGCCGTCCGAATCGGTGCCGTCCGAATCGGTGCCGTGCGAATCGGTGCCGTCCGAGCCGTTTCCGGCGGAGGCGATCTTCGCTTCGAACTCGTGGCGGAAGCGACGGATGGCCGAGACGATGGGCGCCACCGACGACGGGCCGAGGGGGCAGATGGTGGTCTGCTTCGGGGGAAACGGCACCGCGGTCAGACCCTTCTCCTCGAAGGCCGCCGCCGGATAGTCGCCGGGGCTGATCTGGGAGCCGACGTCGAGCAACAGATCGATGTCGGAGGGCCGACCGCTGCCGTCGAGGATGCGTTGCAGGATCTGTTCCTCCCAGGTGGTTCCTTCCCGGCAGGGGGTGCACTTGCCGCAGGATTCACGGGCGTAGAACCGAACCACCCGAAGGCAGGCCTTGACCGCGTCGGTGGTTTCGTCCATCACCATGAGGGCTCCGGAGCCGAGCATCGAGCCGGCGGCACCGACCTCGGCCGCTTCGAGCTTGAGGTCGAGTTGCTCGGGGAAGAACCACGGCGCAGACCCGCCACCGGGGATGAAGGCCTTGAGCTCGTTGCCGTCCTTGATGCCCTGGCAGAAGTTGTCGCCGTAGAACAGGTCCCGGAAGGTGACGACCCCCTGTTCCACCTCGTAGACCCCTGGCCGGTTGACGTGCCCGCTGATGGCCAGCATCCGGGTGCCGGGGGAACGCTCCGAGCCGTACTTCTTGTAGGCGTCGCTTCCGTGCTTGAAGATCCAGGGCAGGTTGGCCAGGGTCTCGACGTTGTTGACGATCGTCGGCTTCATGTAGAGGCCCTTGGCCGCGGGGAAGAACGGCGGCTTCAGCCGAGGCATGCCCCGGTTGCCTTCGAGGCTCTCGATCAGGGCGGTCTCCTCGCCGACGATGTAGGCCCCGGCACCCCAGTGGAGCACGATGTCGATGCCGACGTCGGTGCCCATCACGTTCTTGCCGACGTAGCCGGCGGCGTAGGCGTCATTCAAGGCCTGAGCGAGACGCTCCTGGGCCAGGGCCATCTCACCCCGGACGTAGAGGAAGCAGGTGTTGAGGCCCAGGGCGTAGCAGGTGATCATGCAGCCCTCGATGAGCTGATGGGGGTCGCGCTCCATCAGCAGCCGGTCCTTGTAGGTGCCCGGCTCCGATTCGTCGCCGTTGACCACCAGGTAGCGGGGCCAGACCGGCGGCATGAATCCCCACTTGACCCCGGCGGGGAAGCCGGCGCCACCCCGGCCGAGCAGGACCGCCTCTTTGACCTGGGCTGCGGCGTCGGCCGGGTCCATGGCCAACACGGCCCGCAGTGACTCGTAGCAACCGGTGGCTTCGGCCCGATCGAAGGTGTGGCTCTGCGGATCGAGGAACCGGCTGGTCACGATCTTGGGGCCCTCGTTGTCGACGTATCCGGTTGCGTGCGGGACGTAGTCGTTTGTCGCCACTATCGGAGGCCTCGCTGTCGTTTCCAGGGGGCTGGTCGTCGCCCGGGGCGGAGGTGGCAGGCGCAGAAGGTCGCCATCACGAAGCCCCTCCGGCGCCGCTGTCTGTGGGCTGGCGGTCGGCGAACCAGACCGGGGTCTTTGCCAGTTCCGGCCGCTCGATGCCCGCCATCTGTTCGGGATTGATGTGCTGGCGGACCCGGCTCAAGGTGCCATGGGATGGCACATCAGGCCTGGCACCGGCGCTCAGATCATCGACCAGGCGGTCGAAGCCGTCGTTGTCGAGCCGGTACTCGTAGCGGTAGTTGACCTGGAGGCACGGTGCCTCGGTGCACGCCGCGATGCACTCGACGTCTTCCAGGGTGAACTGACCGTCCTCGGTGGTGCCTCCGGGCTTGATCCCGAGCCGTTCCTCGGCATGGTGGAGGAGTTCCTCGCCGCCGTTCAACTGGCACGAGATGTTGGTGCAGATGTTGATCATGTACCGGCCGACCGGCTCCAGCTTGAACATCTCATAGAACGAACAGGTGCCGAGAACCTCGGCCGGCGTGATGCCGACCAGCTCGGCCAGGTGCTCCATGGCGTCCTTGGAGACGTAGCCGTCCTGCTGTTGGGCCACGTGGAGCAACGGGATCAGCGCCGACTTCGGCTTGGGGTAGCGGCCGATCATCTCCCGGGCCAGCAGCACGTTGGCCGCCGTCAATCTAGACATCCACCCACCTCCTGTTGGAAACCGCTGTCGCAAGTTCTGACGAAGCCGGAACCTGGTTGCTGAGCGCAGCGAGAGGCGTCACCGGTCGACCTCGCCCAGGATCGGATCGACGCTGGAGATAATGGCGACCGCATCGGCGATCAGGCTACCGCCCATCATGTGAGGCATGGTTTGCAGGTTGACGAAACTCGGGCCCCTGATGTGCATCCGGTACGGCTTGGGGCCGCCATCGGACACGATGTAGCAGCCGAGCTCACCTCGAGGCGACTCCACTGCGACGTAGACCTCGCCCTCGGGGACCTTGAACCCCTCGGTGAAGATCTTGAAGTGGTGGATCAACGCCTCCATCGACTCGTCGATCCTGGCCCGGGGCGGCGGGGTGATCTTGGTGTCCTGAGCCCGATAGTCGCCGCTCGGCATCTTGTCGAGGATCTGGTGGACGATCTTCATCGACTCCCGGATCTCGTTGAGCCGGATGGCGTAGCGGTCGAACGAGTCGCCGTATGAGCCGACCACCACGTCGAACTCCACCTCGGGGTAGGCCAGATACGGCATGTCCCGCCGCAGATCCCAGGCGATACCGGTGGAGCGGAGAATCGGTCCGGTGGCCGACAGGGCGATCGCCTCCTCCGAGGAGATGACGCCGACGCCCTGCAGCCGATCCCGCCAGATCGGCTGACCGGTCATCAGGATGTCGTACTCCTCGAGCCGGGGCGGCAGCATGTCCATGAGCTGGAGCACGTCGTCCCGCCAACCGTCCGGCAGGTCGGCGGCGACACCCCCGGGACGGATGTAGTTGTGGTTCATCCGCAGCCCGGTGACCTTCTGGAAGAACCGCAGCACCTGCTCACGTTCCCGCCAGCCGTAGATCATCATCGAAACCGCGCCGAGATCCATCCCGTTTGTCGCCATGAACAACAGGTGGGACGAGATGCGATTCATCTCGGTCATCAGCATGCGGATCCAGGTGGCCCTGGCCGGGATCTCGATCCCGATCAGCTCCTCGACCGCCAGGGAGAACACCAGCTCGTTGAACAGCGGCGAGGCATAGTCCATGCGGGTGACGTTGGTCGGTCCCTGGAGGTAGGTGAGGGCCTCGCCGGTCTTCTCCATACCGGTATGGAGATACCCGATGATCGGCTTCGATCGGATCACCGTCTCGCCGTCGAGCTCCAGCATGAGCCGGAGCACCCCGTGGGTCGACGGGTGCTGTGGGCCCATGTTCATCAGCATGGTCTGGTCGTTCTCGTCGGACAGCGGCTCGCCCTCGGCGATCTCCGCCGCCTCGACCTCCGACATCCGCAGGACCGAACCCCGTCGGGTCAGAAGATGAACCTGTCCGATGGGCCGGCCCTCGGGCCCGGTTTCCTCAGGCGAGGATTCGGTTGGCTGTTCGGTGACGGTCATGATCGAGTGGATGGCCTCATTCGCTGGGTGCCTTGAATTGAACGGGGATGGCGCCGATTGCGTAATCCTTGCGCAGCGGGTGGCCGTCCCAGTTTTCCGGCATCAGGATCCGGGACGGGTCGGGATGACCGACGAAGGTGATGCCGAACAGGTCGAACGCCTCGCGCTCGAGATAGTCGGTGCCGGGGTAGAGCTGATAGAGCGAGTCGATGGTTGGGTCGTCGGCGGGGACCTGGGCCCGGGCCCGGATGCGATCCCGTTTGCCGTGGGAGATGAACGAGGCGACGACCTCGAACCGCTGGGCGGTGATGCCGGGGGGGAGGTCCCGCCTGCCGGCGAAGCCGAGGTAGTCGACGGCGGTGACGTCGACGCACATGTTCCAGCCGTCGGCCAGGAGCTGGGACGCCACCTCGAACCAGGCCGACCGGTCGACGTGTATGACCCGCTGATCGCGGGAGTAGGCGACCGGGCAACCGAACACGGCTTCCGTGCCGGCCTCCGCCTCCGGTCCGAGCCCATCACCTTCGGCCGCTTCGTCTTCGGTCTCGGGACCGGTTTCGGTGAGATCCGCCACTAGTCCCTCCCCAGCGTCAGCAGCTTCGGCTCACCCTGCCCATCGCGCTGTTCGATCACGATGTTGGCGCCGGCCCCGGTTTCGGCCCGGCGCCGGAGCAGTTCGCCAGACTCGATCTGGGTGTGCAGGGTGGTGATGGCGTGGAGCAACGTCTCCGGGCCGGGCGGGCAGCCGGGAGCGTAGACGTCGACCGGGACGATCTGGTCGACACCCTGGACGATCGCATAGTTGTTGAACATGCCGCCGCTCGATGCGCAGACACCCATCGAGATGACCCATTTCGGTTCCATCATCTGGTCGTAGATCTGGCGGAGGACCGGAGCCATCTTCTGGCTCACCCGGCCGGCGACGATCATCACGTCGGCCTGGCGGGGCGAGGCCCGAAAGACCTCCATGCCGAGCCGGGCCAGGTCGTAGTGGGAGCCGCCGGTCGCCATCATCTCGATGGCGCAACAGGCCAGACCGAACGTGGCCGGCCATGACGACCGGGCCCTCGACCAGTTCACCAGCTTCTCGAGCGGGGCGGTGAGCACGTTGTGGTCGAGGCCCTCGATGCCGTCGTCCTGGACACTGCGGATCAGGTTCATCGCAGGCCCCTCGCCGACGCCTGTGGGCCGGGAACCGGCCCGGCGGGGCAACCGGAGGAGAAGGTCATGCGGCCACCCCGGTCTTCGGCGGGGCACCGGTCGGCTGCTCCGGCGTACGGTCGGCCGTTGCGGTGGAACGAACCTCTTCCAGCCGGCCTTCGAGGCCGACCCGGCGGACCGTGGAGGTGGAGGTTCGCTCAGACGAGCGAAAAACGTCCTGGCGACGGGAGACCTGCAACGGGCCCCAGTCCAAGGCGCCCTTGGCGATCAGGTAGACGAACGATTCGAAGACGAGGGCGGAGAAGATGAGGATCGAGACCAGACCGGCCAGCCCCAACCGTTCATTGGCGATGGCCCACGGATAGAGGAAGACGATCTCGATGTCGAAGATGACGAACAGCATGGCGATCAGGTAGAACCGGACGGGAAAGCGCTCAGGTGGCTCCCGCCCGGGAATGATCCCGCACTCGTACGGCGCGTACTTTTCCACTGTTGGGTTGCGCGGCGCCAGCAGCTTCGAAGCGACGAAGCTCAATGCGGCGAACAGCGCAGCCAGGATCAACAGGGCCAGAACCGGTAGGTACTGAGCCATGATGTCCCTCCTCTGCTGAATTCGATTGTGACGGGTTCGTTCTGCTGCCTACGTTAGTGCGCCGTGGCCGATCTGCAGGCGCTTGGTTCGGCTTGCATCATCGCTCAGGCGGCTGCAGCCAGGATCTCGTCCTGGCGCCGATCTCGGGCGTGCAGGGCCCAGGCGAACACCGCGAACAACAGCCCGGTGGCCAAGGTGAACATGAGAGGGGTGAACCGCAGCCCGCCGATGATGCTGGGGATCGGACCGCCCCGGTCGCGGGCCATGATGACCGATACCAGGGCGGCCTCGGAATCGACCTCGGCCACCGGCGGAGGCTGGCCGGGGAAGCTCGGTTCGGCAACGACCTCCTGGACCTGGATGACCATCAGCTCCTCACTGAAGGTGGGGTGGAGGAAGGTTTCGTCGAAGAAATGCCAGACCCGCTCCAGCTGGTTGGCGTCCTCGACCAGCACCGGCTTGCCACCGGTGACGAAGCCGCCGAACTGTAGCGGCAAGTAATCCCCGGCCTCGAAGACGCCCTCCTCGACCAGATACTCGTCGGCCGAGGCCTGGGCCTCGCCCCGCTCACTGTCGGACGTCGGCAGGTACCGCCAGCCGTTGAGGTCGGTCTCGGATGCCTTTTCCAGCGCCAGCTCCTGGGCTTGGTCCGGGTCATCTGCCTCCACCGACACGTCGACCCCGGCCAGCCCCTGGGCCTCCTCGACCTCCGAGAACAGCAGACCGTCATCACGGTCAGGCCCGTCGTCGAAGTTGATCTCCACCAGTTCCCAAGTGGGGCGGTCGCCTCGCCAGCCGATGCCGTAGACGGTCCAGATGATCCCCATCAGGAACATCCAGCCGAACAGACCGGCGCAGGCGATGAGCATGCCCGATCGGGCGCCGGTGTTGGTGGCGATCAAAAGATAGGTGCCACCAATCAGCACCACCACGCCGACGAGCACGCTGAGCAGGCCACGGAAGAAGGGATCGAAGCCGATGCCGTCGATGAATGCGATTTGGTGGATCACAGCTTGCATCACAGCCCCCGCTCGTAGTCGACCACCGCTTGGATCAAGTCCGGAGGGAGCATCTGACCGAAGCCGGGCATCATCCCGGCGGCGCTCAGGCCACCTTCCCCGTAGCCTTCACCCGCATTGGCCCCGTTGAAGATGAAGTTGTAGTGGGCGACGCTGGTGCGAGGCGGCATCTCGACCACCGTGCAGTCGGCCACGATCCGGTTGTCCTCCAGGGTGAGGGCGTCGCCACCGACATCGGCCAAGGTGATCGGCTCGGGATCGATGAAGTCGCCGCTGTCATCCTGCTCGATTGCGATGGCCGGATCGAACGGGTAGGCCTGGCCGCCGGCCGACGGCTCCCACAACCCGGACACGAAGCCGCATGACGCCAGATCGCCGGCCTGCTCCTCGCCGCCCGGCCCTTCGCCAGGACCGAGGACCAGGTAGGGCTCGCCGGCGCCGGTGACCGGCTGACCGCTGTCGTCCAGGGTGACCTGGGAGCCGTCCATGGCCTCGACGTAGCTGCCGTCGTAGCCGGCAGGGTTGCCTTCGATCGGTTCGGTCACGCCGGCGGTGTCGAGTTGGGCGACCGTGTACCAGCTGCCGTCGGGCCGGAGCCAGGAGTCATCGGGGAATCGGTTCTTGACCGAGCCTCCGCAGAGGTTGAATCCGATGCCGGAAGGATTGCCGCCACCGCAACCGGCCACACCCTCGGTCAGCACGTCGGGTGCGATGTCGATCCCCAAGGACCAGCCGGCGGTGTGACAGCGCCCACAGGAGTAGGCACCGGCACCGAAGCCGCTCTGCAGGCCCAGATTGAACACCGCCTCACCGACCGAGTCGTATTCTCCGGCCTCGAGCGACCGCGCCACCTCGTCTTCGATGCTGGCCGTGACCTCCTGCGCATCGGCCAAGGCAGCCAGACTCTCCTCGTCCTGTGCGTTGTCGGTCCCTGCCAGTGCGATGTCGAGCGGGTCGAGGCTCTGGTTCTGGAGCGTCCGCAGGTAGACGATGATGTTGTCGATCTGCTGGGAGGTCAACGGACCACCGCCGGGGGTACCCCAGGCCGCCATCGGCGAACCGGGCCGACCGAAGTTCAGCACATAGCGGACCTCGTCTTCGCTGTAGCGGAGCAGGACGTTGTTCAGTGCCGGAGCGGCCCACGCCGCGTTGGCGATGAACTGGCCGTCGGCGTCCTGCAGCACGTAGGGGGCGACACCGCCGACGCCGCCTGCGGCGTGACAGTTCACACACTGGGCGCCGACGAGGTAGCTCTCCTCGCCCCGAACCTCGAACGACAGGTTGTAGGCGTCGACCGCACCATCCTGCCGGCCGGGCTCTGCGATCCAGTAGAAGGGCAGCGTGATCGCCAGCAACGTGAGCAACACCAGGGCGAAGCTCAACGAGCGATCGAGTTTCTCACCTTCGAGTTCCTCGTCCGGCAGGTATTCCTTGCGGTTGGCCGCCAGCTCGATCTCCGAGCCCAGCTCGGGCCTGGCCCGAACCATATTGAGGATAAAGACAGCGATAAACCCAAGAAAAACCACCGCCGCGACCGTGAGGCCGATGGCTCTGAAATCGGCCGCCAACATGTATGTGCCAAGCATCAGTGACCGCCACCCGCTCCAAGGCAGTTCGGACCTTCAGCTTCCTGTCCTGTTGTATTCACACCAATCGGCGGGCCCTGGATCACGTTGCCCGTGTCGACGACGAGATCGCCGCCGGCGGTCACCTGCATCGGGAACCGATCCATGCCCCGGGGGGCCGGGCCGCCCTTCTTCTCCCCGACCTGGTTGTACTGCGAACCGTGGCAGGGGCACTCGAACCACTGGGATGTCTGGCAATCGGGGACCCGACAGCCGAGGTGGGGGCAGGTCTGGAACAGGGCCACAACGCCGTTCTCGAGACCGGGGGCAACCTGGGGATAGAAGCTGTACGTGCTCTGGGCCTTGGCCAACGCATTGGCCGGGTAGTCGGTGAGCCACATGCGCCCGGCCGGGAAGTAGAAGAAGCCGCCACCGGCGGTGATGGAATCCTTGATGTCGGGGATCTTGCCGATGTTGATCCTGGCGCCGAAGCCTTCGGTCGGCCTCGGCCACAGCTGGGCCAGGGCCGCAGCACCGAACGACGCCAGGCCGAGGCCGAACATGGCGACGATGCCGCGGTTCAGGAACTGGCGGCGGGAGACGCCAAGCGTTTCGGGATCCGGCGGGACGTAGACGACGGGCGGGGTGGCGCCTGCTGAGACCAGTTCACCGGAGCGGTCGGCCCGGGCCGCAGCCTCGACGGCGGACCCCGTCTCCTGTTCGGCGTCGGCCTCGGCCTCGGCGTTCACCCCGGCCGCAACCCGAGAACGGTCTCGCTTCACGGTTTCACCCGAGAGCTGCCCGATGGCGGTGTGGGTGTCGCGCGTCCGGAATGACGTTGCGACAACTATCAATGCCAGCAGAGCGATGATGGCGATACCGATCAACACGATCATGTGCTTGCTCCTGTTCTAGTGCTCGGCGCAAGGCGCCGCACGGCAAATCTCCGGGTCACAGTGGGTTCGGACGGAAGCCGAACCCCCCGGATACTTGACGATTTGTTGAAGAACTCAATCACTGGGGTTTCCTAGAGATCGAAGAAGATGCCCTCGACCCAGGGGAACACGAAGTTGAACCCTGGACCTCGGAAGAACGAACCGATGATGACAAGGACCGCCCAGAACATCATGAAGAGGGTGAAGAGCGACACTGCGAACTTGCGGCGCTCGGGCTTGTTGCTGGGATTCTTGTCGATGTAGGGGGCCAGCATCAGGGCGAAGAGGCCGATGCCGGGGATGGTGACGCCCGCCACCATCGGGTGGAACATCGTCAACAGCTCCTGCAGACCGAGGAAGTACCACGGGGCCTTCGACGGGTTGGGGGTTGCGTTCACATCGGCCAGCCGCAGCAGCGGAGCGTTGACGAAGATCGAGAAGAAGGTGAGGAATGCGGTGACCGCCAGGGCGGCACCGAACTCGACCACGATCAGGTGGGGCCAGGTGTGGACCTTGTCGAGCGGTTGGGCCTTGATGTCCTGGATCGAGCCGGACTTGACCACGGTGAGAAGCCGCTGGGTGTGACCGGCCGGGCCGGTCATGGTTGCCATCGGCTGCGGGGCGGTTGCGGTTGCAACCGCGGCGGCCGCCGGGGCCACCGCAGTGGATGCCGAAGCCTGCTCTCCTTCCCGTTGCTTGGCCGACTTCGACCGCTGCAACAGGTGTTCGGGGATCTTGCTGGCGGCCCCCGAACCGGCACTGGCACCCCCGCCGGCGGCTGGGCTCTCGGTCGGTGCGGCATCGGCGGCTCCACCGCCGCCTTCAGCCTTCTTGCGGGCCTCTGCGGC
Organism: uncultured Acidimicrobiaceae bacterium; assembly: GCA_947259095.1. Taxonomy (GTDB): domain Bacteria; phylum Actinomycetota; class Acidimicrobiia; order Acidimicrobiales; family SZUA-35; genus JAHELU01. The sequence continues at coordinate 43,520 of CAMYLA010000010.1, read as the reverse complement.
TCGCTTTCGGAGATGCTCCGGAATTTCAGTCATGAGTGGAAATCCTTAGAGGGGACCAGAGATGCCGCCGTCTTTGCGGACCCGCCAGAAGTGGATGGCCATGAAGATGACGGTAACAAACGGAACAAAAAGTACGTGTAAGACGTACCAGCGGAGCAACGTACTGGTGCCGATCACGCTGCCACCGAGCAGGACGAACTTCACCTGGGTACCGAACACCGGCGTGAAGCCCATCATGTTCGTACCAACGGTGACCGCCCATAGTGCCAGCTGGTCCCAGGGGAGTAGGTAGCCGGTGAAGGACAACAGCAGGGTCAGCGTCAGGAGGATGACGCCGATCACCCAGTTGAACTCCCGAGGTGCCTTGTAGGCGCCATGGTAGAAGACCCTGGCCATGTGGAGGAAGACGGAGATCACCATCAGGTGCGCCCCCCATCTGTGCATGTTCCTGACCAGCAGACCGAAGGCGATCTGGGTCTGCAAGGCCTCGATGTCATCCCAGGCCTGGGCCGCAGACGGCGTGTAGAAGAACATCAGGAAGATGCCGGTCACCGTCAGGAGGATGAACAGGAAGAAGCTCAGACCACCGAGGCACAGCGTGTAGCTGACCTTCACCGCATGGCGCTTCACCTTCACCGGGTGGAGGTGATAGAGCACACTGTTCATGATCACGTAGGAGCGGTTGCGGGGGCTGTCGGTGTAGCCCTTGCGAAACACCGAGCCGGGCCGGAATATCGAATTCCAGGCCTGGGAGCCCTGCACGCTGCCGTTCAGCTGACTGATTTGGTTCTGCAGCTTCTCGCCGAACGTTTGTTGATCTTGAATCGACTTTGCCATGGAGGGGGTCTTGTCCTGATTTTGCCGGTTGTTCGATTTCGGAAGGGTGTTTCGGTGTCCCGGGTGGGTGCGCCCACTAGGCGAGGCGCATGCCGTACCCGTAACCGTAGGAGGTCATTCGCTGGTGGATGTCACCGGTCGGGCTCGGCTCGCCGATCTTGCCCAGGATTATCACGCCGGTGGGGCATCGGTCGACGCAGAGGGCACAGCGGGTGCAGACGTCGTCGTCGATGGTGAAGATGAAGGCATCATTGGGATCGTCGCCGGGTTTTGCGATCCCGTAGCTCTCCTCGACACAATCCACGGTCTGCATGTGGATGCATTTCCACGGGCAGATGTCGACACAGCCTTCGCAGGCGATGCACTCGGACTGGTCGATGTGGATGAACTGTTTCGGCTTGACCGCCCTGGCCAGATAGTCGGCGTCGACCTCCATCAGGAGGTAGTCGGTCCGGAATTCCGGGAGCGGTGGATTGGCGTCGGTCGTCGTCATGTCAGCCCTGCTTGATCAGCGGCCTGCCGAAGGAGCTGGTCTGGGCCAGTGCGGTCTTCTCCCTGGCGTCTGCTCGTACACCGCGGTTCTGCCACCGGGCCCACATCCAGATCATGGCGCCGAGGAAGACCACGTAGAACAGCACCGCGATGGTGTCGGAGATCGCCCGGTAGCTGATCTCGAACGGGAACCAACCTCCCAAGGAGATCGGCTTGAGGATCTCGCCCGGTCCGACGACGATTCGGTCGGCTCGGAAGCCCCACTCGTTCTCAGCCAGCGTGAGCCACTGGTGGGGAATGACGCCGTAGGCCAGGAAGCCGAGGAAAAACACATAGACCGCACCGACCATCGCCTCACCCCACGTGACCGAGGTACCGACGGGCCGGCGTTTGGCGTAGGCGAAAATACCGACCGACATGAGCACTGCAACCACGATCGATGTCAACAGGGCAGCCACTGGTTTGCTTGCTCCTCGGGTTGGATCGGGACCCGGAACGGGCCGGGCTGGGACTGTAGTACGTCGGTTCCACGGTGGACCACCGGTGGTGAACCGCCGGCATACCGGGCCGACCTCTGTGGCCGGATTCGGAGACCTTGTGAACCTGTGCACAAATGTAGTCGTTGCTTTCAGGAAGGACGCAACCGTAACCGAACATCCATCCCGAGCCGTCGGCATGGACGGCCAAGAACCGAACCGTAGCGCAGACGCCTCCCAGACCTTAACCCGCCGCTCCCCTTGCACCAACAGCTTGTCGGCGAACCCCCCACGGCCGGCGCAGCGTTGCCGGACCGGCCCGGGTGGGGGTCGCAAGAAGAACGCGTGACGAGCGACCGCACTCCTCGACTGGCTCGCTAGCCTTTGCGCCGCATAGTGTTTCACCCGGCACGGTTCTCTGTTACGAATGGGATCCAGGCCAGAACGCCAGAAACAGCAACAAGGTCGATCACGCTCCCGGAGGACCGTTGACCGAGATCCCGGAACATCTACTGAAGCGGAGCAAGGCGGCGAAGTCCGGCAAGTCCGGAGACGCCCCCGCCGAGCCCGAGGCAACATCGGCACCGGTGGCCGCCGAGACGGCCGCAGCACCGGCGGCGGTCCCGGCCGCCGATCTCCCGAATCTCGATCCCGAGCCGGAGCCGCCGAAGCCCGTCCCCGCCTACGTGGCTGCGGCCCAGAGCCGCAAGCGCATCCCGGTGTGGGTGCTGCCGATCATCGCCGCACTGCCGATCTGGGCCTTCAGTTTCGCCGGCACGATGCAGCAGCCCGACACCGAGGACGAGCTCCTCGTCGAAGCGGCCGCACTGTACGGTTCCTGCGCCGGCTGCCATGGCGGCAACGGTGGTGGCGGGGTCGGTTACCAGCTCTCGGGCGGCGAGGTTCTGGCCACGTTCCCCGAACCGATCGACATGATGGCCCATGTGGCCAGGGGCTCGGTGGAAATCCTCGGTGAGGAATACGGCGCACCTCGTGATGACGGCACCCGGGTGTCCGGCGCCAGAGGACGAGGGCCGATGCCGTCCCAGCTGGCCAGCCTCACCCAGCTCGAACTGGAGCTGGTGATCTACCACGAGCGGGCCATCCTGTCCGAGGAGGACACAAGCTCGGCCGCCTACCAGGAATGGATCGAACACATGCGGGAGGGCATCGAGGCCGGCGATTCGGCCCCGATCGACCTCGACCTGCTGCTGGCCTGCGCCAACCCGGATTGGACCCCGGGGGCAACCGGTGAAGGCTCGCCGGATCCCGAGGTCAATCCTTGTCCCGGGCCCCCGGTCGGCGAAGCGGGCGCAGACCAGGCCGCCGCAGGCTGACCCCTCCGCCGGGTCGCAGCTCCAGGAATCGAGCCGCTCGGACCGATATGAGAGACCGGACCCGTCCGAGGCCGAGAGGGTCAGCCGATCTTCGACGAGGCTGCCGGCCCGTCGGCGGTCGCCTCGGCGGCGGGTCGCCGGTTCCCAACGCTCTCCACTGGACGTTCTTTGATCGACCGCCGCGGCCCCGAGCCAACCCCCGTTCCGGCCGGCGGATGCCGCTGACCGGTGGACGGGAAGGGGGCCACCGGACCGCAGGCCCGCACGGCCGACGGGGCCGGTTCGGCGGCCGCAGTCGGTCGATTGCGGCTCCTGTCGGCGTTGCCGTCCCTGCTGATCCGAGTTGTTGGCAGCTGACACGGAACCGTAACGGAACGTCCGCTGGGACCGGGGCAGCGAGCCGCTCCCGGCCGCCGGCGCTGACGATCAGCGCGCCGACGGTAGCGACGGCGAGGGTCGAACCGTGGGCCGCCGGGGCGGCGCGGCGCGGGTCGCCGGAGCCTCGTCCACGGGGCAGTCGGTGGTCGCTCGGTCCGGCGCCGCCGGACGACGATCCCGCAACTCGACGAACGGCCTCTCGATCACGTAGTGGAGCACCACCGCGGCCAGGAGCGAGGTCAACACGTAGACCGGGACGAAGACCGACAGCCGGGCCGGCAACGGCGCACCCACCCCGGCGGGCCCGGTCCCGACGACGGCATCGGTGACCCGCAGGGCCAAGGGGACGAAGAGGAGGTGGAGAAGGTACCAGGCATAGGAGAGTCTGGAGATCACGAACATCGGGCGGGAGGTCAGCAGCCGGCTCGATCCACCGCCCAGTACGAGCCCGCCGACCATGGCCCCGGCGGACCAGGCCAGTGCCGCCTGGAGGCCGATCCGGTCGAACCACCCGATGGCGTCGAGGTGGGGTCGGCCGAGCAGCAGCAGCCCGAACGTGGCGCACCCCAAGAGGAGGAGCGGCCTGGCGACGGCCCGACCCCGCTTGGCCAGCAGGTCGCGATCCCGGTGGAGGAAGGCGACGAGCACCCCGACGGCCAGCCCGTCGTACGTCACATGGAACGGGCTCCGGTAGACCCGGAAGTAGGTCGGGTAGTCGATGATGTCGGGGTTGGCCCTGGCGGTGAGGACCCGGAACAGGATCGGGGCCAGCGCCAGGGCCACCAGCGACCCGTACCGTCGGGGCCCCGAGGGAAGCGACAGCACCCCGAGCAGGACCAGGGGAGCCAGGAGATAGAACTTCTCCTCCACCCCCAGCGACCAGAGCGCGACGACGATGTCGGACCGCAGGTAGTCCTGGAGGAAGAGCAGGTGGTAACCGATGCGGATCGGCAGATGATCCGGCTCGATCTCGGCGAAGGGGATTATTCCCGAGACCGCGATGGCGATCGTCGCCAGGTACGCGGGCACGATCCGCAGCAGTCGCCGCCGGACGTAGTCCCCGATGTCGGAACCGGCGAACCCGTCGCCGTAGCGGGTCAGCACCTGGTGGGTGATGAGGAAGCCCGACAGGACGAAGAACAGGTCGACACCCATCCAGCCGTTGCTGAGTGGGATGCCGAGGTCCCAGCCGAGGACCGGGACGAGCCCGTCACCGGTGGACCAGAACGGGTTGACACCGTGGCGGGCCACAACCAGGAGGATGGCGACGGCCCGAAGGCCGTCGAGCTCGGCGATGGCGCGCTCGGCCCGACGCATCCGGAACCAGTCCCACCATCGCGGCCCGGTGGCGACCATCAGCTCGCCCCCATCGACGACACCACGGGCGGGACCGGCCGCCGGGCCTTCCAGATGCTGCCGTCGACGACGTAATGATGGAAGTTGATGGCCTGATAGGCGATCACGGGCGTCGCCGCCGCGGCCAACGTCAAACCGAGGAAGGCGTAGGCGGCGGTCGATGCGGTGAGGCAGACCAGGAGGTAGGGCAGCACCCGCCCGTTCCCGCTGAGGCGCTGGACGAGGCCGGGCCGGATCGCAGCGGATGCCTGGCGGTTGTTGACGTGCCATACGAAGGCGATGTACTGGGCGTTGTGCCAGATGTTGATGGTCAGCCAACCGGCATCGATGTCGTCGATCAGGATGTAGCCCGACAGGAACACGACCAGGTGGCTGATGAGCAGCAGCGTGTGGGCGACCGGCAGCTCGTCGCGTCGCCACGCCTGGTACCGGGTGTGCACCCCGAGTGCGACGAGGGCCATCGCCGCCACGCCGGCGGCCCAGACCACCGCGGCAGGCACCGGGACCGTCCACACGCGCACTCCGAGGAACTCGTCGGGGCTCTGGTGGGAGCGGTGCAGGATTCCCCACAGCGGTAGGGCATGGAACATGGCCGTGAACAGCGCCGGCGATTCGGGGAGCGACACGCCGGAGCGGCGCTCGTAGGCCCGCGCCACCCCCCAGCTCTGGCGGAGGTAGTGGAACCACTGCCAGTACAGGTAGATCGTGACCAGCGTCCACGGTCCGATGCCGAACCCCAGAGCCGCAACCAGTCCGATGATGGCGATGGGCCACCAGGTCAGCAGATCGATGTGGTGGCGCAGGGTCGCCCGATCGGCGAGGAAGCGGGTGAAGGTCGAGATCACATGGTGATACCCGAGGAGCCACAGGTCGAGTACGAGCACCAATCCGAACAGCTCGGGGCGGGCGACCACGATCGCCCCGGCGACCACGGCCAGCGCCGCGGTGCCCCCGATGAAGCCGAGGTCGAACTCCCTGCTCCGTAGCCAATCCGATTGTCGCACCGCCGCCGTTCCCGTCATGCGTCGCAGACTAAGCCCTGGCCAACCGTGGCGAATCGCCAAGATTGGGGACCGACGATCAAGCTGAGCGCGGTCGCTTCGACATCGGTCCCGGCTCAGGATGGGGTGCCGGCTTCGACCGATCCGAGCGTCGGTACGTTCCCATCGAGCGATTCGCCCTTGGCCTACGGCTCCCGTCGGCGTTGCCGCTCACGCCCATCGGACTTGTCGGCAGCTGACACGGAACCGTCACAGGAGCGCCTGGGCCGAACGGACCACCGGCCCCTGTGGGAGGGGGCGGCCAGAGGCCAACCGCAGCCACTCGCCATGATGCTGCAACAACGTGGCAGCCGGACTACAGCGGACCACTGGCCGCGCCGATCACCTCACTACCTCGGGACGGGAAGGACAGGGGTTGAGAGACAGAGCTGTTGCGGTGTTCGTATTCGTGCTGTGCCTGATTGCGGTCGGGCCGGTTGGTGTGGCCGGGGCCGATGTGGCCACGGCCGGGATCGGTGGTGCCACCGAACCGGGATCGGCTGCCCCGCCCCTGACCGAGGGGCCATCACCGATCGTGGTCGAGCCGGCGCCGATGCTGGCCCCCGACCCCGACGGTCTCCTCCCCCCGGACGCCCAGGAGGACATGGAGGCCCACGTCGAGGAACTGAAGATCCGTTCGGCCGCCATCGAGGCGTCGATGATCGGACTGCCACCGAACAACTACGCCGCGTCCTACGGCGGCATCGCCGCCAGCTACAACCCCGGGTACCCGGCCCCGACCCCGGTCAGGGCCGTCGTCGACGCCGCGGTGAACCAATGGGATTCGGTGCTGGTGACCAACCCCGGCGGGCCGATCGTGATCGAGGTCTTCTGGTCCAATCTCGGGAACCCATCCCTGCTCGGCTACGCCGGACCGGACGGGATGTTCTACGGCGGCGGCCTGCCAGGCAACTCGCTGCACCCGGCGGCGCTGGCCAACACCCTCCTCGGGACCGACGCCAACGGTCCGAGCCGGCCGGAGATCCAGGTGGTGCTCAACGCCGAGCTGCTGGCCGCCAACCGCTGGTACCTCGGGACGACCGGCACCCCTCCGGGGGCCAAGATCGATCTCTACAGCGTGGTGCTCCACGAGATCGGCCACGGCCTCGGGTTCCTCGGATCGGCGACGATCCCGTCCGGCCAGTCGTCGCCGACGCTGAACTCACCGCCGTACACCTACGACAACGCCGCAGTCCACAACGGCAACCCGATCGTCTCGGCACCGGACAAGGCGGCGGCGTTGCTGTCGACCGACGTCCACACCCACATCAGCGCCGAGCTGACCTACGAACTGTTCGCCCCGTCATCGTGGAGCCAGGGCAGCAGCTTCTCCCACTTCGATGAATCGGCCTATCCGGCGGGATCGCCCGGCGCCCTGATGACGCCGATGTTGAGCGGCGGCGAGACCGCCAGGGTGCTGGACGCCCCGGTCCTGGGAGTGATGGCCCGCACCGGCTGGCCGACCACGGTTCCCGCCGCCACGCCGGCCATCACATCGGTGGGCCCGTCACTGACCTCGGCGGTGGTGTCATGGTCATTGGATCTGGGTCAGGCCGGGCTGGCCCCCGACAGCTACGTCATCGAGGCGTGGCGGGACGGCACGACCCTGCAATCGAGCGTGACCGCCCCCGGCACGGCGACCACGGCGACGGTCCACTCCCTCAGCCCCGGCATGTCCTATGCCATCAAGGTCATCCCGATCGCCCAGAACGGCGCCGGTGCGGCGTCTGCCTCCTCGGTCCAGCTGCCGTCGTCCGGCGGGCCGGCCGACCCGTCGGAGTGGCCGAGCTACATCCGGGATCTGCCGCTCGACGGCCAGATCAACCGGCTCTACCAGGCCTATTTCCTGCGGCTGGCCGACGAATCCGGCTTCGGCTACTGGCTCGATCAGCGGGCCCACTGGACGTCCCTGGTCGACATCTCCAGTGCCTTCGCCGCCAGTGCCGAATTCCAGAACCGCTACGGGTCGATGAGCAACGAGGCCTTCGTCGACCTGGTCTACGCCAACGTGCTCAACCGGCTGGCCGACCCCGAGGGTCGGGCCTACTGGATCGGCCAGCTCTCCGGGGGACGATCCAGGGGCGAGGTCATGATCGGGTTCGCCGAGTCGGACGAGTACGTGACCCGGACCGGAACGGCCAGCCCGACCGGCTCGAACGAGGCCCGTATCAACCGGCTGTACGCCGCCTTCTTCCTTCGAGCCCCCGACGCGCAGGGGTTGGCCTACTGGGCCGGCCAGGCCGGTGCCGGGGTGTCGCTGGAGGCGATCGCAACCGAGTTCGCCCGATCGCCGGAGTTCCAGGCCCGCTACGGCGCCCTCAGCAACGAGCAGTTCGTCCACCTGGTCTACACCAACGTGCTCCAGCGCCAGCCGGATGCGGGTGGCCTGGCCTACTGGGTCGGCCTGCTGGCGTCCGGCACACCCCGGGGCACGGCGATGGTGGGCTTCAGCGAATCGGTCGAGTTCATCAAGTCGACCGGCACCATCCCGTAACCTGCGGCCGGCCGCACGGTCGGCCGGGCGGGCCGGCATCGCCGGGCAGCATCTCACAACCGGAGAGATATGTATCAGCGGTGGGGAGGCGACCGTCTTCTGGGAGCCGGTTTCGATGGTGGTCTTCGGACCTCCCCGGGACCGGCAGCTCACCCCAACCTCCAACACGCTAGGAAGGAGGAGGTATGTATCCATCCCACCCGTACTTCGATCGGCTGGTGGCCCGCCAACACCGCAGCGACCTCGAACGGGAACTGGCCGGTGTCGCCCGACCATCCCGTCGCCGACCACGCCGGGTCCCCCGGCTGGCCCCGGCATGGCACTGGGGCCCGTTGCGCATGGCCAGGCGCCTCAGGCACGGCGTCGCCGGTTCGCTGGTCCACGCCCGCTGACCGCCGGCCCATGCCCGAGGGCCCCGAACACCAACCAGGAGAGCGGGCGTTGCCGGTGATGCCGGCAACGCCTGCGTCCCACCGCAGAACGCCAATCGACGAGGCTCCCAGCCACGGCCGGCCGGCGGCCCTACCGTTGAGCTGATGTCGAACACCCTTCCCGGCGTCAACATGCCGGCTGCCGAAATCGACCTGTCGATCGATCTGGTACAACGCCTGCTCGGTGAGCAGCATCCCGACCTGGCCGAGCTGCCGCTGACCGAACTGGCCTACGGCTGGGACAATGTGCTGTTCCGGCTCGGATCCGAACTGACCGTTCGCCTCCCCCGCCGGGCCCAGGCCGCCGAACTGGTGGTCAACGAGCAACGGTGGCTCCCGGTGCTGGGGCCGAGGTTGCCCCTCGCCACCCCCGTTCCGGTTCGGGTCGGTGGCCCCGGCGGGGACTACCCCTGGGCCTGGAGCGTGCTGCCGTGGTTCGAAGGGTCGCCGGTCGGCCTCCAGACCCTCGACGATGCGGAGGCCGCCGCCAAGTCCATCGGCCGGTTCCTGGCCGTCCTCCACCAGCCGGCGCCTCCCGCAGCCCCGCCAAACCCCTTCCGAGGCGGCCCCCTGGCCGGCCGTGACGAGGTGACAAGACAACGGATCGACCAGCTGGCCGATCACCTGGACACCGGTCAGACCCTGGCCCGATGGGAGTGGGCCCTGGCCCAGCCACCATGGCAGGGCAAGCCGCTGTGGCTGCACGGCGACCTCCACCCCATGAACGTGTTGGCCAACGACGGCCGGCTGGAGGCGGTCATCGACTTCGGCGACGTCACCAGCGGCGATCCGGCCGTCGACCTGGCGGTGGGGTTCTCGATGTTCGACGGGGCGGCCAGGGAGGCGTTCCGCCAGGCCGCCGAGAGCCCGCTGCGGGCCGTCGACGACGCCATGTGGGCCAGGGCCGAGGCCTGGGCCCTGTCGATCGGGCTCGCCATCATGACCACGTCGGCCGACAACCCGACCATGTTCGGCCTCGGCCAACAGATGGTCGACCCGGCCCCCTAGCCGGTCGTCAAAAGATCCGGGAGACACGTCCCGGTTCATGTGGAAAACTGGAGATCAAATTGGCGTAGCGAAGACCGGCAACGAAGGGGAACAACCATGCGAGTCACAGACATACTCGAACGCAAGGGGACAAAGACGGCGACGGTGAAATCGATGGAGACCGTCGGCAGGGCGGTTGAGATCCTTCGAGAACACGGATTCGGCGCGCTGGTGGTGAGTGAGAACGGCCGCAGCATCGACGGGATCGTCTCGGAGCGGGACATCGTGCGGGCCCTTGGGGTGACCGACGGCCTGCTGGAGCTCCCGGTGGCCGAGATCATGACCAGGAAGGTCTTCACCTGCGCCCCCGGTGATCAGATCGACGGGCTGATGGACATGATGACCGAGAAACGTATCCGCCATCTCCCGGTCGACATCGACGGCGAGCTGTCCGGGCTGATCAGCATCGGCGACGTCGTGAAGCACCGGGTCTCGGAGCTGGAGGACGAGACCCAGGTCATGCACGAATACATCCATCACGGGCGCTGATCGCCGGTTGGTACCGGGCTGCGGGCCCCGCCTCAGCCGGTCGGTGTGGCCAGGGCCCGCAGCGGCCGACCCTCGAGTTTCGGCCCGGTGGTGTGGAGATGACATCGCACCTCGCCCCCGCTCTCAAACGGGAACGGCTCGGGGAACTGGTCGTGGCAGACGTCCATCACGTGGGCGCAACGGTTGGCGAACGGGCACCCCTGCTCCGGTGCGTTGCCGGTCGCCCCGAGCTCGCCGCCGACGGTCAGCTCCCGCCGGCGCTGGCTCTTGCCGGGCTGGATGACCGGGTCCGGGTCGGGGATCGAGGCCAGCAACAGATCGGTATAGGGGTGCCGGGGTTCCTCACAGAGCAGGTCGCTCTCGCCCTGCTCGACGATCCGGCTGTGGTACATCACCGCGATCCGATCCGAGATATGGCGGACCACGGCCAGATCGTGGGCGATGAACAGATAGGCGACACCGGTTTCGCGCTGGAGTTGATCGAGCAGATTGATGACCTGGCTCTGGGTCGAGGTGTCGAGAGCGGAAACCGGCTCGTCGAGTACCAGCAGCCGGGGCTCGGTGGCCAGCGCCCTCGCCACCGCGATGCGCTGCCGTTGCCCGCCGGAGAACTCGTAGGGGTACCGCTCCAGGTGGTGCCGCTCCAACCCGACCTGCTCCAACAGATCGCCGGCCCGCTGCTCCCGGGCCGACGCATCCATACCGAAGTGGATCTGCAGTGGCTCACCGATGATGTCTCCCACCACCATGGACGGGTTCAGGGAGCCGACCGGATCCTGGAAGACCACCTGCACCGCCCGTCGATACGGCGATGGCACGGTGCGACCGAAACCGGTCACATCGAACTCGCCGAGACGAATCGTGCCGCTCGCCGGCTGGATGAACCGGAGCACCGCTCGGCCGATGGTGGTCTTGCCAGACCCGGATTCTCCGACCAGGCCGACCGTCTCACCGGGGTCGATGCTGAGGCTGGCCTGCTGCACCGCCCGGACGTCTGGCTGGCGTTGCCAGGGCCACTGTCCCTTGCCACCGGGGAAGGTGATGGTCAGATCGTCGATCTCCAGCAACGGCTCGGACATCAGCTCTGCTCCTCGCCGGTGGCTGTGGTGTCGAGTGCCGCTGCCGCAGCGCGGTTGCTCGGGGCTGCGCTGTCGACCACGGCTGGGCTGTGGCCGACGCCGACCAGATCGAGCTCGTCGGCCCGGAGGCAGCGGGTGAGGGACAGCCCGGCCGGTCGCAGTTCGATCCGGCCGCTGCGGCACTCGTCTGTCACATAGGGGCAGCGGGGGGCGAAGTGGCAGCCGTCGGGCCACTCCCATGGCGGCGGCACCACGCCACTGATGGTGGGCAGGCTGCCGCTTCGCCGCTCGTTGCGGGGGATGGCCTTGATCAAGCCCTCGGTGTAGGGATGCTGGGGATCGTGGAACACCTCGACCAGCTTGCCGGACTCCACGATCTCGCCGGCGTACATGACCGCCACGTCACTGGCCAGGTCGGCCACCACGCCGAGGTCGTGGGTGATCAGCAGCACGCTGACCCCCAGCTCCCGGCTCAGCTCGCCGATCAGGTCCAGCACCTGGCCCTGAACGGTCACATCGAGGGCGGTGGTCGGCTCGTCGGCGATCAACAACTTCGGGTTGCACGACAGCGCCATGGCGATCACCACCCGTTGGGCCATGCCGCCGGAGAATTGGTGGGGGAAGCTGTCGATCCTGGTCTCGGGGTCGGGGATGCCGACCCTGGTCATGAGCTCGATGGCCCGCTGCCGGGCTTCGGCCTTGCTCATGCCGAGGTGGTAGATGAGCGGCTCGGCGATCTGGCGGCCAACGGTGTACGCCGGGTTGAGCGCAGCCGATGGCTCCTGAGAGATCAAGCCGATCTCCTTGCCCCTGACCGAACGAAGTTCGTCGAACCCGAGCCCGACCAACTCCCGGCCGTCGAGGCGTATCGACGACGCCGAGGCCCGGCCGGGGTCCGGCACCAGACCGAGCAGGGACAGGGCCGAGATCGACTTGCCGGAGCCGGACTCGCCGACCAGGGCCATGACCTGGCCCCGACCGATGTCGACATTGACGTCGCGGACAACGCTGACGTCCTCGGTGGTGCCGGGCCGGGGGAAACGAATCGACAGGTCTCGGACCGACAGCAGCGCCGATCCGTCGTCCGGCCCGGTGCCCGGCTCGCTCTGCGGCGCAGTGCCCGCCCCGTCGTCCGGGGCAATGGACGACTCGTCGTCGGGCATGACCGATGCGTCGGCCCGCTCCACATCGCCGACGCCGACCCGGCCTCCCCTTGCCTCCCGACCGAAGGCGTCCCGCAGGCCGTCGCCGAGCACGTTGAACGCGACCACGGTGACGAAGATGGCGATACCGGGCGGGAAGGCGGGCCAGATCGACTGATCGATCGACTCCTGGGCGCTGCGGAGCATGCGGCCCCAACTGGCCTCGTTGGTGCTGGCCCCCAGGCCGAGGAAGCTGAGGGCCGCCTCGGCCAGGACCGCGGTGGCGAACAGCAGCGTGGTCTGGACGATCAACACCGGCGCGATGTTTGGCAGGATGTGGCGGAACATGATCCGACGGTCGGACGACCCGGCCGCCCTGGCGCCGTCGACGTAGAGTTCCTCCCTGGCTGCGAACACCTCGGCCCGTGTCAGCCGGGTGATGATCATCGAGTAGACGATGCCGATGGCGAACATGGCGGTGACCAGACCCGGGCCGGTGACGGCGATGATCGATATCGCCAACACCACTGCGGGGATGGCAACGATCGCTTCGACGAACCGCATCACGATGCGGTCGGTCCAGCCTCGGAAGAAGCCGATGGTCAGTCCGAGTGGCACCCCGATGGCCAGCGCGGTCAACACGGCGACCGCACCGGCGGTGAAGGCGAACCGGGTCCCGTAGATGATGCGGGCGTAGATGTCGCGGCCGACCGAGTCGGTGCCGAGCCAGTACTCCGAACTGGGGGCCCGCAGGAAGTCGGCGAAGTTTGTTGCCTGATTGGGGTCATGGTTGGTGATCAGCGGGGCGATCAGCAGCAGGAACAGCTCCAGCAGCAGAAACCCCCCGGCGGCGATCGCCAGCTTGTTTCGCCGGAACCGGCCCCAGAATCTGCTGCCCCGGACCGTGCTCTCATCGGCCGTCGAACCCCCGTCTTCGGCCTCGACGCCGGCGCCCATGAGGCTTTCGGCGGCGATCAGATCCTCCCCGGCCCGGAAATCCGACATCGTCTACGCCCTCCGCACTTTGGGATTGAGCCAGGCGTAACTCAAATCGAGGAAGATGTTGGCGATCACCACGACCAAGGTGGTGATCATCACGAAGCCGAGCGTGATCGGGGCGTTGTTCCGCTGTACCGATTCCACCCCGATGGTGCCGAGGCCGGGGATGTTGAAGATGAACTCGACGAAGATCGACCCACCGATCAGCGCCGACAGCTGGAACCCGATGAGGGTGACGATGGGAATGGCGGCGTTGCGAAGCGCATGGCGATAGATCACCCGCCGAACCGGCAGCCCCTTGGCCAGCGCGGTTCTGATGTAGTCCTGCTGGAGCACACCGATCATCGCCGAGCGGGTCTGACGGGCGATGGCGGCGGACGAGGCCGTCCCCAGGGCCAGGCAGGGCAGGATGATGGTGTAGATCCAACCGGTCACGGTCGATGTTCGGGAGACACTCCAGAGCGCGGGAAACCAGCCGAGGTTCACCGCGAAGATGGCGGCCAGGATGATGGCGACCCAGAAATTGGGCACCGCGATGCCCAACGACGACACCACGGTGACCAGACGGTCCTGCCACCGCCCGGCCTTGAGGGCGGCGGCGATCCCCAGGGACACGCCGAGGACCAGCGCCACCAGAATCGAACCGAGCACGATCGAGAACGTCACCTTGGCCCTGCGAACCAGCAGGGTGGTGACGTCCTCACCGTTGAACCACGATTTGCCGAGATCACCCCGAACCGCATCGCCGAGCCATGTGGTGTATTGGGTCAGCACCGGTTCGTTGAGGCCCAGATCCTCCCGGGCCGCCTCGACGGCGGCATCGGAGGTGTCGTCGCCGAGCAGGGCCGCGGTCGGGTCGACCGGGTTGAGCTGTTGCAGGAAGAACACGATGGTCCCGACCAGGAACATGAGCGGTATCGCCGCCAGCAGCCGGGTGACCAGTAGCCGAAGCACGTGAACTCCTCAGTTTGGGGGTGGGGCCCTGGCGCTTGTGGCGCCAGGGCCCCACATTGCAGGGACGGTCAGCCCTCGACCCGGACGCCGTACGGCATCGGCGCCTGCATGTTGAGACCCATCACCACGCCGGTGACGCTCGGGGTCCAGGCTGCGTTCTGCGAACCGTGGGCCAGGGGGATGATGACGTTGCGGTTGATCAGCTCGGTGCTGACCTCGGCGTACAGCTCCTGCTGGGTCGCCAGCTCAGAAGCGGCGGCGGCCTCGGACAGCGTGTCGTCGAGGTCCTTGAGGTCGGTCAGCCCGAACGGGTTCCACACCCCGGCCTCGGCGGTGTACTTCGGATAGGTATTGGCCGGATGGTAGAGCAGCTCCCGGCCCCAGCCGATGCCGAACTCTCCGGACCGCATCCGAGGCCCGAGCTCACCGTTGTTGATCTGGGTCTGCTCGAGGGTGATCCCGCTCGCCCCCAGCATCTGGGTCACCAACTCGACGTGGGGCTGGATGGCCGGCATGATCGGCGTCTGGAGGGTGATCCCGTCGGGGAAGCCCGCCTCGGTCAGCAGTTCCTTGGCCTTGTCCGGATCGTACTGGAAGGTGTCGTCCAGCGATGGCACGTGCCACTCGTCGAAGGCCGACGGGTAGATGCCGCCCTTGCTGTCACCCTTGCCGGCGTGGATGGCCTCGTTGTAGGCCTCGCGGTCGATGGAGTAGGCCACCGCCTGACGGATCAGTTCGAGCTGGAGCAGCTCACCGTCGACCGCACCGTCGCCCCGGCCGAACACCCCAAGATAGGGGAAATAGTTGGGGACCGACAGGATCTCGTTGCCACCGTCGACCGCCTGGTCGATCTGGGCATCACGGATGGTGGCCATGATGTCGGTCTCGCCGGTCAGCAGTGCGTTCAGCCGGGCGGTGTTGTCTGGCACCGAGGTGACCTCGATCCGCTCGACGCCCTGGTCGGCCGGATTCCAGTAACCGTCGAACAGGGTGAAGACCTCGGTCACCCCGGCCTCGGACTCACCGTCCTGCCAGACCCAGGGGCCGGAACCCTGCGGATCTCGGGTGAGATCGGTTTCGGCGGCGATGGCGGCCGGGCTGATGACCATGCCCATGACCATCGACATCTCGATGGGGAACTGGGGCTGGGGAACGCTGAAGGTGACGGTGACCTCGTAGTCGCCGGTGGCCTCGGCGCCGGCGAAGCCGGCCCAGGTGGCGCCGTTGGGGTTCCCCTCGGTGCCGGCGTGGTACTCGATATTGGCCACGACGGCCGCCGCATCGAGGGCCTCGCCGTCGTGGAAGACCACATCGTCGCGGAGCTGGAACACCCAGGTGTCCGGTGACGGGGCCTCCCATGACGTTGCCAACGCCGGCTCGAGGCCGAAGTCGTTGTTCTGCCTGGTCAAGGTGTCGTAGACCGGGTAGAGGTAGGCCGCCTGGGCGGTCTGTGCTTTTGCCGGATCGAAGGTGGTGACCGGTGAGAACTCGACGTAGCGAAGCGTGCCGGACGCGGCCGCAGACTCCTCGGCCGGCGCCTCCTCGTCGGCTCCGTCGCCCGAGTCGCCCTGGGTGGTCGAGATGCCGGCCGCGGCCGTTGTCTCGGTACTCGTCTCCTCGTCGTCGCTGGCGGTGCTGTCGTCGTCGCTGCCGCAGGCCGCTCCGATCAGTACGAGGCTCAAAAGGACGCCGAGCAGGCGCCACCGTATCGATGTTGACATTCCGAAGTTCTCCCCTTGTGGATCTTGCTGCGCCGACCCCGTACCCGGGGGACGGGCAGTGACGAAAAAGTAGGTCGTCCTCTCGGCGATGGCAAATGAGGCGACACACGACGATCATCTTGACCGGCCGCCGACAACGGGGAAGCATGCGTGGATGATCGACCGAGAGGACCTGCGATGAGCAGCACCAACCAACCAACGGTTGCCATCACCGCCGCCGAATCGACGCCGGCCTGGGATCCGCCGAAACAGCCTCCCGCAGGGGCACCGAACGTGGTGGTGATCGTGCTCGACGACACCGGGTTCGCCCAGCTCGGCTGTTTCGGTTCCGACATCGAAACCGCCAACATCGACCGACTGGCCGCCGGCGGCCTCCGCTACACCAACTTCCACACCACCGCCCTGTGCTCACCGACCAGGGCCTGCCTGCTGACCGGGCGGAACCACCACTCGGTCGGCATGCGGTTCATCTCCAACGTGGACAGCGGCTTCTCCAACTGTCGAGGGGTGATCGCCCCGACCGCGGCCACGATGGCCGAGATCCTCCGGGAGCACGGCTACGGCACCTTCGCCCTCGGTAAGTGGCACCTGGCCACCCTGGAGGATTGCTCGCCGGCCGGGCCGATGGACAACTGGCCGCTGCGGCGGGGCTTCGACCGCTACTACGGGTTCATGGGCGGGGCCACCGATCAGTTCTCACCGGAACTGACCGTCGACAATCACCCGATCGAGCCACGACCCGCCGACGGCCAGCAGGACGGATCAGACGACTATCACGTGTCGGAGGACCTGGTCGATCAGGCCATCGCCATGATCACCGCCCACCAGGGTTCCTCACCCGGCAACCGCTTCTTCGCCTACCTGGCGTTCGGGGCCACCCACTCGCCGCACCAGGCGCCGCCGGCCTATGTCGAGAAGTACCGCGGCCGCTACGACGACGGCTGGGACGTGACCCGCCAGCGGTGGTTCGACAAGCAGAAGGCGACCGGGGTGGTCCCACCGGAGACCGAACTGTCGCCCCGCAACCCCGGGGTCGAACCGTGGGACGAGCTCAGCGACGACAAGCGCCGGCTCTACGCCAGGATGCAGGAGGTTTTCGCCGGCTTCCTCGACCACACCGATGACCAGATCGGCCGGCTGATCGATTTCCTGGAACAGATCGACGTGCTCGACGACACCATGGTGGTGCTGCTGTCCGACAACGGGGCCAGCCAGGAGGGCGGCAAGCACGGCAGCTTGAACGAGCTGGCCTACTTCAACATGATGCGATCCTCGATCGAGGACATGGTCGATCGGGTCGACGAGATCGGCGGGCCGAACCTCTACAACAACTACCCCTGGGGTTGGGCCCAGGCCGGGAACACGCCGCTGCGGTTCTACAAGCAGAACACCTACGAAGGGGGTATCCGGGATCCGCTGATCGTGCACTGGCCGAACGGCATCGGCGACGCCGGTGGGCTTCGGGACCAGTACCACCATGTGAGCGACATCCTGCCAACCGTGCTCGACTGCATCGGCGTCGAGGCCCCGGACGTCTACAACGGCATCCCCCAGCAACCGATCGAGGGCCGGAGCCTGCGCTACACCTTCGACGGGCCGAACGAACCTACCCGCAAGCAGACCCAGTACTACGAGATGCTCGGCCACCGGGCGATCTGGCACGAGGGCTGGAAGGCGGTCACGATGCACGAGCGGGGCGTCCCATTCGAGAACGACCACTGGGCGCTGTACCACACCGACGAGGACTTCTCCGAGTGTGTCGACCTGTCGGCGGAACGGCCGGAGAAGCTGCGGGAGCTGGTGGACCGGTGGTGGGTCGAGGCCGGCAAGTACAACGTGTTGCCGTTGGACGACCGGGCCGGAGCGGAGCTGTTGATCATCCGCCGCCCCGGCTCGCAGCCACCGGGCAACACCCAGCGGTTCCTGCCAACCGCACCCCACCTGGAGCGGACCAAGGTGCCAGACGTCCGCAATCGTTCGTTCGAGATCCGGGCCAGGGTCGACCGGGTCCCGGGCCAGAACGGGGTCCTGGTCGCCAGCGGGGCCAGGACCGGCGGCTACAGCTTCCACGTGAACGAGGATCGGCTGCACTTCGTCTACAACCGGGCCGGCACCATGTTCGACGTCGCCTCGACCACGACCCTGCCGGAAGGGCGGGCCGATCTGATCGTGCGCTACCACAAAAACGGCGAACACACCGGGGTCGCCACGCTGTTGGTCGACGTCGCCGATGCCCCCGGTGACGGGCCGGTCGAGATCGGATCGGGGCCGGTCGAGACCCTGCCATACCGCCAGGCCATGTACGGCATGGACCTCGGCCGTGACGCCGGGCCGACCGTCACCGGCGACTACCGGGGCCCGTTTCCCTTCGAGGGCACGCTGCACTGGGTGGAGTACGAGCTGGCCGACGACCGCCAGGATCTGGCCAGGGCGGCCGAGATCGAGTTCGACAACCAACTGGCCGAGCAATAGCGGGAACCCTTCGGGTTCCTGCGAGTTTGGCCGCTGGCCAAACTCGGGGCTGCTCGTACCGAACGCGTCATTCGGCCGCGATGACACCAAAGACGATGGTTCGGACCAACCTGACCGCCTCTGCGATGAGGCCGATGATCGTACCGACGATGGCCACGATGGTGACCAGCCTTGCCAGCCACGACCAATCGACGTCGTAGGTCGAGAAGTCGAAGGGGAAAACCTGCAAGGTGCGGATGGCCAGGCCGAGGCTGATGGCGGAGGTGATGATGCTGCCGATCGATCTGAACCATCGTGGGTCGTAGGCCAGGAACAGGATGTTGGTGGCGATGGTCGCCCCGAAGCTCACGTCGATCCAGGGCAGGATCCGGTCGAAGTCGGAGGTGAGGAACCGGGCCCATTCCCAATCGGGCAGCTGGTGGGCCAGGTACCACATCACGGCGTTGACCACGATGGCCACCACATAGCCGAACCGACGGACCGCCACCGGCCGGCGATCGGGTTTCGGCGAGCCGCGGGTCAGCACGGGGACCGGGTCGGTCACCGGGGCAGTACCACCCGGTGGGCCTCCTCCCGTCGGCTCAGACGACATCGCGTCGCTCCACGGCCAGCAGGCCCATCACGGCCGGCACCGCGGCCCATGCCGCGATGGCGGCAGTGGCGGCCAGCGGGCTCACCTCATCGCTGACCCCGGACAAGACGTTTGCCAACGAGTTGGGAATCCAGGATGCGGTCTCACTGGCCAACTGCACCAGCAGGGGCGGCGCGACGATCAGCGCCAAAACCGCCCCGGTGACTGCGCCGCCGGTGTTTCGGATCAACGCCCCGATCCCGGCCCCGAGCACCGCCCCGGCCGCACCGGCGAACGCCGAGGCGGCCAGGACCCGAACCAGGCCCGGTACCGGCGGGGCGAGACCAGGAAGGTGGGAACCACGGTTCCGTGGCCGTACTCGCGGGCCACGGCGATGGCGCCGAACAGTCCGGCGATTATCATCGCGTTGGCTGCGAACGCCATCAGCGACTGCTGGTCGGCGGCGGTGGAAATGAACGCCTTGCTGCCATCCATGTCCGTGCCGGCGATCACCGCAAAAGCGTTGATGGCCGCGATCACCGCCAGCACGGCGAGAAAGGCCAGCGGCATTCTGGTGCTGGTCAACTTACGCAGCTCGGATCGAAGCAATCTGAACCATGTCATGGCTTGCTGACCTCCTGGTCGGCCTCGGTTGGTCCTGCGCCGGTCTGGGCGGTCCAACGGAGGAAGCGATCCTCCAGCGATCCCGAATTCGTCGACAGTTCGTGGAGGGCGATCCCGGCCTTGAACGCCCGTTCGCCGATTTCGCCCATCGACAGGCCCCGCACGACGAGGGAGTTGTCATCGCCTCTGGTGGTCACGGCGCCCCCATCGCCGAGCACCGCCTCCAGCCTGTCGGGGGAAGGGGTTCGGACCGGGTCCGCCAGGTCCCGGTACCGTTGACCGCCGATCGTGGCCCCACCGCGATCGGCGCCGGCCAGGTCGAGCAGGATCTTCATGGTCGTCGACTTGCCGGAACCGTTCGGCCCCAGGAAACCGGTCACCCGACCCGGCCGGACGGTAAAGGACAGGTCATCCACCACGGTGTCGGTGCCGTAGCTCTCGGTGACATGCTCGATCTCCACCGGATAGGACGGGCGGGAGCTCGAAGTGGTCGGCGTTTGCCCTGCTTTCGGGTCGTGAACTCGGAGGTTGCTCATGCGGTCAACGGTCGGGCGATCGATCCCCGATCGACGCCGACGCCACGGGTTCGATCGGGTCGAACAGGGGTCGGTTGATGACGTAGGCGTAGCCGGCGACGGCGATACCGGTCACCACGAACAACACCAACTGGCCGGTGGAGGCATTGGGATCGTCGTTGGCCAACATGGCGGCCGACATCACGGCCACCGCAATGCTGACCAGCACGAACCAGCCGACCGCACCCCGGTGCAGGGTCGTCGCCCAGACCCGTTCCCGCCGGAGACCGACCGCGGCCAGCACTGCGATCGGCAGGTAGACCCCGAGATCGAGCAACACGATCAGCCAGTACATCGCCGGGTCGAGGGCAGCCTGGTCCGGCACCGGCTCGGCGCTCAGGCTCCCCCACAGCCCCGGGAGGTAGCGCAACAGCACGAACAGGCCGAGCACCAGCGACACCACGCCGTGGTGGCGGGAGAGGACCGGTTGGGCCGCTTGCCGGGATCGGGCGATGGACCAGGCCAGCGCGGCCAGCAGCCAACCGCCGCTGAACAGGGCCAGCTGCAGGATGAGGACCCGGGGGTGGTTCAGGTGGTCCGGTCCGGCGATGTACTGCACGAACATGTAGGCCACGTAGCTCGTCGGCCCCAGCGCCAGCACCGGCGCCGCCCGGTGGCCCCGGCTGGCGAGGATGGCGATGAGCAGGGTGACCGGAGCGACCACGACCAGGCCGGCGGCATCGAGGCCGATGGTCTGATTCCGCATTGTCGCCGACACGGGATAGTCGAGGCGGTCGGCAACGAACGGCCCGAGCATCGAGTTGGCGGCCAGACCGACGGCCAGAGCGGCGAGTCCCCCACCAAGCCAAACCGAGCGGTTGTCTGCTGCCTCCCCGGCGGTCGGAGCCGGCCGGGTGTGGGTTGTCGTGGTCATCGCGGTCCCTCGGTCCAACGAATCGAATCAACCTCCATCATCAGGCATCGAGCACAGCGATTGGAGAGACCTAGGTCCCGAACCGGCGGCGATGGGCCTCCCACCGGTCGTTTTGGTTGTGCCGCGGCGCCGCACCGATGACCTGGCGGGCCGCCGACCAACAGCGGTACGGTCGGGCGATGACGACTCCGACCATCGAAGACTTCCGAGGCGAGGTCCGTAGCTTCTTCGAAGAGGTCCTCCCGTCGACCCTCGATGGTGTGCATGGCACGATTCCCCGGGCCAAGGCGTGGCGGGCCGCGCTGTTCGATCACGGCCTGGCCGCCATCGACTATCCGGTCGAGCACGGCGGCCGAGGGCTGGGCCCCGAGTACCTGCAGGTGTACCGGGACGAGAGCCGGGGCCTGGTTCCCCGGGAGGACGCCACCTTCGGAATCGGGGTCGGCATGGCCATGCCGACCATCCGGGACTACGCCGACGACGACCTGAAGGAGCGGTTCATCGTTCCCGGGCTGCGGGGGGAGGAGCTCTGGTGCCAGATGTACTCCGAACCGGGCTCCGGTTCCGACCTGGCGTCGTTGTCGACCCGGGCCGTGCTGGACGGCGACGAGTGGATCGTGACCGGCCAGAAGGTCTGGACCTCCGGCGCCCAACACAGCCAGCTGGCCATCCTGCTTGCCAGGACCGATCCGGACGCCCCCAAGCATCGGGGCATCACCATGTTCGTGCTCCCGGTGGAACAGGACGGGGTGACCGTCCGGCCGCTGGTGCAGATGACCGGCGAGGCCGAGTTCAACGAGATCTTCATCGACGAGGCCCGCATTCCCAAGCACTGGGTGGTCGGCGAGGTCAACGGCGGCTGGACCACGGCGGTGGCCCTGTTGGCCCACGAGCGGGTCAACACCGGCACGGCATCGATGGGCGGCTCGGCAACCCAACGGTCCAAGGCCGGCCGGACCCCCATTCCGGTGGCCCAGCTGATCGAACTGGCCAGGGCCTGCGGCCGTGATGGCGATCCGTTGGTCCGCCAGGAGCTGGCCCGACTGTATTCCGGCGAGAAGGTGGTCAGCTGGCTGGGGGCCCGCCAAGGCATGCACCCCTCGATCGGTAAGCTGTGGCGGACCAGGCAGGGTCGGGCCGCGGCCGACCTGGCGGCCAGGTTGGCCTTCCCCGCCTCGCCGGCCTGGCATCCCGACTTGAGCGTCGAGGCCAACGCCGACGCCGACTACTTCGCCTATCACATCCTCAACTGCCGGGGCATGAGCCTGGGTGGTGGCACCGACGAGATCCAACGTAACACCCTCGGCGAGCGGGCCCTCGGTCTGCCCCGGGAGCCGGGGACGGACCGCGACACCCCGTTCCGTGAGCTGCTGAAGAACTGAGGGGCCGACCGACATGGAATTCGCCACCTCAGCCCGCTCACAGGACTACGCCGAGCGCCTGGCCGGCTTCATCGCCGACCACGTCGAACCGGCGGTCGACGCCTACCACACGGCCCGGGCCGCGGCCCCGGACCGCCAGCCGGAGGTCATGGAGCAACTGAAGGCGAGGGCTCGCAGCGACGGGCTGTGGAATCTGTGTGTCCGCCATCCCGACCACGGCAAGGGGTTGAGCTTCGTCGACTACGCCCCGCTGGCCGAGATGATGGGCCCCCACCCCCTGGCCCAGGAGGCGACCAACTGCGATCCTCCGTCCAACATCAATGCCGACGCCATGCTCATCTACGCCAGCCCGGCCCAGAAGGAGCGCTGGCTCCAACCCCAACTCGACGGGCTGACCAAATCGGCTTTCGCCATGACCGAACCGGCGGTGGCCTCCAGCGACGCCGGCAACATCGCAACCACCGCCACCCTCCACGGCGACGAGGAGACCGGGCAGTGGCTGCTGAACGGCCGCAAGTGGTACATCAGCGGCGTGCTCCATCCGCAGTGCAGCTACCTGATGACGGTGGCCAACACCGACCCCGACAGCGGACCCCACGGCCGCCACACCCAGTTCATCGTCCCCATCGACGCCCCGGGCCTGAAGGTCGTCCGTGACCTGCCGAAGTTCGGCTACACCGACCCCGACGGCCATGTCGAGTTGGAACTGCACGATGTGACCCTGCCTGCCGACAGCGTGTTGGGCCAGGTCGGCGGCGGGTTCGCCATCGGCCAGGCCCGGCTCGGTCCGGCCAGGGTCCAGCACTGCATGCGGATGATCGGTATCGCCGAGGAGGCGTTGCGACTGATGTGCGAGCGGGCGCCGACCAGGTCGACCTTCGGCGCGCCGGTGTCGACCAGGGCCAACGTGATGGACTGGATCGCCGAGGCCAGGATCGAAATCGAGGCGGCCCGACTGATGACGCTGCGAACCGCCTGGCTGATGGACACCGAGGGCGACAAGGCGTCGGCCCCCCAGATGTCGCTGATCAAGGTTCAGGTGATGCGAACCGCCACCACGGTGATCGATCGGGCCATCCAGGTCTTCGGGGCGGCCGGGGTGTCCGACGACACCCCGCTGGCCCGATGGTACGCATCGCTGCGATCGTTGCGGATCGCAGACGGACCGGACGAGGTCCATCTGATGGCCATCGCCCGCCGGGAACTTCGCCACCGAGCGGCCACCGATGAGGGCCGGCGATGACCGACCGACCGGACCCTGATCGACCGGACTCCGACCGACCGGACTCCGACCGACCGGACCAACACGACGCCGAACCGCCGGCGGGGCCGGGCGGCATCCTCGACGGGCTCAAGGTGCTCGAGTTGTCACAGAACGCCGCCATTCCCCACTGCGGCCGGTTGCTGGCCGGACTGGGGGCCGACGTCGTCAAGGTGGAACCGCCCGGCGGTGACGCCATGCGGGGCCTGGCGTCGCTCGGCCCGAACGAGGCCAGGGCCTATGCGGTCATCAACCCCGGCAAGCGGAGCATCGCCATCGATCTGAACGCAACCGGTGCCAACGAGGTTGTCGATGCCCTGTTCCGCTGGGCCGATGTGGCGCTGGTGGCGTTCAAGCGCAGCGACCTGGCCCGCTACAACATCGGCTGGGACCATGCCAGGACGGTCAACCCCACCCTGGTTCACCTGACCCACACCGCGCTCGGTCCGCACGGCCCCGATGCCGATCAGGGCGGCTACGACGTGCTGGTCCAGGGCCGCAGCGGGGTCGGGTTCATCATGAACCGGTCACGAAACGGCGTGCCGCTCCCGACCAGGCCGGCCATCCACGACTTCGCGACCGGGATCGCCGCCGCCTTCGCCGTCATGGCCGGGCTGCTGCACCGGGACCGCACCGGGGAGGGCCAGCGGGTGGACGCCTCCCTGCTCGGCACCGCCATGAGCCTCGGCCTGGCCAACATGGCCTTTTTCCCAACCCTCGATGCCGAACCGATCGCCGAGTTCGCAGCCGACCTGGCCGTGCTCCGGGAGGCCGGGGTGGACTTCGACCAACAGCGGGAGATGTACGAGGATCGCATCCAGGCCGGCCAAGGGGCCTTCCGGCTCTACTTCCGGCACTACAAGACCGCAGACGGGTTGCTCTCGGTGGCCGGGTTGAGCCGTGGCCTGTGGCTCAAGTTCCACAACATCACGAAGCTCCCGGTGCCGGATGTGTCGGACCCATCGACCGCCGAGTTCCAGGCCATCGTCGAACAGGCCGAGGCGCTGTTCCTCCAGAAGACCACCGCCGAGTGGACAACCATCCTCGAGGCGGCCGGCTACCCCTGCGGGCCGTACAACCTGCCGTACGAGGCGATGGCCGACCCCCAGGTGCTGGCCAACGACTACGTCGTCGAGTTGGACCACCCGGTCTTCGGGCCGTACACCACCGCCGGCATGCCGGTGTCGTTCGAGAAGGCGGCATCGGGGATCCGAGGCCCGTCGCCGGTCTTGGGCGCCGACACCAGGGACGTGTTGGTCGAGGCCGGCCTGAGCGATCGTCGCATCGACGAGCTGGCGGCGGCCGCGGTGATCATCGAGGACGGTTGAGCCACCGTGGCTTCATCTGGTGACGGCAGGAACAAGAACGCAACGGACGAGCTCGACGATCGCGGTCGCAACACCGCGGTTCGGATTCTCCTGGTCGAGGATGACGAGTCCATCGCCGAGCCCATGATCGCCGGCCTCCGGCGAGAGGGTTTCGCCGTTGACTGGGTGGCAACCGGCCAGGACGCACTGGACGCCGAGCGGGCCGACTTCGTCCTCCTCGACCTCGGTCTTCCCGATCTCGATGGCGCCGAGGTGGCCCGCCGGCTGCGGGCTCGCACGACCGTGCCCATCATCGTGGTCACCGCCCGGGGGGAGGAGCTCGACCGGGTCCTGCTGTTGGAGATGGGCGCCGACGACTACGTTGTCAAGCCGTTCGGTCTGCGGGAGCTGGTGGCTCGTATCCGGGCGGTCCAACGCCGCGTGACCGCGGCGGGCGACGACCGATCCGATCCTGCGTCCACGGTGGTGATCGGGCCGCTGGAGGTCGATACCCGGACCAGACGGGTCCACCTCGGTGGGGATGAGCTCGATCTCACCCCCAAGGAGTTCGACCTGCTGGCGCTCCTGGCCGGCGACCCGGGGGCGGTGTTCTCGAGGGAGCGGATAATGGAAGCGGTGTGGGACGAGCACTGGTGGGGCTCGACGAAGACCCTCGACGTCCACATCGCCGGTCTACGAAAGAAACTCGGCCGCCCGGATTGGATCACCAACATCCGCGGCGTCGGCTTCCGACTCGATCCCACACCGTGACCCGAAGGCTCCTCCTCACCTACCTCACGATCGCCGTCGTGGGCCTCGCCGTCCTCGTCATCCCACTGGGCCAGACCTTCGCCTCCCGGGAACGTGACCGGCTCCGCTTCGACATCGAGCGAGACGCGACGGTCGTCGCCAGCCTGGCCGAGGACGCCCTCGAGGCGGGCACCAGCCCGGTGCTCGACCCTGTGCTCGACCCGCTGCTGGCCGGGTACGGCACCGGCGACGGCCGGATCGTGGTGGTGAACAACGACGGCCTCGGCGTCTATGACACCGACGCCGACACGATCCGCGATTTCTCAAGCCGGCCGGAAATCATCGAAGCCCTCGACGGTCAGCGCAGCGACGGCACCCGGTTCAGCGAAACCCTGGGCTACGAGCTGATGTACGTGGCCGTTCCGGTGGCATCGGGAGGGACCGTCCATGGCGCGGTCCGCATCAGCTACCCGACCTCGACCCTCGACCGCCGCATCGACCAGACCTGGTATCGGCTTGCGGCACTGTCGGCGATGGTGGTGGCGACGGTGGCGTCCGTCGGTTGGTTCCTGGCCCGCAGCGTGACCGAACCGGTCCGGGCGGTGCGGGACGCCGCGACCGCCATCGCCGAGGGTGACCTGACGAGACGGGCTCCCACCGATGTCGGCGCTCCCGAGCTCCGGGAGCTGGCGTCGACGTTCAACCAGACCGCGGCCACACTGGAGGAGCTCCTGGCGGCCCAACGGGCGTTCGTGGCCGATGCGTCGCACCAACTCCGCACCCCGCTCACCGCCCTCCGCCTTCGGTTGGAGAACCTCGAACCGGCGCTGGAACCGGCCGAGCAGGTCGAGCTCGCGGCCGCCATCGCCGAAACCGACCGTCTGGCCCGACTGGTCGATGGCCTCCTGACCCTGGCACGGGCCGATGACCAACCGGCCGAGCGGGCGGTGGTCGACGCGTCGGCGGTGATCGATGATCGGTTGGCGCTCTGGGCCCCGCAGGCCGCAGCCGGCGACGTCGTGCTCGTGGCCGACACCACCGGATCGGCGCCGGTGCGGGCCGTGCCCGGAGCTCTGGAACAGATCCTGGACAACTTCATCTCCAATGCGATCGCCGCCTCGCCACCGGACACCACCATCGGTCTCAGCACCGAACGGACCGGCGGTGACCTGACGATCCATGTCATCGATCAAGGCCAGGGGCTCAGCCCCGAGGCCCGGCAACGGGCCTTCGACCGATTCTGGCGAGCCCCCGGCGCCCGTGGCAAGGGATCCGGCCTCGGCCTGGCCATCGTCGCCGAGCTGGCCACCACCAGCGGCGGCCGAGCGTCGCTCGAGAACCATCCCGATGGTGGTCTCGACGCAACCGTCCGACTCCCGCTGGCACCGCCGCAGCAGGACCCTGACCGCAATGGCGGGTCGGTGGAGACCTTAACTCTGCCCTAACCATCGGCTGGGATCCCGCTGGCATGGGCCGCCGTACGTTGAAGGCACATCCGGGATCCCCGGAACCGCGTCAAGGAAGAGAGCCATGAAACCCTCAAAAGCCCTGCTCACCTCAGCTGCGGTGGCAGCCACCATGGTCGGTGGCAGTGCCGCCATGGCCCTCAACGGCGGAATCCTCGACGAGAGCCCGACCGACGGCGTCGGCACCCTCACCCCCACCGCCGTCGTCGTCCCCGACACCTCATCGACCACCTCATCGACGGCACCCCGGGTCACGGTCAAACCCAGTGATGAGAGCCCCGTGACCACCTCATCGGCCAGCATGGTCGCCAGCACCGGCGACGACGAGTACGACGACGACGAGTACGACGAGTACGACGAGTACGACGACAGCCACGACTCCGACGGGTATGACGACGACAGCCACGACTCCGACGAGTACGAGGGATACGAGGACGATGACTGAGCCGTCCTCGTCGCCGACGGCGGCCGGGACCGGCAGGAGATCGAGGGCCCGGACGCCCACCGGTCGTCGAGGCCACCCGGCGGCGGCCAGCCGCATCCTGGTGACCGGGCTGAGCGCAGCCGCCACCCTCGGGCTCGCCTCGGCAATGGCCTCACCGGCAGCGGTCCCGTCGCCACCCTCGACCACACCGCCGACCCCCACGATGGCCACGATCACCGAACGCGGTGTCCCGATCCCGGCCGGGCCGGCGTCGGTGGCGACGGATCGGACCGCCATCACCACCAGCCATGCAAGCTGAAACGACATTCTCCACCATGGGCTCGATCGCCCATCTCGTGGTCGTCGGCGACGGCGACGGCGACGATCACCTCGGGTGGGCCAGAGAACGCCTCGCCGAACTCGAAGCCAGATGGACCAGATTCTCCTCGGACAGTGAGCTGTCCAGACTCAACAAGGCCGCCGGCCGCCCGGTGATGGTCTCGACCGACACCTACCGACTGGTCGAGACCGCAGTGACGGCCTGGGAGCGAACCGGTGGCCGGTACGACCCGACACTGCTTCACGAGCTCGCCGGGCTCGGTTACGACCGCACGTTCACCGCCATCGACCAACCACCGACCCGACATCTCCGCCGGCGAGGGACATCGGCTGGGCTGATCGGCCTCAACCCCGAACTGCAAGCGGTCAGCCTGCCGGTCGGCACCGCAATCGACCCCGGCGGCATCGGCAAGGGTCTGGCCGCCGACCTCGTCACCGAGGAGCTGCTCGGGCGGGGCGCCGCCGGCGTCATGGTCAACCTCGGCGGCGACCTCCGGGTCGCCGGTCTGTCTCCAACCGGGACCGGCGGCTGGCCCATCAGCGTTGCCGACCCGTTCGATGCCGGCCGCGAACTGCTCCGCCTCGAGATACCAGCCGGTGCGGTGGCAACCACCAGCCGCCTCGAACGGGCCTGGATCAACCGGGACCGAGCGTGTCTCCACCACCTGCTGGACCCCGCGACCGGCCTACCTGTCGACAACGACGTCGCCGCCGTCACCGTCGTCGCCGGTGAGGGATGGTGGGCCGAAGCGCTGACCAAGGCCGTCTTCACCGCCGGCGTATCGGCCGGACTCGATCAGCTGGTCAACGCCTCGGCGGTGATCGTCGACACCGCCGGGCGGTGCCACGCCACTCCCGATCTGGAACGGACCTTGCGATGAACTCCCAGTTCTGGTGGTACCTGGCCCGATCCTCCGGCATCGTGGCCTGGGCGCTGCTCACCGCCTCGATGGTCTGGGGCCTGCTGTTCAGCACCCGCCTGCTCAAGGGTCACCCGACGCCGAGATGGCTCCTCGACCTGCACCGCCACCTCGGCGGTCTCGCCCTGTCGTTCACCGCTCTTCACCTCGTCACCCTCGTTGCCGACAGCTACGTCGAGTTCGGGCCCGCCGACCTGCTCGTCCCCTTCGTCTCGAATTGGAGACCACTGCCGGTTGCCCTCGGCGTCGTCTCCTTCTACCTCCTGGTGACGGTGGAAGTCACGTCGCTGGCCATGAAACGCCTGCCTCGCAGGATCTGGCTCAGGATCCACTTCGCCGGCTACCTGTTGTTCTGGCTCGCCACCGTCCATGGCATCACCGCCGGCACCGACGCCACCCATCCCGCGTACCGGGCCGCCAACACACTCGCCGCAGCCATGGTTGTGTTCTTGACGATGTATCGATTGTTGGCAGAACGCACCAGTCGCCGCCGCACCCACCCTCGTATGGCCCAACCGGCTGGGCGTAGCCTCCAGCGGGTCGGTCGACGCCGGCCCGAACCGCGACCGGCGGGGGCCGGGCGGCCGTGAAGACACCGCCGGTTGTCGAACAGCAGGAGGCGACGGGCGGCTCAGAACGCGCCGTGCTGCTTCCAGTAGGTCTGCTTGGCCGCGATCCGGCCGTCCCGGATCGGGTACAGGTCGACTGCGGCGTTGTGGAACCGACGGCCCGAGCCGTCGACCCCGCTCACCACGAAGGTCTGCACGATCAGATCGTCGGTGTAGCGCTCCTCCATGTCGACGTACCGCAGCTCACTCCAGGTGTCACGGCGACGTTCGATCTCCGCCATGACCTCGTCGAGACCTCGGAGCACCCGACCGGTCGGCTCGTCGCCGGCCGAGCGGTGCCAGTGCAGCTGCCATTGGAAGTCCTCTGTCACCGCCCGGGCCAGGGCCTCCCGGTCCACCTTGGCGAAGCCCCGCTTGAAGTCCGCCATCACCGACTCCAGAGATGACGTGGTCGACGGTTCGGTCATGTCAGGCGTCCTCCGCAGCTCGGGGCTTCATTCTCCGCCCGCTGAGCGGATCGGCGGCCAAGGCCCTGGCGAACCACTGCTCGGCCGTGTCGGTCGTGCCGGTTCGCCGCAACGAGGCCTTGATCCTGGCGACCCCGGCCGGGTCGTGCTTGGCCAGCCGAGCTGCCAGCTCGTCTGCCGCGGTCAGGACCTCGGTGTCGTGCACCGACTGATGGGCGATGCCCAGCCTTGCCAGTTCGGGCCCGGCGATGCGGTCGCCGAGCAGGGCGACCCGTCCCGCCAGGGCCTCGTCGAATCGCAACCGCAGCCAGGCCATGTTCATCGGGGCCGCCATGCCCTGCTGGATCTCGCCCACCTGGAGGAAGGCGGTTTCCCCCGCCACCAGGAAATCGCAGGCCAGGGCCAGGGCCGCTCCCCCGTTGACCGCGGCCCGTTCCAGCGCCCCGATCACGATCCGGTCGGAGTCGAACAGGGCCCGATGGACCCGCTGCCACGTCTCGCCGAACTCGGCCACCCAGTCCGGTTGGGGATCGAGATTGAACTCCTTGAGGTCCAGACCGGAGCAGAAGGCCCCGCCGGCGCCCCGGATCACGATGACCGACACCGCGTCGTCGTCGTTCAGGGTTTCGATGGCCTTGGCCAGGTGACCGGCCAACGGTCCGGTGAGGGCGTTGCGCCGGTCCGGCCGGTTCAGCGTCACCGTCGCCACCCGGTCCATCGGTCGATCGACCATGACGAGGTCGAGGTCGAGTTCGCTGGTCATGTCTGGCTCATTTCCGGGGCTCGCCGCAAGGTGGTGATGGCATGGGCCAACATCGTGTCACCATCGAGGAAGCTCGTCGAGACCAGGCTGGTCAATCCCCGCTGGTTGATCAGCTCACCCCGGACCGAGAAGGTCGGCCCCACGATCGGCTCGAAGTAGTCGCACCGCATGTTGATGGTGCTGAGGAAGTGGTTGGCCGAGGTGGGGTCCCGGTCGGGGTCGAGCGTGTGCACGGTGTGGATCGAGATGAAGTCGACGTAGGTGGCGGTGAAGCCCCCGAACAGCTGCCCCTTGGGGTTCTTCAACTGCTCCGGCAGGTGGCACGACACCACCAGGATGCCGGGGGAGCTCTCCACCACCGACCAGTCCCACGCCTCGAGCACATCACCGGCGCCGTGGCCCTTGCCGACCAGCCGACCCGGCTCGGTCACCGCCCACGGCCGGTCGTATCCCTCGTCGGCCGCAGCCTCGCTTCTCCCGTCACCATTCACCCCACCACCGTAGGGAACGGCCGGCGATCCTGCAGCTTCGGGTCCGACGCCGGTCCCGTTTCGAGCCTCGGCCGACGCGGCCCTACGCTCTGGCCATGACCGATGCAGATGTGTCCCCGGCCGAGCAGGCGATCGTCGACGACGCCATCTCCTTCGCCGCAGCCGAGATAGAACCCAGGGCCGAGCGGTGGGAGCGGGAGCGGCGCTTCGCCGCCGAGGCCTTCGCCGGTCTGTCGGGAGCCGGGCTCACCGCCATGCTGGTGCCGACCGAACTCGGAGGCCGAGGGGTCGGCCCGGTCGCGGTGGCCCGGGTGCTGGAGGAGCTTGCCGCCGCCGACCTGGCCGCCGCCTTCAGCGTGGTGGTCCACAACAACATGGCCCGGGCGGTGGCAACCAGCGGCAACGACCACCTGATCGACCACCTGCTGCCCCGGTTGGTGGCAGGCGAAGTGCTGGGGGCGTTCCTGCTGACCGAGCCCGGCGTCGGGTCCGACGCCGCCGCCATCACCTGTTCGGCCGCCCGGGACGGTGACGAGTGGGTCATCAACGGCGAGAAGGCCTGGGTCACCAACGGCAGCCACGCCGGCGCGCTGAACGTCTACGCCCAGACCGATCCCGTGGCCGGGCACCGGGGGATCGTGTCGATCGTGGTCGATCCCGAACTGCCGGGGGTGACCCGCAGCGAGCCGTACGAGCTCCTCGGCGGCCACGCCATGGGCACCGGCGGTTTCCGATTCGACGATGTGCGGGTCCCGGCCGCCGCCACGCTGATCCCGGTCGGGCAGGCCTTCGCCGCAGCCATGATCGGCATCGACCTGGCCCGGGTACTGGTGGGGGCGATGTGTTGTGGCATCCTCCGCCGGTCGCTGGAGGTGGCCCTCGACTACACCGCCAACCGCCCGGTGTTCGGCTCGGCCGTTGCCGACAAGCAGGGAGTGCAGTGGATGCTGGCCGACGTGGCCACCGATCTGGAGGCGACGAGGCTGCTGACCTACCGGGCAGCCAGACAACTGCAGGACGGTGAGGATGCAACGATCATGGCGGCCCACGCCAAGAAGTTCGCCGCCCGCACGGCCCAGGAGCGGATCGCCGACTGTATGCAGGTCATGGGAGCGGCCGGCTACCGCCGCCGGTTCCCGGCCCCTGCTGATCAGGCCGGCGGCCGGTCGGACCAGGCGGGCCAGGTCGCCAATCCGCTGCCCCGCCACCTGGCTGCGGCCAAGCTGACCGGCTACATCGACGGCACGACCGAGATCCAGAACGTGGTGATCGCCCGCCGGCTCTGGGATCGCCTCACCGGGCCGGCCGACGCCCCGGCCACCGAACGGGAGAGGGTGTGACCAAAAACCTACTGTCGATCCATGTGGTCCGATGGCGGCCCCGTAGAGTTCGGAACGTGGCGGCGAGCTGATCGGGGACAAGATGGCGGCGATGGACGCCGACAACATCAAACTTGCGGTACCGGACACCGCCCGGCGGACCAGTGTTCGGGACTCGCTACCCCACATCGCAGCGTTGGACGGGATCCGAGGCATCGCCATCGCCACGGTGCTCATCTACCACACCCGGTTCTACATCATCCAGGACACCTTCCCCACCCCTCGGGGCGGTTTTCTCGGCGTCGACGTGTTCTTCGTGGTGAGCGGCTTCCTCATCACCGCCCTGCTGTTGATCGAGGACCGGCGACACGACTCGATCTCCCTCCGGGGCTTCTACTGGCGACGAACCGTCCGTCTGTTCCCGGCGCTGCTCGGCATGCTCGGGGCCTACCTCCTCTACGCCGCCTACGCCGGTGTGCTCGGCCGGGAAGAGATCGCGGCGGTGGTGGCGGCGCTGGGATTCGTTTCCAACTGGTGGCGTATCGTCGATGGCACCAACGTGCCGGGGCTCGGCCACCTGTGGTCGTTGGCCGTCGAGGAACAGTTCTACCTGGTGTGGCCGACCGTCGTGCTGCTGTTCGTGAGGCGCAAGCGATTCGAGGTCGCGGCGTCGCTGATCGCGATGGCGATCGTGGCCTCGATGTTGTGGCGGATGGTGCTGTGGTCCCGCGCCGATGACTGGGTGCTGGTCTACATCAGAACCGACGCTCGGATCGATCAGCTGCTCGTCGGTGCACTGGTGGCGGTGCTCTGGTTCCACGGCAAGCTCCCGAGCCGGCCGATCGGGCTGGCCTGGCTCGGCGCCGCGGTGGTCGCCATCGCCATGATCGTGGCAACGCCACAGAGCTCGGTGCTCTACAACGGCGGCTTCACCGTGGTGGCCGCGGCCACCGGTCTGGTGGTGGTCGGTTGCCTCGATGGCCGGTGGGCCGGGTCAGCCTGGCTGAACTTCGGGCCGCTCCGGCTGTTGGGCAAGGTGTCCTACGCCCTCTACCTCTGGCACGAACCGGTGCTGTGGGCCACCTCACGTGAGGCCGGTGGCCTCCCGGTGCTGCTCCAGGTCTTCATCGGCATCGGCCTCTCGATCCTGGCCGCCACCATCTCCTGGCGGCTGCTGGAGACACCGGCGCTGCGCCAGAAGCACCGCTTCGGTCGGTCGAGCATCGATCGGGGTGGCTGAGGTCGATCGGGTGTCGATCCGGGCGGCGGCCTCAGCTGGTTGACTGCCGGTCGGCCTTGGTCCTGGCCAGGTGGGAGAGCTGGTCGCCGTTGGCGCCGACCCACAGCTCGGGGTCGAGCTTCTCGCTCGATGCGGTCGGGTCGAGCTCACGGACCACCCGCCACGCTTCTTCGGCTCTGGCCCGGGCGTCGATGTAGGTCCGGTGCGCCGCCACCGCCGCCTCCTCGATCCCCACCGGCGGCTGATCGCCCGCACCCGGGTCGTAGCCGACCTCCATCTTGGCCAGTTCGGCTTCGACCATCAGCTGCCCCGCCCGCACACTCAGCTCCCGGGCCCGTTCGGTCAGCTCCGTTGCCCGGTCGTGGGCGTCGGCCAGCACCGCCGTCCCGCCCTCGTCGGGTTGGGCGTCCAGTTCGACCACCGACGAGGCGTGGGCGAAGACGACGACCCCCAAATCCTCCACCAGCTGATCGATCGGCACGTCCCCGGGACCGAGCGCCTGGCCGTGCCTGATCCGCACCGGGGCCAGTGCCAGGCTCGCCCCGGACATCTTGGCCACGAAGTCGTCGTTGCCGGCCACCCCTCGAACCGCGGCCCGGATCCGGCCGTCGTCCAGGAGTTCGGTGACGGTGTCCACCCCGTCGCCACCGTCGGCGGCCACCCAGACCTCGATGGTCGCCTTCTTCCACATCGGGGTTCTGGTGCACATCCAGGCCAGGATGGTGAGCAGTTGCCCGGTCCGACGGTCCGACCACCACACCGAGATCACCTGCCGGCTCCCCTGGTCCAGCGCCTCCCAGGCCGGCTGGGGGGCGTGGACGATGCCGACGTTGCAGTTGAACCTGATACCGGTCCGGACCATGGTCGAGGTGGTGGTGGGATTCGATCGTTCGGGGTCGGTGAGGTCGTACCAGCTGAACAGTGCCAGGTTGGCCCGCAGGGCCCCGATCCCGTGCCCCTGGAGCATGGCCGCCACCCCGGACTCGATGTTCTCGGCCACCAGCACCCTGCCGTAGGCCCGGTCTCCGTCGGCATCCAGCTCCCGCTGCAGCTCGAGATCGACCCGGGCCGCCTGCTTGCGGACGAAGGCACCACGGCCCACGATGATCCTGGCCGCCGTGGTGAAGCCGGCTCCGCCCTCGAACCAGGTGGCGACGGTGGTCAGGGCACTGCGGCGTTGCGGGTCCCGGGGGACAAACGCCACCGTGCATGGCCGCCAGTCCCGGCTGGCGTCGTCGAAGGCCGCCATCTGCTTGAGGTGGCTGCGGACCTCAGAGGTGTGGAAGCCGCGGGTGCTGTCGGCCCACCGGGCCTGTTGGACCGAGCGCCGCAGGTACCGGTAGAGCCCGAAGACGGCGGCGCCGGCCAGCGCCCCGGCCAGGGGGTCGATGGCCAGGATCACCCCGACGCAGGCCAGGGTGCCGAGCAGGCTGAGCCGCCAGTCGAAGTACCGGAACCGGGGCCGGAACGACGTGCTGGCGGCCCTGGCCTCGGAGTAGGTGGCGTAGTTGATCATGCCGTAGCTGGCGAGGAAGAACATCGAGATGACCGGGGCGACGACGTCGAGGTCTCCCAGGGCCACGGTGACCAGGGCGATGGCGGCGGTGAGCGCCACCCCTCGGCGGGGGTTGTTGGCGGGCCCCGATCCGATGGCGAACGGCCGCAACGGTGCGATCAGGCGATCGGCGGCCAGCTTTTGCAGGGTCCGGGGCGCGCCCATCATCGAGGCGATGGCCGACGACAGGGTGGCGGCGATCACACCGAGATCGATGAGCCACGGCGCCGGGGCCAGCCGACGCATGATGGCGGTGTCGGTCCGCAGTTCGTCGAGGGGGACGGCCAGGACGAAGGTGAAGATGACCAGCAGGTAGATCAGCGTCGACACGCCGATGGCGCCGAAGGTCCCGATGCTGATGCTGCGTGACGGCGTCTTCAGGTCCCCTGACATGGCGACACCCTGGGTGAACCCGGTGATGGCGGGGAAGAAGATGGCGAAGCTGATCCAGAACGACTCACCGCCGGGCGGCGCCGAGATGTTGCCCGAGAGTCGGTCGAAGTCGATCACGCCGACCGCCCCCACAAAATAGGCCCCGATGGCCACGATCAGGCAGGCCAGGACCACGTACTGGAGCCGGGTTGCCACATCGGCGCCGAGCAACGTCAACCCAAGCAAGGCCACGATCGTGACCGCGGCGATCAGTCTGGGCGCATTGGCGTTGTCGGTTTCGATGACCGACGACACCGCCTCCCCGAGGCCGATGGCGTAGAAGGCCACCGACACCGCCATGGCCAGGTACAGCACCAGTCCGATGGCCCCGCCGAAGGCCGGGCCGAGGGTTCTCGATATGAGGAAGTAGACGCCGCCACCGCCGACCTTGAGGTTGGTGGCGATGGCGGCAAGGGAAATCGTGGTGAGAAGCGAGACGGTGGTCGCCAGTCCCAGGATGATCAACATCTTGATCAGACCGACGTTCCCGGTCACGTAGCCGAGGCGAAGGAACAGGACCAGTCCCAGGATCGTCAGCACGCTGGGGGTGAAGACCCCGCCAAGCGTTCCCAGCTTCCCCGATTCGTCGACGTCTTCGACGGCCTTGTGGCCGTTCCTCGTCGCGCCAGCAGTGCGATTCATCACTTATTGGTTCCTGACCGTTCAGCCGGGTGGCGGTGCCGTCATCATCGCTCGAAGCGAGCTGAAGAACCGGGCGGGCAACCGGATCGTAACGGGCTCGAAGAGTTCGGCGCTACCGAGGCTGATGGCAATCCGTCGACAATGCCTGACACCATTGACCGCCATCGGGAACGGCCACGTTATTGTTGGCTGAACATCATCCTTGCCGCCGCTGGCGGCCAGTTGTCCGCCAACCGCGGACCGCCGCCGTGTGAGGGAACCGGCGCCGGGCCGCCGAGCGTCCTGATCGAGATCTCCGGAGAGAAGCCCCAATGACGAGCGCAGATCCAAACCCCTCAACGACCAGCACCGAGGTCTGCATCGTCGGTGGCGGGCCGGCGGGCCTCGCCCTGGCCCAACGGCTGGCCGAGCACCGCCTGGATGTGGTGGTGCTCGAGAGCGGTCCGCCGGAAAAGCAGGCGGCCGACCTGAATCGGGCCGAGGTGACCGGCGACCCGATTCACGCCCTGGACCCGGTCGGCACCCGGTTTCGCCAGCTCGGCGGCAACGCCAATCAGTGGTCGGTGAAACTCGGACAACATGACGGAGACTGGACGTTCGGTGTCCGCTACGGAACCCTGACCGATCAGGCCCTTGGTGACCGCCCCTGGATCGACGGGTCTGGTTGGCCGATCGACGGCGCCGAACTGGACCGGTGGAATCGCCAGGCCCATGAGCTGCTGGGTCAGGGCGACTTCGACTACGACGAGGCCGGAGACGACGCCGGGCAGATCGAGTGGCTCGGCGACGATGTGGTGAACCCCCGGGGGTTCCGGTTCGGCCCCCGCGACCGGCTCCTGGTCCAGATCAAGGCCACGGTGCAGACCGACCCCCGGATCCGGGTCGTCGAGGGGGCCAACGTGACCCGACTCCACCAGGAATCGTCGTCAAAGCCGATCACCGGGCTGACCTACGCCGACGAAAACGGCCGGTCACACGAGCTGCGGGCCGACACCGTGGTCTTGGCCGGCGGTGGGATCGAGAACGCCCGGCTGTTGCTGGCCTCGGAGCGGGAACGGGGCGGTGTCGGCAACGAGAACGACAACGTCGGCCGCTACTTCATGGATCACCCGCTCTACTCGATCGGCGACATCCTGCCGGAAGATCCCGAGAGCCTACGTGACTTCACCTTCTTCGACCTCGTCGACCACGACGGGGGCCTGAGGCACGGCCACGTCGTCACCGCCAAGCCATGGTGTGAGGCGAACCGGTCGGTGGAGATCGCCGCC
Organism: uncultured Acidimicrobiaceae bacterium; assembly: GCA_947259095.1. Taxonomy (GTDB): domain Bacteria; phylum Actinomycetota; class Acidimicrobiia; order Acidimicrobiales; family SZUA-35; genus JAHELU01. Next base: position 5,537 of record CAMYLA010000010.1, on the reverse strand, counting down.
GCCCTCTTTCCCCGCCCGGCTCGGGCCATCGTCGAGTCGGTCGACAACATGAAGTACCTGCGTGCCAATCCCAAGTACTACGGCTCGAACCCCGGCGAACTGGCCCGGGCACTGCGGAAGATCCCGCCGGGGATCCGGGGGCTGCCCTGGGCGTTGAACATGATGCTGGTCAAGAAGCAGTCGCTGCTGCCGGGCTTCGGCCGTGGTGGCTGGTCGCAGGATCCGACCGGGCTCGGCTTCAGCGAGCTGGAGGTCGTCCTCCAGTGCGAGCAGACCCCGCTGCGAGACAGCCGGGTCACGCTCTCCGATGCGGTCGACCGGTTCGGCACCCCGATCCCCAGGGTTCACTGGCTGCTCGGCGACCAGACCCGGGCCTCGGTGCTCGCCTTCCAGCAACTGATCGCCGAACGGGTCGAGAAGGCCGACATCGGAAGCTACCGTCCCAGGGCCGGAAACCTCGACGAACTGCTGACCCCGACCAGCATCGCCCACCATCTCGGGACCACCCGGATGAGCGTCAGCCCGTCGGACGGCGTTGTCGACGCCGATTGCCGGGTCCACACCTGCCCGAACCTGTACGTTGTCGGCAGTTCGGTGTTCCCGGTCGGGGGCTATGTCAACCCGACGCTGACCATCGTCGCCCTGGCCCTGCGGTTGGGTGACACCCTGGCCGCCGAGCACCGGGCTCGGCCCTGACCATCCTCGGCCGCGTCGCCCTCGACCGCGTCGCCCTCGGACTGTCGTCCTCGGCGCCGGGGGCTTAGGGTTTTGGCCATGGCCGCCACCTCGACCCTGGAGCTCACCCCCGTCACCCCCCACATCGGCGCCACGGTGTCGGGCGTTGACCTGTCCCAGCCGTTGCCCGATGGGTTGGTTGCCGATCTGCGGGCGGCGTGGCTTGACCACCAAGTGCTGTTCTTCCGGGACCAGGACATCGATCTCGAACAGCACCGGGAGTTCGCCCGGAACTTCGGTGAGCTCTACACCCACCCCACGATCCCCGGCCCGGACGGCTACCCCGAAGCGCTGGCCATACGGACCACCGCCGAGACCCGCAAGGCCGCCGGCGAGGGTTGGCACACCGATGTCAGCGCCGACGCCGAGCCGCCGAGCGCCTCGATCCTCCGGCTGGTCGAGGTGCCGCCGTGCGGTGGCGACACCCTCTTCTGCAGCATGTACGCCGCCTACGATGCCCTGTCGGATCACTGGAAGCGGTTCATCGATCCCCTCGACGCCCGCCACAGCACCGCGGCCCGCCATGGTGGCGAGTTCGGCCTGAACATCGCCGAGCACCCCGAGAACGTGCACCCGGTGGTCCGGACCCACCCCGAAACCGGCCGCAAGGCCCTGTTCGTGAACCAGGGTTTCACGATGTCGATCGAAGGCATGTCGAAGGCCGAGAGCCGGGCCACCCTCGACTTCCTGTTCGCCCATTGTGAGCACCCGGCGTTCCAGGTTCGATTCCAGTGGCAGCCAAACTCGATGGCCATGTGGGACAACCGGGCCGTCATGCACAATGCGGTGTACGACTACCACCCCCACACCCGCCGCGGCTACCGGTTCACCGTGAAGGGCGATCGACCCGTCCGCTGACCGCCGAGCCTGAGCGCCGATCCGGGCCGGCGGCGGCGCCGCTCACCCCAGCCGGAGGATCACCGCCCCGACGGCGATGGCAAGCAGAACCCCGACGACGTCGCGAAGATGGACGGGCGGCCGGTCAGACGCCGGGGCCCTGGTGGAGTTGCGGGCCACCATGGCCCGACCGAGATCGTGGGCCCGGCGGTGGGTGCCGACGACCACCGCGGCGCCGAAGTCGATGGCATCGTTGAGCGTGGCGTTGCCCCGTCGCCCCCCGGCCCCGTTCGGGGCGACCGGACGGGTGCGGCGGGCATCGGCCACGGTGGCGAACTCGGCCCGTACGGTCGGGAGTGCCCGCACGGCCAGGACCACTGCGGTTGCCACCTCGTCGGCCGGCAACCGAAGGTGACGCAGCGGGCCGAGCAATCGGCCGAGGCCGAGTGCCACGTCGGTGAGTGATGTCGTCCAGGCCAACAGCGCGGCGAGGGCGATGAGGAGAAATCCGAAGACCACGAACTGGGCGAACTCCACCATGCCACCGAGCTCGAGGCCGGCGATCCGGGGATCCCCACCGGAGAGCAGCGAGAGCACGGCGGCAATGCCGAGCGGCACCAGCACGGCCCGATTTGGCGGGGCCAGCACCGCGATCGGGAGCCGAGCGGCCAGGAAGACCACGGCTGCGAACCCCCAGCCGATGGCCAGGGCCGGCCAGGCCGGGTTGAAGGCCACGGCGGTGCTGAGGCAGGCCAGGCCGACGATCTTGGCTTCGGCCCCCATGCGATGGACCGGCGAGGCGACATCGAGATGCCGCAACTGCAGGGTCCTCACGGCGAGCCCCGTTCCGGTGGATCGAGATCGATCAAGACGTCGGCCCGATCGAGGGCCCAGGCCGGATCGTGGGAGACGACGACCACGCCGCGGCCCTGGCGCAGGAAGCCGTCCACCATCGCCGTGAGCCGACCCCGACCGGACTGATCCAGGCCGGCCAGCGGCTCGTCGAGAATCACGACGTCGCAACGCCGGGCTGCCAGCCCGGCCAGCAGCAGACGGCGCTGCTGGCCGCCGCTGAGCTCGGCAACGCGTTTCCTGCCGTCCACCTCGGGGTCGAGTCCGGCCAGCGTGAGGGCGCCGGCGATGACCTCCGGGGCGTCGGTGCCGGCCGACGAGCGGACCTCGGCGGCGACGGTGGGCCGCAGCAGCTGGAGGCGGGCGTGCTGGAAGGCCACCCCGATGCGGGGGGTCGGCCCGCCAAGAGCTGCATCGCCAAGCAGGATCTCACCCTCGGTCGGTCGTTGCAGGCCGGCCAGCAGCCGCACCAGCGTGGTCTTGCCACTGCCGTTCACCCCCCGGACCACCCCCAATCCGCCCCGATGCAACTCGAAGGAGACGCCCGCCAGGGCCCGCTGGGCCCAGGGGGAGCCCAGATCGTGGACGAAGCCGACCTCGCGGACCGCCAGCAGCCGCTCCGTCGTCGAGCTCGGCCGTGCGCTCCAGGTGCGCGAGCCTGCGACCTCGCCGGTCAGCCGGACGGATCGTTCCAGGCGGTCGACCTCGTCGACGTGGTGGGTCGAGTGGACCAGCGCCGTCTCGGGATCGATGCCGGCCAGGAGGTCGAGCACCGCCACCCGACCACTCGGGTCGAGCATGGCGGTCGACTCGTCTGACAACAGCAGGCGGGGATGACGGGCCATGGCGGCGGCGATGGCCAGGCGCTGCAGCTCTCCGCCGGAGAGCTGGCTGGTCGGCTGCTCGTCCCGTCCGCCAAGCCCCACCGAATCGAGATGCCGCTGCAGCGTTGCCGGGTCGGCGCCGTCCAATCCCCAACGCAGGTCGTCGATCACCCGCAGTCCCACCACCTGGGTCTCCGGCGCCTGGCCGATCAGGGCGGTCCCGCCGATCACCCCGAGACCGGGTGGACCGCACCGAGCGATGTCGGCCGCCCCGGCAAGGCCGGCCATCGACTCGATGAGTGTGGTCTTGCCCGAGCCGTTCGACCCCAGCAACGCCACCCGGTCGCCAGGCCCGATGCGCCCCTCGATGTCGAGCGCCCGGCCGGCACCGTCGCCGTTGCCCCGCTCCACCCCCGCGGCGAAGGCCAGCGGGAGCGGGGCGGCGTCGCCGACCAGCACGTTGGGAGGATGCCAGGCCGGCCCCAGCGCATCGTCGACCCGGCGCAGCACCGCGCCACCGAGGCGGCGCACCAGCAGCGCGTAGCCGACCGAGACGCCAAGCTGCAGGAGCGGCACCATCAGCCACCAGTGCGCGATCGACCAGTCCACGAAATCGGTCCCGGACGCGGCGATGCCATCGGCTCCGACCCATTCCAGCAGCCTGGCCGATCCGAGCCACTGGTTGCGGCCGTTCTCGAAGCTGAGCCGGCGGGCGTCGGCGAACACGGCCAGAAACCCCAGGGTCACCGCACTCACAACCGGCCAACCGATGGCCACCGTCAGCCCCACGGCGCCCACCGTCCCAGATCGGCGCCGCAGCGCCACACCGCCGCAAGCCCCGAACAGGCCGGCCACGAAGGCCTGGGTGATCGGCCCGATCCCACCCAGCAGGACCGCCATCGTCATCGTCGCCACCGTGGCCACGGCCACCGCCCGGACCCGGCGGCGGGCGGCCAGCACTGCGAACACCACGGTGCCCAGCACCTGGAACAGGGTCCCGGCCGCCAGCAGGCGCCCGGCGGTGAGGAGCACGATGACCAGCGCGGCCGTGGCGGCGGCGTCGGCGAGCTCTGCGGCATCGAGGCGCCGGCGCATCCGTCAGTTGTAGCGGTGACCGACCCCACCGCGCCCAATCGGGGGCCGGCATCGGCGATCGATGCCCCCGGCGGTCACCGACCGAGCGCCTCGGCCACCTCGGCCGCCAGGTAGGTGAGGATGAAGTCGGCCCCGGCCCGTTTGATGGCGGTGAGGGTTTCCAGGGCCGCAGCGTCACCGTCGATCCAGCCGTTTTGGGCCGCCGCTTTGAGCATGGCGTATTCGCCGCTCACGTGATAGCCGGCCAGCGGCACGTCGACCTCCATCCTGGCCCTGGTGATGATGTCGAGGTAGGCCAGCGCCGGCTTGACCATGACCATGTCGGCCCCTTCGGACAGGTCGAACCGGATCTCCTCCAGGGCCTCACGACCGTTGCGCCAATCCTGCTGGTATCCCTTACGATCGCCGCCGTCGGCGATGGTGACATCCACCGCATCCCGAAACGGGCCGTAGAACGAGCTGGCGTACTTGGCCGAGTAGGCCAGGATCGAGGTGGTGTCGAACTCGGCCTCGTCGAGGGCGTCTCGAATGGCCATCACCTGGCCGTCCATCATCCCCGACGGGGCAACGATATCGGACCCGGCCTCGGCCTGGGCCACCGCGGCGTCGGCGTAGAGCTCCAGCGTGGCGTCGTTGTCGACCCGACCGTCTTCGTCGACGATCCCACAGTGGCCGTGGTCGGTGTACTCGTCGACGCACAGGTCCGACATCAACACGATGGCGTCGCCGAACTCCTGGCGGAGGTTCCGCAATGCCACCTGGACAACGCCATCGGGATTCCAGGCCTCGGAGCCCTCGGCATCCTTGCTGAGGGGGATGCCGAACAGGATGAGGGCCGGGATGCCGAGCTCGACGAGCCCGGCAACCTCGGCCCTCAGGGAGTCCTGGCTGTGTTGCACCACCCCTGGCAACGACTCGATCGGGACCGGGGCGTCGATTCCCTCCCTGACGAAGAGGGGCGCCACCAGATCGTCGATCGAGAGCCTGGTCTCGGCCACCAGACGGCGCATGGCCGAGGTGGTACGGAGACGACGGAGCCGACGCTGGGGAAAAGTCACGCCGCCAGGGTAGTTGGCGGGGTATGAGGTAGTGGCCTCAGGCCGCCGGAGCGATCGATTCCTCTCAGCGGATGCCGAGTCGCGTGGCGGCCCGATTGGCCGCCGCCGGGCCGGCCAACTGGCGCAGCAGCAGCAG